>CALDLA010000094.1 GCA_937898415.1 uncultured Prevotellaceae bacterium | reverse complement strand
TTAACGGCATCCAACTGCTGATTACTGAAGCTGTAATGAGGACTGAGTAGTTACTGAGACTTATCTTGAATGTTAATGAATTTAACTATATTTTTACCGAACTATTGATAATAAATAATATATATTACGATGTATGTTGGATTCGGTACAGTCTGGGAATGTTCCGCTTTCTTCCAAATATGGTTTATTTGGAAGTTTTCGCAAATTGGGATTGGCGAAATGGCGTGAGATCAGGAATACAGACCGGATAATCTGCCGTATGTGTGGGTTTGCGGCATAGCCGCGATGACTGTTCTTCAGACTCTGTATGAAGTTCTGTCATCACCCACATTTCCAGATGATGTGTCCGTCTGCTCCGTTGACTGTTTGAAACAACAGACTGCGGAACAGTAAGGACTCTTCATCTGGACGGTAGGATTATTTAGGTGTAGGATAAGAGTATTTGAACCTGACTCAATTACAAATAGGGTCTTGAATTTGTTAAATCAAGAGATTTGCTTTGTACGATTTGCTTCTATATATAATAAGGTGTATCTTTGCCGAAAAAGATTGTGATATGAAACGGACTTTGATTGATATAACGCTCACTGTGATATTGTTACTGCTGCCAATCGGATATTCTATGGCAGTTGAAACCAACCCCACGCTGGCGTTAAGGATTGAATTAGCCAGCAATAAGTTCAAGAACGCCCTGACGACCCAAAGGAACAGGCAGCTGATGGTGGCCGAAGGTCATGTGTTCTTAGGCCGTGAGGTGCAGGCCTTGAATGAGCTTCAGCGTGAGTTCAACGACTATCTTGACAATTTCCATGATGCCATAAGCACGGCAGCGGAGCTTTACGGCACCTACCTTGAGATCAAACGGACTGTGAAGTTGTCAAGACAGGTGTCATCCATCATTTCCGATGCTCCGACAAACGCCATCGCGGTACTCCTGCGTCCTAACAGCAGCGGACTATACGGTTCCATCCTCCAGACGTCGCTCGGAGCCGCGCAGGACTTATATAATGCCTGCATCTCCAAAAAGAAGATGACAGAGCAGGACAGACATAAGATGCTTACGAATTCCCGTACAAAGATCAAGGAGGTGAATAAGATGCTGACAAAGCTGATTATCGTCCTCAGATACACCACCTTGGAGGATATCTGGCATTCTATCCGCACAAGGGCGAAGTATATGGACAGAGAGCGTAAGCACTCGCTCATCGAGCGTTGCTACGACAACTGGAAACATAATATCAGATAAAAAAAAGGTAAGATATGAAGAACGGAATTAAATACAGGATCCTTTTGGTCAGCATCTTGTCAGCTGTCAGCGTCAGGATGTCTGCTGTTATTGACTTCGTGAGTGTTGACCCGCTATGGGAAGCAGCGGTCCTCACCGGAAGCAAGAAGGTCATGGAGCAGTATGACACGCAGAACAAAAAGCTGTTGGAGATGGCCACCCTGCAGAACACTATGGCGTTGCACTTTAATCCGATGAAGGAGTGGCAGCGAAAGTACAACTCCTATCTGAAAACGGCATCGGGTTACGCAGAAGCCTACAATGCAGGAACCAACCTCACGGCACAGGCCGTGCGTACCGTGCGTGACCTGATAGACTTGAAGAAGGTCATGATGCGTAACCCGGAGGGTATCGCGGCTACCCTGGCTATGAACAACCTCTATATGGAAACCATCACGGAGTTCATCAAGACCTTCAGGATGCTAAAGTTCTCGGTTTCCACGGGTGGCGAGCTTAACATGATCACAGGTAAGGAGCGTGTAGAGATGATATGGGCCTTGGTGGACCGTTTGGATGAGCTGAATACGAAGGTACGCAAGCTGATCCTCAGCATAGCATACTACCGTGTGAAGGACATCTGGGCGTTCTATACCAGAGGTATGTTCGACCGCCACAAGGGCGACATCGCCGCAAACTGCCTGGAAAGGTGGAACCGCATACAGGATGCTGTCAGAATCATGAATTAAAGATTTAGATAATGAAACATGTCATATTAATGGGGCTGGCAATGCTATCAGTGATATCATGCAGCCAGCCGTCCGAGAATAAGGTGGACACCTTGATCCAGGAGAGTGTCAAGAAATCCCTCTCCCATCCTGAGAGTTATCTGGCAATAGAGACTGTCGTTGACAGTGCCTTTGCACCGTTTGATGATCCCGTCTTCTATGAGAGGACGCTGGAGATCAGCAAGATGACCTTAGAGAATCTGGAATATGTTAGGAAGGCCCAGGAGGCCGTGCGGTACATGAAAACCAAACAATACGTTCACATGACCGATTCAGACAGGATCCAATACAGACGATACAAGGACATCTCTGACCTTTATAACAAGAAGGTTGACAGCCTTTCTGCAAGGATACAGGAGAAAGGTAGGAAACTGATGGAGATGACGGGTACGGAGTACCGCTTCATCGGTTTCAAAGTCATGCACGTATATAGCGCGGAAGACGATGGAGGCAATACCGCAATAAAGAAGAGGATCTTCATCGTGGACGATAAATGGACGAAGAGCCTTGCAGAATACGATGCCTCCAACAAAGAGTATATCATGGTGCAGACCATGTACCGTATGTGGGAGGAGGAAACCGTTTCGCTGATATCTAACATATAATGGACACACAATGACAATTTGTAAGGATATACAAATGATTTTTTGTGTTTTTCAGATGGTTTTTCCTTTTTATTGGAGAAAATTTCGTAAATTTGCATCGGATATACCTTTTCAAAAGACAATTAACAGTTCTTTACACTTGTCAGCCGCTGGCTGCAAACTGTGAACAAATATTAAATCAGATGACATGGCATCATTTAACGAATACAGTATTGGTAAATTTGCCTTATGTCTGAACAGGAACAAAGAACTTCTTACGAGACTGTTCCAGGCAAGCGAACCTGTGTATTTTTCCCAGGTCATCGAGGATGATGCCTATAAGAATTGTGACATCAACGGACTGATTGACATGCATATCGTCAATATCCTTGGAAAGGAGATGCTTTCCCTGACCCCGGAGTTCCACGAGATGATTTCAAAGGCATTCAGCCTTGGCTATCTTGTTTCTGATCACGATGTGATGAGATACAAGGAAAAGCTTGAAAGTGATATCGAGGACTGTAACGCCTCTAAGGATTTCCGGCATGATATCTATCTCAGGAGGGTCAAGAATGATATTGGTGAGATTATCATGGTGATGTCATCGAGTGTCGATGAGCTGAACGCCGCAGTGGAACGCGAGTTCAAGTATGCCGAAGACAATGAATTGAAAAAGGAGCATCTTGTCCGTTTCCTCAATACCGACAAGAAACTCCACGACCTTATCGGCGAGGTTGACACATTCCTTTTCGGTCCTGCCGTCAAGAAGCTTCAACGGGACTCGAATGACGGTGAGCTGGATTCACTGATCATCGAATGTCTGGCAGTCTTCTCCAGGAAAGGCACCGATCTGCTGAAGCTCCTCACCACCATCAATTACTATCTCAACGAGGTCAACAAGAAGATTGAGGAGATAGAGAAGATCCACAGGATCAAGGCTCTCAAAGATGAAGGAAAGCTGTCTTCGCCGGAATACAGCAACCTGCGAGAGTTCCTTTCAACCGATTATGCCTTGTGGCATGAGACGGGTTCCCAGCATCCCTTCTATATCCCGCTTGAGGAGATCCGTGAATCTCCGTTCATCAAGGATGCCTTGCTGAAGGCAAAGATCCGTCACGATCTCGAGATGTTCAGGAACCAGCCTGCCGGGCCGGTTGACAGTATGTATAATGAAGCCTATGCCGTTGACAAGAGGAAGAACCACCCACAGGAGATCATGAACCAGTTCCTCCCGTCAGGCAAAAGCCTTTTCTCCTTTATAGAGGATTTCGATTTCGGTCAGGATCTGACCCTGAATGAGAAGATTAACTATTTCGTCTATTTCGCATGTGTCTTTCACAAACAGCTGGTCTTCACAGACAGTTACATCGAGAGGGACGGAAAGAAGATATTGGTTGTTTACCCTAAAAAATAGAGTGTTATGGACTATCCGCAGAAAGTGACGAAGACACTGTATGATAACAACGGCTTCATTGCCGATGACTTCAACGATCCTGAAATGAGGGAGATGTATGACGACCTGAAGGTAAACAGGCTCCAGTATGAGGAGCTTTTCAGGAATTTCGGATGCACTCTCAGGTTCGAGGACAAGTGCTTCTACCTGACGAGAACGAAGGTCACCCGTCAGGCGATTGAAAGCCGGATGGAAGACTATTACCTGTGGATTGACATAGTGGATTTCCTCTATGATGTCATCCCGTCTCTCGCACCCGGCAGCAGGTTCTACTACAGCGACCTGTTCAAGAAGGTAGAGACCAGCGTCAACCTTCCTAAGAAGCTGATGTCCATACCGCTGAAGCTGAAGAAAGGAACCGTACCCGACACGAAGGCATACATGGAGGAACTTTTGGACTTCCTGAAGAAGAAACAGGTTCTGGACGAGTTTGTGAGGGAGGAAGACCATGTTACGGTGTACCAGGTGACATCCGTATTCTCTTATTTCAAGGATTATGTAAAGAGTATAACGCTAAGGAGTGAGGAGGAGAAATCATATGAAGGGACTGTATAGTATAAACCTGATCAACAGCATGAGGGTTGACAGGGCCGAAATCAAGACATACGGTAATGTCATCCTGACCGGCGAGAACGACGCAGGAAAGACCGCCGCTCTGCGTCTCTGGGTGTATTTCATCACCGGAAACAGGAAGATGCTGGGCCTCGATGAGGGATCTCAGGACTTCTGTAATTTCTATTTCCCCAAGCCGAACTCATGGATCATCTATGAGATGTTCAGTGACCAGGGCAGGTATATGATTATCCTTTCCTGCAGGAACAATGTCATCTACTCACGGTATGTCGATGAACCCTACAGGCGTGAATACTTCTTTGATGACTCCGACACGGCTTTTGAGAGGTGGGAGGATATTGCCGACAAGATCGGCAGGAAGGCCTCTGATTTCGCGGAAGTCAAGGGCGAGGAGAATTTCCGTGATATTGTCTTCGGATGCTATGGCGGATCTAACAGTGCATACCGCCGTTTCGCCCTTGTCCGTTCCAATAATGCGCAGGGACTCCGTAAGGCTGTTCAGGGAGTATTCCTGAACAAGGAGCTTATTGAGACCAAGAACATCAGGGATTTCATACTGGAGGCTCTCAGCCTGTCTGACACCAAGGTGGAGATCACGAAGCTGAAACAGCTTATCCAGCCCGTCAACGAGCAGTGGCGCGATATCCTTCTATGGAAAGAGGAGGATGAGAAGGGCCAGATCAAGATGCGTGCCGCCAGACAGGTTGTCGAGCGATATAACCGTAAGCTCGACAAGGATGTTGCCATCTCGCTTGCATGGAAGAAGCTCAACTATATCATCCCACGCGACAGCAGAAGGAAGACCGCCATCAAGGAGAAGCTTGACATGCACGTCAACCAAAAGAATGACATAGACGGAAAGCTCAAGGAAAGACGGGAAAGCTATTCCGGCCATATCAGGGAACTTCAGGAGCCGATCACGAAGTTTAAGAGTCTTCTTGAATCACTTGACAGGGATTACAAGAAGTTCCACCGTCAGGATGCACAGGATATAATTGCCGTCTTCAAGGAAGAAGACACCATCCTGAAGACCCTGGCAGCCCTGTCAGAGGAATACAGGGTGTTGACTTCTGCCACTGGTGATGTTGAGAAGAAATATCAGGAAATGCTTCAATCCGTCCTCGCCCCATTGAATGAGCTACAAGTGAAGTGGAATGAGGAGATCCGCGTTCTGGAAGAGAAGGAGAAGACCGAAAGACTCCAGATTAAGGGTGACTATGAAGCCGAGTGCAGGAAGATAGAAGAGGAACATTCCAAGATTATCTCTGAGCTTAATGCAGCCATCGAAGCCAAGCAAAACGAGATTATCAGACAGAAGGACGCCCTTCTCCAGAACGAGAAGGAGGTCATGTTCGTTGAACGGAAGGCGGAGATCGATGCCGAGCAGAAGACGCACCTGAAAAATATCGGCGATCTTGAAAAGGCTATAGCCGATTTCAATGAGCTTATCAACAAAGAGCAGGATAAGTGTCACAATGAGGTGATTCGCTTCAAGGACAAAAAGCTCAATGAATGGGGAGCGAGGCAGAAAGAACTCACGAAAGTCATTTCCCAGACGGAGAAGCGCCTCGAAAACATTGAAGGATCCTTCCAGAAATTTTTGGAGAACGAGGTGCCGGGATGGGAAGACACCATCGGCAAGGTTGTCGATGAAGATGTGCTGTTCTCAAAAGACCTCTCCCCTGCCCTGAAGGATGACAGTGACAGCCTGTATGGTGTCCAGATAGACCTCTCGAAGACCGGGAAGACACCCGTAAGCATCGATGACCTCCAGAAGATACTTATTGACAGCAATAAGGAATACTCATCGGTGAAGGCCGCGATAGAGCATCCGGATATTGCCCTCCAGACAGAGATTGCACGAATTGAAGAGTCGTACAATAAGAAGATACGCGGCTACCGCAAGGAGTCAGGTCAGAAAGAGGGTCTTCTTGCTGACGAAAAGCGCAAGTGGGATCTCCTTGATCAGGAACTGAAGAGACTGCTTAAGAGGGAGAAGGAGATTAAGGAGAACAAGGCCCGTGAGATTAACGAACTGATAGGAAAGCTTACGGGCGAGAAGGCGAAGCTTACTGAGGCCCTTAACGAGGAGAATGGTGAGAATGGCCGTTTGAAGCGTCTGGCCGCTGCCAAAGAGACGATGAACCATCGTCTGAAGGGACTGGAACAGTATCTGACAAGCATCAATGACCTGAAGGGAAAACTGAAGGAGAACGAAACAAAGATAGCATCTGAGAAGGTCAGGATCCAGGAGATGAAGATGAAGGAGCTATCTGAAAAAGGCCTTGACACCTCTCATATAGAGAGTTTATCCAAACATATCTCCGAGCTGAACAAAAAGAAGTTAATCCTCGAAAACAAGGATTACATCCTTTTTTACGGGAAGTACAAGGAGTTCGTCAACGAATACAGTAAGAAGGATTACTACGACAACCAGCTCAAGCTTGCCAAAGAGAAGATGGAGGAGTTTGAGAAGGAACACAAGCTGGCTTGTGAGAAGCTGGAAAAGGACTCTCTTTCCCTGTTATCCATCATCAACAGTGAGAAAGGTCAGCTGACCTCCATCACCAAGGAGATCGAGACGACGACCGCATTCCTACAGAAGGAAGATGCCTGTCCAAGTTATCTCATGTCAAGTGACTATGAGATCAACGAGGAAGATGCACAGGTAATCATCAGCTCTATCACCGATAATGTTTCCCGCCGTCAGTCTGATCTCATGAAGCTTCAGGAGGACGTTCATTTCTTTATCAAGGATTTCTCTATTGAGAATATCTACGGTATCAAGACCATCTTCTCCGTCGGTGATGACAGCACTCGTGAATACTGCGAGTTCGCCGAGTGGCTTCAGAGCTTCATCAACACCAGACGGTGGGAGCAAAACGAGGAGGTGTCCTATACGAAGTTCAACGACATCATCAAGGAGGCAGCCCATGAATGTCTCGAAACTCAGGAATACCTGTATATCGTTGACCAGACCATCGGCAAGATGAACAAGCAGCTTTCCAACCTGAATTTCTCGAAGATCGGGTTCATTCAGTTCAGGACCAGGCCGAGCGGAAACGAGGTCTTTGGGATGCTGCAGAAGTTCAAGGAGTTCTATATGACGTACAAGGAGATTATCGAGAATAAATCGCCAGGAGTCTTTGCACCCGATCTTGGTATAGAAGGCATCGACCAGATCCGCAGGAAGGAGATAGACCTTATTAAGCAGCTCTCAGACGGGTTGTCAAGAAACAACAGCTCGCAGATATCCGTCAAGGACACCTTTGAGATAGATGTTCGCGGAAAGGAGAACAATAACGAGATTCCTTGGACGATGAGCTTCACGACCTTCGGATCCAGAGGAACGTCCTTTGTAGCAAGGACGCTCATAAACATTGTTCTGATTGATGTATTCAAGAAGAACCTTGGCTCCCAGCAGAATTTCATCATCCATTGTGTGATGGATGAGATCGGCCAGCTCGACACAGAGAACAGGAAAGGTATTCTTGACTTTGCCACCTTGAGAAATATCTATCTTGTGCAGGCTGCACCTGAGACGATGAACGGCTCCGACTACACGTATGTGTATTTCATCCAGAACATCAACGACAAGTGTAAATTCACCCAATTCGTCCAGAACTGATATGGCAGTAAGAAGACCAACAAAAGCAGAGCTTGTAAAGATCCAGAGGCTGTTGGCCGGAGAGGAGATAGGCTTCAGTAGTCTGTCTGGGCCGGTCTTCCGTGAACTGATTGACAAGGAATACATCGTCCTTGACAGGACGGGGAAAAGAAAAATGATTGCTGTCGTCAAGAATGCTGAGTATCTAATGAAAGTCCTCCGTCAGAAATGGCAGATAAATGACATTCAGGAATATATCGCCTTTCTTGACAAAGAAGAAAAGGACAGGACGGATGTCCAGAAAATGCTTGGCGGAACGAAGGAAGAGAAGACAAGCACCTTCCAGGGGTTCCTTGTCAACTCCCTTGAAACTGTTCCCTACACCCTGAACGGCCAGCAAGGGGCACTGCCCCTGATAAAGGGATCCTATCTGTTTGTCAGCGACTATGACACCTTCCAGATAGACGGTGACGTAACCATCATGTATGTGGAGAACTTCACCTGTTTCAAGCAGATAGAGAGGTATGTCCATTTGTTTGAGCCGGGAAGGTATCTCTTTGTGTCAAGGCTACTTAGCTCAAATGCCTTTAAGGAATGGATGAAAGGTATTCCGAACAGATATATCCATTTCGGCGATTTCGATATGGCCGGAATAGACATCTATCTTCATTTCTTTGACGAGATAGGCGGCAGGGCCTCATTCCTGGTTCCTGATGACATCGAGGAACGAATAACAAAACACGGAAATTCCTCACTGTATTATTCGCAGGAGGAAAAATACAAGAATATAAAAGTAACCGATAAAAGAGTGCAGCCTCTTGTGGATATAATCAACAAG
Organism: uncultured Prevotellaceae bacterium; assembly: GCA_937898415.1. Classification (GTDB taxonomy): domain Bacteria; phylum Bacteroidota; class Bacteroidia; order Bacteroidales; family Bacteroidaceae; genus Prevotella. The sequence goes on along the minus strand of CALDLA010000094.1, from coordinate 29,830 downwards.
TATCACATGGGATATGAGCAGGAGGGGTATGCCAAATGATTTTACAGATATTAACAGTTGTCAGCCGACGGCTGAAATTTGTTAAATTATGTAACTAAAGTTTCCCACCCTCAGAAATTCCCAATAAAATAACGGTTTCTCGAAAATTTGTTGTAATTTTGTATTGGCTAAAAGTACAATATACACAACGAATTAACAGGAACCGTTATGGATGCAAAATTAGACAAAATTTCTGAGTTGAGCAACATTTTGTGCGAAAAAGAGAGTCTTGGACAGAGAATAGTTGCCGTAAGCCGTGAATTCAGCCTTGGCAAGCTGATGCGGCAGTCCCATATCACGAAGGACCAGGGTGTTCCTTGTTCAGCGTTGCTTGTTTACCTTCTGCTCATCCGTCTGCTTGAGATCAGCGTGTTCTGCTTTTACAAGTCCAAGTGGTTTGGTTTGTTGAGTGCAGAGATTGGGAAGAACTGCTTCTATCGTTTCCTGTCCAATCCGTCCTATGACTGGCGCAGCCTGCTTTTGGGTATTGCCAAACAGTTCCTCCGCATAGTGGAGAGACGCGGGGGCACCTGCGATGATACGCCATCCTTCTATATTGTGGATGACACGACGCTGGAGAAGACCGGCAGTCACTTTGAAGGCCTGAGCCGTGTATTTGACCATACTGACGGCAGGCACAAGCCCGGCTACAAGCTGCTTACGCTCAGTTTCTTTGACGGAAAGAGCTGCATTCCTCTTGACTGCTCCCTCCATGCCGAGAAGGGCAGGAAAGGCGACTACAGCCTGTCCGCAAAGGAGCGCAAGGGCCTGTTCCGCAAGAAGCGTGACGCAGAGAGCCCGGGCTACAAGCGGAAGCGTGAGCTTGACGAGGAGAAGCCGCAGGTGGTAATAAGGATGGTCCGCCGTGCATGGAAGAGATGCATCCGTGCATCCTATTTCCTGGCAGACAGCTGGTTCGACGGCATCGACTTCATCAAGGGCATACGCGAGGTGGCCGAAGGTGCGATCCATGTCATCTGCATGACGAAGAACGGGAACAGGAAATACGAGGACGGCAAGTACAGGCATACGGGAAAGGAACTGGTCGCCCTAAACGGGCGGAAGGCCATGACATGCAGGAAGTACAAATGCCGCTATTTCAGGAAGGACGTGGTGTTTGAGGGCACACCCCTCAGGCTGTTCTTCGTACAGTATGGAAAGAACACGACGTGGAACATCCTGCTCACTACCGACAAGGGGCTTTCGTTCATAAAGGTCTTTGAATACTACCAGATCCGCTGGAACCAGGAGGTGATGTACCGCGAGAGCAAACAGTACCTCGGACTCGGGAAGTGCCAGTCAACAGACTTCGATGCACAGATTGCAGACTGTTCGCTGGCACTGGCCACATACACGATACTCACGCTTTACAGGAGATTCGGGGAATACGAGACAATGGGTGAACTCTTCAGGCTGATGCAGGCCGACCTGATGGCACTCACCCTATGGCAGAGAATACTACCGATAATGGCGCAGATACTATACAGGCTGTGTCACCTGCTTGGCGCAGATTTTGAACAGACAATGCAGACGCTGCAGGCTGGTGGAGATGAGAGTGAAGAAATAATGCTCATGATCAGCATGCTACATGTTCTGAACAAGGGAGAATGAGCAAAAGTACTGAGATTAACGTATTTTTGACAAATCGAAAACGCAGATAAACAGACGGTTCTCAGCACCCATTACAGCTTTTAAACACCATAAAATCAGGGGTGGGAAACTTTAGTTATGTAATTACGGCCAAACGTATATCCATAAACCAATAGGACCTAAATAGACTGGCAACTACGAAATTGAAAAGAGTAACTCCCTAATGCTTGGCATATCTCCGCAGATAGTAATGAAATGGACAGGACATAGCGACTATGCCGCTATGAAATCCTACATTGCCATAGCTGATTCTGCTAAATCAGATGCGATGGCAAAGTTTGATAATTAATGAATGACAAAAGTTTCATGTGACTATATATTGTGTATTTTTTTATCAGAAAAATGCAAAATTTCGGCAATTTCCTTGCATATTGCCGAAATTTTGCATATCTTTGCAGCGTGAAACTTTATGATAAGGTTGATAAAGGATGAAGAATTATAGTCAAGACATCATGGATTATGCGGCTTTGCACTCTGATTTTGGATTGCATGACCTTTATGCACATCTTGATGGGGAAGCGGACATTTCCCGTCAGACGGTTTCATGGTATCTGACGAAGCTGACTGAATCGGGGCAACTGCGCCGCATAGGACATGGGAAATATGCCAAGGCCGACAAGCAGCAGTTTGCTATAGTTCCAACAGATGATCAACAACAACTGAACGAAATGCTGAAACAGCATTGGCCGTTTGCCCATTTCTGTATCTACGATGGTAGTGTCATCAGCCCCTTGCAACACCTTCTGGCTGCAAACAACATTACCTATATTGAAACTGAGCGAGAAGCGACATCTGCTGTATTCAACCATTTGAAGGATAAAGGACTGACAGCTTATCTTCGACCCACCCGCGAACTTATCTATAACTACATAGATTTGTCGCAGTCCGCCATTTTCGTAAAGCCGCTTATCACGGAGTCCCCCGTTCAGGAATGTAATGGTGTATTGGTGCCGACATTGGAAAAACTGTTAGTAGATTTACAGAAAGATGCTGATTTCTTCTATCTACAGGAAGCCGAGGGTTTTAATATCTTCCGCAATGCCATGTCGTTATACACCATCAACGAAAGCCGCCTGCTACGCTATGCCAGTCGTCGGGGAATCAGAAAAGAAATAGAAACCATCATCAAATCCATCAATTCAAATGATTAATAAGGAATGTTTTACCACAGAGTGGATTGCACAGAAATCCATCGAACTGAAATACAATGACAAGAACCTCATAGAAAAGGTCATACGTGCCTTTTCCCTCCTTGAAATGTTGGCAGCATCAGGCTGTCCTTTCCATTTCAAAGGCGGTACGAGCCTGATGCTGATTCTCGGTGACGGCTCACACCGATTGTCGATTGATATTGATATTATGAGTCCTCCTGGAACAAATATCGAGGACTATCTGAAGGACTATGCCCAAAGTGGTTTCTTGGAGTATCAGCTTGTAGAACGCCGTCAGGCCGGAAAGGATGTACCAAAGAGTCATTCAAAGTTTTTCTATCAGGTGGCTTTCAAAGGCCAGTCTGACGCAACGTCTTTCATCCTATTGGATGTCCTATATGAGGATTGTCACTATCACAAGACCAACACCATTGACATCGTGAGTCCGTTCATCAAAGTGGATGGTGAGCCGCAGAAAGTCACCGTACCATCGGTTGAGGATATACTGGGTGACAAGCTTACTGCCTTTGCACCTGAAACGACGGGCATACCATATTATAAGAAAGACAGGCTGTCCACATTGGAGGTTATCAAGCAGCTCTATGACGTAGGCCGCCTGTTCGACAGGATGCAGGATCTTGATATCACATCTCGCTCTTTCAAGGCGATTGCCGATGTGGAACTTGGCTACCGCAACCTGGGCCATGACCTTACACAAATCTATCAAGACATCAGGCAGACAGCTCTCAATATCAGCACGAGAGGTTTTGTTGATAAGGACAAGTTCGCTCTGCTGCAAAAGGGAATTATCAGTATCAAGCCATTTATGTATAAGAGTGCCTACCGTATAGAAGAGGCGATCGTTGATGCTTCCAAAGCTGCATATTTGGCTACTCTTATTGAAAAAGGACAGGAAACCGTAGAACGATTCCCCGTCACTCCTTTTAGTGAGGACTTACAGATTGCGCCAGTTTTAACAACTAAACTGAATAAGTTGCGTATTGGATTGCCAGAGGCATATTATTATTGGGCTAAAACAAGTCAGCTATTATGATTTCAGGCTAATGATACTGACGGATTTGCGGACTTCTTGTCAGAACTATCATAAGGAAAAGGAGGTTATGAAAAAGGAAACACAAGAATTCCTCGAAGTTCACCAGAGCGAAACGCCATCAACATGGCGCGAGGAAGCAGAATGGAGCCGCGATAACTGGTCGTGGCTGCGGCACTCACAGAAGATTGCCGTGAAGGTGTTGTTGCAGATGAAGCAGGAGGGACTGACGCAAAAGGCCCTTGCTGAACGCATGGACTGTACTCAGCAATACGTGTCGAAGATTCTTAAGGGTAAGGAGAATATGTCCCTTGATACGCTCTCGAAACTGGAGGATGCACTTGGTATCAACCTGATTTACGACGAGTAGGTGGCATATCCCAACATGGTAGCCGAAAAGGTATTTGCCTGCGGACAGACTGCCAGCCAAGATCTGGCCGACAGTTGAAAAAGCACGAGCCCCAACTGCAAGCAGATGGGACTCGATTTGATCTTTTTTATAGTGCAGACGGAAGCGACAGGGGCTACCGTGTACACTTTCTTGTATTTCTACGGTGCAAAGATACGTTTTTCCTGTGACTTTTGCAATAGTCGATGTCATTTTTCCTGCGACTTTTAACTATTTTAATGCTTTTTTCCCAGTGAAGATGTGTGATGCTAACATCTTTACTGAAGGAGTGAGAAAAAGTAAAAATCAGCCATTTTCGATATTTTTTTTGAAAACGGCTGATTTTTACCATGCAATGGTACGCAAAATTTTGGCAATAGACAAGGAAATTGACGAAATTTTGCATTTGCAGGCTAAAATTATAATAAGGAACGCGCGAAAGAAATGGTCATCCTGTGTCTCACGACAGAGGATGACCGCAAATGAATAGAAATAATTACCCAAAATGGAGTTTTACTATATATCTTCCTAATTCACTTCATAACCCTTTCTTTTTATGTTATTCTTCCGCGACGGGACGTATTGAATAAGGATTACCAGTTCCATTATTTATACAATTAGTATTATATTGACCTAAAAATAAGTTTATTGCTGATGTGTTATCATTTGGAATAGATGACCATATACGGTTAGATGCACCAACTGCCAACATTGTCCCTGAGCCATATATATTACGCCAACCCGAAGCGGGGAAGAAATAGTTTTGTGTACCAAAAGTAAACATTCTCCCTTTATTAACATCATCCCATACACTCTCAGATCTGTTTCTATTGAGATAATAATGCAGATTACTGGTAGGCACACAGAAACCTGGAGGACATGGATCATATACAGTTTTCTTGGTTGCTGTTGATACCTCACCAGTTGAGATGTTCTGTGCATTCCATAAATTGTAATAACCGCCGCCAGAATACAAACAATCTGTACTACTTACATAAATATTCTTTGGATTTTTAATTGCAGTTGGAATTGATGTTGCAGAGGAGATAAAATTATAACCAGTAATAGTTTCTCCAGAAATACTGTATACGGTTTTATCACTACTATCAGAAGTTGAATTACTTTTTCCTGGTATAAACGGATCCTTTCGTCCCCACTGATAGTAAACACAATAGCCCTGTTTTCCGTCACCTCCTGTCGGTACCCAGCCGAGATTTACGGGTGCTACAGTATAATCATGATCTCCTGTAGAGACAACTGTAGTATTCGATAAATCATCCTCCGTTGCCCATATATGCCATGACCAAAGTATTGTACTGCCGTTCTTTACGGCGATTAGAGCATTGCCGCCACCGAAGGAGCCGACGGTGAACTCCAAATAATCACCGTTGACAGAAACACTTGTTATTAGTCCGGATCTATCTTGCCACAACAATTCTGCAGATGTGGCAGTCAATCCCATTCCAGCGTTTACGCCGCTACCATTCTTCGTAATCCAAGGGCCTGTGATACCTGTATCAGCATGATTAAGAAATCTTGTCAACTGCCCCGATGTGTTAGGATAGAATGCAATGGTATTCACCTCACCATCCTTGATTGCATTGCCATATACCAATGGCAGTTTATAATCACCCGCCGCATGAACAAGATAACAATTCGCAGTTGTCATAGTTAATCTGGCATTTCCTGCGTTGTCGATCATTGAGAGGTCGATGCATCCTTCACTCATGGTTATACTATAATTATACTCCTTTCCTGCCGTCCAGGTTCCAGTAAGATCTGTCTCAAATTCCTCATCGTCCACCACCACCTTCAGCTTGGCTGTTGCAGGCAAACTCTGTGGCAGCATCAGGAAGACATTGCTGGTTCCCGTGATGTCAGCCATAGCGCCTGCGGCAACGGAAACGTTGGAAGTCAGCGTGAACGGATTCGTCGAACTGCTATTCACTCCACTGCCCAGCGTCCAGGTATTTTCATTAAGGGTTCCTGAGTATTTCACGCCCTCAATGCTGATGGAGTTCACGGTGATAGCCTCCGAACGGTCGTTGGTAACGCTAAAATGAATGGCAGAGCATCGGTGTGCCAGCGTCATGTTGACAGGTGATGACGATCCTCCGGGCTGGTCGGTGACCTGTCCTGTCATGATATCCTGCTGACTGGCGATGGCCGACGGCACGGTATAGGCGTATGTCGGCGCACCGGTAGCACTGGCAGCAGACTGTACGGTGAAGGCCGCGTTGTTATACGGGTAATACCCGAAGAAGGAGATTCTATAGGCCGTTGTCGGCCAGTAGTACGACATCGGAGTACCCGATGATACTGATTCCTTATAGAAGTACGATCCGCATCCAGCCGACGTATAAGAACTTGCCGCCGGATATACAGATGCGCTGACACCTAAGTTGGAGATACCTGCTGTAGTGACCTTAGTTCCACGCGTTGTAGCTGTCTTTTCCAACGGCCATGCAGTTTCCGTGCAGCTAAGATACAGTTTCTTACTCGACTTGCTTGTAAGGACACCGCCAGCAGGTGTTGAACTGCCAGACTGCGACCTCGTCTTTGCTTCAGGTGAAATACTTGCATCAACCACAGAGTCTGTGTAGTTGATGACGATGTGTTGTGTCGTGAACATCTCCGGTTCTTCTTCCGTACAACTTTCAAGAACACCACTGGTAAACGTTATCACGCCTGCCAGCAAAAGGGAATAAAATGATTTCTGTTTCATATTTTTATCAATTTAATCGTTTATTATCTTTTATGACTGATCATCTTTGAGATGCTGTAGATTTCTCCAAATGGAGATACGATGAGCCTCCAGCCAGTTATCCCGGTCCATGAGAGATTCTATCTCATTGATTATGGCTTTTGCCCCATCGGAAAAGCCTCTCACATAACTGCCACAACGGTCTTCGTTGATCTCCGCGGCAGCAACTATTGCCATCTCTTTTATCCTCATACGCTATACATTTAGATGTTTTATATTATTTCTTGTCTGACTTCTCCTTGATATAGTTCTCTATCAGCGAGTCCTTCTCGAAAAGGATCCTGCCCCATTTCGAACCGCCTCCCTTGACATAGCGGAAGTTGTCCTTGATGGCTCTCAGATAGCTTTGTGAGATGCCGAGGATCCTGGCGGCCTCGGCGGCAGTGACCATCTCCTTATCGTTATTCTTTTTCTTCTTCAGTCCATTCAAGACATATGTCGCCGACTTACGGGCGATGGCATCGATGGTCTTTGGATCTAACTTTACACTTTCCATACTCATTCCTTTTTGGCGCAAAGGAACAAAAAACTCTTTTATGTCCCAAACTGAGCAAAATAAATCTCTTGATTTAACAAATTCAAGACCCTAAACAGTTAAAAACAGGGTGTAAAAATGAATTTTTGCCTGTTTTTGATTGTCATCTCGAAAAAATAGAGTAAATTTGCAAGCGAATACCTGGCCGTGCCAATAAGGTGTTCCGCCCAGAAACTGAAGTTGAAGGCGATAAAAGATTTCGAGTTGTCGAAGAACTGGGCAACCACGAGTTTTCTGTTGGAGCAACGCCCTTAGTTGCACTTTTCGAGGTTCCTTTTAACCTCCAGTTCCAAAATCAATGATCAAGGAGTGGTCTTCACTCGTGTGTGTTGTATCGCATCTGTAACTCTGTCAGCTACCGTAGTGGGCAGATTTCAGAAAGGATGGTGCGGTATGCATCGGGGAAAAGACGACAGCTCACTCTTAGACGTAAACAGCCCCAACAGGCTGTCCTTGGGGCAACAACTCGAAATCAAAATGAGAAGAGTAACTTTTTTTTCAGTTATGGCCATGATGGCCATGTGTATGTTTACCGCCTGTGGTGGTGACGACAAGGATGAAGATCTGCCCGACGGCTACCAGAAGACGACGGAGGGTGTTCACCGTATCGAGGTGTCCGTCGATGGCGACCTCACCGGCTGGGAAGCCAGGTTCGCCTTTGTGGCTGTCTGCGGTGACGGTACTCGCGGCTATGTAAAACTCTACGAGAACGGCAGACAGATATCAGGTGACGGGACATTTCTTGGAGAGGAACTGCGAGACTACATCATCGAAACAGATTCCAAGTGTGACCAGATGACCTTGACGGCTACGATCAGACACGGCAATTCTGCTTCTGTCAGTCCTGTGACCGTCACCCTGAAGAGTTTCATCAATGGCCAGCCGAAGAAGGCGAAGACGGTGGAGTTCGCCGACTCCTACAAGACGATTGTATTCAATTCGGAACTTAACGCAGACAAATATTGATATTTATGGCAATAGAAACATCATACTACGGCCACCCATTAGCCGAGCGGCCAGTTCTGACTGGTATTAGAACGTTTCGAAGAGCTGCTACTGTTGGCTACGTGATTAAGTCCTTTGACAAGCAAAGCGTCTGGGACGAAACGTGTTCTGTAGTGCGACGGTGGCAGCTTTTACAAAAGAATAAGTAAAACAACATATAATAGCAGATTGATATGGTTGACATGCTTAAATTCAAGGATGGAAGTAACATCTGGTTTACCAGTGACCATCACTTCAATGATGACAGAATACGTCAGTTCTGCAGCCGCCCATTCGGGACAGTTGCAGAGATGGACCAGGTGATGACCGACAACTGGAACAGAGCAGTCGGTAAGGACGATATTGTCTTTCACCTTGGTGATTTCTGCCTGGGAGGTTCGGCAATATGGGCGCAGGTCAGAGAACGTCTGAACGGCCACATTTATCTTTGTATGGGTAATCACGACCTGAAGAACATGCGCCCAGGCTTCGCCAGACTATTTGAAGAGGTAACGATGCAGTATCACCTCATAATAGAGGAGCAGCAGCTGTATCTGAATCATAACCCGTTCCTGTGTTACGGAGGTTCGTACTCTGATGTCTGGCAGCTCTTCGGGCATGTGCATAGCCGCTCGAACAATACAGGCAAAGACAGACCTCGCCTGGATATGATCTTCCCGACGCAGTATGATGTAGGTGTCGATAATAACGGCTTCGCGCCAGTATCATTCTATCAGGTGAAGGATATTATCATGAGACAGATAGAAGAATCAAAGAGCTGGCCATGCGAGTCTTGATGGACGGTTTTAATTTAATTATCAATGTATTATGGAATCAAGAAGAATTTACGATCAGCTGATCAGTGACCCGGAAGAGATAAGGCAACTGTTTGAGAGTTCACCGGAGTTACAGAAGCATATGGAGTTCAGTTTTCAGCTGGACTTTGGCGGCAGGAATCATTGGAACGTGGAAATTGTCTATGACTCCCTGCTGTTGTTCCTCACCCATCTGCCATCCAATTATTTCGGACTAAACCAGTCCCATAAGGAATGCAAGAACAAGCTGATGTTCTGCCTTCCGAAAAAGGCTTTCCGGGAGTATGTAAACAAGAACCTGAAGAGCTATAGGAATAGCGATATCCGCAAGAAACTGACAGCATTGGGGGAGAACAAGGTTGTCACCAAGGCAGGTGTCGTAGTGGACTTGTTCACAGTGATAGAGGAAGAGTCATTTGAAGATTTCTGGTGTCTGTTAATCCACCAAACGACGATACCTTACCTTTGTAGTATGACTGTCTTACCTATCTTGGTAATGGAGCGTATGATACCATACTTCCCTACCCAGCTCCTGACACTGAAGGAGATGAGGGATGAACGCAAGAAAGCGGGCCTCTATATTCCGCCTTTCATGAATATCGTAGATAGCGAAAACAATCCGGCTTAGATGAGAACAACCAGATATGAACAGACAGACTGCAATAAATAACGAGCTGTTCCGTCAGAATCCCATCGACATCGAGGCGATGATGCGTGTGCAACGGAACAACAAGCGGACATTTATAGACCCTCAAAGACTTGATATGACGAGGGTGATGGAACTGACAGAGATGATCAGCCATGATAACGACCTTGGCATGATCATACAGCCGATACCGTTCCGGGAGATTGAGAACGACACCGAGGCGACGCTGAACATGGTCATGTCATCGCTGGGACTTTACACCTTCCCGACCGCGGAACTGGTGGACTGGCTGCGCGGCGAGATTGACGACGATCCCGACTATGAGCCGCATACAGCCATCGAGATCTGTTGCGGTACGGGCTGGATAGGCCGTTCGCTTGGCATACCGGTTACTGACAGCCGACTGCAGGAGCAGGAGGACGTGCGTAAAATGTACCTCGCTCAGGGAACAATGCCTATCAAATACCCTATGGACGTGGAGCAGCTGGACGCGCTGTCAGCCATCCGTAAGTATGAGCCGGAATATGTTGTTGCCTCCTACTGTACCCACCTCTATGGTACAGGTTCCCTGAAATACGGCAACTCGTTTGGTGTGGATACGCGCTGGGTGCGTAGTCATTGCCGCCGATTCTACCACATCGGCAATGATGACATCCACAGTCACGACCCGCTCATGAAGATACCCCATAGGAGATTGAAGTTTGACTGGCTCGTAACAAGGGGAAACTCTGACCATGCGCGAATATATGTATGGGAAAACAAGAATTACTAAAGTATAATCAAACGTTTTTTAACGCAGGCATTATGTAACAATCCCGAATTATCCATACTATATGAATAGATATTGTTTAATCATAATAAAAAAGGACTATGAGTTTGGATTTGTATATTAAAGCAAAGACACCCGTCCGCAAACGTGGGACAGGGGTGTATGTCCGCGAAAACGGGCAAACTGTTGAACTGAAGACGATGGAAGAAGTGAAAGCGCACTTTCCTGATGCGGATTTGTCTCATATTAAAGTTTACGAATATGAAGACGAGAATTTCTGGCACGGAAATATTACGCATAACATGGGGGAAATGGCTTCTAAAGTTCCTATCGAGGGTACTGAACTGACACTGTATGATCTGCTTTGGAGGCCAGACGAGCATGGCATTGAAACGGCAGGTTCTCCAGGTTATCGTGAATGGGTGCTGAAGGGCTATCATTATCTACGCGGGCATCGGGAGAAGCTGATACCGTTTAATCCGGAAAACGGCTGGGGCAATTATGAGCAGCTTCTGGAGTTCACATTGGATTTCTTTCAGCATCTGGTTACGGCAGAGGATGAGTTAAGAATACATGCATCAAGATAAAGTAGAAGGCTATGGGCGTAGATATTTCTTTGCATATTGAAATCAGACGACAGGACAAATGGCACCTGATGAACGTCACCTGCCCTTTGTGGGTGAAGGGTAACTACGGGGATGAAATCTTTGATACGGAAGTATATAGCTGCCGGTATTATCATTTTCGGGATTTCCTGAACAAAGCGACATCCCACTGCTCAGGCAATAAGGACATCCTGAGTGATGAGATAAGAGCGAAGATGAAAGATGATGACCAGACGGGCTTCGGCGTGTTCATGTTCCCTGACCTGGAAAAGCATTGTGACCAGCTGGAGAAGATGCTGCTCTCCAGTCTCTCACATGCCGGCATCTATTCCATCAGGCAGCAGCTGGATCGCATAGAGCGAAAGTTGGACGGCACTTCTAACGATGCTCCTACGGAGAAACGGGAAGATGTCTATGAAGACGTGACGCCCATGAGTCAGATATATGAAGACTTCATGTATGACAACGGCTGTCTGTTCTCCCTCCGTGATACAGTCTCGGCCCTCACATCCTTTGGATATACCCATATCTCCAGTTCCGATGTCCGATTGTTTTATCTAATTTGCTAATAATTACCACTATGTCCAAAAAAGAAACCATCCATAATGGTTACGAGCTGACCATCTATCGCACAGTCAAGAAAGAACGGATCTCCGACAAGACGGAGTTCACCGTCAGCAATTGTAATAATAACCCGGAAGTCCATGACGAGATGGTCTTCACCGAGTCTCAGTGGGCTGAACTGAAAGAGTTCTTCCGAAAGGACTTCGACGGAATCATCTGGAAGCCCTTCTCTGCGTATGAGATTGAGAAAGAGTTCCGTCCGAGGTTCGGCGGCATGAATCCGGATCTGATAGACCTTGGGCGTTCCATCTGGCACTCTGCCTTCGAATATGTGAACCAGAAACTGCGCCGGAGATGAAAATCAAGAAAGGTGACACCTTTTTCCAGTGGCGAAAGGACAGAAGACTTGCGCCCATCATCCTTGAAGTACTCAAGGTTGTCGATGACAGGGAAGGCTATCGCGGCATCTACCAGGTTCTCTGGCATATTCTGGAGCCGGACAAGGTATATACTTCCACCTTTCCGATGGCGGTAGATAATAACGGCTGCTTCTACGAGTTCGTGCCGATACCCCGAAAGGTGTACCGGCAGGCTGTCCGGATCCTGAAGGATTGCGCATCGTACAAGAATGCAAGAAGAAGGATTCTGTATTTGGTTAAGAAAGAATTGAAAGAAGAGAATAGTAAAACCGATTAAAAGAAAGAGTAATGAGAATACAATTCATGAGCGATCTCCATATGGAGTTCTACGACAATTCCCGGTATCTCAAGGCGCACGAGTTCGAGGCAAGGGGCGATGTCCTGGTACTCGCAGGTGACACGTTCTACCTGCGAGACATTATCGCGCCGCAGAAGAAATTCTGGAACTGGGCTTCACAGAATTTCCGACAAGTATTGATGGTGCCAGGCAATCACGAATTCTACAACAATGGTGATGTGACCGAGCGTGGCGACAGCTGGCAATGGCTGTTCAGGCCAAATATTGGTTATTACTACAACAAGGTCGTGAGCATAGATAACACCGACTTTATCCTGACTACGTTGTGGTCAAGGATTCCTGTACCAGACATGTTCTATGTGCAGCGGGGAATGAATGATTTCCAGCAGATCATGTATGAAGGCCGTCGGTTCACAACCGATGACTTCAATCTGGAACATGAGAAATGTCTGGCCTTTCTGAAGAAAGCTGTTCAAGAGAGTACTGCAAAGCATATCGTTGTGGTCACCCATCATCTGCCAACATTATCCGTTGTGGCAGCCCAGCATAGAGGATCGATCCTGAATAGCGCCTTTGCAACGGAACTCGGCAATTTCATTGCTGACAGTAGAATTGACGTGTGGATATACGGCCATTCACATACAAACATTGACACTACGATTGGAAATACCCGGATCGTATGCAATCAGTTTGGCTATGTGGACTACAGCGAACATCTTAAAAACGGGTTTGACCCTGACAAAATCATAGAACTATAATATCTAAAAGACATGGGTAAATATATAGACAGGATTATTGAGGTTCTGGACGATAATAACGTCTGGAAGGCAGTTGTGCTGCCAAGAAACGAGATGAGTGAAAAGGAAGAATCCATAGTGTTCGGTTATCTGCATGATTCGAACTACGATCCAACTTTTCCTGGCACCCTGGTAGAGTCTGCATCGGATATTTCCGAGGAAAGACTTTCAGAAGCCACCAGAGCATATATAACAGAATATACACATCATGGTAATATCTATACCATTTCTCTGACAGCCATGAGGCTACAGGTGGGATTGTGTATTGAAAAATACTATTCGCGTCTGGCCGACAGTTTCTACGGAAGGAATTACCAGATGATCATAAAGGCTTTGGCTGGCGAGAAGCAGCAGGAAAACCGCTCTATTGAAGATGAAATTGATAACAATCCACGTATGGAATACGATTCCATCATAGAGGATCTTTGGGATCTGATTAGGGAAATAACGAAGATAGAAACCCTTGCCAGATATTTCAGTGGTGTCGATGATCCAGACAGGATAAGAGTGGTTTTCTTTGAAAGTTAAGAATTAGTCAGACAATGGATAGTTTTGATTATGAAGAAAATATGGATTACAATTATTCTGACGGTAGCAAGGTGTTCTTTACCTCTGACCATCATTTTGGCCACGCAAATATCATCCGTTTCTGTAATCGTCCCTGGTCGACCATTTCAGAACATAACCGAGCCTTGATTGCAAACTGGAATGCCGTTGTTCCAGAAGATGGTATTGTATTCCATCTTGGCGACTTCTGCTACAAGGGTGGCGGGTTTCCTGCCATGTGGTGGATCAAAGGCCATCTTCATGGTCGGATAATCCTTATCAGAGGTAATCATGACCCGGACACACGCAAACAACAGAATCTGCAGCAGCTCCAACATATCTATGAGGGAGTCTTTGACCAGCTTGAAATCAAGGTGGAGGAACAGAGAATTATGATGAATCATTATCCGCTGTTGACATGGCCGCATATCCATGATCAGAAGAAGCCGACCTGGCAGATATTTGGTCACGTCCACCTTTTCAATGGCAAGAGTGATATTTATCGGTCGAGTATTGCCAAATGCTGCATATCGACACAGTATGAAGTCGGTGTGGATCTAAATAATTATCGCCCTATCAGTTTTCATCAGCTGAAGGAACGTATAGAGTATCAGGTGCAGCATGAATGTAATGTTACGCATTGGCTTTGAATGATGAAATTAATCTATAAAAAAATATAGAATAAATGACAGAGCATTTACCTGACATCGGCGAGGAACAGAAGCAGCAGCTCATGGCCAAAACTTTACAGGAAGGGATGAATGCCTGGGACTACGTGCAGTCGAGGGTCCAGACAGATCAGCCATGGGTTGTCGCTGGCATCCTGTCCTGTATCAAGAAAGGGTATTCCCTGAACCGGCTCACGATCAACTGGGAGGCGAGGGAACTGCGATACGGAAAAAGTGAATGACGATGAAACTTACAGAGAAGCAGATTGAGCTACTGAAGAGTGCAAAACTCACGAACGGTCAGAACGCCTGGGAGTTTGTACAGTCACGACCAGAGGATGTCCGACCTTGGGTGGCCAAGGGCATCCTCTCCTGCATTGCCAAGGGTTACCGTCTCGATCTCCTGATGATTGGCTGGGAAACGCGAGATCTCCGGCGACATAGTAATATAATATATATTATATAATATGTGTAGATAAATATCAGTGTATCATCCTGGTATAGTCCTGTTTTTGACCTTTATCCTTGTTTTCAATTCTGATCAGCACCATTGAACGGGGAGGAATGGTGTCAGGTAAGTCTTTCATCAGGTGAGCAATAACATCTTCTATATTATTGAAACCGATATCCTCTACAGACGCAAGAATCTTGCCCTTGAAATAAAGAGTTCCCTTTATCAACTGCTTTGCCGAGAAACGGAAGAAGCTGTTTTCGGTATTCTCGTTCTTGTTGGCGGAAGTTTTGTCTTCGGTAAAGAAGATCTTCTCAATTACCTTTTCGTTAAGTTCCCATGCGGGAGTAAAATCCACTTTCACATAAGTACGGGCGAGACGGGTCTTACCGGCATGGTTAAGTCCGAAGTCCACATCATTCAACGTCGCGCCACATTCATTCTGTGCGACAGTTGCCCAAGTGTGACGAAAGGTATAACCACTATAAGCATCCTCATGCTTCATATTCAGGACATTCTCACAGATCTGTCGGATGCCGATATTAACATTGGCATTGAAACTGTCCTGAGAACTATGTCTGGAGTGGAAGTTGAAAAGGTATTCCGAATTTGAAGTATCGAGGTACTTCTCAACAATCGGCTTCACAATATCCGGCACCCTGATTTCAAACCAGGCATTATCAGCCCTGGCCTTTCGTGTTTTCCGACGCTCATAACCTATGATGTTATCATGATAATGTCTTTTTTCAGCATAGTAGAGGTCTATAGTATTGATACCAGCGAGGCATAGAATCAACATGGCCACATCATGGCCAAGCTCTGTAAGAGGTTGTTTCCTGTCACTTTCAGGGATGGGGGCATAGAAAAAAGCCCGGCAATCTTCCATGGAGATAGCCTTGTGTTCACTGGTGTCAGCCTTTGGTATCTTTACCTTGGGCCAGGGATTGTTCGTTATACGGATAATCCCTGCATCATAATCATTATAGTCAAGTAGTGCCTGTTTGTAAATCTGTCGTACACAAACAGGATATTGTTCTTTTGCCCTTGCTGTGTGGGATAGAGATTCTATCCATCTGGTGATAACAGTGGATGTCAGATGCGAGAACATTACTTTTGTCGTTCCGATATACCTTTCAAGGTTCTCATAGGCCAACTCGTATGTCCTGGCATTACGTGCATGGCCTTCTTGAATCATTTTCGACTGGTATTCACGGGCGTAGTCGGAAAAGCACACATCGGAAGTACCTTTCAGCAGGAAGTCGATTACTTCATTAACATCCCAGTTCTCCACATTCTGCTGATTAAGCATTTCTACGAATTTTGCAATTTTGTTTGCACAGTATTTCAGAACAAAAGGATCCGTGACGGCATTAGTCTTGTCAATACCTTTGGAATTTACAACTTTATCGGTCTTTATGTACCTTGTCTTCTTATTATGGGCCACACGGATGTAAACCCCATAATAGCCATCAGGTCTCTGATACCTAACAATTGCCTTGAATTTTGCCATAACCTTTATATTTTTGTAATTTCGTTGTAATTCCGTTGTAATTTGCACCTCCGACTTTTGTAATTTATTTGTAATTTCGAGGGTTCATTCTACGCATTTTCTGAAATTACCGATTTCAAAGAAAGAGGGTGTAACTCCTTGTTTTCAAGGAAGTTACACCCAACTTATTGATATTCAACAAATTGCGTTTATTCCTCGACGGCGGCCTGCGCGGCGGCGAGACGTGCGATGGGCACACGGAAAGGAGAGCAAGATGCGTAGTTCATACCAATCTTAGCGCAGAACTTCACAGAGCTGGGCTCACCACCATGCTCACCACAGATACCGCAACGGAGTTCGGGACGTACTTCACGGCCTTCCTTGACAGCAAACTTGATGAGACGGCCGACACCCTTCTGGTCGAGCACCTGGAACGGGTCAACCTTCAGAATCTTCTTGTCGAGGTATACAGGCAGGAACGAAGCAATGTCGTCGCGGCTGTAACCGAAGGTCATCTGAGTCAGGTCGTTGGTACCGAATGAGAAGTACTGAGCCTCTGAAGCAATCAGGTCGGCAGTCAGGGCAGCACGAGGAATCTCAATCATCGTACCAATCTCAAACTCAACCTCAACACCATACTCCTGGAATACCTCCTTAGCGGCGTACTGGATCACTTCCTTCTGCTGCTTGAGCTCGTTGATAGTACCAATCAGCGGAACCATAATCTCCGGCATCGGGTTCTTGCCTTCCTTCTTCAACTCGCAGGCAGCACCGAGGATTGCCTTGGTCTGCATAGCGGTGATTTCGGGGAAGGTGATGCCCAGACGACAACCGCGGTGACCCAGCATCGGGTTGTTCTCAGCCAGTGAGTCAACACGGCGCTTGATGTCCTCTACGCTGACACCCATCTCATTAGCCATCGTTTCCTGACCAGCCAGATCGTGGGGTACGAACTCGTGGAGAGGAGGATCGAGCAGACGGATGTTCACGGGCAGACCGTCCATAGCCTCGAGGATGCCCTTGAAGTCAGCCTTCTGGTAAGGCAGCAACTTAGCGAGTGCCTTCTCACGTCCGGCAACGCTGTCGGCAAGAATCATCTCACGCATGGCGATAATCTTCTTGTCCTCGAAGAACATGTGCTCGGTACGGGTCAAACCGATACCCTTGGCACCGAACTCACGAGCCAGCTGAGCGTCACGAGGAGTATCAGCATTGGTGCGAACCTGCAGCTTGGTGTACTTGTCGCAGAGGTCCATCAGTTCCTTGAAGTCACCAGAGAGCTCAGCAGCCTTGGTAGGCACCTCGCCAGCGTAAACCTGACCAGTGGTACCATTCAGAGAGATGTAGTCACCCTCCTTATATACAATGCCGTCAATCTCGACAGTCTTGTCCTTATAGCTGACGTTCAGGGCACCTACACCCGATACGCAGCACTTACCCATACCACGGGCAACCACGGCTGCGTGAGAGGTCATACCACCACGAGCGGTCAGGATACCCTCGGCAGAAGCCATACCGGCGAGGTCTTCAGGAGAGGTCTCGATACGTACGAGCACTACTTTGTGACCATCATTGTGCCAAGCCTCAGCGTCGTCGGCGTGGAATACTATCTGACCGCAGGCAGCACCGGGAGATGCAGGCAGACCCTGAGCGATAACCTTAGCGGCAGAGAGGGCCTTCTTGTCGAATACGGGATGCAGCAGTTCGTCAAGCTTCTGGGGTTCGCAGCGCATGATGGCGGTCTTCTCGTCAATCATACCCTCGTGCAGCAGGTCGATGGCAATCTTCACCATAGCAGCACCTGTGCGCTTACCGTTACGAGTCTGCAGGAACCACAGCTTGCCTTCCTGTACGGTGAACTCCATATCCTGCATATCATGGTAGTGGTTCTCCAGCTTCTCCTGGATACCGTTCAGCTCAGCATAGATCTCAGGCATAGCCTCCTCCATAGAGGGATACTTGGCAACGCGCTCCTCTTCAGAGATACCAGCGCGCTCAGCCCAGCGCTGAGAGCCAATCTTCGTGATCTGCTGCGGGGTACGGATACCAGCCACAACGTCCTCACCCTGAGCGTTGACCAGATACTCACCGTTGAACAGGTTTTCACCGTTGGCAGCATCGCGGCTGAAGCATACACCAGTAGCAGAGGTGTCGCCCATGTTACCGAATACCATAGCCATCACGCTGACGGCAGTACCCCACTCGTCGGGAATTCCTTCCATCTTACGATAGAGGATGGCACGCTCGTTCATCCAGCTGCGGAACACAGCGCAGATAGCGCCCCAAAGCTGCTCGATAGGATCGTTGGGGAAGTCCTTGCCGGTGCGCTCCTTGATGGCAGCCTTGAACAGCTGAACCAGCTTCTTCAGATCCTCAACAGAGAGGTCCTTGTCAAGCACCACACCACTTTCCTTCTTCACCTTCTCGATAATCTCCTCAAACGGATCGATGTCGGTCTTGTTGACGGGCTTCATCTCGAGCACCACGTCACCGTACATCTGTACGAAACGACGATAAGAGTCGTATACGAAGTGAGGGTTGTTGGTCTTCTTGGCCATACCCTCAGCCACCTCGTCGTTCAGACCCAGATTCAAGATGGTGTCCATCATACCAGGCATTGAAGCACGAGCACCTGAACGAACGCTGACCAGCAGAGGGTTAGCAGCATCGCCGAACTTGCAGTTCATCAAATCCTCGATATGCTTAACGGCAGCCATCACGTCGTCGTTCAGAAGTTCCATAATCTTCTGCTGACCAACTTGATAGTACTCGTTACAACAGTCGGTGGTGATCGTAAAACCAGGAGGAACGGGCACACCAATGTGGTTCATCTCTGCAAGGTTAGCACCCTTGCCGCCGAGCTCCTCACGCATTTTTGCATTACCTTCGGCCTTACCGTTGCCGAAGAGGTAAACTCTCTTTTGACTCATAAGTTTTTTTTGATGTTTATAATGATTAACAATTAATAATTGTACTTTTTGTTTTGAATTGTGCAAAGTTACTTGATTTTTTGCACACTGCCAAACAAAATGGGCAGAATTTTCTTTCAACCTATATGTTTTTAGGTTTTTTAAGAGCCGACTTCTGCATGTTTTTCTACCTTATTATAAAAAAATAAGAAAAGAAAGCCCGTTTTTCGGCAGAATTTAGTAATTTTGCAAGCCGAAAGCATTAGAAACAATAATACACGACACAAAATGGCAAAAATTACAAAGGAGGCCGCGCTGGAGTACCATGAAAGCGGACGGCCGGGAAAGATTGAAGTGAAGCCCACGAAGGCTTATCGTACGCAGACAGACCTCAGCCTGGCCTATTCACCGGGTGTGGCTTTCCCCTGTCTGGAAATTCAGGACGACGCGAACAACGCCTACAAGTACACGGACAAGGGCAATCTGGTGGCAGTCATCTCGAACGGAACGGCCGTCTTAGGCTTAGGTGACATCGGCGCGCTCTCCGGCAAACCGGTGATGGAGGGTAAGGGACTGCTGTTCAAGATTTACGGCGGCATCGACGTGTTTGACATCGAGGTGGCTGAGAAAGACCCGGAGAAGTTCTGCGAGGCAGTGGAAAGGATTGCCCCGACTTTTGGCGGCATCAACTTGGAGGACATCAAAGCTCCTGAGTGCTTCTACATCGAGGAGCGGCTGAAGCGTACACTGGACATCCCTGTGATGCACGACGACCAGCATGGTACCGCCATTATCAGCGCTGCCGGCCTGAAGAACGCAATGGAGGTCATCGGCAAGGACATCTCTAAAGTGAAGATCGTGGTAAACGGTGCCGGTGCTGCTGCCATCTCGTGTACCAAATTATATATGGCCATTGGTGCCAAGAAAGAAAATATCGTGATGCTCGACTCCAAGGGTGTCATCCGCCAGGACCGAACTGACCTGAACGAGCAAAAGCGTTTTTTTGCCACCGACAGGACAGACATCAAGACCTTGGAGGAAGCCGTTAATGGAGCCGACGTATTTGTCGGACTGTCAAAGGGTAACGTGCTCTCTAAGGAGATGGTGAAGACGATGGCTAAAGACCCGGTTATCTTTGCACTGGCCAACCCCGTTCCCGAGATTTCCTATGAGGATGCCATGGAGGCACGTCCTGACACGCTGATGTCAACAGGACGTACGGACTATCCTAACCAGATTAATAATGTGATAGGCTTCCCCTATATCTTTCGCGGTGCTCTCGATGTACATGCTACGGCCATCAACGAAGAGATGAAACTGGCTGCCGTCAATGCCATTGCCGACTTGGCCAAGCAGCCAGTCCCCGATGTGGTGAACGACGTATATAAGGTGAACAACCTGCGCTTCGGACGCGACTACTTCATCCCGAAACCCGTTGACCCGCGACTCATCTCGGAAGTATCTGCAGCTGTAGCCAAGGCTGCCATTGACAGTGGTGTTGCCCGCAAGAACATTGAGGACTGGGATGAATACAAGGATTCACTATCGATACTATTAGGACAGGAGACTAAACTGACACAGAAGCTCTATTCTACAGCTGCTGCACACCCCCAGCGCGTAGTCTTTGCCGAAGCCGTTCACCCCACCATGCTGAAGGCCGCCGTACAGGCTAGGGCTGAAGGTATTTGCCATCCCATCCTTCTCGGTAACGACGAGGTTATCATGAAGTTAGCAAAAAATCTTGACCTAAGCCTTGAAGGTATTGAGATTGTCAATCTGCGTCATCCTGACGAACAGGAACGCCGTGAACGCTATGCCCGCATCCTGACTGAGAAACGTCAGCGTGAGGGTTACACCTTCCAAGAAGCCAACGATAAGATGTTCGAACGCAACTACTTTGGTATGATGATGGTTGAGACGGGTGAGGCTGATGCTTTCATCACAGGTCTTTACACGAAATACTCGAACACCATCAAGGTTGTCAATGAGGTCATCGGTATACGTCCTGAGTACCAGCATTTCGGTGCCATGCACATCATCAATTCGCCCAAGGGAACCTACTACATCGCTGACACGATGGTCAACGAAAACCCCGATACCGATACATTGGTTGACATTGCCAAGTTAGCCTCGACAGCTGTCCGCTTCTTCAACGAGAAGCCCGTTATCGGCATGGTCAGCCATTCCAACTTCGGCTCCAGCCAGAGTGCAGGTGCCAAGAAGGTGCGCCGTGCTGTAGAGCAGATGCATGAGGAGTATCCCGACCTGCCCATTGACGGCGAACTACAGTTAGGTTTCGCTATGGATGACGAACTGCGTGACGAGCAATATCCCTTCACGCGTCTTAAAGGAAAGAAGGTGAACACCTTGGTGTTCCCCAACCTGACCTCAGCCCGCTCATCCTACAAGATGTTGCAGATGCTGGATGCCGATGTCGAGATTATCGGCCCCATCCAGATGGGTCTGAACAAGCCTATCCACTTCATCGACTTTGGAGCCTCCGTTCGCGACGTGGTGAACATTGTGGCTGTGGCCACCATCGATGCCTATGTAGATAAGGTAAAGTCGCGCATCAATGCAGCCAAGTAATATGCATCGGGTTCTTGTCTCATTAGCCGCTAACCGTTTTCAAGTAAAGAATCTCTCCCGGGCACGTCGTAGCATGGAAGAGATTCTTTCGGATATTCACTACACCAGCGAACGATGGACACAGCCCGTAGGTAACGCTAGCCGGCGCGATGCCTACTTGAACCAACTGGCCACAGGAACCACGTCGTTGGACGAAGATGCCCTGAACGAACGGCTCAAACAGATAGAAACGGAATTTGGGCGTAACGAGCAGAAACGCCGACTGGGCATTGTTCCCATTGACCTTGACATCCTGCTGTTCGACGGAGAACGCCGACACCTGGTCGACTGGGAACGCCCTTACGTCAAAGAACTACTGGTTGAACTTTGAATCAGTGTGTTTTTCTATATAGTTCATTTCACGAATAATACGTTTCTGGCGCTTCTGAATATAAGCGCTGGGGTGCTTCGATGAGTACAAGCGCGGATTAGGGAGCGTAGCAGCAATCAGTGCACATTGTTCACGCGACAGCTGACTGGCACGCAGTCCCCAGTTGTCGCGGCTGATGGCTTCGACACCATAAATACCGTCACCCGTCTCAATGGAGTTCAAGTAAACCTCCATGATACGTTCCTTCGACCACATCAGTTCTATCAGTACCGTGAAATATACCTCAAAACCCTTGCGTACCCATGAGCGGCCAGGCCACAGGAAAACGTTCTTGGCCGTCTGTTGGGTGATGGTCGAGGCTCCAAGCTTGCGCTTCTCGGGGTGTTGAAGATTGCGCTTGGCAGCACTCTCAATGGCCTTGAAGTCAAAGCCGTGATGATTCAGGAAATTGGCATCCTCGCCGCCCATCACGGCAAATGGTAAATGGGGTGACATCTGGCTGAGTGGCACCCAGTTGTGGGAAAGCCGCAATTCCTTGCCCTCCTTCATTTGCTGACAGCAGCGGATTACCATCAGCGGTGTCACCCATACGGGAATAAACCGCAACGCCACTACAGAAAGAATCGTGGAGGCCAGAAAAGCCACCACGATTCTACGTATCAGTTTCTTAAAGAACTTCAATTCTTCAATCTTTCAATTTTACTGCAGAGTACCTGCCTCAGCAGCCTTGATCATAGCCTCGCTGGCATAGAGGATCACCTCCACGCGACGGTTCTGAGCCTTACCGGCTGCAGTAGAGTTGTCGGCAACGGGGTTCGACTCACCGAAACCAGTGGTAGAGCGAATCTGGCTGCTGCTGACGCCCAGTGAAGTCAGGTAGTTGGTCACGGCCTGTGCGCGCTGCTGCGACAGGTTGAGGTTCTTCTGTGCACTCTGCTCGGCAGTAGAGTTCTTCCAACCGGCATTGTCGGTGTAACCCTGAACGGCGACGTCACAGTCGGTATTCACCTTCAGGACGTTGTTGGCAAACTGGGTCAGAGAGTTCTTGGCGGCTGTCTGCAGCGTAGAGCTACCAGTGCCAAAGAGAATACCAGAGTCGAAGGTGACCTTCACACCCTGCAGACCGTTAGCGTCGGTATAGTTCTCAACCTGAGCGTTCTCAACAGCCTGAGCCTGAGCCTTCACCTTATCCATGTGCTTACCGATAAGAGCACCTGTACCAGCACCAACAGCGGTACCTACAGCAGCACCAACAGCGGTGTTACCGGCAATCTTACCAACGATGGCACCTAAGGCAGCACCACCAGCTGCACCGATTACCGTACCCTTTGCCAAATTGTTACATCCTGCCATCACCATGCCTGCGCAGAGAGCGATGACCACAGTCTTCATACTTTTCATAATTTTCCCTTTTTTTATTGATATTAAACAAATATTTCGTTTTTTCCGCTGCAAAGATAGTAATTATTTCGTAAAACGTATGCGCTAATTGAGTTTTTTTATGTAATTTTGCACACAAAATGACAAAATACTGAATAAACATGGCAAAAGAATTAAAAGATTTAACGAAAAGAGCTGATAATTACAGCCAGTGGTTCAACGACCTGGTAGTGAAGGCAGACCTTGCTGAGCAGAGTGCCGTGCGCGGATGTATGGTCATCAAGCCCTACGGCTATGCCATCTGGGAGAAGATGCAGCAGCAACTGGATAAGATGTTCAAGGAGACGGGTGCTCAGAACGCCTATTTCCCCCTGTTGATCCCCAAGTCTTTCCTCAGCCGTGAGGCAGAGCATGTGGAGGGTTTCGCCAAGGAGTGTGCTGTGGTGACCCACTATCGTCTGCGTGCCAAGGAAGACAAGAGCGGTGTGGAGGTGGATCCTGCTGCCAAGCTGGAAGAGGAGTTGATTGTGCGTCCCACCTCAGAGACCATCATCTGGAACACTTATAAGAACTGGATCCACTCCTGGCGCGACCTGCCCCTGATGTGCAACCAGTGGTGTAATGTGATGCGCTGGGAGATGCGCACACGTCCTTTCCTCCGCACTTCAGAGTTCCTGTGGCAGGAGGGCCATACGGCTCATGCCACCCGTGAGGAGGCTGAGGAAGAGGCACAGAAGATGCTGAAGGTGTATGCCAAGTTCGCTGAGGAGTGGATGGCAGTGCCTGTGGTGCAGGGTGTGAAGAGTGAGACTGAGCGTTTTGCAGGAGCCCTCGACACCTATACCATCGAGGCCATGATGCAGGACGGCAAGGCCCTGCAGTCTGGTACTTCACACTTCCTGGGCCAGAACTTTGCCAAGGCCTTCGAGGTGCAGTATCTGAATAAGGAGAACAAGCCAGAGTATGTGTGGGCAACCTCATGGGGTGTCTCTACCCGTCTGATCGGTGCCCTCATCATGACGCACTCTGATGACAACGGACTGGTATTGCCTCCGCGTCTGGCTCCCATCCAGGTGGTCATCATCCCCATCGCCACCAAGCCTGAGCAGATGGAGCAGGTGAACAAAGAGGTGCAGCCCATCATCGAGGAACTGCGCTCAAAGGGTATCACTGTGAAGTTTGACGATGCAGACAACAAGCGTCCTGGCTTCAAGTTTGCCGACTATGAGCTGAAGGGTGTGCCTGTGCGTCTGGTGCTTGGTGCCCGTGACTTGGAGAATGGCACTATTGAGGTGATGCGCCGTGATACCTTGGAGAAGGAGACCCGCAGCATTGAAGGCATCGCACAGTATGTGGAAGAGCTGCTGGAGGACATCCAGAAGAACATCTTTGTGAAGGCCAAGACCTTCCGCGATGCACATATCTTTGAGTGCGACAACTATGAGGAGTTCAAGGAGCGTGTGAAGGACGGAGGTTTCTTCCTGTGCCACTGGGATGGTACTGCTGAGACAGAGGCTCAGATTAAGGAAGAGACACAGGCTACGATAAGATGTGTGCCATTTGGTGTGGAGCAGACAGATGGGGTGGATATGGTGAGTGGAAAGCCTTCCAAGGCCCGTGTGATCATCGCCCGCAGTTATTAACAAGTTGAGCGAAAGCTAAACATAAATTAAAGGAGTTAAGGACAGTCCTTAACTCCTTTAACTTTTCTACTTTACTCCTTAACTCCTTAACTCCTAAATCATTGGTGCTGAGGACGCAACAGGTCGTTGACAGTCTTGACGGGGTTGAAGGTGCCGAGAGGTACTTCAACGAAGCAGGTGTTCCAGTCGCTCATCGCACCGTTCCAGAGGCCTGGCAGTTCAAGTGCTTTCAGTTCCTTGCCATTCTTTGATTTGCTGGAGATGAAACCTGTAGAGCGGTCAACGAAGTCGGGCAGATTGAAGGGCTTGCCCTGATAGTCCTTGACGGCGCAGACAAGGTCGACGGGGTTGAAGTGGGTACCCTGAGTGAACATCTCCATATACTCCTTGTTGTTCTTGTCAATCTGGCTTGACTCAAGAATTTGCAACGAAATCGTGCCGTCTTGGTTGTAGGTAAGGAACGGACCGCCACCAGGTTCGCCAACATTCTTGACAACGCCGCATACGCGCATGGGGCGGTTGAGTTTCTTCTTCAGATAGTCGGCAAGTTCGGCGTCAGAAAGGCTGAGGATGTCAGGCCGACGGCAGAAGGCATGCTCGACAAAATGTTGTATCTGGCGCAGTCTGTTGTGCTCTACATTTCCTTCATCGAGTTCGCGTAAGAACTTGAAAGCCAGCTTCTGTAACTGTACGAGTACGCCCGCAATGACCTGCTTGTAGTCAACCGTTTCAGGCTTCAGGCGGTCAGGCACCACATTGTCAATGTTCTTGATGAAGATGATGTCAGCGTCAATCTCGTTGAGATTCTCGATGAGCGCACCGTGGCCACCTGGACGGAACAGCAATGAACCATCCTCGTTGCGGAAGGGCGTATTGTCAGGATTGGCGGCGATGGTGTCGGTAGAAGGCTTCTGTTCGGAGAACGAGATGTCATACTTGATGCCATACTTCTCGGCATAGCCGTCGGCCTTGGCGGCAACCTTCTTCTTGAACATATCCATGTGTTCATGCGAGACGGTGAAGTGTACGTTAGCCTCGCCGTTGGAGGCGGCATAGAGCGCACCCTCTACCAGGTGTTCCTCCATAGGCGTACGGGCACCTTCGGGATACTGATGGAACAAGAGCATGCCCTTGGGCAGTTGACCGTAGTTCAGGCCCTTCTCGAAGAGCATGTTGGCCACCACCTTCTTATACTGTCCTTCCTGAATAAGGTACTTGATGCTCTTTCCCTCATTCTTACGGCAGACGGCGTCGAGCGCATCGTAGAAGGCAAACTTTTCGATGTTGTCGAAGTATTGCTTCTCGAAGGCCGTGGTGGGCACGTCGTAGTCGGCATCAAGGAATGCAAACATATCCTTGAACATACGTGAGGCAGCACCCGAGGCGGGTACGAACTTGACAATCTTGTGCCCCTCGGCTTTGTACTGTGTCCATGCTTCAATGTAGGCTTCCTTGTCGGCGTCGTTTGTAGCGACAATTCCATCCTCAATGCTGGCTGCTGCCTTGAGCCTGAGGAATGGGAATCCGGTCTTGAACTCGCCCAGCTGGGTCTCAATCTGGGCCTCGGTGATGCCTTTGGCGGCAATCTGTTTCAGGTCTTGTTGTGATAGCATAATATTAGCGTTTAGATCATTCTGCCCGCAAATATACAAAGTTTTTATGAAAAAGCAAGGAAAAACGGAAACTTTTTACTAACTTTGCCGAAAATTCAGGTAAAAAGATGGATAAGAAGTTTGAATTTTCGGTTGAAGAGCGCGCTGAGGCGTTGCGTCTGTATGGTGAACTGAGAGATAGGGTAGGGGACTTTGTTGCCCCCAGTGAGGAGCGAAAACTGCGTTCACACCTGCTGAGCCTGATGGAGAAGCATCAGGTCCACCGTGATGTTTTCGGCTTGAATCCTATTGTGACGAGCCTCCAGACGGCTCAGATCCTGGTCAGCGAGACGGGACTGAAGCACGACGCCGTGCTGGCCGTGCTGCTACGCTACAGCGTGGAACAGCAGCTGATGACCGTCGATGAGGTAGGACAGGAGTATGGACAGGCCGCCGCCCGCATCCTTCACGGACTGCAACGCATACAGGAACTCTACAAGAAAAACCCTGTGGTGGAAAGCGAGAACTTCCGTAACCTGCTGCTGTCATTTGCCGAGGATATGCGTGTCATCCTGATTATGATAGCCGACCGCGTCAACCTGATGCGCCAGATACGTGACAATTCTTCACCCCTGAAGCAGGAAGTCAGCGAGGAGGCAGCCTATCTCTATGCCCCGCTGGCTCACAAGCTGGGTCTTTATAAACTGAAGTCTGAGCTCGAAGACCTCTCACTGAAGTATCTGGAGCACGACGCCTATTACCTGATAAAGGGGAAACTCAGCGAGACCAAGAAGAGCCGCGACGCCTATATCGAGCGCTTTATCAAGCCCATCAGCGACAAACTGGAGGCCGCCGGACTGAAGTTCCACATCAAGGGGCGCACGAAGTCGATACACAGCATCTGGCAGAAGATGAAGAAACAGAAGTGTGGGTTCGAGGGCGTCTACGACCTTTTTGCTATCCGCATCATCATCGATTGCCCTGAGGAACGTGAGAAACAGCAATGCTGGCAGGCCTACTCCATTGTTACCGACATGTACCAGCCCAACCCGAAACGGCTGCGCGACTGGCTCAGCGTGCCCAAGTCAAACGGCTATGAGAGCCTGCACATCACCGTACTCGGTCCTGAACAGAAGTGGGTCGAGATTCAGATCCGTACGGAACGTATGGACGAGATTGCCGAGCGTGGCGTGGCTGCCCACTGGCGCTACAAAGGCGTGAAGGGACAGAGCGGCGGCATGGACGAGTGGCTCACCTCTATCCGTCAGATGCTCGAGAACAGCGACGGACTCGAGGCGATGGACCAGTTCAAGATGGATCTCTACGAAGACGAGGTCTATGTCTTCACGCCCAAGGGCGACCTGCTGAAGTTCCCCAAGGGGGCCACCGTGCTCGACATGGCCTACCACATCCATTCAAAGATAGGTTCGACGTGTGTAGGCGCGCGCGTAAATAATAAGGTGGTCACCTTCCGACAAGTGCTGCAAAGCGGCGACCAGGTAGAAATCATGACCTCGTCCAACCAGAAACCCCGACAGGAGTGGCTGTCCATCGTCAAAACCAGTCGCGCCAAGGCCAAGATACGACTGGCTCTGAAGGAGACACAGGTCAAGGAGGGACTCTTTGCGAAAGAGATGATTGAGCGCAAGTTCAAGAACCGTAAGATTGAACTTGAGGAACCCATCATGCAGCAACTCGTCAAGAAACTGGGCTTCAAGGAGGTGTCCGACTTCTACCGCCAGGTGGCCGACCAGACGATAGATATCAACACGCTGATAGACAAGTACTTGGAACTGCAGCAGGGAGACCGCGTCCAGACAGGTGACAACCTGGCTCGGAGTGCCGAGGAGTTTGTGCTCGACGAGGAGAAAGCCACGCGTCAACTGCCTCAGAACGACGATGTGCTCGTCATCGACCGCAACCTGAAGGGCATCGACTACCAGCTGGCACGCTGCTGCAACCCCATCTATGGCGACCCCGTCTTCGGCTTTGTCACCATCAGCGGTGGCATCAAGATCCACCGTACTGACTGTCCGAACGCCCCCGAGATGAAACGCCGCTTCGGCTATCGTGTCGTCAGGGCCAAATGGTCAGGAAAGGGGGCCTCGCAGTACAGCATTGCGCTGCGCGTCATCGGCGTCGACGACATCGGCATCGTCAACAACCTGACCAGCATCATCTCCAAGGAAGAGAAACTCGTACTGCGCAGCATCAACATCGACTCCAGCGACGGACTGTTCCGGGGAAACCTTGTCGTGATGATTGACGACCAGGCCAAGCTTGAAGCCCTCATCAAGAAACTGCGCACCGTCAAGGGCGTCAAGCAGGTGGATCGTATCTGATACCTGCACAGCCGTCTTGGCCAGTTCCCCCTTCAGGTCAACGTCAGGGGTGAAAATGATGCGGCGGCTCGAAGGTTCTGGTCTGACGGGTGGCCACTTCCGTCTTTCATCTTCCTTATCAAATCCGATGGTCATCCGCGCTCGTTAACTCGTTCTTTTTACCTCTCCCGTGGGCGAGCAAAATTTCTCTCGTGGGGGCGCAAATTTTTATCTTCATCGACGATGCAAAGGTACAAAAAATCCAGATGCAAAACAAGCTTTTCTTTCATTTATCTCAGATTTATTTGAAATGTTAAAATGTTGAGATTTTGGAAAGCTGCGTTTCACGGTGTTACGCAGTTACACAGTTACGCAGTTTCATTTACCGTCGGCGAAG
>CALDLA010000093.1 GCA_937898415.1 uncultured Prevotellaceae bacterium | reverse complement strand
ACCCCGTGTTCCAGGATGTCACCGTGAGCACCGACACCCACGACTACGACACCCAGCCCCTGACCGACCCCGGTAGCGACACCTACGACCCGGACTTCAACACCGACGAGCGCGTCCGCTTCATCGGCACCTACGACCACAAGACCATCGACACCGAGGACCGCAGCATCCTCTTCCTCGGCGCCGCCAACACCCTCTACTACCCCAGCGGCAAGAACGGCGGCACCACCATCGGCCCCTTCCGCGCCTACTTCAAGATTGGCTCCGGCGCCGCCCTCGCCCGCCAGTTGACGGGCTTCAATTTGAATTTCGGTGACGGGGAAACGGGCATCGTGGAGATTACCGACCCCACCCCCGACCCCTCCCCTGCATGGGAGGGGAGCGCGGAGTGGTTCACGCTCGACGGTCGCAGGCTCGACGGGAAGCCGACGAAGAAGGGGCTGTACATCCATAATGGCAGGAAGGTCGTGATTAAATAAGGAGTAAAGGAGTTCAGACGATCTACATACCAAATTCAGTGAATCCGCATGATATTAGCGGGGGAGCGGCCTGCATCGAGCTCGGCTTTCATGAAGTCCATGCCGGGGGCGACGTGGGCGAAGAAGTGGCGATAGCCGGAGCAGAGGTAGTTGAGGCCGGTCTGACCGTAACAGTCGGGCAGGAGGCGGTTCTTGGGACACTCACCGTGACAGGCGAAGAGCCAGCGGCACTGGCGGCACTGGCGGGGCAGCGACGACTGCTTCTGCAGGCCGAACTGGCGCTGGCGGTCGCTGTAGAGCAGGGAGGCGAGGGGCTGCTGACGGATGTTGCCCAAGCGGTATTCGGGATGGACGAAGTGGTCGCACGAGTAGACGGTGCCGTCGGCCTCCATCACGGCAGCCTGGCCGCAGGTGGGCGACATGGAACAGACACCGGGGTGTACACCGCACCAGTTGGCCAAGGTGGCGTCGAAGAGCTGGACGAACACGCGCCCGACGTCACGACGTACCCACTCATCGTAGACGGCGCAGAGGAAACGCCCCCACTGGTCGGCGGTGATACTGCAGTCGGGCTTGTCGGGCTCGACGACGGGTGTGAACTGGAGGAACTCACACCCGATTTCCCGGAAAAATTGATAAAACGCAAGAGGATGCTCCACGTTGGCGGCATTGACCGTGGCCATCGCGTTCCACTCCACCTGGTGACGCTGCAGGAGGGCGATGCCGCGCATCACGTCGTGCCACGAAGCCCCACCCCGTTGTGTCTGGCGGTAGGCATCGTGCAACGGCTGGGGGCCGTCGATGCTGATGCCGACGAGGAAGTGGTGGTCGTGGAGGAAGCGACACCACGCGTCGGTGAGCAGCGTGCCATTGGTCTGCAGGCAGTTGTCGATGTGGCGACCGCCGGCGTACTTCTGCTGCAGCCGTAATGCCTTTTCGTAGAAGGAGAGCGGGCGCAGCAGCGGTTCGCCGCCGTGCCAGGTGAAGAGTATGTCAGGGGTGGTCTGCGCCTCGATGTACTGTCGGGTAAACTCCTCCAGCAGGGCGTCGTCCATCACGCTGCCGCTGCCTTTGTGCAGATAGTAGCAGTAGTCACACCGCAAGTTGCACCGCGAGCCCACGGGCTTCAGCATGACGTACATCGGACTGCCGAACGGCAGTGCGGTTGAGCTATTCATCCTCTATCGGATAATTGACGCTCGGCGTGCGCATCTGGCGCATGAGCTTGTCAAGTTCCTCTACAACGTCAGGATGGTCGGCGGCAAGATTATGCTGCTCGTAGGGGTCGTCCTTGATGCGGTAGAGCTCCAGGGGGGCGCCCTTCTTCACGGTCACGGCTTTCCAACCGTTATGACGGATGGCCCGCTGCTTGCCGGGGAACTCCCAGTAGAGCGGACGGCTGTCGGTGTCGATGTCCTTACCATAGAACAGAGGCGAGACGTCCATGCCATTGGTGTCTCGAGGTACGAGGTGCGAGATACGAGGTACGTCATCTCCGACAGCTATCCGCGCCAGCGTCGGCATGAAGTCGGGGAAATAGACGAGGTTGTCAATCTGACGGGCAGGTACGCGCCCGGGCTGGTTGACGATAAGCGGCACACGGATGCCGCCCTCGTAGAGCTGTCCCTTGCGCCCTTTCAGTCCGGCGCCGCAGTTCAGCTCTTTCATAGGTGCCATCACGGCGGCCCCGTTGTCGCTGGCGAAGATGATGAGCGTATTCTCGCGCAGTCCGAGGGCATCGAGCGTGCCAAGCAGACGGCCGATGTTATAGTCCATGTGGGTGACGAGGGCCGCATAGCGCTTGGTGTTCACCGACCAGTCGCCGCGCTCGTCATACCACGACGTGTCGTCGATGTTATAGGGTTCATGGGGCGCATCGTAGCCGAGGAACAGGAAGAAAGGCTGCTTGCCCGCCCAGCGGTGGATGAACTGGATGGCATCGTCGGTGGAGATCTCCGTATTGTGGCGCACGTGGGCGTCGTGCTCGTTCTCCTTGATGTGAATCAGACTGTCGCCGTGCAGGCGATAGTAAGGATAGTAATAGGGCGAATTGCTGTGGACGGTGGCAATGGTCCAGCCGTAGAACTCGTCGAACCCCCGGTGGTTGGGCGCCGCCTGCGGGTCGTAGCCGTCGAGGTGCCACTTGTTGACCAGACAGGTGCGGTAGCCAGCCTTCGACATGACGGTGCCCAACGTGACATCCTCGGGCAGCAGGTTGGCCCGGCGCACAATGGTGGTGTCGCCCTGCGGGTTGATCTTCAGGCCCGTCAGTCCTCCGGCGTAGCACTGGTTGTCGCGGATGCGGGTGTTGCCGCTGTTCTTGCCCGTCATCAGCGAGCAGCGCGACGGCGAACTGATGCCACTGCCGGCGTAGGCCTGCGTGAACGAGGTGCCCGTACGGGCCAGGCGGTCGATATTAGGCGTCTGGATGTACTGGTTGCCGTAGCAAGCCAAGTCGCCGTAGCCCATGTCGTCGGCCAGGATAAAGATGATGTTCGGGCGCTCGTCGGCAGCCATCGCCTGCTGGGCCAACAGGGCACCAAAGGCCATAAGAAGATTCTTCATATCATTTTTGTTTGCAAATTTACGAACTTTTTCGTAATTTTGCAGCCAAAAAGAAAGAAAAAACGCATATGAAGAACTTATTGACCCGCCGCACCATCCGCAAGTATGCGGACAGAGAAGTTGAAGAACAGTTACTGAACCGCCTCATGGAGGAGGCCGCCCGCACGCAGACGATGGGCAACCTGCAGCTCTACTCCGTCATCGTCACCCGCTCGAAGGAGATGAAGCAAAAGCTCGCCCCCGCCCATTTCAACCAGCCGATGGTAACGGAGGCTCCCGTGGTGCTGACCATCTGCGCCGACTTCAACCGCACCAGTTTCTGGGCCCGCTGCCGCGACGCCGAGCCGGGCTTCGACAATTTCCTGTCTTTCTTCAATGCCGCCACCGACGCCCTGCTCTACACGCAGACGCTCTGCAACCTGATGGACGAGGAGGGACTGGGCTACTGCTACTTAGGCACGACCGTCTATCA
Organism: uncultured Prevotellaceae bacterium; assembly: GCA_937898415.1. Classification (GTDB taxonomy): domain Bacteria; phylum Bacteroidota; class Bacteroidia; order Bacteroidales; family Bacteroidaceae; genus Prevotella. The sequence goes on along the minus strand of CALDLA010000093.1, from coordinate 35,228 downwards.
GCCCCAGCAGATCATCGACGCGCTGCACCTGCCCAAACTCACGATGCCCGTGGCCACGCTGACCGTGGGCTGGCCTGCCGAGGAGCCTGCCCTCGCGGACCGCCTGCCCCTGGAGAGCTTCGTCCACGAGGAACGCTACAACGACTATATGGGTATGGACATAGACACCTATTACTATGAGAAGGAGCACCTGCCCGAGAATCAGCACTTTGTCCGCATTAATGACAAAGAGACGCTGGCACAGGTGTATACCGACATCCGCTATACACGCGACGACAACGAAGCCCTGTCGGAAGAACTTGTAGACGTTCTCGCCCGACAGGGCTTCCTGCACTATAGGCTTACCATGAGTTAAATGAGTTATTCGTTTATTCGACGATGATGGGCTTGTACTTCGGCACGAGCGTCTTCATGATGACCCAACCGATGAGGTAGGCCACGGCGCAGATGCTGAACACCACCATATAGGCGGCAGGCTTGCCCTCGAAGCCATAGACCGTATAGGCCGAACCCTGAGCTGCTGCCCAGTCGAAGAACTCACCAGAACCCTTGTTGATGGCAAACGAACCAAGGCCTCCAGCCATAGAGCCGATACCCGTGATGGTACCGATGGTGGACTTGGGGAACATATCGCCAATGGTGGAGTAAAGGTTGGCACTCCAAGCCTGATGGCCGGCACCTAAGAGACCGATGAGGATGGCAGGCCACCAAGCGCTATAGGCGCCAAGGGGCTGTGCCAGAAGGCCTAACAGGGGGAAGCAGGCGAAGATCAGCATGGCGCGCATACGGCCCAAGTAGGGGTTCATGCCGCGCCTCTCAACAAAGAAGGTAGGCAGGTAGCCTCCGCCAATGCTGACAACGGTGACGATGAGATAGAGCGTCAAGATGAGCAGGATGCCCATCGCGGAGTCGCTGGTATAGCCATACTGGTCGCTGAAGTAGGCGGGCGCCCAGAACAGGAAGAACCACCACACACCGTCAGTCATCAGCTTGCCGACGATGAACGACCACGTCTGCTTGAAGGTGAAGCACTTCCAGAAGGAGATGGTCTTCTCCTCCTTCGCCTCCTGTTTGTTCTGCACCGCAGCGATGTCGCCGTCCTGCTCAATGTAGTTGAGCTCAGCCTGGTTCACATACGGACTCTTGTGGGGCTTCTCGTAGAGCCACATCCACAGTCCCATCCAGACGAAACCCAGCACACCGATGATGATGAAGGCCATCTCCCAGCCCCAGGCACGAGCCAAGAGGGGAATGGTGGCAGGCGCGGCGAGGGCACCGACCGATGCGCCACTGTTGAAGATAGAGGTGGAGAAGGCACGGTCTTTCTTGGGGAAGTACTCGGCTGTCACCTTAATGGCAGCGGGGAAGTTACCAGCCTCACCAAGAGCCAGCACCATGCGGCAAGCCAGGAACATATACATCGAGATGGTAGCCAGCATCACAGCAGCGTCGCCCGTGAGCTTTCCTAATTCGGCTACAGAGCCATAGTCGCCCCACTTCATGGCCGCCCAACCACATCCTGCATGTAAGCAAGCACCCAGCGACCAGACGAAGATGGCAATAAGGTAGCCCTTCTTGGTGCCCATCCAGTCGATGAACTTCCCGGCGAAGAGGTTGGCAATAGCGTAGAACACGGAGAAAGCTGCCGTAATGTTACCATAGTGAGAGTCAGTCCAATGGAACTCAGGAGAGATAAAGTCTTTCCAGGTGAGCGACAGGACCTGGCGGTCCATATAGTTGACGGTGGTTGCCAGGAAGAGCAACCCGCAGATGACCCAACGGAAGTTGGACATTTTGGTTTTTTGAATCGGTGTCATATTATCTGATGTCTATTACGGGAATATTGTCCTTGTCATTATAGTAGAGGTTCTCGCCGGCCATACCCCAGATGAAGGTGTAGTAGTAAGTACCGGCAGCGGCGTGCATCGACCACTCGGGCGACATGATGGCCTGCTCGTTGTGGAGCCAGACGACGCGGCTCTCCTCGGGCTGACCCATGATGTGGGCGATGGTCTGGTCCTGCGGCAGATTGAAATAGTAGTAGGCCTCGATGCGGCGTCCGTGGGTGTGAGGGGGCATCGTGTTCCAGGCGGCACCGGGGTTCAGCTGGGTCAGTCCGAGCTGCAGCTGGCAGGGGCCTTCCTCCAGCACGTCGTTGACGATGAGCTTATAAACGGTGCGGTTGTTGCACTCCTCAAGCGAGCCAACGGGTCCCCAGACGGCGGCCTTCAGCGAGCCCTTGCGTCCGTCGAGGGTAATCCACTGCGTCTTGTAGTGCTGGTGGGCGGTGGCCGAGTTCAGGTAGAACTTGGCGGGCTTGGCGGCGTCCTTCGAGCGGAAGAGCACCTCCTTGTTCACGTCCTTGTCCTTGGCGATATGGCCGCGACCGATGTAGAGGGCCTCCTTGGGAGCGAGGGCGTACTCCTTGCCATCGACAATGACCACGCCGTCGCCCTGGCCGCAGTTCACGACGCCGAGCTCACGGTTGTAGAGGAAGTACTTGTCCTTGATGCCGGGGTCCACGTCGAGTCCGAGCTCCAAGAAGTTCTCGAGCTTCAGGGTCTTGTGTACGGGCATTGCACCGCCAAAGATGAAGCGGTCGTAGTGGGAGTACGTCAGGTTGATCTTGTCGGCCTCCATCACCTTCTCCATGACGAAGCGCTCGCGCAGGGTCTTGGTGTCGTAGTGTTTCACATCCTCCGGATGGCAAGCCGTCTGGAAGTTGACACTTTGCTGAGCCGTTACGCCCAGCGCGCCCATGAATAGGGCGATGCTCAAAAATGCTTTCTTCATATTATTATTCTTTAATTGATTTTTCTTCCTTAACAATTCGCATGCGGTTCCAGACGACCATTCCGATGGTGATGAGCGTGAGGATAGCGGCACCAATCCACTTCAGGTAGGCCACGCACTTGTAGATAATCCAGCCGAAGAGCGAGGAGGCGAAGTCGAGCGCACCACCCTCGAAGCCTGCGGGAATATCGGCAGCCTTGTCACCCGTCTGCTCGAATACGGTGGCGGCGGCCTGCGTGAAGGCGGGCGCCATGTCGGTGACAAACCATAGGCCGATGCCTACGGCTACGATGCCAACGATGAGCGTCTTCACGACGTTACCCTTCGTATAGGGCAGCACCATGACGAACACATAGAACATGCCGGCCAGCGATGCCAACGGCAGGAACTCGTTACCTGGCAGCGCGACTGCCATCAGGAGGGCCAATGGGATGAGGATGAGCGAGGCCACGAGCGTCGTGGGATGCCCGATGACCAGTGCGGGCGACATACCGATATACACCTTCTTGCCAGCCCACTTCTTCTGCACTACCTCCTGCGTCTTCTCAGCTATAGGTTTCAAACCGTCGATAAAAAGCTTCGTGATGCGCGGTATGAGCTCCATCACGGCACCCATCGTCACACCAAGGAAGAGTATCTTCTTGATGTCCAACTGAGCCACAGCACCTATCAATGCACCCACGATGACACCGAGGACTATCGGCTCTCCGAGTACGCCGAACTTCTTCTTCAGACCGTCGGCATCAATGTCGAGCTTTGAGAAACCGGGAATTTTGTCCAAGAGCCAATTGATGCCAATAGCGAAAGCCGTGAAACTCTGGCAGAACGGCTGGGGGATGCTGATACCATCCATATCATCATAATAATCCTGAAAGCGGTCAGCAGTCAAGTCGGCCATCACCAATGTAATAATATAGCAGACGATGGCTGCGAAATATCCCCATGCCAACGACTGGTCCATGACGAAATAGGCCACGGCACCAATAAAAGCAAAATGCCAGTAGTTCCACAGGTCGATGTTCACCGTACGCGTACACTTCGTGACAAGCAGCAGAAAGTTGACGCCAAGGCAGATAGGGATGATCAGGGCACCCACCGCCGTATTATAGGCTACGGCGGCAGCGGCAGGCCAACCCATATCGAACACGCCAAGTTGCAAGTCATAAAGCTGCGAGATTTCACTCAGCGGGCTGCCGAAGTTGCTGGTCAGCAAAGCGGTGACAATTCCCAAGCCCACGAAACCGACGCCGACGTAGAGTCCGCTCTTGAGTGACTTGCCAAAACTCATGCCTATGCACAGGCCAATGATCGTAAAGAGGATGGGCATCATCACCGATGCGCCAAGACTGATAATGTAACTGAATACTTGTTCCATTTTATCGATTAGTTTGTTTGTTTTAGTGCGTAATACGGTGCAAAAGTACGAATTATTTTTCAATTAGCAGCAGAATTTGAAAGAAAAAGTGTAACTTTGTACCCTCAATTTTGCTATCTGACTTTAAAATATGATAAGAACAACTATAACGACAGCATTTGTGCTGCTGCTTTCGCTCACGACGGCCGCCGCCGGAAACCTCAGGAAGGGCGTGGGTTGCTGGCGCACCGTCCCCCGCCACCACCAGGCGGCAACACGTATGCTGAAGCAATGGAAGTCGGAAGAGGCCAGTCCGAACATTTTCACGGGAACAAAGCGCGGACTGGTCATCCTTGCCGAATTCCAGGACGTCAAATTCAAAAGCACGAACGACCAAGAAAAGTACCTCAAGATTATGAACGAGCCGGGCTACACCACCCCCGAGGGGTTCATGGGCTCGGTGGCCGACTACTTCCGCGACCAGTCGGGCGGTCAGTTCGACCTCCAGTTCGATGTCGTCGGACCCTACACGGCCAGCAAGACCGCCAGCTACTACGGCAAGAATGACAAGGACGGCAACGACGAATACGCCCACCTGCTGATTGTCGAGATGTGCAAAGCCGCCGATGCCGACGTGAACTTCGCCGACTATGACTGGGACGGCGACGGCGAGGCCGAAGAGGTGTTCGTGGTCTATGCCGGCAAGGGGGAGGCCGACACCGATGGCGCGTCCTACATCTACCCCCACATGTGGACACTCACGGACGCAGGTGTCGGTCCGCTGAAGTTCGACGGCACCATTGTCGACATCTATGCCTGCGCCAACGAGCTGACCTACCGGGGCACCATCAACGGCATCGGCACCTTCTGCCACGAGTTCTCCCACTGCATGGGCTTCCCCGACTTCTATGACATCACCTACAGCGGACTGTTCGGCATGGGCGACTTCGACCTCATGTCGGGCGGCAACTATGCGGGCAACGGATTCCGGCCCGTGGGCTACACGGCCTACGAGAAGATGATGTGCGGATGGACCATTCCCACCGTCCTGGGCGACAAGGACGTCACCGTCGACTCAATGGCCCCCATCAGTCGGCAGGGCGACACCTATATCATCTACAACGAGGCTCACCCCGACGAGTACTACCTGATAGAGAACCGCCAGAAGACGGGCTGGGATGCCGACTATCCCGCCAAGGGACTCTTGATTACGCATGTGGACTACGACGAGGAGGTGTGGTATAACAACATCCCCAACAGCATCCTCACCCTGCAGGAAGCGTTAAACTGGGGCCTGACCGTCGGCAACGACCACCAGCGCATGACGCTGTTCCATGCTGACAACGATGACGACACGAAATACTGGAACGAATACGGTTATCACACCAAGAGTACCGTTAGCACCGACCTCTACCCCTACCGCCAGAACGACTCGCTGACCACCACATCGAAGCCGGCGGCCACGCTGTTCCACCAGAATAGTGAGGGAATCAAGAAGATGCGGGGCGCCATCACCCATATCAAGCAGAACAGCGACAAGACCATGTCGTTCAGCTACCGCGCTCCCGTCAATGTTCCCGTTGCCATCAAAGAGGCGCCGGCCACTGCCCTGCCCCGCCGCATCTACACCCTTGACGGACGTGTGGCAGGCACTACGCTTGAGTCCCTGCCACACGGTATCTATGTCATCGATGGTCGTAAGGTGGTGCGCTAATCCTGGAAATAGATGCGCTTCACGCGGTTAGACACGCCCGTCAGCACTTCATAGGGAATAGTGTCGATGATGTCGCTGAGCACCGTCACAGGCAGGTGCTCGCCGAATACCTCCACCATGTCACCTTCCTGACACGGGATGTCGGTCACGTCAATCATGGCCACGTCCATACAGATATTCCCTACATACTCAGCCCGCCGTCCGTTCACCAGACAGTAGCCATGACGGTTGCCCAAGTGACGGTTCAGACCGTCGGCATAGCCGATGGGGATGGCGCCGATGACGGAGTCGCGCTCCAGGATGGTGCGTCGGCTGTAGCCCACCGAGTCTCCCGCCTTGACGTGGCGCAACTGCAGGATGGTGGTCTTGAGAGTGCTAACGCACAGGAGAGGCTTATGGGGCCTAGGGGACTCATAAGGCTCATGGGATTCATACGGATTCACGCCGTAAAGTCCCAAGCCTAAGCGGCACATATCCATCTGTCGTTCGGGGAAGTGCTCAATACCAGCAGAGTTATCCATGTGGCGCAGTATCTTGTGACTGAAAGCGGCCTGAAGGCGTAGGCTACCTTCGTCGAAGAGCTGGAACTGCTGGGCCGAGAACTCATCGAACTCGTCGCTGTCGCTGCCTACGAAATGGCTGAACACGGAACGGGGAATAACGGCCTGCTGATGCTTCAGACGGTCAATCAGCTCATCCATATCATCCTCAGGATTAAAACCTAAACGATGCATCCCCGTGTCAAGCTTGATGTGTACGGGCCACCCCGTGATGCCCTCCTTGCGGGCTGCCTTCACCAGGGCGTCGAGCAACCGGAAGGAATAGACCTCCGGCTCCAGGTCGTAGTCGAACATCGTCTTGAAAGCGGTCATCTCGGGGTTCATCACCATGATGTTGGCCGTAATGCCTGCACGGCGCAGGGTCACGCCCTCGTCGGCTACGGCAACAGCCAGATAATCCACACGATGATCTTGTAGTGTCTTGGCCACCTCAACGGCTCCTGCGCCGTAGGCGTCGGCCTTCACCATGCACACCATACGGGTGTCAGGTTTCAGGAACGAGCGGAAATAGTTCAGGTTGTCAACCACAGCTCCTAAGTTTACTTCGAGGATGGTCTCATGGACTTTCTGCTCCAACAGTTCGGTGATATGCTCAAAGCCAAAGCGGCGCGAGCCTTTCAGCAGAATGACCTCGTCGTGCAGCTGACTGAACGTGGTGCTGGAAAGAAACTCCGCTACGGTGGCGAAAAAGGATTTCTCGCCTACCAGGAAAACGTTAGCATGGGCCGATACCTCGTCGCCGATGCCGATGAACTTGTTGATGCCACGCTTCGTGCAGAGGTCGTTCACCTGACGGTAGAGTTCGGCGGGCTGCTCGCCGCTCTGGTAGATGTCGCTCAGGATGAGCGTACGGCGGCGTCCCTGCTCGTCGGGACGGCGGTTCATGAAGTCGAGGGCTATGTCGAGCGAGTTGATGTCTGAGTTGTAGGAGTCGTTGATGAGCGTACATCCGCGACGGCCCTGCTTCACCTCCAATCGCATGGCGATGGGCTCCAAGTGCTCCATGCGCCCGGCTATCTGCTCCATCGTCAGCCCCAAATGCAAGGCCGTGGCCGCACAGATGATGCTGTCCTCGATACTGGCTTCGTCGATGAAGGGAATGGTGTATTCGCCCTGTTTACCTTTATATATATAGGTGATGTGCGACGACTGGACCGTCTGGGTGGTTTCCTTGACGAAGAAGGGCGCCTGACTGTCCGTCCGTGACCAGCCTATCTTCTCGCCCTGATAGTTCAGCCGGCGTATGCAGCGGCTCACGGTGTTGTCGTCCATTGGGTAAACCAGCGCACTGGTGTCGTGCATCAGTTCCAGCTTCTCCATGCACTTCTCCTCCATCGAGCGGAAATGCTCTTGGTGGGCACTGCCCAGACGGGTCAGCACGCCGATGGTGGGCTGTATGATGTCGTGCAGGGCCATCATCTCGCCCGGCTGACTGATGCCCGCCTCAAAGAGGGCTATCTCCGTCTGCTCGTTCAGCAGCCATACGGACAACGGCACGCCTATCTGTGAGTTGTACGAGCGCGGCGAGCGGACAATCTTCTGCGAAGGCAGCAACAGCTGGTACAGCCACTCCTTGACCATCGTCTTGCCGTTGGAGCCCGTGATGCCCACCACGGGGATATCGAACTCGTCACGGTGACGCTCGGCCAACCGCTGCATGGCAGCCAGCGCGGACGGCACCTTCAGGTAGTTGGCGTCCGGCTGCGGATGATCCGGCACCTGTTCCACCACAAACGAGCGCACGCCTCGCCGATAGAGGTCGTCCACATAGCGGTGACCGTCGTTGCGCTTCGAGCGTAGGGCAAAGAACAGCGTCTCCTCAGGAAAACACAGCGAACGACTGTCGGTCAGCAGCCAGCGCACGTTGGCGTCGTGGTCGCCGTAGCGGCGGGCACCTATCAGCGTCGCTATCTTTTCAATCGTGTAAATCATCTTGTTAGAAATTAATGGCAAACGAGCCACCGATGGTATAGTAATGCGTATTGATTTTCTTCTGGAACACATAGGGGTCCAACTGAGCACCGTATGCCTCGAAGAACTTGATGGACGAAGGCGCGGCCAGTTTCATGAAGCGCTGCGGATCGTACGTCAGCGTGTACTTCTTCTGGCTGTAGTCGTAGTCTACAAACAGGCGCCACGAGAAATTCGACTTATAGCGATACGTCAGCGACAGACCTGTGCCGCAGGTAGTCGAGTTATTGCCGCCCAGCGTCAGGTAGTCCCACTCTGCCTCGTAGTCGGGGCCCTGCTGGATGCTGGTAATACGGCTGTGGTCCTCGTCCACCTTGCCGTTCTCTATCAGCAGGGTGTACTTGATGTCGGCCTGCTTGCCGGTCACCTTCGAGTTGATGTCCAGTTCCTGCGTCATCGAACGGCCTATCAGGAGCTTCGAACCTAAGCTGAAACGCTCACCCAGCGGCAGGTTGAAGTACAGACCCACGTTGGCCGAGAACTCCGTCAGGTGGTCACTCTCGACGGTCACCTCCTGCGAGCCGATCAGGTTGTCGAGCACGGCCTTCTCCGATGCGGGCAACTGGGGAAGATCCGTATACTCAGCCGGAGCGAGTTCCATCTGACGCCAAGCCTCCAGAATATCTATGTTCGCTTTCGTGTCGTCGTAGGCATCCTGCACAAAGTCGCTCCACGACTTGGCCGTCATCGCCCTTACGCGCAGGCGTCCGCCGACACCTATATACTTGTTGAAGAAGTAGGCACCCTCGGCATCCACCGCAGTAGCCGTATGGAAGTCGATGGAGACCGCCTCCTCGTCATCTTCCATGTCGTCAATATAGTCTTCGATATGCAACAAATCCGAGTAGTTGAACCCGATGTCCTTCAGACCATACCCGACACCCATGGAGATGGCAAAGAACGACGGGTTCTCGCCGATGGCGTCAAGGTCGTTGCGCAACAGGCCCTTGCCCTTGAACAGGATGTCGCCCAGCGCATAGCCTAACTCAGTAGACATGATACCGATGCCGGCTCCCGACAGCACGTCACTAATCCAGTGGCGGTTGTTCAGGATTCGCATGACACCCGTGGCCGTCGCCACACCGTAGCCCGCCACCGAGTACCACGGCGAGCGCGTCAGTCCGTACTCCTTGTGCAGCACGGTGGCACCCACGAACGACGTTGCCGTATGTCCCGAAGGCCATGAGTTGGCCGTAGAACCGTCAGGACGCATCTCGCTGGCCGTGTACTTGATACCATTGACGAAACCCGCCATGATACCATACGACATCAGCGCACTCGCCATCAGGCGGGGCCAGTCGCTGCGGCCCTCTACGCCCGCCAACTTCAGTCCAACGGTAGCCACCGGGCCGAAGAACTGCGTGTAGTCGTCGATACCCGTCTTGAAGTTCGTTATCAGGCGGGTGTTGCTGTGTGTGTTCTTATAGTCTTGACGGAAGCTGGCTTTGTCACCCTTGATGGCAATACCCGCCACGAAAAGGGGCACACCGACGAACGTCAGGTCGTCCATCACTTTAAAGGGTCTAACACCAGGCGCAGTCTTCGACTTGAAGAAATCAAAGTCAACCTTCTGCGCCTCGCCTTGTTCCGTAAGCGGCATCCGGAAGTCCGTCGGCGTAAAGCGTTCCACCTCCACCAGCTCAGGCCTGAGTTCAGGCACCGTCAGTTTCAAATCCTCAGCAGCGACGAGTAATGGCGTCGCTGCCAACAACATACAGCATAATCGTTTTTTCATATTCATTGTTTTTCTGTTTTTGAGTGCAAAGTTACAAACTTTATACGAAACAGACAATCTTTTTCCACATTTTTTTCACCTACTACCGCTTCAACTTCATCACGGGGCCAATGCCTGCCACAGACTGTCGGCAGGAACTGGAGCCTCGGCCACAATCGGCTGACGGGACACGGGATGGATGAACTCCACACGGCGGGAGAGTAGTGAGATACTGCCGTCAGGGTTGGAACGCGGAGCACCGTACTTCAGGTCGCCACGGATGGGCATACCGGCCTTGGCCAACTGACAGCGAATCTGGTGGTGACGGCCGGTGAGCAGCTCGACTTCAAGGAGCTGATAGCGGTCGCCACGACTGATGACGCGATAGCGCAGCTGGGCTTTCTTGGAGCGGGGCACCTCGCGGTCGTAGGCGTAGGACTTGTTCTGCTGCTCGTTACGGACGAGGTAGTGAGTTAATAAGCCCCCTAAGTTAGGGGACAAATTGACGATGGCCCAATACGTCTTATGTACCTCGCCCTCGGCAAACATCTTGTTCAGACGGCTGAGGGCTTTCGACGTTCGGGCAAAGACGACAAGGCCGGAAACAGGGCGGTCCAAACGGTGACAGACGCCGAGGAACACCTCGCCGGGTTTCTGATACTTCTCCTTGATGTACTGCTTGACGATGTCGGACAGCGGCGTGTCGCCGGTCTTGTCGCCCTGCACGATCTCGCCACTCTGCTTGGCGACGATGATGATGTGGTTGTCCTCGTAGATGACTTGCATGGCGCCGCTCCGGTTACTTGGCCTCGCCAGCACCATAGATGAAGCTGAAGGCACCACTCTGGTAGTCGAAGATTTCGTCGTCGCGGAAGAAGCGCTTGAGTTCAATCTCGGCATTCGACGTTGAGTCACTGGCGTGGACGATGTTCTGCTGGTTGCTCATGGAGTAGTCACCACGGATGGTGCCGGGAGCAGCCTCACGTCCATTGGTGGAGCCGGTCATGGTACGCACCACCTGGACGGCATCGACGCCTTCGAGGGCGAGGGCCACGACAGGCGAGGCCTGCATGGAGGCAGCCAGCGAGGGGAAGAAGGGACGGTCAACAAGGTGGGCATAGTGCTCGCGCAGGATTTCGTCGGAAAGCTGCATCATCTTCATACCGGCCACGCGGAGTCCACGACGCTCAAAACGGTTCACAATCTCGCCAATCAGCTGGCGCTGAACACAGCTGGGCTTCAGTAATACTAGGGTCTTTTCCATCATAATAGTGTTTTAAAAATGAGTTATTGGTAATGATTTCTCTATTTCCGCTTGCAAAGATACGGAAAATATTCGTAACTTTGCAGGCAATTAGCAGAAAAATGACGATGACGGAAAAACTGTGGAACAAGAACTACTGCAAAGTGATGGTGGCGAACTTCACGCTGTTCTTCGCCTTCTACGTGCTGACACCACTGCTGCCGCTGTACCTGAGCGAGCATTTCGGTGCGACGAAGGACATGATAGGACTGGTGCTGTCGGGCTATACCATCACGGCATTGCTGTTCCGTCCGTTCTCAGGTTACATCGTCGACGCCTTCCCGCGGAAGCTGGTGCTGATGATTAGCTTCACGGCTTTCGCCATCTTGTTTGCAGGCTATTTGGCGGCATCTACGCTGCTGCTCTTCACCATTGTCCGCACGCTGCACGGCGGTCCGTTCGGGGCACTGACGGTAGCCAACTCGACGGTGGCCATCGACGTGCTGCCCTCTTCACGCCGCACGGAAGGCATCGGCTACTACGGGCTGTCAAACAACCTGGCGATGGCCATTGCACCGACGGTGGGCATCTTCCTCTACCGTTACACTCACAGCTTCGAACAGTTGTTCTGGGTAGCGCTCATCGTGGCGTTCGCGGGGTTGGCAGTGGATGCCAGCGTCAGGGTCAACCATCAGCCTTCAGCCAGCAAACAACAGCCCTCCACCATGTCGCTCGACCGCTTCTTCCTCGTCCGCGGCTGGCTATTGGGGGTGAACATGGTGGCATTCGGATTCTGCTTCGGCGTGCTGAGCAACTACCTGGCCATCTACGGTAAGGAGTCGTTAGGCATCACGGGCGGCACGGGCACCTACTTCATGCTCTGCTCCGCAGGACTGATACTGAGTCGACTGCAAGGTGGAAAGGCACTACGCCAGGGACGCGTGACGCACAACGCCGCCGAGGGGATGGTCATCTCACTCATTGGCTATACCATATTTATCATGATACCGGGAATGGTCAGCTACTACGCCTCGGCCCTGCTCATCGGACTGGGCAACGGCCACATGTGGCCCGCTTTCCAGAACATGACCATCAACGTGGGGACGAACAATCAGCGGGGAACGGCCAACTCCACCATCCTGGTGTCGTGGGACGCAGGCATGGGACTGGGCATCCTCATTGGCGGCATCATAGCCGAACTCTCAGGCTACGCCGCCGCTTTCTGGACCGTTGCTGCCGTCAATGCTGCAGGCGTCGCGCTGTTCTTCCTGCGGACACGCCGCTTCTTCCTTGAACGTAACCTGAATAGCAGTGTGAAGTGATTCTCTACTTCATCACTTCTTATAACTCAGTGCTGCGCCGATGGCGGTGCAGTACTGCGAGTACTTCGGAATGTGGTAGCGGATGTTATAGAGCTTCTCTAACGGCGGGAACACCTCCTTGCACTGCGGCAGCAGCGTCAGGTTGCCGATGAGCACGAAGTCGCGGATGCCTGACCCGCGGCTTGACAACCACGCGGCAGAGCCGATGGTCTGCAGCACCATTGAGATGATGCCCTCAGCAATGTCCTCCTTCGAGGCGTCGCTCTTCGCCTTGGCCAGTATGCTGGCCGTCGCTTCCATCGGCAGTCCGGGCAGCGGTTCGGCCGAGATGTCGCCGATGCGCAGGTTCATATTGCGGATGTCACCCTGCATGGCCATTGCCGAGACGGCCTTGATGTCGCTGGTATTCAGCAGCAGGCGCGACAGTCCGGCCAGCGTTCCGCCGCCAATGCCGATACCGCCGATGTGGCGCATCTCGTCGCCATCGCACTGCACGAAGCTGGTACCCGTGCCCATCGAAACAACGATGGTGTGGTCGAGCTTCGACTCATAGCGGGCACCCAAACCGTCGGCCAGGAACTCCTCCACTTTCTCAGTAGGCAGGCCGTAAACGGGTCCTTTGATATATGCCGAACCAACACCCGTCAACATGACGCACTCGACATCCTGCAGCGCAATATCGTTATCGTGCAGATATTTACCAAAGGCTCCGTAGAGCGACGTGATAGGGTCGGCAGCGTTGATGCGCGTCGGAGCTGTCACATGGCCGTCCTTCAGTCCTACAATCTTCGTGGTCGAAATACCCACGTCAATACCAATGATGATTCCCATAGTCTTATCTTTCTTTCAATTAATCAATGAATCGGCGGGTGATGTCGCCATAGCTGTCAATGCGGCGGTCGCGGAGGAAAGGCCACCAGCGGCGCACCTGTTCGGAGTGATCCAGGTCCAGTTCGACGATGATGCTCTCCTCGTCGTTGTCAGAGGCTTCGTAGATGATCTCACCCTGCGGACCACAGACGAAGCTAGTGCCCCAGAAGGGTACGCCGTCCTCGTCACCCACGCGATTGACAGCCACGACGGGCAGTCCGTTGGCGACGGCATGGCCGCGCATCACCGTCTGCCAGGCACGGCGCTGGCGCTGCTGCTCGTCGGGGGTATCCTCGGGAGCATAGCCAATGGCGGTGGGGTAAATCAGGATATCGGCACCCTGCAGGGCCATCAGCCGAGCAGCCTCTGGGTACCACTGATCCCAGCAGACTAGCACGCCCAGACAGCCAACGCTGGTCTGGATGGGGTGGAAGCCCAGGTCGCCGGGGGTGAAGTAGAACTTCTCGTAGTAGCCCGGATCATCGGGGATGTGCATCTTGCGGTAACGTCCGGCGATGGTGCCATCACGCTCAATGACGACGGCTGTGTTATGGTACAGGCCGGGAGCACGACGCTCGAAGAGCGAGGTGACGATGACCACCTGATAACGCTTGGCCAGCTCGCCGAAGAGTTCAGTCGAGGGACCGGGAATAGGCTCGGCGAGATCGAAGTTGTTGACATCCTCTACCTGACAGAAGTAGAGCGAGTTATGCAGTTCTTGCAGGACGACGAGTTCGGCACCGCGCTTGGCGAGGTCGGCAATGCCGTCGGCCAACCGTTCAATGTTGTTCTTAATGTCGGCCGTGTTGTGCTGTTGTAGAAATCCTATCTTCATTTTATTTTGCATTGAGCGGGATATTGCATGGTGCAGCAGTGCAACGAACCGTGCTGACGGATAATCGGGCGGCAGTCAATACCTATGATGTCGCGGCCAGGAAAGGCCTCGCCGATAAGCCGCAGGGCTTCAGCGTCGAGGTCGGGCTGGTCGTAGGTAGGACAGAGCACGGCACTGTTGATAACAAGGAAGTTAGCATAGGTAGCAGGCAGTCTGTCGTCGTCGTCATAGATGGCTGCGGGCATGGGAAGCTTCAGCAGACGGTAGGGACGTCCGTCCAGCGTACGCAAACTACGCAACTGCTGCTCCATCAAGTGCAGTTCCTCGTACTGTTCATCCTGAGGGTCGTCGCACCCCATATATAATAAGGTGTCGTCAGGACAGATGCGCACCAATGTATCTATATGTCCGTCGGTGTCGTCACCCGCCAGCTGACCGTGGTCAATCCATACGATGCGCTCAGCACCGAGCACCTGCTTCAGCCGTTCCTCTATCTGTTGTTGCGTCATGGGCTGATTCCGATGGGGTGCCATCAGACAGCCGGTGGTCGTGAAGATAGTACCTCGCCCGTCGCTCTCAATGGAGCCTCCCTCCAAGACAAAGTCCAACTGGTCGACATACTCGCCCTGGACACGTCCCTCGTCGTAGAGGCGACGGTTGATGGCGTTGTCAAGCTCGGCGGGGAACTTCTCGCCCCATCCGTTGAAGCAGAAATCGAGCAGGCGGGCATGACCGCATTCATCGACCAGCGTAATAAAACCGTGATCGCGAGCCCAGGTGTCATTGGTGGGCGGCTGGACGATGAGCACCGGCTCATAACGTTCGATGGCCGACACAAGCTGGCGGTAGGTCTCAGTAATCTCGTCAAGCATGGGGACCCAGTCGGTGGCGGCGTGAGGCCACGTCAGCTGAATGCCGCTCTGCGGCTCCCATTCGGCAGGCAATCTGTAGCTTTCGTTTGTAAACATGGTGCAAAGTTACAAAATATTTCTCATTTCCATTCACTTTTCACTATACACTTTACACTTTTCACTTTTTTTTCGTACCTTTGCACCACATAAACAGAGAAAAATGCTGGAATTAAAGGATGCAACACTTACCATTGAAGGACGGACGCTATTCGAACGGCTGTCGCTGATGGCCCTTGACGGCCAAATGACCTGCATCACCGGCCAGCAGCATGCGGGGAAGACGGCACTGGTGCAGGTGATGTTAGGATTTCTTCCGCTGGACGAGGGACTGGTCAGCATCGACGGCGAACTGCTGACACCACTGTCGGCCCCCACGTTCCGCCGACAGATGGCCTACGTGCCGCAACAACAGCCGGTGACGCTCACCCCCACCCCAGCCGACACCAGTGGACTGGAGACCGTCTGGGCCCCCTGGGACTCCACCCGACACCAACTGACACCCATCGGTGACCACTTGGACGTAGCTCCGCTGGCCTCAAAGTCCATTATCATCGTCGACGACCCTGCCTCCTCGATACTCAGCACACTAACGTCGCTAGCCAGCGGTGGACACACGGTAGTCGTCGCCACCGAACGCGAGGAATTCATCAATCTATCAGACAAAATCATAACGCTTGGAAATCATGACACTGTCATATCTTAACTTGGTGCTGGGGCTACTGCTACTGGCCATTCCCGGCTACCTGCTCTATACCTACGACCGTCTGACGCTGCCCAAGACGGCACTGTCAGTCATGCGCATGATGGTTCAACTTACGGCGATGGGCGCCTGTCTGTGGCTGCTCTACCGTTTCGACTCCGTGTGGTTCAACCTGTTGTGGCTGCTGGTGCTGGTCGTTGCCGCCGCCTTCCTGCTGGTCAGTCGTAGCCGTCTGCGCAGCAGCGTGCTGTTCCTGCCCGTCAGCGTCAGCATGTTCGTCAGTGTATTGGCCGTCAGTGCCTACATCCTATTCGTCGTGCTGCGCCCGGAGTCGCCGATGAGTGCCCGTTGGTTCATTCCCGTCACGGGAGTGCTGATGGCCCACGTGCTGACGACCAACATCCACGCCGTTCGCACCTACTTCGACAGTCTGCGCCAGGACAGTCAGCCTTACTACACACTGCTGGGCAACGGGGCTTCGCGACCGGCAGCACTGGCTCCTTACGTGACCAAGGCCCTGAAAAGCCAGACAGAGCCCGCTATGAAAAGCCTGTCGGCCATGGGACTTTTCGTACTGCCCATGCTACTGTCGGGTCTGCTGTTAGGCGGACTGGAGCCCGTAGTAGCCGTAGCCGTCTTCGTCCTGCTGATGTTGGGCTGCATAGCGGCCTCCATGCTGACGCTGGTGATGACGCTGTGGCTGGCCGACAGCCGTGCCTTCAACAAGCAGGGAAGACTCACCATTGAATAATACAAAAACAGAAAAAACGTATGGGTTTTTGGAACACATTGTTTGGCGGCACTGACCAGTCGCCCGAAGAAGAGAAAAAGGAACAGGAGGCGAAGAACTTCGACCTGCTGAAGTACGACGGTGTCAAGGCCATGAAGATGGGGCAGACGGACTACAGCATACGCTGCTTCCGCGAAGCACTGAAACTGAAGGACGACCTGGAGACACACGACTACTTGTCGCTGGCACTGCTGAGACAGGGCGAACTGGACGACGCTCTGACGGAACTGCAGACGCTGAGCGACGCTGAGCCACAGAACCTGAACATCCTGCTCAGGATGGCTCAGGTGGCTCACATGAAGGAGGACTACTACAAGATGGGCGACATCTGCGAACGTGCTCTGCAGATAGACGACGACTCGCCGCAGGTACACTTCACCTATGCACAGTCCTACATCGGACAGCAGAACGCCGTTGGAGCTATCGCTATGCTCACCAAGGCCATCAGCCTGAATGAGAACTATGCCGACGCCTACTTGTTACGCGGACAGACGCTGCTCAGCATGGGCGACATCGCCGGTGCCGGAGCCGACGCCGACTGGCTGCTCAGCAAGGTGGACGACCACGAGGATGTACTGCTACTGAAAGCCCGCACTGAAAGTGCCAAAGGCAACACCAACGAGGCCATTGCCATCTACGACAAGGTGGTGGAACTAAACCCGTTCTGCATCGAGGCTTTCCAGGAACGCGGACAGCTGAAGTTCAACAACGGCGATAAGAACGGAGCCGAAGCTGACATGCAGAAAGTATTGGAACTGGATCCCAATAGGTTGGCCGATGTCAGCGGCGAATACTCCGCCGAAGGCATTGAGCAGCGCGTACGCCAAGCATACTCCGCCATCAACCCGTTAGGGCTCTGATTACCAGACAAGTGTTTTGTCATCGATGGTGGAATCATCCTCCCCATCAAACAAACTGACAGGATCCGGACTGGCATCAAGCAAACAGTTGTCAACGTTGGTGATTACTATCTCAATGGCAGGCTGCACATATTGTTTCTTCTTCATACGTCTGTTCCTTTCTTACTTAACAACCACCTTGTTTCCATCTTTCACGTAGAGGCCCTTGCGGGGTGATGTCACACGCAGGCCCTGCAGGTTATACACCTTACCGTCGGTCGTCGGTCGTCCGATACCGCCAATAGCAGTAACACCATCATCGAAGCGGATGGTCAGTGGTCGGCTCTGTCCTGTCCCTAGCACCAAGAACGCCTTACCAGCAGGCAGCTCGTAACCCATATAGCGATGAAATCCGAAGTCGGCAGCCGTCGAGGCGCCCATCACGTAGACCGTACCACTATAGTTGCTGGTCAATGTTTCCGTGTCGGATCCCCGCAGGTCATTCTCCGATACGGCATCTACAGTCTCGTCCGTTCTCTCCATCATCAGCTGTCCTTCGCTGTTGCTGACAATGATGACGGCACACTCCTTAGGTATCACCATACCCAACTCATGCAGATGCAATGCGCCGTCGCTGACAGTAGCTGTATAGGCCGTCGCGCCTTCAGGCAGCCGGTAGTTGGCTACCCCGCTGTAGAACGTCGACCAGCAGTGCCCCACAGCAGCCTTTGTCGTCGTCTTCGCCTTCTCATCGTTGCCTAAGTAAATGAGGCGGAAGTTGTCGAAACAAGTCCAATCTCTGTCTGTTGCCACTGATTTCTTGATACCTATCCGCAGGTCTTCGCCTTCAGCAAGCATAAAGTTAATCTGGTTCTCATAGAGTCCAGCCAAAAAGAACTGAGCAGCATCGGCCCTATTGTCGGGGAACTTTCCGCTGATACCCGACGTCTCTGCCCCCACATTGAGTTTTCCTGCCTCGGTATAGATTGACGGCAGTTTTTTTGTATGACTGTTGACATAGAACAGCGCGTTGAGTTGTTCGCCACCACTATTATGCCTGCTGGCGGAAGTTGCAATATCTCCATTACGATAGAATCCTTGCATCTTCAGCTGGTAATTGCCCGCCGGGGCACCAATAATGGTCTGATAGACATCAAAGTTGCAATTATACTTCTCAGCAACCTGATTTCCTTCATTACCTGCATAATAGCCATCCACACTCGGGTCTCCCTGCCATATAGTCCGGCGCACGACGTTGTAACGGGCAAAGTCGTTGTCGGAAATAAGGAAAGAAGCATCAATAGGATTATTTGAAGTGGCTGTTTCAAGCATCGCCATACGGTCGTCACGGGTTTGGAACACCCATCGGGCATTGACACCCGTTTCATCAGAGGCGATGAGCGAGGTTGTGGAACCATCGTAAACCAGATTCTTGCCGTTACAACTCAGTAAGTAAGAGCCATCTCCCTTCTCTGTAAAAGTCCACTGGCCTGGCGTCTGGTCTGTCCATGGGCCGTTATCCAATATGTTCAGATAATGGTTATTTCCATTCTCGAACTGTGTATCGATAGTATATTTCCCGCTGGCAACTTCCTCCAAGCGAATATCCACGCCACCGTTAGAGGTCAGCGAGGCATGAGTAGCCCATGCGTTGCCAGAACAAAGCCATTGCCGTGCACCTATATTATAAAGGTAATAGATGTCGCTGTTGGTCACAGTGATGATGTTTGAGTAACGGTGCTTGCCGTTGAAGTCAACCAAGTGGATGCGGTAGTCGCCGTTTCCTTTGCTGGCATCGTAGACATAGGTGGCAGGATTCTCACGCTGCTCAACTGTGACGATGGTCTGCCACGAAGTGCCCGATGGAGCGCGATATTCCACCGTCATGCTTTTGTTCAGCTCACCGTTGTGGTCTATCCACCTGAGATTCATCTTTCCGGCAGCCGTGACAGTGGTCAGGTCTGACGGGTCTTTCTGTTGAGGTATAGTGGGCACATAATCATACTTGCCGGTATAAGCGAGTCCCGGGTCTAACGAAGCATAGTAAACTCCAGCCTCTGTAAGCGAACCGCCATCATAGACTTTCGATGGGGCACGCTCAGCATTCCAAAAATAATAACGCTCCACATAAGGCATATTGTTCATCAATTCGCAGATGCGCTTCACAGCGGCAGCATTCTGGCTATCGGTCACTCCGTTAACGAAAGCGCCGTTATTATTCCATGAGGCACCCCACACCCACTCTGATATCCAGACAGGACGGTTGACGGCATTAAACCAGTTAGGGATATAGGTAGAAAAGTTGGACTCCACCCAATAGCCATGCAGGTCGACGATATCGCAGCGCCATCCACGGGCATCGATGGAATCAAAGAATTCCTTCAGGAAGCCTGTCGCGTTCCAGTAGTCGCTACCATCCCACGACGAAGGTGAACAGAGGCGCTGACCTGTTCGCATGAGTTGCTCCCAATTGTTGAGAATGTCTTTAAGTTCGCACTGTTCTTCGTCTTTAGGGTTACGTGGTTCGTTATTGGTTTTCATGTGTGCCGAGTGACTTGCTTGTCCGCAGTCACCAGCCGACGGCCAACTTTCCTTGTAATGATGGGTTACGCAATCAATATCGGGCGACAAGTCGGCTTTAGGATCTCTCCACCATGAGTATGTGGTGGTGACGTTCAGCGCATCACAAGCAGCCTTGTCATGAGCTGCGTCAGCCAATCCCTTCTTACTCGTATCATACCACTTAAACACGCGGTACGAGGAGATCTTCTGATCCATGATGTCCGGCAGGCTCGCCATCTCCAAGTCCTGGTCAGCGGCAATGAAGCAGCGACTGTAGCCATAGCCGCCAGAACGCAGTGAGAAAGTGACCATGTAGCCGCGCTTCAGTTTGAACGAGCGGATGCGGTTGTTTAGCTTTGCCTCGGTCAAAGTATTCATGAAACCGCCTGTGTCTTCCAAACCGAAATCGCTACACGACTCGCCGGCAAAGTTCTTTTCTGAGTAGACGGTCAGAGGCTGAATGTTCTTGGCGTAAGGCATGATGATACAACCCTGATTGTAAATCTTCACCTGACAGTTCTGGCCGTTTACCGCTGCCTCACCGTTAATCTGCACATGACCCAGCCATTGGTCAATAGCCACCGAGGGTTTCACCGCCGAAAGTATCAGCACTGCATGCTCCATGTTCTGGATATTCACCACGCCGTTTCCTGTAAACGGAGTAGCCGAGGAAATGACATAGTCAACATTGGTCGTCAGGCTGACGCTCGAACTGACTTGACTGACCGTCTGCTTTGTGTTGGCTGCCCAAGCCACCGCCCCGACAACGGCCAGCGCGAGTACTACAAACAGCCTCATGATGGTAATGTTTGGTTTCATATCTTGGTTATTAGTTATTCGTTTTAGGCGTTACGGCTGCAAAGTTACGATTATTTTTTCAATTTTCACTTCTCTCTTTTCACTTTTTTTCGTACCTTTGCGCCCAATATGCTGAAAAATATACTTTCTGACGAGCAGCAGAGTCTGCTGAAAGGGCTGATAGCCGAAGCCCAGAACATTATCATCACCTGCCACCAGAATGCCGACGGCGACGCCATCGGCTCGTCGCTGGGATGGGCAGAATTCCTCAAGCTACAGGGCAAGGAGCCTACCATCATCGTTCCCGACCAATACCCTGACTATCTGCACTGGTTGCCTAACTCGGAGAAGATTGTACGCTACGACAAGCACCGCGAACAGGCCGACCTGCTGTTCAAGATTGCCGACCTCATCTTCTGCCTGGACTTCAACACACCGGCCCGCGTCGACGAGATGGAGGCTGTACTTCGCAATGCTCCTGCCAAGAAGGTGCTCATCGACCACCACTTAGGCCCCGACGTCGAGACGGTACTGACCGTCAGTTGCCCCGAAGCGTCGTCGACCTCGGAACTAGTGTTCCGACTGGTGTGGCAGCTCGGCGGCTTCGATCAGCTGAAGAAGCACTTCGCCACACCCATCTACTGCGGTATGATGACCGACACCGGCGGCTTCACCTATAACTCGTGCGACCCGGCTATCTACTACATCATCTCGCAACTGCTGACGAAGGGCATCAACAAGGACCGCATCTACCGCAACGTCTACCATAACTTCTCGGAGAATCGCCTGCGGCTGACGGGCTTCGTCATGCTGGAGCGCCTGGTGGTCGACAGCGAGCGCCACGCCTCCTACTACGCCTTGCGCCGTGAGGACCTGAAGCGTTTCCACTTTGTCAAAGGCGATGCCGAGGGACTGGTAAACATGCCGCTTCAGATCAAGGGGCACAAGCTGAGCATCTCGCTGCGCGAGGATACTGACAAGGACAACCTGGTGTGGGTGTCCCTGCGTTCGGTTGATGACTTCCCCTGCAACAAGATGGCAGCCGAGTTCTTCAACGGCGGCGGCCACCTCAATGCCTCCGGCGGTCGGCTGTACTGCTCCATCGACGAGGCCGTCAAGATAGCACAGCAGGCCATCGCGGCTTACGAAAGTTTGTTAAAGTAGTTCAAAACTATTGTCATTAACTCCTTATACTCCTTAAAAAGTTGTAACTTTGCAGCCAAATTCACATGACTATGAGAAAAATCATCTATACGTTTGCCGTACTGGCCATGTTGCTGACAGTAGCCTGCGACGACTATGAGACCTACGGCGAACTCAAGGAAAAGGAGCGCAACAACATCCGCCAGTTCATTGCCGACTCCAGCTTTGTCATCATCGACGAGACACAGTTTCACGAACAGGGCGACATCACCATCGGCGACAAGCAGTTTGTCTACCTCAGTAAAAGTGGCGTATACATGCAGATTCTCCGAGAGGGCTGCGGCATGAAGATCAAGGACGGCGAGTCGCTCAGCGTCATCTGCCGATTCACGGAACTGGGCATACAGGACGGATCGATTCTCACCAACAACGACCCGGAGTCCGTCTACGACCCCGACATCATGAACGTCACCAAGGCAGGCAGCACATACACCGCCTCCTACATCAGCGGCATGATGTACTTGACCTACGGTTCAGGCGTGCCCGAAGGCTGGCTCGTACCTTACAATTATATCAAGATAGGACGACTGATGAATCCCGACGACGAGCTGGCTCGCGTCCGCCTTATTGTGCCCCACTCGCAGGGCACTACCAGTAATGCCAAGTCGAACGTCAAGCCCTATTTCTACGACATTATTTATCAAAGAGGAAGATAACCTACTATGACACTTATCAAATCCATTTCAGGCATCCGCGGTACTATCGGCGGACATACGGGCGATACGCTCAACCCCTTAGACATCGTTAAGTTTACAACGGCATACGCCACGTTTATCCGAGGCAAAAAAATTGTTGTCGGTCGCGATGGCCGCATCTCGGGCCCTATGGTCCGCGACGTCGTCTGCGGCACCCTTGTCGGCATGGGCTACGAGGTCATCGACATCGGACTAGCCACCACACCGACCACCGAGCTGGCCGTGCGCTGGCATAAGGCCGACGGCGGCATCATCATCACCGCCTCGCACAACCCCACCCAGTGGAACGCCCTGAAGCTGCTGAACAGCGAGGGTGAGTTCCTGACGGCTGCCGACGGTGCCGAGGTGCTGCGCATAGCCGAGGCCGAGGACTTCGACTACGCTCCCGTCGAGCAGCTGGGTCACGTCACCTTTGATGACACCATGAACCAGCGCCACGTTGACAGCGTACTCCAGTTGCGGCTGGCTGACGTCGAGGCTATCAAGAAGCGCAAGTTCCGCGTCTGCGCCGATACCATCAACTCCGTCGGCGGCATCATCCTGCCTCAGCTGTTCGAGGCTCTCGGCGTCAGCTATGAGATACTCAACGGTGAGTGTACCGGCCAGTTCGCCCATAATCCCGAACCCCTTGAGAAGAACCTGCAGGGCATCATGGAGCGCATGAAGTCAGGCGACTTCGACCTGGGCATCGTCGTCGACCCCGATGTCGACCGTCTCGCCTTTATCTGCGAGGACGGACGGATGTTCGGCGAGGAATATACCCTCGTTAGCGTCGCCGACTATGTGCTGGCCCACGACAAGGGTAACACCGTTTCGAACCTTTCTTCTACACGCGCGCTAAGAGACGTCACCGAGCGTCACGGCAGCCAGTATACTGCTGCTGCCGTCGGCGAGGTCAACGTCACCACGAAGATGAAGGAAGTGGGAGCCGTCATCGGCGGCGAAGGCAACGGTGGCGTCATCTATCCTGAGAGCCACTACGGCCGCGACGCCCTCGTAGGCATCGCCCTCTTCCTCAGTAGCTTAGCACAGAAAGACTGCACCGTCAGCGAACTGAGAAAGACGTTCCCCGACTACCAGATAGCCAAGAACCGCATCGACCTCACCCCCGAGACCGACGTCGACGCTATATTAATAAAGGTAAAGGAGATGTTCGCCCAAGACCCCGAGGCTCAGGTCAACGACATCGACGGTGTGAAAATTGACTTCCCCACCCGCTGGGTTCACCTGCGCAAGTCGAACACCGAGCCCATCATCCGCGTCTACAGCGAGGCTCAGACCATCGAGGAGGCCGACGAACTCGGCAAACGCCTCATGCAGGTGGTCTACGATATGCAGTAGAAACATCATGGAAGGATATAGTCAGAGAATAACGGAGGGACGCGTGAAGCGTTACGTACAGTTCCTGGAAATCAGCGATGACCCGCAGCTGATGGTGCAGTATCGGAAGTGGCATTCCGAGGAATACCACTGGAAGGAGATCCGCGACGGCATCAGGGAGGTGGGCATCCTGGAGATGGAACTGTATATGCTGGGCAACCGACTGGTGATGATTGTCGACGCCCCAGCCGACTTCGACTGGGAAGAGGCAATGGCCCGACTGGCCACGCTGCCGAGACAGGCTGAGTGGGAAGCCTTCGTTTCAAAGTTCCAAGGCTGCGCAGCCGACGCCCGCAGCGACGAGAAATGGCAGCCGATGGAACGAATGTTTAGACTATATTAAGTCAAAGCTTTATCATCTATTTACTTAGCCGCAAGCTGACCAGCGCGGTCAAGGGCGATGTTGATGTGCGAACAGATGTTTTCTGAGCCTACCAACTCGTCGAACTTGGCACGGTGGAGGACAGCCTGCACCTTTTCGTTAACGCCGGAAAGGACGACCTGGATGCCCTCACGCTGCGACATAAGACAGAGGTTTGTGAGGTTGTGGATGCCTGTGGAGTCGACGAAAGGCACCTTTCTCATACGGATGATACGCACCTTGGGACGGCCTCCGCGACCCAGCGCTCCCATGATTTCCTCAAACTTATTACCTGCTCCGAAGAAGTAGGGACCGTTGATTTCGTATACCTCGACACCCTCGGGAATGGTCAGGTGCTCGAGATTGCCCAGCTGGAAGTCACTTTCCTCCTCGGCGGGATTGATCTCGTCGCTGATAACCTTGACGTCGGTGGTCTCAGCCATACGGCGCATGAAGAGCAGACAGGCGCAGATAAGTCCCACCTCGATGGCGACGGTGAGGTCGAAGATGACGGTCAGCAGGAAGGTGACCCAGAGCACGATGACGTCGCTCTTGGGGTTCTTCATGATGCTGGTGAACGAACGCCATCCGCTCATGCCGTAGCTGACGATGACGAGCACACCAGCCAGACAGGCCATCGGGATGTACTGGGCCAAGGGCATGAGGAAAAGGAAGATGAGCAGCAGCACGGCTGCATGGATGATGCCAGCCACAGGGGTACGGCCACCATTATTGATATTGGTCATCGTACGGGCAATGGCACCGGTGGCGGGGATACCGCCGAAGAGGGGCGAGGCGAGGTTGGCCACGCCCTGGGCAATGAGCTCGGTATTAGAGGAATGGCGGTCGCCGATAACACCATCGGCCACGGTGGCCGAAAGCAACGATTCGATGGCACCAAGGATGGCGATGGTGATAGCGGGCGACACCAGTCCTTTTATGGTTTCCCACGACAGCACGGGCATCTGCGCCTCGGGCAGCACGTTGGATATGGAGAAGCGGTCGCCGATGGTCTCAATGGTGGTAACACCGGCATACTGCTTGAGCAACAGGGCGGCAACGGTCATGACGATGATGGCAATCAGCGAGCCTGGCAATTTTACAAGGAACGAGGAACGAGGTACGAGGTGCGTGAACTTCGGCCAGAGGGCGATGAGCGCCACGGAGCCGATGCCGACGGCGGCGCTCCAGGGGTCGATGGTCGGGAAGGCACCAACGTAGGCTATCCACTTCTCAATGAAGTCGGAGGGTACGCTCTCCATCGTCAGGCCGAAGAGATCCTTAATCTGCGTGGTGAAGATGGTGAGGGCGATACCCGAGGTAAAGCCGACAATGATGGGATAAGGTATGTACTTGATAATGGTACCCAGGTGGAGTACGCCGAACATGATGAGGAACACGCCCGCCATCAGCGTGGCAATGGTCAGGCCCTCGAAGCCGTACTGCTGGATAATGCCATAGATAATAATAATGAACGCGCCCGTAGGGCCGCCAATCTGTACCTTCGAACCACCGAGGACAGAAACGATGAGACCCGCCACGATGGCGGTGATAATGCCCTTCTCAGGCGTCACACCTGAGGCGATACCGAAGGCGATGGCCAACGGCAGGGCTACGATACCCACGATAACGCCGGCCAGCAGGTCGGTGGTGAACTGCTTCTTACTGTAATTCTTGAGCGTCTGTGCTAACTTAGGCTTGAACTCTAATGTTGTCATTTTTCGTCTTGTTATCATGAAAACAGACTGCAAAAGTAAGAAAAAAGTTAAAAAGCACAAAAGAAAAAAACAACTTATTTGAAAAAAGACTAAATTTGCCGACGTAAATCAAGAATATTGAGAAATTATTCATTTTAGTATTAACAATTAAAGGAGAAAGCAAAATGAGAAAATTGATGTTCGTAGTGATGGCCACTTTGGCCATCGGATTCACTTCGTGTGACAGTAAGAAGGCTCAGCAGGCTCCCGCCGACGAGGTGGCAGCAGCTGATTCAGTAGAGGCTTTTGACCTGGAAACAGCTATCAGCGAGGCTACCGCCCAACTGTCGGAGCCGATTGAGGCTAAGGATGCCAGCAAGCTGCAGCAGGCCATCCAGGCCGTTCAGGCCAAGATTGCCGAGATTCTGAAGCAGAATCCTAACGCTGCCAAGGAGTATGTGACCAAGGTTCAAGACTTCCTGAAAGAGAACGCCGAGAAGATTAAGGAAGTGGTGGGCGACAACGCTGCCGTTCAGGCTGCTGTCAACGCGCTGACCGCTGCTCCCGCTGAGAGCATTGTCAACAGCTTGATGAGTACCGTCGAGGGTGCCGGTGAGGCTATCGAGCAGGCTGGTCAGGACGCCGTCGACGCTGCCAAGCAGGCCGGTCAGGATGCCGTTGATGCTGCCAACGCCGCTGTCGAGAACGCTGCCGAGGCTGCCAAAGAGAAAGCAAAGGAGAAAGCCAACGAGGCCATCGACGCTGCTGCCAATGAGGCCAAGAAGAAGCTGGGACTTTAAGCGCTCGCGCTTTGCGCTTCGCTAGTGAGAAGTGAAAAGTGAAAAGTGAGAAGTGAAAAGTGAGAAGTGAAAAGTGAGAAGTGAGAAGTGAAGAGTTAAGAGTGAAGAGTGATTCGCTGAATAAAACGGGGGATTCGTTGAACGGATTTGCCCCGTTTCTTTTTTTTCATTATCTTTGCAGCGTTAAAACAAACTGATTACGATTATGAAGAAAACAACCATCATGGCCATGCTACTCGCAGCAGGCACCGTCACCACTCAGGCTGCCGACTACAAGTACCTGACCATCGAGAAGAAAGACGGCACGGCCGTGTCGATGACAGCCCAGGGACTGAGCATCACCTACGCCGACGGCAGCATGAAGGCCGTCAACGGCACAGAGTCGGCCTCGTTTACGCTGAGCGACCTCAAGCGCATGTACTTCAGCAACACCAAAGCCGACGGCGACACGACGGCCATCGAGGCTACCGCAGCCGACTGGAACGACGCTGAGACGGAAATCTACGACCTGAGCGGTCGCCGACTGCCGCAGGGCACGAAGCCTGCCCGCGGGCTCTATATCTTCAAGAAAGGAAACACCACCACTAAAAAGTTCGTCAGATGAAGCAGTTTATTATGACCTTGGCCTTCGTGCTGACGACTATCGGCACCACGGCGCAGACGCTGAACGTACAGCAAGGCAGCGTCACCTATGCCTTCACGGCTAACGGCGACGACATGAACTATACGGACGACGGCCAGACGCTGACCATCGGCGGACGGTCGTTCGCCGTCAGGGACATCACCAAAATCACCGTCGACGCTACCAGTGTGACCAAGAACACCGTCAGCATCAGCTACGACGGTACGTCGGCCAACGTCGTCATACCTGGCAACGTGGCCAGCTATGTGACGGCTACCGTCAGCGGAGCGCACGTCGCCATCAGCCAGACGAACACCGACGACGTGGACGGCAAAGAGATTACCTACGTCATGAGCGGCAGCAGCACCGACGGCGGACTGACGCTCGACGGTTCGTACAAGTGCTCCATCCAGCTCGAAGGCGTCACGCTGACCAACCCCTCGGGGGCTGCCATCAGCATCAGCAACAAGAAGAGGATAGAGATCAGCGCCAAGAACGGTACGGTGAACAGCCTGACCGACGGCGCCGCCGGTTCGCAGACGGGATGCATCTACAGCAAGGGCCAGCTACAGTTCCAGGGCAAGGGTTCGCTGAACGTCAGCGGCATGAAGAAACACGCCATCAAGTGCGGCGACTACGTGACCGTCAAGAACCTGACGCTGAACATCACATCGGCAGTCAACGACGGCATCTCCTGCAACAAGTACTTCGTCATGGAAAGCGGACAGCTGACCATCAGCGGTGTCGGCGACGACGGCATACAGGCCGACTACGAGAGCGATGACGACAAGACCGGCATGATCACCAAGCACGAGGACGAGAACAGTAGCAACGTCTACATCGAGGACGGTACGCTCACCATCACCACGACGGCCAACGGCACGAAGTGCATCAAGTCTGAGAATACCATCTACGTCAACGGCGGTACCCTGACGCTGAATGCCAGCGGCGGCGTCGACACCAGCGACAGCAGCGACCCCGCCTACGTGGCAGCCTTCGGCTGTGAGAAGTTCGTACAGAACGGCGGCACCATCACCATCAACGTCAAAGGGGCAGCCGGACGCGGTATCAACGCCACCGACATCGAGACCAACGGCGGCGAACTGAGCATCAACAACGCTGCTACTCCCACCACCCTATCGAGTGACGTCAAAGGTGCCAAGGGTCTGAAAGCCACGAACATAGCCCTCAACGCCGGCACCATCAGCATCACCATGACGGGCAATGCCAGCAAGGCCATCCGCTGTGGCGACGGCACCCAGACCACCAGCGGCGGTGGCGGCGGTGGCGGATGGGGAGGCCCTGGCGGCGGTGGTCCCGGAGGCGGTATGGGTGGCAGAACCACCTGGACCAACATTACCGGCAGCTACACACAGGGAAAGTCCGACGGCACAGGACCCACGCTGACCGTCTCGCAGACGGGCGGCACCTACAGCTCGTCGTCGGCCAAGGGTATCAAAGCAATCTGCGCCGTCACCATCTATGGTGGCGAAACTATTGTTAATACGACGAAGAGCGGCGGCGAGGGACTGGAGTCGAAGACCAGCGTCGACATCCGCGGCGGCAAGCACTACCTGAAGTGCTACGACGACTGCATCAACTCGGCAGGCAAAATCAGTTTCAACGGAGGTGTCACCGTCTGCTACTCCAACGGCAACGACGCCGTCGACTCGAATGCCGGCACGTCAGGAGCCATCACCATTGGCAACGGCACCGTCTTCGCCTACATGACCAAGGGCGACCCCGACGAAGGACTGGACTGCGACAACAACAACTACATCCAGATAACGGGCACGGGCATCGGCATCAGCGCCGGAGGCAAGCAGAGCAGCGCCTCGGGCACCATCTCGGGAGCCAAGCAGGGCTACGCCTTCCTGTCAAAGCCCAGCAGCTACGCTGCCAAGACCTACTACACGCTGGCCGACGCCCAGGGCAACAACCTCGTCACCTACAGTTTCGAGGCTGCGGTGAAGAACTCTCTGTCGCTCATCACCGCCACCGGCATGACATCGAAGGGATCGTATACCATCAAGTCGTCGACTACAGCCCCCACCGATGCCACCACTGCCTGGCACGGCCTCTACCTCGGCTCGACAGCCGCAGGCACCACCAACGTTACTAACTTCACAGCCCAATAGGACCCATGCAGCTGAGCAAGGACAAACGACAGGAGACGCTAATCTATCTGGTGCTATGGGGACTGCTCTTCGCGACACCCGTGCTGAGTCTGTATGTCCGCACCGTCAATACCCCCGACCTGGCGTTCGACTGGAGCGAGGTGTTCATGGTGTGGCGGCAGTTCGGCCTCTTCTTCGCCATCTTCCTTGTCCATAACCACCTGTTGGCACCACTGCTGGTGTATCGTCAGCGCAAGTTACTCTACTTCAGCATCGTAGCTGTTGTCATCGCCCTGTTTGCTATCTATCAATGCAACACCGGACCTAACGACAGACCCAGGCGCGGCCCTCGTCACGAGATGGTCGAAGGTCACAGGCCGCCAGAGATGAGAGACGAGCACAGACCAGAGATGAGAGAGGAGCACAGACCGCCGATATTCGACAACGGACAGCCGCCGGAGCGACCGCCACGCAAGCCTGATGGCAAGCCCGGCGACCATCGGCCACCCCTGTTCCTCAGTCAGCACGATCTCGTCAGCATCGTCATCCTGATACTGATGCTCGGCATGAACCTCGGCATCAAGCTCTATTTCAAGCAACGCCGCGACCAGCTCCAGATGACTAAGCTCGAGAAGCAGAACCTGGAACAACAGTTGCAGTACCTGAAGTACCAGCTGAACCCCCACTTCCTGATGAACACGCTGAACAACATCCACGCACTGGTCGATATTGACGGCGAGCAGGCCAAGGAGTCAATCATCGAACTGTCGAAGATACTGCGCTACGTGCTCTATGAGAGCAACAGGGAGCGGGTGCCGATGGCAAAAGAGTCCGAGTTCATGGAGAACTACACCCGCCTGATGCGTATACGCTACACCGACCGCCTCCGCTTCACCGTCAGCCAGCCCGACGACATCGGCGGCATCGTCGTCCCCCCGCTGCTCTTCATCTCGTTTGTGGAGAACGCCTTCAAGCACGGCGTCAGCTACCAGCAGGACTCCTACATCGACATCAGCTGCCAGCGCATCAAGGGAAGGGGCGGCGAAGAACGCCTATTGTGGTCATGCCGCAACAGCAAGCACCCCAAGTCCGACGCCGACACGGGTAGTCCCCGTCAGGGCGGCGTAGGACTGGCCAACGTCCGCCAGCGCCTCGACCTCATTTACGGCGACAACTACACGCTCAGTGTCAACGAGGACGAAAAGAAGTACGAAGTGATACTCGACATACCTGCAGAAGCATAAAAAAAGTGAAGAAGTGAACGCGTTTCACTTCTTTTTCGTATCTTTGTCGCCGAAATGATCAGAGTATTAGCCATCGACGACGAGCCGTTAGCCCTGCAACAGCTTGTTACCTATATCGGGAAGGTTCCCTTCCTGGAGCTGGCCGGACAGTGCCAGAGTGCCATCGATGCCGTGCGGCTGCTGAACAGCGAGACGGTGGATGCCGTCTTCTGCGATATCAACATGCCCGACCTCAACGGCATGGACTTCGTCAAGTCGCTGGCCGCCCCACCCCTCATCGTCTTCACCACGGCCTACTCCGAATACGCCGTCGAGGGATTCAAGGTCAATGCCGTCGACTATCTGCTGAAGCCCTTCGGGCTGCAGGACTTCATACGGGCGGCCAACAGGCTGAAGGACAGACTTTCTCCCCTACCCGAGAATGTGGAGGGCGGAGAGTCAGACATCTTCGTCAAGACCGACTACCGGATGGTGAAGGTATCCATCCCCGACATCCGCTACGTAGAAGGAATGTCGGAATACCTGAAGCTGCACCTCGACAGCCAGCCCAAGCCCATTGTCACCCTGCTGGCCATGAAGACGCTGGAAGAGAAGCTGCCGCCGAACTTCATGCGCATCCATCGCTCCTACATCGTCAACTTAGACAAGATACAGGAGGTCAACAAGAACCGCGTCATCATCGACGCCGACACCAGCTTGCCGATAGGCGACAGCTACCGCGAACAGTTCAACCATTACATAGAAACAAAATACTTAGGAAAATGAATATGAAGAAACAACTGCTGAGCCTGGCGCTCATGGCCGCCGCACTCACCGTGCAGGCTGCCGACGGAAAGCTGAAAGTGGAAATGGACTACAAGCCCGTGGGTGACAGCATCGTAGGGAACGCCCCAAAAGCAGTCAAGGCCGTCCGCATGAAAACGGGCAATCAGGTGATGCCCACCCCCAGCCAGATAGAAGAACGGAAGAAGGCTGCCGAAGAAGCCGCCAAGAAACAGGCTGCAGGCGTCGAGGCACCCGACTTCACGCTGAACGACCTTGACGGCAAACCATTGAAGCTCAGCTCACTGCGCGGCAAGCACGTCATCCTCGACTTCTGGGGTTCATGGTGCGGATGGTGTATCAAGGGAATCCCCCAGATGAAGGAATACTACAATAAGTACAAGGGGGAGTTCGAGATTCTCGGCATCGACTGCAACGACAGCGACCAGAAGTGGCGCGACGCCGTCAAGAAGTACGAACTCCCCTGGCTGCACGTCTACAACCCCAAGAGTTCGTCAGTACTCAGCGACTACGGTATTCAGGGATTCCCCACCAAGATTATCATCGGCCCTGACGGCAAGATTGTAAAGACCATTGTCGGCGAAGACCCGTCATTCTATACGCTGCTTGACGAATTGTTCAAATAGTTCAAACAACACCAGGGGTGGCGTTTACGTCACCACCTGGATTTGATGATTCTCCTGCTGCCGTTTTTGTCGTTTACGGTGAACGTATAGAATTGGTTTTTAATAAGGCGGGACAGGAACTGCTTGTAGTCTTCGATGGAGTTTAAAGGGCTTCCATCAACGGCGACGAGTATGTCACCTGCCCTGAATCCTGCTTTGTAATATTCGCTCTTTTCCCATACAAACCCTACCATAGGCCGCCGGTCTTTGGTCGGAACAATTGATTTCTCTATCTGCTTGTTGCCAACAACGCAACTCTTCACTCCATCATAAGGTTTGAAGTTCACCGTGCCTTTATGAGGATTGAAGGTCACGGAACAATATTTCAGAATTCCAGCTCCTAAGTGTGATTTCGTTTGGCTCGTAAACACATGAACGTCCTTTAACAAGAAATTACCCACACATAGACTTTCAAGCGACAAGAGAACGACTTCATCCATCGCCTCGGCTCCCATGTGGCCAACGGTTACACATCCGAATGACCGTCCTTCTATCTGGGCGCGATTCACCATTTTGTGTTCATTCTTCTTGAAGCGTTCCCTATTGATAGAATAAAACAGTCTGCTTCCGGTGTCGAAGAGAGCCTGCTCACTATAACCCATGAATGGTGTAATCTCTATATAAGGTGTCTGCAAACGTTTCTTGAATTTCAACAGATTGCCTTTATCTGCGTCAAAGTGGTGTTTAAGGTCGGTCAATATCAGCATACCATTTCGGGCATCGATTTTCATCAACAGACCCTTTTTTACTAAATCAAATCCCAAGATACCGTCACACTTCTCATTCTTGACTATTGAATGTCGTAGTACCGTTGCCCTATAATCCTTAACCGAAAGAGTCCCTATTGTAAGCTTGCGGATTCTTACCATCTGGAGCGTGTCCTTGTTATTGTTTCCATCCGAGGAACGGATTTGTCCGAAGGCCTCGCTGCTTTTAATCTTTGTGTTGTGGAAAATGCCCCCTTGGCTGGCTCCTGTGTCCAATAGGAACTGATATCGTTGCCCGTCTATATCCACAGGTACTAACACCTGCCCGTTTTCGTATTTAATCCGGATGGTGTCTGCAAAATGCTTTTTTGACAGCGTGAAATCCAGTTTGTAACTCTGCAACTGTGCTGAGATTTCAACACAGAGAAGGAGTGAGACGCAACAGATGACCGTCCGAAGTATCCTATTCTCTTTCGTATATAGCATTTTCATTCCCCTCTCTCTACAATATGTCTGCAAAGTTACAAATAATATCTGAAACCACCAAACGTTTTTTGAATCAACAAATACCCCTGCCCTTCTTGCGCAATAACCCAAGATTATTTGACGATTTCCATTAAATTAATTCGTTCGAAGGGTTGAGTCGACTCTTTCCATCAAAGAGGGCTGACAGCTCTCAAAGTCTGTCAGTCCTCTCGTTGTGTAATCAGAGCGGAAGCAAATTTTTCACTTTTCACTCTTCACTTTTTCACTTCACTCAAAGAGTGATGGGGCCGTGGCCCAGGCAGGAGGTCGTGCCGAGTGCCGTCAGGGCTGCCGTCAGGATTGATACAATCACCTGAATGATGGTCTTCCACGTTTCCTTTTTCATGGCTTGTCTCAATTATTAGGTTAATAACTTGGGGGTGATTAGCCGCCCGTTCCAGGGAGATCGTCATCGTCGACGCCGCTGCCGCCGTTCTCACCGTTCTGGGTGCCGCCGTTCTCACCGTTCTGAGTGCCGCCGTTCTCACCGTTCTGGGTGCCGCCGTTCTCCTGCTCAGGGTCTTCCACGGTGCCGTCGTCGGTCGAGGTCACGCGCTTCACTTCCTTGCCGTCGCGGTCGTAGCAGGTAATCTGCACAGCCGTCTTGGCCAGTTCCCCCTTCAGGTCGGTGTCAGGGGTGAAGATGATGCGGCGGCTCGAAATCAGACCTGCCTTCACCTTGTTCACGTCGTCCACGCTCTTGGCGCGCAGGCCGAAGCGCATGGTTCCCAGACCGGGCAGAGCCACGCTGTGACCCTCGGTGGCCCACGCCTTGATCACCTCACCGGCTGCATCCCAACAGGCCTGCATCACTCCCTTGCTCACGCCTGAGCGGAGGGCTGCCTCCTTGATCACCTTGTCCTGAGTCAGAGCCGTGTAGAGCTCCGGCATCATCACGTAACGATACGTACCAGCATACTTGCCGATGTTCTGATACTGTTCCTTAGCTTTTACTTTCAGTGCCATAACTGTCAAATGTTTTTCATGGTTAATACTAAAGGTTCTGGTCTAGCGGGTGGCCACTTCCGCCTCCATCTTCCTTATCAAATCCGAAGGTCATCTGCGCCTGTTAACTCGTTCTTTTTATCTCTCCCGTGGGCGAGCAAAATTTCTCTCGTGGGGGCGCAAATTTTTATCTTCATTGACATGACAAGTGAAGTGCAAGAGCGAATGCAGAGCCGAGCTCGCTCGAGCTATGCTGAGCCGCAGCCTTCACTCGCAATGCATCTCCAAATGCATTGCAAAGGTACAAAAAATCCAGATGCAAAACAATAGTTTCCCCCGATTATTTTTCATAAAATGCAATTTTATTTTTGTCAAATTTTGAGAGGCTATTCGCATGTGTCTTGACACCGTATCACCGTATCACCGTAACATCTGCTATCTGCGAAATGCGGAAAACAAAGGGTAATCTCTAGATCGGAAGAGCGGTTCAGCAGGAATGCCGAGACCG
>CALDLA010000092.1 GCA_937898415.1 uncultured Prevotellaceae bacterium | reverse complement strand
CAAGATCAGTAAATCACGTTGCATCAAGAGCAAAGCGTAAGAGAATTTTGAAGCTCACCCGCGGCTACTTCGGAGCCCGCAAGAATGTTTGGACAGTAGCCAAGAACACCTGGGAGAAGGGTCTGACATACGCCTATCGCGACCGTCGTAACAAGAAGCGCGCCTTCCGCAGCCTGTGGATTCAGCGTATCAACGCCGCCGCCCGCCTGAACGG
The DNA here is from genome assembly GCA_937898415.1 of uncultured Prevotellaceae bacterium. Classification (GTDB taxonomy): domain Bacteria; phylum Bacteroidota; class Bacteroidia; order Bacteroidales; family Bacteroidaceae; genus Prevotella. Next base: position 3,157 of record CALDLA010000092.1, on the reverse strand, counting down.
CATGAGCTACTCTCAGCTGATGGGTGCCCTCACCAAGGCTGGTATCGAGATCAACCGCAAGGTGCTCGCCGACCTCGCCATGAACAACCCCGAGGCCTTCAAGGCTATCGTTGAGAAGGTGAAGTAAGAAAATTTTTAATCGAATAGAAAAAGAGCCGGAAGTCCATTTGACCTCCGGCCTTTTTTGTTCGTCCGGCACGAACGTATTCTAACGGGTTTACTTGTCAAGATGGTGAATAAAGAGGGTTAAATGTGCGCTCCTGCACAGGTACAAAGCTACAAAAAATAATCGAGATATGCAAATGTTTGCGTACTATTCTTTGGTTATTCAGAAACAATTTGTATATTTGCAGGCAGATAATGATAATTGAAGCAAAGATATAAAGACCTGAACTTTACGGCTCATCGCGGAAAGATGGCCGTTCGACTGACAGACGGTCGCGAAGTGATTATTCCAGTTTCATTCTTTCCAGACATTAAACAGATGCCAGTAAAAGAACGCAACAAGTGGATGGTTCTTGATGACTAGTACTTTACATTCGAGAACATGACACGAGTGTACTCGGTACTTGACTTACTAAAGGTCGCTTAATTGTACACAAAAAGCGCTCGGCTCTGCCGCTTCGCTCTGCGAAGAACCGTCCTTTTTGTATACGAATTAAGAAGATAAAAGATGTTTATGTTGTACCCGCTACATAATCGTATTATGTGGCGGGTACAATCATTTTTTCTATTACCTTGTCATAAAGAAATTGATACGCCTCTTGTGGGTTGAAGGCTACTTCAGGTCTTAAGAGTGGTTCTACATCCGTCAAGAACTCTTCGTCTTGCATTTTCTCATTCATATTCTGCACAAACTCCTTGTATGAGGGAGCGCGGTCAACGACAAACTCCATGTACTTATGATAACATTCCAACATCTTTTCAACGTTACACTCACGAGTCGTAAGTCCTTTATGCAAATCAAAGAGGTCACGTCCTTTCTTGCGCTGATACAGTGCACGCAACTTTGTTCCCATCAATTCCTCAAACTGATAGGTTGTCAATGCTGCCTCGCCTGTAAACCAACTGTTTTCGACCTTAAATGGAACCTTTGTCAGTCCCATTACATTGAAATGTTCGAAACAGTTAATCTCAATCTTGATACGTAACTGTTGTACAGGTGGCATCTCGGATTCAAAACGAAAGAACATCTTATTGCTGTGTTTCTTCTGCGCTGTATTCCTGTTGGGTAGCCAGTCCAAGACTTCACCTAACCGAAACATGATGGGTTTGATAGGGCCTGGCGTGATCTGGACCAAGTCTATATCCTCACTATATCGAGGCTGTGGCTGTAGATAGAGTTTATGTAGTGCTGTTCCTCCACGAAATGCTAATTGTGAAGCCAAGAACTCATCGCTGAAGATGCTTATTAGGGCACGACATATTATCAAGTCCTGCTCCACCATAGCATCCGTGTTCCAAGGCACTTGCTCATGCCACTCTTGTATGGAATATTGGGGAATCATATTTCGTCTGTATCTATTTCATAATTAACTATTATCTTCCACCGATTGTCTATCGTCATGTCCTCGCTGGTGGCTACAGACTGCTTTAACGGTGTCCTGCGCATGGTCTTACCCGTTTGCTTGAATAAAGAATAGAGGTTGTCTGCCTGTTCCGTCTCTTCAATCAGTTCAAGCAGATAGCCCAAACGTTGTATGGTAGCACTACTGAAATACGCCAACAGGGGCAACTTTGGTTCATCCCATTGCATTGTCTCGCATAATTCCAGAAGAATCTCTGCCGCCCGACTCAGTCCGCCAATTTTCTGTTCCTCTGCCACGATATCAAGGGCCGTCAGTTCTACACCTGCTACGTTCATATATCCCATCTGCGTCTTCACCTTCTTGGTAAAGCCGAGCGGAAGGTCTTGTCTGAGCGTGAATTCAAGTCTTGTGCCGTTCTTAAGACCGGAGCGGATAGCATTGCCGTTGACTGTTGTCTGGAATACCATTGCCTTCTGATGCGTGGCGCCGTTCAGTTCTGCTGCGGACAACAATGACACATAATAGTCACGCCCCAAAAACATCATCAACCTGTCGATGTAGAACGAAGGGGGAACAATTCCTCGCAACTTATATTCAGTAGGGATGATGACATAGAAGTTTTGCCAGGGCGACATGATAATGCCGCGACTTGTCAACCGCTTCAAACTATTCTGCAAGGCTTGATCTGAAATCGGTAGATGCAGACCTATGACATCTTCTTTTGTGAAGATGTACCGTCCTCTCACCATCTCACTGATAACCCATTCTTGCAAATTATTAACTTCTGCCATAGTCTCACAAAATATTCAATCTACATGCGTAACTAATCAAGAACTGATTATTTTTGCATTTCGACTGCAAATATACAACTATTATCTCATATATCAAAACTTTTTGTTGTTTTTCTATTATGATACGACAAACTTTTTGTACCTTTGCAGCCAAAGTAGAAAGATGAATGGAATAAAGATTCAGCAATAACAGTATTCTTGGACGAGCCAAGCGGCATAGCCGAGTTGACCTTCAGGTGCTGCGGGGAGGCACTACGTAAATAATAGCGCCACTATCTTTAAGTAGTTTAATACTTTCACCCTCGGCACCAGCATTTTTTGTGTCTCCGAGGGCGCGAGAATGGCGCCAGCATCGACAAACTCTGCATCACCAGAAATCCAGAGCCGCCCACGGAATGGGCGGCTCTGCTGTAGTGACCTCTCTCAACTCTTCACCCTGCGTTACTCCCCCTTCACCCTCCACCTTCTACTCCCTGAGCGGCATCCGGCTGACGGCGCAGCACGCAGGTCCCCGCATTAAGGTCTCACGCTCCGACGATGGCACCATCCTCTCCCGCCGGATTGTGATGAAGTAATGAACAAATGATTGCAGAACCGTCCCTTGATTTTTTGAGCCCTATTTGTAATCACTTGAAGAATCGTTTTCCATGTCTTGTTCATAATGTTGTGTGTTTTAAATGGTGAATAAATACGGTTAATTGTGCGCTCCTGCACAAGAGTGAAAAACTGAAATCTTACAGTCTTACAGTCTTACAATTAAAAAAAGGGGGTATATATTTCCATATAATACTATATAACTAATTGATATATAGATAGTTATATATATAATAAGAGAAA
>CALDLA010000091.1 GCA_937898415.1 uncultured Prevotellaceae bacterium | reverse complement strand
TGGAGGGGCTGATTGGAAAATTTAGCATCCAAAACTATTAGTTGCGGATTTTAGGTATAAGTTGGCATTCGCCAATCACTACCAAGATTTACTGTTGCGGCATCATATTCAGTACCACTAATATCTTTACCAATATCTATGAATTGGTCTAAACTGCTGTCATAATAAGAGTATGTCGATTTGTTGTATTTTGACTTTGGTTTTGTTTCCCCCCAAGCATAGTAGTCACCATACTCTTCTGGCTTTTCCGCTCCAAGATTACACGAAGCCCAATAAACGGAAAGTCCTAAGTCCACTGCCGTTCCAGAAGTAACCGTTGGATCTGGAGCCTTTACAGAGAAATCCACATAATCGACATTAGAGGAATTGAACTGTATTGTTTGCCCATTCTTGAAATGTACATTGACTGTTTGGGCAGAAAGCATTGTTGCAGAAAGCGCAACGATAACGGATAATATAATCTGTTTCATTTTTTTGTGACTTTAAATGTTTGACGATTTGATTTGATGATATATACACCTTTGGCAAGTGTTGAGAATGAGATGGTTAATTCTCCATCTGAATTGGTTTGGTGGCTTCGAATAATCTTACCAGAAAGATTACAGACAGACACCGTTTCATTAGGCTGAAGTCCTGACAAATGAATATAGTCACCAGCATTATTTGTATCTTGGCTGGATGAAACATTGTGAATCCCCGTAATAGGAGAATATGTTCCAATAACGATAACATCTACTGCTGGCATTGTTTCAGGATGGTTACTCCAGGCAAAGTTATACCCATCACGAACAGGTGCTGATGGAGGTGTTACCTTAGCACCATATTCTAATTTGTCATTTTTGAAAACGGAGTTATCTATTATATAGATGATGGAGTATTTGTTAATTGAAAAGGAACCTGTTACTGTTACGTCATTTGCTGGCATTGTACTAGGAATCTCGCTCCATCCAGAGAATGTGTAGCCTTCCTTTATAGGCTCAGTCTCTGGTATAATGGACGTGTTATAATTGAGACTATACACCTTGTAGGTCTCACCGTCTATCACATAGGTCAGTTTATATTGGCCGATGGTGAAAGCCCCTGTCACAATAACATCATGAGCAGGCATTGTACTTGGAATCTCGCTCCATCCAGAAAAAGTGCAACCCTCCTTTGTCGGAGAATCTATTGGCGTAATAGAAGTTCCATATGCAACATCGATAGCTTTGTAGACATCATTATCTACCATATAGATTAACTTATACGACTCTAGGGTGAAGTTGCCTGTCACGGTAACATCATTAGCAGGCATGATAGTAGGCTCGTTTCCCCATCCAGAGAAGATATAGCCTTCTTTCTTGGGTGTTGGTTCTGAAACGATGTTCACTCCTGCATGATGGTAATAAGTTTTATATACATTTCCATCAAGCATATAGACCACTTTATAATTTCCTTCTGACAGATACACTTTCTTGATGTTAGTAGTACTGAATTCCAATGTCGCTACATCTGACGAAAGCGTCACTTTGTCATTGTCTTGAGTTAGTCGAGGGTTAGATGAAATATAGTATTCCAATTTCTCGCCCTGCACTGTCTCTATCAAGACACATTTCTGATAGTCCTGCGCCTTGATGGGAATAACTCCTAATAGTAGCATTAGGAAACTTGATAATAATAATCTTTTGTGTTTCATAAGCAATGTTTTTATAACTATGTTCTTATTCTATTCCTTTTTGCAGAATTTCTTTGATGGTACGCTCCATATCACCATCCATGCAATCATAGCACTCATCAAAACAGAAGTGACTATTACAAACTTTATGTGCAATTTCTTCAAATGGTGGATAATCCAATATGTCATGCTTTATGTTGCTTGTCAATCTTGCTCGTTGCTCACTAAACTTTTGCTTTTGCGCATATGAATATCCACTATCATATTTGTTGTATTCAGCAACATCCCTGATCAATTTACTTAGATGTTGTTTCCAGATATCATTGTCTTGAACCATACTTCTGTCTTTTATGTCAGCGACTCCCAGACCAACGTTCCCGATTAAAATGTTGCTAATACACAAAAAAGACGTGGGAATCTACCTGTTACTCGTCCCACATCCTGAGGCTCTGGCATCGCCCTAACAGTTGAACGAGCAACGCCGAAGCCCACGCCGATATGTATATAAACGACGTGAAATGCAAAGAAGCCAATAACAGCTGTCTGCAATTCGTTTGTCGGATATTACATACCCATGAGCGTCTTTGCTGCGATGTTCTTGACTGTTAGTTTGGAACTGCCAGATTCCAGGATGTCAAGCACAAAGCGTCAAGTACGCCTTTCCTATATATAGGTCCTCATCCCACTGCTTCCACCCATGTGGGCATCGACATAGTTCAGAGAACAGGGGCAAAGATAAGAAATAATTTGGAAAGTTCCAAATATTTTTGAAGAAAAAGGTTATTGGGGGCTTTGTTGGTTGAAGAAATCAGAAGAATAGTATGGTTAGTGTGAGCTTGCGCTTCTGGAACAGCAATCAGAAGGACAGATTCTGTTCCCTCTCTGCTTCCAAAAGGACAGCAGGTGCCTACCTAAAGGATGCTAAAGTCCGCGCAAAAGTTAAAACGACGTCGATGGATGATAAAACTACGTCAATGTTATACCTTTCTTAATGGGCAGCTATATTGTATAAGATTACAGCACGGTGAGCGAGATGCGCTTCCCCAATCCAGAAAAGATACGGAAGAGGGTAGATAGCTGCACATCAGCATGTCCGTTCTCAATCTTTGATATATAGCTTTTCTTAGTACCAATCTTAGCTGCCAACTGCTCCTGTGTCAAACCAGCCAAACGGCGCTGTTCCCTCAGGCACTCTGCCAAGCAGAATGCCTCAGCTTCGACCTCAAAATTCTCCCGAGCCTCCGTTCCTCGCTCCCCGTACTCAGCGTTAAGCAGGTCGTCGAAACTCGTACACTCCATAATTGCTTCTTTCTTCTTTGCGTCCATTATTCTGTCTCCTTGCTCTTAAAATATTCTTTCTTGATAGCTTCTGCCCGTTTTATTTCCTTCTGCGGTGTCTTTTGTGTCTTCTTTTGGAATCCATGGAACAACACTACCACAGCTCCACCATCCATACAGCAAAAGATGCGATAGACATTACTTTCGATTTCCACCTTTATTTCATAGATTCCATCAGAGCCTTCAATGATTCTGAAGAACTTCTTGGGAATGATTCGCTGTGTTTCCACCAGCTTCAGCACGAAGTTGATTTTATCGCGAACTGTTTGTGTCTGCGCCACATAGAACTCCTTGTAGTAGTTCTTGAAAAGTTTTATCGTGCGAAGTTTCTCCATCTTTAGGGTATTTGCGATGCAAAGTTAATCAATTGATGAACATCTGCCAAATCTTTTATGCATTTTTTACACATAAGACAGTGTTTTTATTCTATACAAGGTTCCCACAGGCAACGGCTCATATCGACATGTCCGTTTTCCCTGAATCTGACGCCCTCTTCTTCAAGCAAAGGGCGCTGACGACTCCAGCCTGGGGCGGTGCGCCCTTCTTTGTTGACGACGCGGTGACAGGGCAGCAACTCTGCCCCCGGCGTATATCTCAGCGTACGACCCACCATCCGCGAATGGCTCGGCCAACCTGCCCATGCAGCGATATGCCCATAGGTGGTCACTCGGCCGTAGGGAATCTGGCTGACGATGTTCAGCACATCGTCACGAAACGTCCGCGCCTGTTCTGGCGTCATCGCGTCAGGATAGTCCTTCACGACTATTGGTATCGCAGCTCTATGACGTTCCAATTGATAATCTGCCAGAGGGCAGCGAGGTGGTCGGGGCGGCGGTTCTGATAGTCGAGATAATAGGCGTGCTCCCAAACGTCGAAAGTGAGCAGGGGCTTCAAACCCTTCTGGACGGGATTGGCGGCATTCGGCTCCTGCGTGATGACGAGCTTGCCGTCCTTGTCTGCCGACAACCACACCCAGCCGCTGCCGAAGAGCGTTGCGCCAGCCTTCTGGAAGGCCTCCTTAAAGGCGTCGAATGAACCGAAGTCGCGCACGATAGCCTCTGCAAGAACGCCGACCGGCTGATTGTCTGCCTTTGGTGCAGTAAACTGCCCAAAATACAACTCATGGTTCAAGATCTGTCCTGCATTGTTCAAGACGCCTCCCACGGCCTTACAGACTGTGTCCTCGAGCGTTGCTTCCTCGAAGCCGCTGCCTTCCAGCAGTCCGTTGAGGTTGTTCACGTATGCCGCCAAATGTTTCCCGTGATGAAACTCCAGCGTCTGTCTACTGATTACCGGCTCCAAGGCCTCGGGCGCATACGGTAGCTCCATCAATGAATACTTTCCCATAACCTTTTATTTTTTTCGAATCACTCCTGCCGATTATTTCGTCAGTTCGAAACCTACGCGAGCACCGTTGGCACTCTTGGCGAGCTTGCTGACGGCCTGTACAGCAGCGGTGTTGCTGACCTTACCTTCCTTCTGAAGGATGTTGGTCATCTGCGTAGAGTCAAACATCAGACCCATTCCCTTCTCGGTCTTTGTGACGTTGCCCTTAATGGTCTCCGTAGCCGTCTTGAGGGCAATCTCACCGTTCTGGGGGTTGTAAGTATAGGTTCCGCTGAACGGGATGCCATTCACCTTAGCCGAGAACTTGTTGCCTTCCTGGAACGAGAACGAGGTGTTGCTGCGGTTGATACCGATGTTGTTGTAGTTGCTTGCCAGCGATGACGACATGTTGGCAATGGTAGCAGAGCCTCCGGCATTGGTCAGAGCCTGCTGGGTAGTAAAGGCGGTACTTGGGGCATTGTAGTACCAACTGCCAAGAATGCCCGACTGGTCATACGTTGTTCCACCTAACAATACCTGACCCAAAACTGCGCCAAGCACGCTGGTCAGCACGCTGCCGGTTGAACTGGTGTTAGACGTTGTTCCGAGTCCTGTTGAGTAGCAGCTCGACAGCAGCAGCGCCGAGGCTACAAGAAGTGTCAAAGATGTTTTTTTCATAATGCTATAGATATTAAATGGTGAATGATGGGCAAAATTAATCATTAATTCTGAAACGACCAAATAATTCGGGGTTTTCTGTTAAAAAACATTCATGAAAGAACGTTGTTTCGTTTTTTTTCGTACCTTTGTCCCTGATTTAAACCCATAAACAAAAACGCATTATGAAAAAAATGAATCTTAAAGTCGTTACCTGTCTGGTGGCAGGTTCGCTGATGTTCAGTTCCTGCTTTGTAGGTTCTTACGGTCTGTTCAACAGCTATGCCAAATGGCAGACCAACATGACCGGCAACAAGTTTGTAAACGCTATCGTGGGCTTCATCATTGGCCCGATCTGTGGTACTGTCACCTTGTTTATTGACACCATCGTGCTCAATACTATCGAATTCTGGAGCGGCACCAACCCCATGCATGCCAGCATCGGCAAGACGAAGCAGATGATGGGCAGCGATGGACGTTACTACGCTGTAACCACTACGAAGAATGGCTACGAGGTAAAGGCTCCGAATGGTGAAGTGAGCTACTTCACACACAACAAGAAGAACGACTCATGGTCGCTGACCCAGAACGGCCAGACGCGCGAACTTTTCCGCTTCAACCAGGATGGCACTATCACCACCCTGCTGAAGGACGGTAAGCAGTTGACGGTTTCTCCTGACGAGGCTGGTCTCTATCAGGTTCGCATGGCTATGGGCGACGGCAACTACTTCGCCATGTACTAATATACTAATACTCCGTCTTGTCCGCTTTCAGCGTCCACTGACGAAACACTGGCAGGGCCTCCTCACGCAGCATCGGAATGATGGGCACGGAGCGCTCTGCCATTGTTTTCTCCAGTTCGCGGTAGATGAAGTCGTCGTCGAAGTCAATCTCGGCCGCATCCTTCCTGTTATTGGCGTAATAGATGCTGTCCAGATGAGCCCAGTAAATGGCACCAAGGCACATGGGACAGGGTTCGCACGAGGAGTAGATCTTATAGCCTGTCAGGTCGAATGTGCCCAACTTGCGACAGGCTTCACGGATGCACATCACCTCGGCGTGGGCCGTCGGGTCGTTGAGCAGGGTGACCGAATTGGAGGTCCCCGCCACTATCTCACCGTCCTTGGCAATGACAGCCCCAAAAGGTCCGCCGCCGTTCCTTACACTCTCAGCCGAAAGCCTGATGGCTTCTCGCATCATCTGTTTGTCTTGCTCGGTAATTGTCATAATCTATCACTTTATTGAGGGCAAAATTACGGATTTTTTTCTATCCTGCCATCAGTTTCTCTTATTTTTTCATACCTTTGCGACAAAATTTTTCTTTCATGAGTATAGACGAACTCTTCGGGCGCTGTGTAGAACTGGCAACAGGCACTCCCTGCGTGGCGGCTAACCGCTTCATGCACGAGACGCTGGTACTCTGCTGTGCTGAAGTGCTGAAGACGTCGGAGATGGCTTTCGGCAATCTGTTTTCGCAGGTAGATTATCTGGCGAAGCGATGCGGCATGAGCACAAGTGACCGCATGGCGGTGCAGCAGATGCGACGCCACTCCAACCGTGCCGAGGTGCTGAGCCACGAGGAATGGCTGCAGGACGTAGGGTCGCTGACACGCTTCATCTCCACCCTCTTCAAGACCAGCGTTCCCAACGAACTGACGCAGTTGATACCGCATCATTCCTCTCCCTTCTCCCTTCACCCTTCACCCTTCACCAACGCCCGCTACATCCGCTGCATCGTCAGCAGGTTTGACGAACAGACCCTTTGGGGCGATACATCCGACGGCCAAAACATCGTGGCCGACTATGCCGGACACGAATATCTGAGGAAAATACTGCGCAAGGGAATGCAGCTGAACCTGCTCGACTGTCGCGTGGAAGGTGAAGGACAGATGGTAGTCCCAGGCATCGTGGTGGTGGAACCCGACTTCCTGCTCGACATCTCGGCCGTTGCCCACTGTTTTCAGGGGAACTACGGCCACCACCCACTGTTCTACACCGCCGAGCGGCTCAGACCACGCGCCAACTCGCAGGCCATCCTGCTGGGAAACTTTGCCGGAGCTGCGCTCGACGACATCATCCGCTCAGACGGCAAGCATGCCTTCGACGAGTCGATGAACCACTTCCTCAGCAGGCAATCGCTACAGGTGGCTACCTGCGACGACTTCAACGATCAGCGGTTTGCTGACGATGCCCGGCAGCAGGCAACGAACATAGAGGAGGCCGTGCATCAACTCTTCGACAAGGACTATGAACGCGAGAAGGCGCTGCTTGAACCGTCGTTCGTCTGCGAACGGTTAGGACTGCAAGGCCGCGTTGATCTCATGACAAGCGACATGCGGCTGCTGGTGGAACAGAAGTCGGGCAAGAACTACAGCTTGGAGCGCAACTCCAGCCACCCTTCGCCCTCCGCCCTCCACTATAAGGAGGAACACTACGTGCAGCTGCTGCTCTACTACGGCATCCTGCGCTACAACTTTGGACGAACAGACCGTCAGGTGGATATCCGCCTGCTCTACTCACGCTATCCTGCCGCCTGCGGACTACTCTACGTGAACTTCTACCGCGAACTGTTCCGCGAGGCCATCCGTCTCCGCAATCAAATTGTGGCTACCGAACAGCTGATAGCCCGTGAGGGCTTCGGCCGCATACGTCCATTGCTGCGACCCGACGTCGTGTTCCGTGATGCCGAACGCGACGGCTACTTCCACCGCTACGTAGAGCCCCCGCTCTCACTTCTCAACGCCCACCTTTCACTTCTCACTCCCACGGAGCAGGCCTACTACGACCGTATGATGACTTTCGTCTATCGCGAACAACTACTCTCGAAGGTCGGGCGACAAGAAGGGTTGGGAAGTGCCGTCAGCGACCTGTGGAACATGCCGCTGGCGGAGAAGCAGGAGACGGGCAACATCATCCTAAGCGACCAGCCGTCGGCCACGCTCAACTTCCGCCGTGGCGACATGGTCTATGTCTATCACTACGACGACCAGCCCGACGTCCGCAAGGCCATCTTATATAAAGGTGTGATAGAGGAGATAGGCAGTAGTGGCGTGAAAGTGAAACTCAACAACGGACAGCAGCAGGCCAACCCCATGCAGCTGGGTAAATGGGCCATTGAGCACGCCGACAGCGACATCAACACCAACAGTGCCATCAAGAGCCTGCACCAGTTGATGATAGCCAACCCCCGCAAGCGGGCTCTCCTGTTAGGAGGACGGACACCTGAGGCTGATACGACGCTCCGGCTGTCGCGCAACTATCATCCGCACTACGACGACATTCTGCAACAGGCCAAGCAGGCACGCGACTACTACCTGCTGGTAGGGCCGCCAGGAACGGGCAAGACGTCGATGGCGCTGCGATTCATGGTGGAGGAAGCGGAAGGTGACCTGCTGTTAATGAGCTATACCAACCGCGCCGTTGATGAGATCTGCGCCATGCTGGATGATGCCGGCCACGAATATCTGCGTATCAACAACAATGACACGTGCCCAGCGGACATTGACAGCCTGCGCATCGTCGTCGGCACCACCTCCATGCTGCAGGCACGGCCCTTCATTTTCCAGAAGAAACACTTCTCGCTCTGCATCGTCGATGAGGCTTCACAGATTACCGAGCCGGGACTGGTAGGACTGCTGAGCAGCGACCATATCAACCGCTTCATACTCGTCGGCGACCACAAGCAGTTGCCCGCCGTGGTGCAACAGACGGAGCAAGAGTCGAAGGTCACCGACCCCATTCTCATGGCCATCGGCATCAGCGACTGCCGTCAGTCGCTCTTCGAGCGGTTGCTACAATGGGAACGGCATTGTGGACGGACGCAGTTCACGGGAACCCTGCGCAAGCAGGGCCGCATGCATCCTGATATTGCCCAGTTCCCCAATGAGCAGTTCTACCACCGCGAACGGTTGGAGCCCGTACCCTTAGAGCACCAGTTGGATACCTCGCTGCACTACGACCTGCCGTCGACCGACGACGTTGACGAGTTGCTGAAGCGGCAGCGCGTGATTTTTATTGATTCTGGGGGGAATGGGATTTATGGGGCTCAGAGGACTCCGTCACTCTCTGACAAGGTCAATGAGGTTGAGGCCCGCATTGTGGCTGACTTGCTGCGGCGCATCTACCGCTTCTACGGCGACCGCTTCAACCCTGAGAAGACGGTGGGCGTCATCGTGCCCTACCGCAACCAGATAGCCATGATACATCAGAAAATCGCGCAGTTGGGTTTAGCCCAACTGGAACAAATCACCATCGACACCGTCGAACGCTACCAGGGCTCGCAGCGCGATGTCATCATCTACTCGTTCACCGTCACCCGTCCCTATCAACTCGACTTCCTCACCTCAAACTGCTTTGTGGAAGACGGACGGACGATAGACCGCAAGCTGAACGTGGCCATTACTCGGGCCCGTAAACAACTTATCATGACGGGCAACGAAGAAATTTTAAGACGTAACGCAATTTTTAGTCAACTGATTGCGCGTTATAAGAAAAAATGTCGTATCTTTGCGGTCGATGAATGAAGGACGTGTAGAATTGTGCCAACTGCAGATCGGCTACCTCAGTAAGAACAATACAAAGACGGTGGCCGCTGATATCAATGCCACCATCCGGCAGGGCGAACTGACCTGTCTGTTGGGAGCCAATGGCGTAGGCAAGTCAACCCTTCTGCGGACGCTCTCGGCCTTCCAGCCAAAGTTAAGTGGAGACATTTTTATAGAAGGAAGGGAAATCGGTGAGTACACGGACAAGGAACTGAGCCGGATGATTGGTGTAGTACTGACAGAGAAGCCCGACGTGAGGAACATGACCGTCAAGGAACTGGTGAGCCTCGGACGCTCTCCCTATACAGGGTTCTGGGGAACCTGTACGACTGACGACCTGCGCATCGTCGATGAATCGCTACAACAGGTAGGCATCAGCAGCCTGAGTAGCCGACTGGTGGAGACCCTGTCGGACGGTGAACGGCAGAAGGTGATGATAGCCAAGGCACTAGCCCAGCAAACGCCCGTCATCTATCTGGACGAGCCGACGGCGTTTCTCGACTTCCCCAGCAAGGTGGAGGTGATGCTACTCTTACGACGCATCTGCCAGGAAGCGCAGAAGACCGTCTTCCTGTCGACCCACGACCTGGAACTGGCTCTGCAGATAGCAGACTGCATCTGGCTGATGGACCGCGCTGAGGGGCTCAGCATCGGCACTCCCGAGGAACTGGCCAGGGACGGCATCTTAGGACGGTTTGTAGAGCGCAAGGGCATACATTTCGACAGCAACACACTAACCATACAAATAGACAAGACTGCATGATTTTCGGACACGGCGACGACGCCTATCGTTACGGCGACAAAGTCAAAATGGACTTCAGCACCAATCTGCCCACATTTGCAGATTTGTCGGCTTTGAAGGCGCATCTGGCCACAAAGCTGGATACCATCATGTCGTACCCGGAACCCGAAGCCCGAGAGCTGGAGGGGATATTGGCCGAGGAATTAGGCATTCCCACAAACAACGTCATGGTGACGGCAGGTGCCACAGAGGCTATCTATCTTCTGGCTCAGCTCTACCAAGGATGGGCCTCCATCATTCCTCAGCCCACGTTCACGGAGTATGCCGATGCCTGCAAGATGCACGGGCATATCCTGTCGTACTACGACAATGACGACATGGAACTGCTGCCCGAGCCACGCCTCTACTGGCTCTGCAATCCCAACAACCCGACGGGTAACGTCATGCTGAAAGCGCTGATGAACCACGTCATCAGGGAGCATCGCAACTGCACGTTCATCATCGACCAGTCATACGAAGACCTTACGATGAAACGCATGCTTCAACCCAACGAGATGCAGGACTGCCACAACCTGATACTGATACACTCGATGACCAAGCGCTATTGCATTCCTGGCCTGCGGTTAGGCTACATCACGGCCTCGCCCATCATCATTGACCGCCTCAGAATGCTGCGCCAGCCGTGGACGGTCAGCGCATTAGCCATAGAGGCTGGCAAGTTCCTCTTGAAAAACCACATCAGGGTGATTCCTGACAAAAAGGAATACCTGGAAGAGGCAGCCCGGCTGCACAACGAGCTGAACAACACGAAGGGGCTGATGCTGATGGATACCGATACCAATTTCATGCTGGCCTACATGGAACAAAGCAATGCAACCCAGCTGAAACGATGGCTGATAGATAATTATGGAATCCTGATACGCGACGCTTCCAACTTCCACGGCCTTGACAACCGCTGCTTCCGTGTCTCGGCACAGACGCCCAGGGAAAACAACGTGCTCATAGCGGCAATCAGGGAATATACCAAAAATTTCAAATAGACCCCTTACGGCTACTTTCCGTCACCATCGAAGGCTGCCGCCTCGGCAGCAGCAATGATGTCCTCACGTGACTGTTCGCGAGGGTTGGTCGTAATGTCTGACAAGTCGAACTCGTCATCGTCCACAGCGACAGCCGGCTCTTCGGCGACTTGGGGCACTTCCTCCTCCTCAGGCTGGCGGATGATGAACTCCTGCTCAGCCTCCGTGTCAGGCACACTCATAGTGGGCATCTCCTCCATCTTCGTACGCTCGGTCTTGGCGGCAAAGATGGCTTCTATGAACTGCGGTTCGCGTTTGAGGCGCTTCAACGTAGCCTCTGACGCCAACTGCTGGGCTTCTTTCTTGGAATAGCCCTTTCCCGTCTCACCGGCAACACCCTCTAAGAATACCTGGAAGTTAAAAACTGGCGAACTGCTCTCCTTGTCAATTTCCTGCTTCAGCATACGGAACTCCATGCGCACACGGTTCTTCTGGCTCCACTCCAATAGCTTCGACTTGAAGTTGACTTCCTTGTAAGCCACCTTGTCGATGTTGATGAGTTTTGACAGGATACGCTTCTCCATGAACCGCATCACCCCGTCGTAGCCCTGATCCAAATAGATGGCTCCTACCAACGCCTCGAAGGCATTACCCGCCATATAGCTGTTGTGAGAATTGCTGTGACCACTTGACAGGATGAGCCGCTTGAGTCCCATTTCCTCGGCCAGTTTGCCCAGCGTGTCGCGGCTGACGAGCTTCGAACGGGTGTTGGTCAGGAAACCCTCACGCTTCCCTGGAAAGTGCTTATAGACGATGTCACCCACCACAGCGTCGAGCAGCGCATCGCCCAGAAACTCTAGCCGCTCGTTGTTCAGCGACTTTCCCTTCTCGTTGCGCCGTCCGATGCTCTTATGCATCAGCGCCTGTTTATAGAAGCTGATGTTATGGGGATAGAACCCCATGACATCGTAAAGAGAAGAAAAAAGCTCCTTCTCCTTGCGGAAAGGGAGCCTTATACGGTCGATGATATCGTTAAGCCTCATACTTCTTGAAGACGACACAGGCGTTGTGACCACCGAAGCCGAACGTGTTAGAAAGTCCGGCACGGACAGTACGCTTCTGTGCCTTGTTGAAGGTGAAGTTCAAATTATAGTCAATCTCAGGATCCTCGTCACCCTCCTCATGGTTGATGGTGGGCGGGATGATATCATTCTTAACAGCTAATACGGTCACCATAGCCTCAACGGCACCGGCAGCACCGAGCAGGTGACCAGTCATAGACTTCGTCGACGAAATGTTCAGCTTGAAGGCAGCATCGCCGAAGACCTCCTTGATGGCCTTGGCCTCAGAGATGTCGCCCACGTGGGTCGATGTGCCGTGAACGTTGATATAGTCAATGTCCTCGGGCTTCATCTCGGCATCCTCCAGAGCATTCTGCATCACGAGCTTGGCACCCAGTCCCTCAGGATGAGAGGCGGTGATGTGGTGAGCGTCGGCACTCATGCCGGCACCAATCATCTCAGCATAGATCTTGGCACCACGGGCTTTGGCGTGCTCCAGTTCCTCCAGGATGAGGCAGCCGGCACCCTCGGCCATGATGAATCCGTCGCGGCTGGCGCTGAACGGACGGCTGGCCTTCTCAGGCTCGTCGTTGCGGGTGGACAGGGCATGCATGGCGTTGAAACCGCCAACACCTGTTGCACAGATGGCAGCCTCGGCACCACCGGCAACGATGGCATTGGCCTTGCCCAAGCGGATGAGGTTGAAGGCGTCAGCCAGCGCATTCGACGAAGAAGCGCAAGCCGAAGCGGTGATGTAGTTAGGACCGTGGAAACCATACATGATGGAAATCTGTCCGGCAGCGATGTCGGCTATCATCTTCGGGATGAAGAAGGGGTTGAACTTGGGGCCGTCGGCCTCATGCTGACCATAGTACTTCACTTCATCCTCGAAAGTCTTGATACCACCGATACCTACGCCATAGACCACACCGATGCGGTTCTTGTCCTCAGTTTCAAGATCCATAGCACTATCCTCGACAGCCTGTTTGGCAGCAATCATGGCCAGCTGCGTGTAGCGGTCCATCTTGCGAGCCTCCTTACGGTCCAGGTAGTCGTTCACGTTGAGGTTCTTCACCTCACAGGCGAACTTGGTCTTGAACAAGGTTGTATCGAAACTTGTAATAGGTGCAGCACCGCTGACTCCGTCCAGGAGGTTCTTCCACATTTCCTCGGGATTGTTACCTACGGGCGTAACGGCACCAAGACCTGTTACAACTACTCTTTTTAATTCCATAAAATCTAAATAGGGTTTGCTTAGCCCCCTAAGTTAGTGGGTTAGGGGTCTGAACAGGCCTACTTGATTAGGAAATGCCCTTGTTCAGACCCCCATCCCCCTCACTTAGGGGGCTAAGTCAAATAAAAAAATTATTTTTGATTCTCCTCGATATAAGCGATGGCGTCACCAACGGTGCCAATCTTCTCTGCCTTATCGTCGGGAATTGAAATGCCGAATTCCTTCTCGAACTCCATGATGAGCTCAACGGTGTCGAGTGAGTCAGCACCCAGGTCATTCGTGAAACTTGCCTCGGGCTTAACCTCAGCCTCATCAACACCCAGTTTGTCTACAATAATTGCCTTTACTTTGCTTTCAATTTCTGACATAATTTTTAATACTTTAAATGTTAATAATTTTTTGCTATCTTGAAACATTTTTACGGCCTTTCGCCGTTTGCGGGTGCAAAGTAACACATTTTCTATCAGTTACGCAAATTTTTTTGAGAAAAAGTGAGGTCATGTTGCACAAAAGGGTAGTGATTGTGCAAAAAAATGCCCCTTTTTCGTGTATTTAGTACATTTATTTTGCAAATTTAAATGAAATTCTTTCTTTTTAGTTGCACGTTTCGAAAACTTTCTGTAGCTTTGTAGCCTAAAAACTATTATAGCACATGTCATTCACAGAACAAGCAAACAAAATCTTCAATCAGGCCATCAAGGATTATCACCTGACTGACAATGTTGATACCCCCATAAGGAATCCCTATCAGAGAGACTCCATTGAGTATTCCCTTTACCTGAAATGCTGGATTGACACCGTTCAATGGCACTATGAGGACATCATCCGCGACCCGAACATCGACCCCATCGAGGCATTGTCGTTGAAGCGGCGTATTGACCATAGTAACCAAGACCGTACCGATTTGGTGGAGGAAATAGACTCCTACTTCCGTCAAACCTACAGCGAGGTGAAGGCGCTGCCCGACGCAAGGCTCAATACCGAAAGCCCGGCATGGGCCATCGACCGTCTTAGTATCCTGGCCCTGAAAATCTACCACATGAAGGAGCAAGTGGAGCGTCCTGACGCTTCCGATGAGCACCGCCAGCGTTGTCAGGCAAAGCTTGACGTGCTGCTTGAACAGCAGGTAGACCTCGCCACAGCCATCGACCAACTGCTCGAGGACATTGAGGCCGGGCGCATCTATATGAAGGTGTACCGCCAGATGAAGATGTATAACGACCCGTCGACAAATCCTATTTTATACAAGAAGTGAAAAAAGAGCACATTCTCATCATACGCTTCTCGGCCATGGGCGATGTGGCAATGACCGTACCGGTGGTCTATTCGCTGGCCATGCAGTATCCTGACATCCGCATTACCGTACTCAGCCGCAAGTTCGCACGTCCCTTCTTCGATGACCTGGCACCTAACGTCAACTTCATGGAGGCAGACCTGAAGGGCGAGTATCGCGGCGTCAAGGGACTGAACGCCCTCTATCGCCGACTGATCGCCAAGCAGTTTACCAAGATAGCCGACCTGCACAACGTGCTGCGCTCGGAATATCTGCGCATGAGGTTCAACATGGGCCACTACCGTGTGGAGCACATCGACAAGCACCGCAAGGACCGCCGCAAGCTGACCGCCTATAAAAATAAGGTACGTGTGCAGTTAAAGACGCCCTTCGAGAACTATTCCGACGTGCTGGCAAAGTTGGGCTATCCCGTCAAACTTGAATTCAAGTCGCTCTTCCCGCTCGAAGGTGGCAACCTCAATTTGCTGCCCGCCATCGTTGGTCCCAAGAAGAGTTTTGAACAATGGATAGGTGTGGCACCGACGGCTGCCCACCCAGGCAAGTGCTATCCCACGCACCTCAGCCGTCAGGTGATTGACGAGCTGCTGAGACTTCACCCTCGTGCCCGCATCTTCCTTTTTGGTCGCGGACGCAAGGAAGAGGAGCTGTTCACCAAGTGGTGTCAGGAACTGCCGCAATGCATCTATGTCAGCCAGCACTTGGAAAACATGCACCAGGAGCTGATCCTGATGAGCCACCTCGACGTGATGTTCTCTATGGACTCCTCCAACATGCACATGGCATCGTTGACAGCCACCCCCGTCGTTAGCGTCTGGGGGGCCACTCACCCCTACGGCGGCTTCATGGGATGGAACCAGCCAGCCGAAAACGCCATACAGGTCGATCTCGACTGTCGCCCGTGCAGCATCTACGGCAAACGGCCCTGCCGCCGAGGCGACCTGGCCTGTATGAACCTCATCAAACCAGAACAAATCATTGAGAGAATAGAACAGATTATTAACCCTCAAAACAATCCATCAAGCTTATGAAAAAGTACGTATGCGACGTCTGTGGTTACGTCTACGACCCTGAAGCCGGCGATCCCGACAGCGGCATCCAGCCCGGTACCGCCTTTGAAGACATCCCTGAAGACTGGGTATGCCCCATCTGCGGAGTTGGCAAGAGCGACTTCTCGCCCGCTGAAGATTAATTCTTTTCAGATGATCAGCTGTTCGGCAAACTTATAAATGACGATGCCGGCAGTAACGGACACATTCATGGAGTGCTTGGTGCCAAGCTGGGGTATCTCAAGGCATCCGTCGCTGGCGTCAACCACTTCCTGATGTACACCTTTTACTTCGTTTCCAAAGATGACGGCATATTTCCGCTCGTCGTCTGTCTGGAAACGATGTAGTTTTGTGGAGTGTTCCACCTGCTCTACACTATAGACCGTATAGCCGTCGGCCTTCAACTGGTTGACGGCATCGAGTGCCGTAGGGAAATACTGCCAACGGACGCTCTCCTCCGCTCCGAGCGCGGTCTTGTGAATCTCAGCCATCGGCGGCGTCGACGTGATGCCACACAGATAGACGGCCTCTACACGGAAAGTGTCGGCCGTACGGAACACACTCCCCACATTGTGCATCGACCGTACGTCGTCGAGCACAACGATTAGCGGCAATTTCTCAGCCTCACGGAATTCCTCCACCGTGAGCCGCTGCATCTCAATCGTTCTTACCTTTCTCATTCTGTTTGCAAAGGTAACGAAAAAAAAGAGAATACTGAATAAAATGACGAAGAAATGATGAAACCACAAGAAAAACGAAACGAGCATCTTGCTCAGACGATCATCAAAAACCTGCAACGCCGCCATATTGAGGCATTCTATTGCCCCACGGCTGAGGGGGCAGTAAAGAAAGTTTCCGAACTCATTGAGGACGGAAGTAGTGTAACATGGGGCGGCACGATGACTGTCCGCGATATGGGCATCCCCGACTACCTCAGAAGCCGCGGAACGCTCGAAGTGCTTGACCGCGACCTGGTAGAGACGCCTGAGGAGAAGCAAGCCATGTATCTCAAGGCGTTTTCCACCGACGTCTACCTGACCAGCGCCAACGCCATCTCTGAAGATGGTGTCATCGTGAACATCGACGGAAACGGCAATCGCGTAGCCGCCATCACCTGGGGCCCCAAGAAGGTCATCTTCGTTATCGGCCTGAACAAAGTGGCCCAGACCGTCGAGGCAGCTCTGTCGAGGGCAAGAGGTATTGCATCGCCCGTCAATGCTGCCCGATTCGACATCAAGACCCCCTGCCAGACTGACGGCGTATGTCACAACTGCAATTCACCCGAATCCATCTGCAACTACATTCACTTCCTCAGGAACTCCCCCAAAGGCCGCCACGTCGTTGTACTTGTTGGTGAGAATCTCGGGTACTAATCTTGTCAGTTATCACCGCAAAGGTATAGAAAAAAGCCGAAAGCACAATACTTTCGGCTGATAATTTGTTGAGCATTGATCCTTACAGTCCCAGTATGAGTGGGGCGTCGTCACCTCCGTCATCATCAATGATGCCGATGACGTCCACTTCGCCCTCGTTCAGCAATGAGGCGGCAATCATTTCGGTGGGGGCAGCCGCCACCACTTCGGTGACGGGCTGCTGATATTTCTTTCTCTTCATAACACCTGCCCTCCACTACTTGATGATTACCTTCTTACCGTTACGGATGTAGAGGCCGGGCTGGGGCTGCTCCACACGGCGGCCTTGCAGGTCGTACACAGCACCATTCACTTCTTCACTATTTGTTAGCGAAGCGTTGATGCCCGTTGCCTCATCTTCATCGTCGAAGCGTAATTTGAGCGCGTTGCGGCTCGTCGCTGTCTCTGCGGGTATCTGCAGGTAAGCACGTCCAGCCTCCAAGCTGGCACCAGCCGCTCCTACCTTATAGAATCCCACGCCCTGACTGCCATTGCTTAGGACATAGTTCACGTAACTATTCTCAGTTGCGTTAATGTTGGTTGCTACAATCACGCCTTTCAGCAGATTGCTGTAAATGCTATACGACTGACTATAGGGAACAAAGTACGTTCCCGGCTCGCCCTTCAGCAAAAGTCCCGTTCCAGCGGGAACATCATAGACGCGCATCATCGTCAGCACTCCTGTTTGGCGGTTGAAGCCGCCACCTGTATATGCCTTCAGATTTAGCGTTGTAAAATCAACATCAGCAACTGCACAGAACGTAGCAACCTTGTTAGCACCAATAGTCACCTTAGTAAATTCTCCAGCCACGCCGAAGCTGACGCTAACTGTCAGATTAGCCTTCACATTGCTCAGCGTCAGTTGTCCGTTTACTACGCTTGCAGTTTTATCCTCACCGTTCACCATCACCTGATCAACCTTAAACCCATCATTCGGTGTTAATGTCAGTACAACATCTGAGCCTTCTTTCACATTAAACATCTGCTGACCGTTCGTCACATCTGTTGTTCCGTAGGTCACTTTGCCAAAGGCGTTGCTGACGTTGATAGTCATATCAAATAGTTGTCCACCACTTTCGATGCTCACAATATTTTGGATACTACTCCATGGTGCCGTCGTTTTGTATTTCTCTATAGCCGCTTCTGGTACATGTAGGGTTGCATATTCTATATAAGAATCCTGAAAGGCATCTGATACTGTTGATGGAACCTTCTCTGCATAGCAATAAACATCTGTCAATTTGGGACAGTTCTTGAACGCAGAATTATCGATGTAGGTTACGGAGTTGGGGATGACCATGCTCGTCAAGCCGCTACAATTCCAGAAAGCCTGAGTCCCAATACTGGTCACGGAGTTCGGTATGGCGATGCTCGTCAGGCCACTACAATTGGCGAAGGTAAATCGTTCGATTCTGGTCACGGAGTTGGGGATGGTTATGCTCGTCAAGCCACTACAATTATAAAATGCAGATTGCCCAATACTAGTCACGGAGTTGGGGATGGTGATATTCGTCAGGCCGCTACAGCCAGAGAACGCATGACTCCCGATGCTGGTTACGGAGTTGGGAATGGAGATGTTCGTTAGGCCGCTACAACCATCGAATGCACAAACCCCGATGCTGGTCACAGAGTTGGGGATAACTAAGTTTTTAACTTCTTCTCCATTCATATATAACAATAGTTCGGTAAAAATATAGTTAAATTCATTAACATTCAAGAAAAGTCTCA
>CALDLA010000090.1 GCA_937898415.1 uncultured Prevotellaceae bacterium | reverse complement strand
TTAACGGCATCCAACTGCTGATTACTGAAGCTGTAATGAGGACTGAGTAGTTACCATCTAACACCTATTTTCAGAAAAAACGTTAAATGGCGGTGTGTTTGTCTCAACAAAGAGTTGTGAATTTCGAAACTATTCACTACCTTTGCAGTCGTTATGGGCAAAGGAAAATTAGCAAAGTTTGCGGATATGGAGACCTACGAGAACGTGTTCCAGTATCCGTTCAGTACCTACGAGGAGCATCCGTTCACGATGCAGGGGAAATGGCGCGAGGATTTTTTCAGGAATGACAACCCCATCGTGCTCGAACTGGGTTGCGGCAAGGGTGAGTACGCCGTGGAACTGGCGCGCAACTACCCCGACAAGAATTTCATCGGTGTCGACATCAAGGGGGCGCGCATGTGGACGGGAGCCACGCAAGCCTTGAACGAAGGGCTGCGGAACGTGGCTTTTCTGCGCACGAACATTGAAATCATCGACCGTTTCTTCGCTCCCGACGAGGTGCAGGAGATATGGCTGACGTTCAGCGACCCGCAGATGAAGAACCCGCGCAAGCGACTGACGTCCACCTACTTCATGGAACGCTACCGCCGGTTCCTGGTGGACGGAGGAACGATACACCTGAAGACCGACTCCAACTTTCTCTTTACCTACACCACCTACATGGTGGAGCACAACCACCTGCCCGTGGACTTCCGTACCGAGGACCTGTACCACGACCAGCAGTCGGCGCTTAACGTCGAACCGGCCACGCTGTCCGTACAGACCTACTACGAACAGATGTGGATAGCCCGTGGACTGAACATCCGCTACATGAGGTGGCACCTGCCCCACTCTACCGCCCTGGAAGAGCCCGACGTGGAAATCGAGCTAGACGAGTACCGCTCCTACCATCGCACCAAGCGAAGTTCATTGGACAAGGCAAAATAAACAAGTATATGGTCATGAAGAAGTACATCCTAACACTATTGACTGCCATACTGCCCACGCTGGCCATGGCACAGCAAATAAGCGTCCGCGTCGACTCCGTCGGCACGCTGGACAAGCAGCTGCCTGACAGCATACGCTTCAAAATAGCTGAACTGAAGGTCAGCGGACCGCTGAACGGTGCCGACCTGAAGTTGCTCAACCTGATAGTGACGCGCACGAAGGTGAACAAGAAGGTGGCTGGCGAGTGCCTGGTGACCAGCATTGACTTGAGCGAGGCCGTCATCACCGAGGGCAAGACGGGCTTGAAGACTGAGAACAACATGCTGCCCAGCTCACTGTTTGCCGGAGCCAAGAGTCTGGTCAGAGCCGTCCTGCCCCGCAACGTCCTGAACATCAGCCGCAACTGCTTTGACAACTGCACGGAGCTGAAGGAGTTGACTATCCCTGAAAGCGTCACCACCATTGAGTCCTACGCCTTTGAGGACTGCGCGAAGCTTACCACTATGGACATCTCGGAGAACGTCATGGAAATAGGCAACAACGCCTTTGCCGGCTGCAAGTCATTGGCTACGGTCAACATCCGCGGCAGCATCCGCACGATTAATACCTCCACGTTCCAGAACTGCGAGATGCTGACGGAAATCACCGTGCCCGAGACGGTGACAAGCATCGGCAGCAACGCTTTCCGCAACTGCAAGTCCCTGACAGCCATCAGCCTGAACAAGATTGAAAGGGTTGGCGCAGCCGCCTTCGCAGAGTGTTCCAACCTGCAGACTATCGTTTTGGAAGGCGTCAAGAAGATGAGCGACGATGTATTCTTGAAGTGTAACAGCCTGAAGTCGGCCAGCATCCAGGGCGACCTCGATGAACTTGGCGACGATACCTTCGGCGATTGCGGCAGTCTGACGGACGTTTCCCTGTCAGAGAACATCAGGAAGATTGGCGACAGCGCCTTCAAGAACTGCAAGAACCTGACGGAAATCGAGCTGCCCCATTCGCTGGTCAAGCTGAGCAGCCATGCTTTTGAAGACTGTTCCAGCCTGCGCTATATCGACATACCCAATACCATCAAGTCAATGGGTTCCAGCCTCTTTCAGAACTGCACCAGCCTCGATAGTGTCGAGGTCAGGGGATTCATTGAGGAGATTGAGAGCGAGACGTTCCGCAACTGCCGCAGTCTGCGCTCCATCACCCTGCCCGTCTCCGTCAGGCAGATTGAGTCGAAGGCATTCATGGACTGTTCCTCGCTGGCCTCCATATCGCTGCCCGTCACGCTCCAGTCTATCGGCAGCAGCGCCTTCGAGAAGTGCGTCCTGCTCAGGAGCATCGTCATTCCGCCAGCCGTCAGGGACATTGGCGGCGACGCCTTCCGCGAGTGTAACACTCTGTCTTCAGCCGAGCTTTCCGTAAGCCTGAAGAACATCGGCGGCGGGGCCTTTGCTAAGTGCGTCAGCCTGCGCGAAGTCATCGTGAACGCTCCCCTGCCCCCGAAGATTGCGAAGTCGTCGTTCAAGGACATCGTGCTGGCCGCCTGCCAGTTCTACATTCCCCGTGGCACGAAGAACAACTACCTACAGGAAAAGCAATGGAAGAAAATACCCAAGCTGAACGAAAGATAATTCACCAGATACAATAAAGAAAGAAGAATATGACATTATATCCGAAACTGATTATCGACGCGCTGGCTACCGTCATGTATGCCGGCACAAAGAAGAACTTAGTGGAAAGCCAGATGGTGGCCGACCAGCCCGCCATCAACGGCAATCAGGTGACCGTCGTGCTGGAGTTCCCGCGCGATACCGACCCCTTCCTCAAGTCCACCGTCAAGGCTGCCGAGGCGGCTATCAAGTACCATTGCGGACAGGACGTGGAGGTGACCATCAAAACAGAGTTCAAGTCGGCGCCCCGCCCTGAGGTGGAACAGCTGCTGCCCGGCGTCAAGAACATCATCGCCGTCAGCTCAGGCAAGGGCGGCGTCGGCAAGTCGACAGTCTCGGCCAACCTGGCGATTGCCCTGGCCCGCCTGGGCTATAAGGTAGGACTCTTGGACTGCGACATCTTCGGACCCTCGATGCCCAAGATGTTCAACGTCGAGGACAAACGTCCCTATGCCGTCAAGGTGGACGGGCGCGACCTCATCTGCCCCATCGAGCAGTACGGCGTTAAGATGCTCTCCATCGGCTTCTTCGTCTCGCCCACGACGGCTACCCTGTGGCGCGGCGGCATGGCCACCAGCGCCCTAAAACAGCTTATTGCCGATGCCGACTGGGGCGAGCTCGACTATTTTATCCTTGACACCCCGCCGGGCACCAGCGACATCCATCTGACCCTGCTCCAGACGCTGCCCATCACCGGTGCCGTCATCGTCTCAACGCCCCAGCAGGTGGCGCTGGCCGACGCCCGCAAGGGTATCGACATGTACCGCAATGAGAAGGTCAACGTGCCCATCCTCGGACTGATAGAGAACATGGCGTGGTTCACACCCGCCGAACTGCCCGGCAACCGCTACTACATCTTCGGACGCGAGGGTTGCAAGGAACTGGCCGAGGAGATGCAGGTACCCCTGCTGGCTCAGATACCACTCGTACAGAGCATCTGCGACAGCGGCGACGAGGGCACCCCTGCCGCCCTCAGCAGCGAAACCGCCACGGGACTGGCCTTCATCAATCTGGCCCAGTCGGTAGTCACCGTCGTCAACCGCCGCAATCGCGAGCAGCCCAAGACCAAGATTGTAGGGATGAACAAATAAAGCACGAAACGTATCTCCGACAAATGTACCCGGCGGATAGCGGGGAAAGAGGACGGAGGAAGGGTTATCTATCGGGTGGACTTCCTGCGGCGAATCTGGCCGACGACCTGCAGTTTGCGGCCGATGCGCTCGAGACGGTCAAGGGCGTGGTTGCGCGAGAGGATGATCTGGTGGCGGTAGACGAGGCAGCAGACGAGGAAATAGAAAAGGGTCTGATACCAGAGGACACGGTACTCGAGGATGACGTCGGCAAGGGTGGCACCCATGGTGTTCATGCGGACGAAGGCCCTGATGCCGAAGGTGGAGGGGAAGAGCCAGGAGACGCCCTGCCAGAAGCCTGGGATGGATGACTGGGGCCAGGAGACGCCTGAGAGGAACAAGAGGGGGACGCTGACGAAGACGATGAGGAGCATGACGTTCTCGCGATAGCGGACAATGCAGGAGACAATCATGCCGAAGAAGATGCAGGCCAGGAGGTAAGGGAGCATTATGGCCAGTAGGTTCTGCCAGCTGACGAGGGTGACGAAAGAGAAGAGGCGGGGCACGACGATGGTGAGGTAGGCTCCCATGACGGCGTAGATCATGAAGTAGCAGAGGGCCTTGCCACCGACGATGCGCAGTACTCCCTGGTAGTGGCGGTCGATGGGTATGAGCTCGTGGTAGCGATTGCGCTCGCGGGTGGTTCCTGCCGATAGTCCGATGCCGAGGACGAGTGTCTGCTGGAGAATGAGCATGAGGACAGCAGGGAGGATGAAGACGCCGTAGCCCCCAGCGGGGTTGAAGATGGGTACGTCCTCGAAAACCAGCGGTCGCACGCCAATCTCGGCCTCGCGCTTGGTGTAGGGGTGTGTCAGCCTAGTCTGCAGTTCGGCGCCCATCTGCTGGGTGACGGCAACGGCAGTCTGGTAGATTGCCTTGTAGGCCAACATGAGGCTCATGTCGCAATAGACGCCGAGGGTGGCCTGCTCCATGCGGTTCAGCGCGACGTCGAAGTCGGCGGGTATGTAATAGATACCCTTTGCCAGCTGTCGGCTGACCATCGACTTGGCTTCGTCGAGGTCGGATGCGTGGCTGATGACGCGCACGTCGGCCGAAGCATCGCACATGCGGATGAACTGTCGTGAAAGTGAGGAGTGGCTGTCGTCAACGACGACGACGGGCACCTCGTGTACGGTCTCGTTGTTGTATATCCATGAGTAGAGCAGCGGGTAAGCCAGCGGCACGATGATGAAGAAGATGAGCACGCCCTCGTCGCGGAAGACTTGCCTCATCTCTTGCGCCCAGATGTAGCAGGCGTCGCTGATGGCTTGGCCGATGTTACGGAATATAGACATAAGTGAGCATTGCGTTTTTTATCTTCTTCACGACGAGCCAGGGCAGCAACATGAAGCCCACGAGGGCTGCGAAGTGGAACCAGGCCTCGAGCAGGGGGAAGCCGTTGAAGACGGTTATCTGATACATCATGTAGTAATGGCGCAGAGGGAAGAGCCACGACAACGACTGCAGGGCGCCGTCCATGCCCATGACGGGGAAGGCAGAACCGGCCATCGAGAACGAGAGTACGGCCCAGAGCGAGCAGACGCTCATCGACATGCGGAGCGAGGGCATCAGTCCGAAGGCGAAGATACCGAAGCCCTGGGCGGCGAAGACCTGCAGCAGTCCGAGCCGGATAACGGGCCAGGGGCCTCCCTGACAGGGGAAATGGAGGATGCCGAAGACATAATACCCGTAGACGAAGACGACGGCGAGCCAGACGAGCGTCTGCGGCAGGAATTTACCCAGGAGTGCCACGGCGATGCGGTTGTCAGCCATAGCGAGCCACTCCTTAGAGCGCTCGAACTTCATCTCCGTGCCTATGCTGTAGGCGGTGATGAGGAAGATGAAAAGCATGAAGACGCCAGGCACCATCATAGTGGAGAGGTAGAGGTTGTAGTTGGTCCAGGGGTTGGCTATCTGATGCAGGTCGATACGTATGGGCTGCAGGAATGCCTGTGTCTGGGCGTCGGTGGCTCCCTTGGCGCGCATGGTGGCCTGTCCGACGGCGGCCGAGCCGAGGTTGGAGATGGTCTTGAGGTCCTTCATCAAGAGCGAGCCCGACATGATAGACGACATATTATAATAATAGGATACCTTGGGCTGACGGTTGGCCAGCAGTTGGTCAGTAGTTCCCTTGGGGACGTAAAAGAAGGCGTAGATTTCGTTGCGCTGCATGGCACGGCGGGCGTCGGCCACCGTGGGATAGCGAGCCACGACGCGCGTGCTCTGGAAGGCGTCGAGCCTGCGTACTAGCGAGCGCGTGGTCGAGGTATTGTCCTGGTCGACGATGCCGACTGGCATGTCCGTGGGCAGTCCCTCGCCCATGAGGGATGTGAAGAACAACATGACTGCAACGGGGAAAACCACCATGCAGAAACCGTAGATGGGATTCTTCCAGAGAATCCGCAGCTCACGGAGTATTATGCGTCCTATCTGGCCTAAACTCTTCACCTTCCACTACTTCACCACAAGCGACATACCTGGGCGCAGTCCTTCAAGCCGCTCCACGGGCCGGGCCTTCACCTCGAAGGTCTTCAGGTCGTACTGTCCGTTAGCCTTCGTGGCCTTCCACACGGCGTAGGAGCCCTGATCCTTCATGTAGTAGACCTTCATTCTCACGTCCTTATTAAAAGCGGGCACGAAGGCCGTGAACTCAGAGCCCACCTTCATGCCATTCAGCTGGTCCTCACGGACGTTGAAGGTGCCCCACATGTCGTCCATGATGGAGATGGTCATAATGGGTGACCCCGTTCCAACCAGTTCGCCCACCTTGGGATAGACCGAGCTGACCTCGCCCTCCATCTGGGCCGTCTGTACCGTCTCGCCCAGATAGGAGTTAACCTCCTGCACAGCACCACGGGCGCGGCCTACCTGCGCCTGGGCGGCCATTTTGTCCTCGCGTCGGGCACCGTTGACCGCCATATCATACTGGCTCTGGGCAGCCTTGCATTGTGCCTCCATCGCCTTATACTGGGCGAAGGCCTCATCGCGCTTCTGGGCCGACATGACGCCCTCATCGAACAGCCGCTGTACGCGCCCGTATGACTTCTCGGCAATCTCCAGCCCAGCCTTGGCCTGCTGCAGCACCTGATAGGCACCCTGTATCTGCTCCTTGCGGGCTCCGTTCTGGGCCTTCAGCTCCAACGCCGCAGCAGCATCCTCAGCGCTGCGTGCTTGGGCCATCTTGGCGCGCACGTCGGGGGCGTCGAGTATGGCCAGTGTGTCGCCCACCTTCACATAGTCGCCCTCCTTAACGCGGATTTCCAGTATTCGTCCGGGCACCTTGCTCGACACCCGGTATTCCGACACCTCAACCTGTCCCTGCATCACTTCCGGTCCACGGTCGAGTGTCAGGAAGCCTATCAGGGCCACAATGATGACCACGGCCACGAAACCCAGTATGGCCAGCAGTATGTTGTTATGTTGTGTTTTTGCGCTCATATTCTTAACTACTATTTCACTTTTTTCAATTCACTATTCACTATCCTCTATTCACTAGCACGAAGTGCGCCCATAGCCTTCTTCAGGTTCACCTGCGATAGCCGCACGTCAATCTCGGCATCAATCAGCTGAGACTTGGCCTGCAGCCACGCCGTCTGCGCCTCCATCACCGTGGTAGGCGTGATGACGCCCTCGCTGAACCCCAAATTGGCCGTACGCAGGTTCTCGTCGGCTCGCTTCACGCTACTTGCCGCCAGCACCAGCCGCTTGTTGGCCTCGTCCATCTGGTAGGCCGTCTGCGTGGTCTGCAACTCAATCTTCTCGCGAGCCTCAGCCAGTTCGAGCTTCAGGATGGTGGTGGCTCCCTTCGAGGCACGGACCTTATACAGGACGTCGCCCCAGTTCCAGATGGGCACGCGCACCAGTACGCCAACGTTCCAGAACCCGGCAAAGTTGCGCTGGAAGCCGTCAAGCACGTTGGGGTTGCTCACCGAGTAGCCACCCATCAGCGCCACCTGTGGCAGATTACCAGCCTTCAGGATGTTGGTAGCCTGCAGCGACATGTCCACCGTGTTCTCCAGCATCTTCAACTCAGGACGGTTCTCCAAAGCGCTTGAAACGTCCAGTTCGGGAGCCAGGGAGACGGCAGCCACCGTCTCGGCCTCCTCCTCGGGCAGCATGATCTGCTCGTTGGCGGGAAGTCCGACGGTCTGGCACAGCAGCATGCGCGACAGCACCAGTCCATCGTTCACCTTGGTCAGCGTCATCTCGGCCTCGTTCACCTTCACGTCGACGGTCAGCCCGTCGCTGCGGGTGGCCACGCCCTCGGCTATCATCTTATTGACATTGTCGTCCAGGGTCTTCACCAAGTCAAGGTATGCCTGTGCCAGCCGCTGCTTGTGGCGCAACGAGACCACTTGCCAGTAGGCCTTGTCGACGGCATAGATGGTGGCCTGCTCCTTGGCGTCGACGCTGTTGCGGGCCATCTGCTCGTTGATGTCGGCCAGCCGGTTCATGGCCACAATACTTCCGCCTAGGAATACGGGCTGCGTCAGCATGACACTACCCGCCCAGACGTTACGCGTATCGGTATCGAAGGCGTCGACTATCCGCTGTCCCACCTCGTTCAGCTTGCCCTCCATGCCCTGCGGCAACTGCTGCACCATGGCCGACATGGCCTGCAGCTGTTCGTCCGTGAAGCCCATCATGCTCAGCATGGGGCCTGCCTTGGACATGACTTCCGTGAGAGTGCCGAAGCCCGCCTGCACGCCGGGGTCCTGTAGCAGTCCTGTACCCAGGTGGCTGATCGTGTTCTGCTGGTCGGTGCTCAACAGCGAAACGGGCTCGCTGGTGTGCATGTAGGTGCCTACGGCGCTGACGTGGGGCAGGTACTTGGTACGTGCCGACCGCCGCAGGTTGGCGGCCACGTCCTGCTTCACCTTCGACACACTCAGCTGCTTGTTGTTGCGCAAGGCCATCGCCCGGCAACTGTCGAGCGTCAATAACCGTTGCGCCTCCACGGGCATGACAACCCCCGCAAGCAGCACTAAACCTAAAAACCTGTTCATCTGTATGGTTAATTTAAAGAGAAGGTTCTGCTACCTATCATATTTCCGTCAACGAAGATGCTGACGCGATAGTCGCCGGCCTCCAGCATCTGCGACACCTGCCAGAAGAGCGAGAGGCTGGTCTCCTCGCCCGTGTACTCGATGTTCTTCTTCATCGTGTACTGCAGGCTGCGGTTCTCATAGTTGAAGGAGCCTCCGCCGTTCAGGGTATTGCCGCCGGGGTTCTGTATGCGCACATAGACGGTACGGGTGCCATTCGTGGCGGTGACATTGCGGGTGATGGTGAAGCTGACCTGCATCGCCTGGCAGTCCTTGATTTTCTTGGCAGCCTTGTTGTTCTTCTTCAGCATGGAGAGCTGAATGTTCGTGGCGTCAAGCTGGGCGGCAATGGCCACTTTTTCGGACAGCGATGCCTTCTCAGTACTCAGTCCGGCAATCTGGGTGTTGCGCTGGGCCAGTTCGGCGTTGACGCGGGTGTTCTCGGCGCGCAGCTGCTCGTTCTGGCGGTTCAGCGAGTCAATCTGCATCACATAGTCGCGCAGCACGGCACGTACCGTAGCCAGTTCCTTCTTCAGGCGGGTAATCTCGCGGGCGTCCTCAGCCTTGGTCTTCTTCAGCTCTTCCAGCAACTGCTGGGTGCGCATCTGCTCCTGCGTCAGCTGTTCGATGATGGAGTCGTTGTTGATTTTCGTCTTCATCTCGCTGTACTGCAGGGTAAAGCGCTCGTATTCGTTCTCCATCTCCTGCTTGTCCAGACGGGCCAGCTCCTGCATGTCCTCGTTCACCTGCTTCTGCTCCTGCAGATTCATAAAGAGGTAGGCCAGTCCTCCGAGCAAGGCCAATATTACCACTATAAGTGGTATTAAGATTTTCTTGTTCATCGTTTTTTACCAATTAAACGGTGCAAAGGTAGTATTTATTTTGTACACCTACAAGCCTTTAAACATTTTTTATCAGAATCTAACGCCTATAAACCCACGGGCCCGCCAGCGGTTCTGATTGACAGTCACCTTCGAATCGTCGAACAGGGAATTGCTCATCACCAGAGTGGCCCCTGTGAAGAATCGCGGCGTGAAGTTGTAGACCACGGCGAGCCGCTCGTTGAAGATCATGTTCAGCCTCATCCGCTCGGCCTTCTTTTTCACGCCGTCGATGGTCATGTTGTTGCGGTTATAGACGACGAAGGTGGGCAGCGCCGACAGGTGTATCAGCCACTTGTTACGCAGCACGAAATTATAGGCATAGCCGCCGCCGATACCGATGTGGCCCATGTAGATGCGGATGTCGGGCAGGTTCTCGTAGTCGCTGGTGTTAGTCCGGGTGCGGCCTCCTTCGTAGGACAGTCCAGCTAGCCACGAACCGGCCGAGTGCCGCTGAATCATGGACTGCGTAAAGGCTGCCGGATAGGAGAACCGACGGTAGTTGAACGAGTAATAGGCCGCCACGTTGAGGGTACGCATGTTCAGCATACCTTCCTCCAGATACTGCGTTCCATCGCTGTACTCAATATCACCCGACAGCGTCTCCGACTGGCTATAAGTTGCCTCGACGTTGATTCGGGGTGAGTAGTAGTTCAGGTTGAAGTTGTAGTCGGTCTTACGTCCGAACACCTTGGCAGGGTTCAGCGACAACGAGAGCGAGAGGCCCATGTAGCTGGCTCCTACGCTGACGGTGGTCGTATGATTGGTGTGCAGGTCGGCCTCAGCATAGTCTTCCTTCACCGTCCCCTTGGCATAGAGGTCGTAACCAGACACGTTCAGGCGGGCCTTCACGGTCAGCGGTTCCTTGGGACGTACGACGTAGTTGGTGTCGAAATTGCCCCGGTTGCGCCGCTCGGTCAGGATGCTGTCAAGCCGGGCCTTGCGCGCCTTCATCCGCTCATGGCGGTCTTGAGCGCAGACTGGCAGCACCATCACCGCCGCGAACACGGTCAGCAGAACTCCGTACAGCTTAGAACTCATAGCCCAGGTTGACATACATATAGAAGTCGCGGGTCTTGTTCGAATAGCCCATAGCTACGCCCAGCGGTCCGAATACCGTGTTGTAATAATAGCCAATGGTGCTGCCCCAATGGGTCTTGTGGTCGAAGAGTTCTTTCAGGTGGTGCGACTCCTGGGCGGAGGCAATACGCAGCAGCACGTAGTGGTTGGTGCCGATGCGCTGCTGCAGCTTCAGCTGGGCGGCCACGAACTTGTTGTCGACATACTCCACGTAACCCACGCCTGGGAAGGGCATCTGCTGTTCCAGGTAGTGGCCGAACCATTGGCCGCCAATCACGTTGCTGAAGGCCAGGGGAACGATGGTGCCGAAGAGCATGCGCCCGTAGAGCATGGGCTGGATGGTCAGGTTCCAGGGTGTCGTGAACGACATGCGCCAGTTGGCGCTCAGCTGGCTCAAACCCGGTTTCCTGATGGTCTCGCCTTCGTCCGTCGTCTCGGCTATACGCGCAAAGTTATCCGTCACATAGGCATACTCGGCCCTGAAGCGAGCGCCGCGACTGGGGAATATCCAATGGTCCTCGCTGTTAAAAAGTATCTGGGCACGATAGCTGAAGAAATGGTCGTTCTCCAGCGTGATGTCACTCGACTCTGTAGCAACCAGCTTGTCGCTATAGTGCAGGTAGTCCCAGCGCAGGCCGAACTGCATGTTGAAGTGCCTAACGTCCAAGTTGAGGGGGACGATGTCGGCCTGATGATGCTTGTAGAGGATGCTGTAGTCGCGCTCGCCGTCCACATAGATGTCTATGTCGTTGCGACGGAAGGTGTAGCTCAGCGTGGGTCGTGTGAAACTGCTCGGGTGGAACGTCAGCTCGCCGCGTCCCATCAGTCGCTTGCCCAAGCGCAGGGTCACCTCGCCATTGGTCGAGACAGGACCCTTCAACGGGAAGTCGGCACCTATCTGAACGGCGGCATGCTCCTCGTCGTCGTAGCGTGCTCCCACATACACCTGACTGGTCTTGCGGTTGCCCGCCGTCAGCACAATGCGTACGTCGTCGCCTTCAGCCTCGCGGCGGCACTCAGCCGTCTGGTAGAAGAGATCCACGCGCATCGAAGTCGTCAGCAGCTGTTCGCGCTCGTAGTCGATGCTGTCCTTAACGTCGGCCCTCAGGCGGAATTTCTCACGCAGAAACCGCTCGTCCTGCTTGGTCATGTTCTCAAACGTGTAGCCTACCACGCGTGCCCGCTCCAGCATGTTCTTCGGACGCAGAGGCTGCAGAATTTCGGGACGGTAGTCATCAGGGATGCCAATACGTTTCTTCAGGGCCAGCAGTTCGTCCCAATGCTTCATGGCCTCCTCCTCGCCTCGGCGTATCAGGGTATCGATGGCTGCAGGCGTGAAACTGGCTGCGCCGTAGCCTGTGGTGTTCACGCGGATGGGCACATCGGTAATTCCCAGGTTCTCGTCGTACTTGTTCTTACAGTTCACGTCGATAATCTGGCTCAGTAGGCTCATCGTGCCGCCTATGTCATCGGCAATCTTGGGTTCGCCCTGCACCGTTACACCTATTATAATATCAGCCCCCATCTGACGGGCAATGTCAGCCGGATAGTTATTGCGCAGACCACCATCGACCAGCACCATGTCGCCTATTCTGACAGGCGAGAAGGCGGCAGGAATGGCCATCGAGGCACGCATGGCCTGAGGCAGGCGTCCACTATGGAAGTCGAACTCGGAATTGTCCACCACGTTGGTAGCCACACAGGCAAACGGGATGGGCAGGTCACGGCTGAAGTCGAGCGAGTCAGTATAACCGGCACAGAGTTTCTGGAACAGCTCGGCCAGGTTCTTGCCCTTGATGAGTCCGCCGTCGTTGTAGTTGCGTTTGCCGATGGTCAGACCTTTTGACAAGACGTAGGTGTAATGCTTGCTCACTTCTGACAGGCTCTGCTTCTCCAGTTTCTCTTTGTCGGTAATGACGTAGCTCCAGTCCTGTACGCGGACCGTCGAGTCGAGCACCTCGGCGTTGTAGCCTATGGAGTACAGTCCGCCGATGATACTGCCCATCGACGTTCCCGTCACAATATCTATAGGAATGCCTGCCCGCTCTATCACCTTCAGCGCACCAATATGCGCCATACCCTTGGCTCCGCCACCACTCAGTACCACCGCCACGCACTTACGCGCTTCGGTTGCCGTACTATCCTGCTGCTGTCGGGCACCGGCATGCAGCACACAACCCAGCAACACTACGAATAACATCCATCTGTTTTTCTTCATCGTGATTCGTTTGTTTATGATTTACGTGTGCAAAGATACATATTCTTTGGGAAAGTAAGAAATATTTCTTGAGATTGTTTGGAAGTTTCAAGGAAAAAACCTATATTTGCACTCTGAAAATGTAATCCTTTTACCGAGCCTATGAAGAAAGACAGCCTGCCCTATCGGGTGTTCGACCTCTATTACGACGGTTTCCGCAACATGAAACTGGGACGGACACTATGGGCCATCATTATTGTCAAGCTGATCATCATCTTCGCCGTGCTGAAGGTGTTCTTCTTTCCCAATTTCCTGAAGGAGCACGCCCAGGGCGACGAGGCAGGCTACGTGGCGACTCAAATCTTAAACCAATAACATTATGACAAACATCCTATTAAACATTGATGCCGGGACCATCGACTGGTCGAGAGCGCAGTTTGCACTCACGGCAATCTACCATTGGCTCTTTGTGCCCCTGACGCTTGGCTTGGCGGTCATCATGGGCATCATGGAGACCTGCTACTATCGTACGAAGGACGACTTCTGGAAGACTACCGCCCAGTTCTGGCAGAAGCTCTTCGGCATTAACTTCGCCATGGGCGTGGCCACGGGCATCATCCTGGAGTTCGAGTTCGGAACCAACTGGTCGAACTACTCGTGGTTCGTGGGCGACATCTTCGGCGCGCCCCTGGCTGTCGAGGGTATCCTGGCCTTCTTCATGGAGTCGACGTTTGTGGCCGTCATGTTCTTCGGCTGGAAGAAAGTGTCGCCGGGCTTCCACCTCGCCTCAACGTGGCTGACGGGCTTAGGTGCCACCATCTCTGCCTGGTGGATTCTGGTGGCCAACGCGTGGATGCAGTATCCCGTGGGCTGTGAGTTCAACCCCGACACGATGCGCAACGAGATGGTATCGTTTGCCGAGGTGGCGCTGTCGCCCTTCGCTGTTTCCAAGTTCTGTCACACGGTAACGTCGGCCTGGATCATCGGCGGCATCTTCTGCGTAGGCGTCAGCTGCTGGTACCTGATGAAGCGGCGCGAGACGAAGATGGCGTTGGAGAGCCTGAAGATTGGTGCCTGGGTAGGACTCGTCGCTGCCCTGTTAGCTGCTGCTACAGGACATAAGTCGGCACAGGACGTAGCCGAGGTACAGCCCATGAAGCTGGCCGCGATGGAGGCGCTGTACGACGGTGGTACGGGACAGGGACTGAAGATAATTGAGGGCATTGAGGTGCCCTACGCCCTTTCGTTCATGGCTACCAACGATTTCGACGGCTACGTGCCGGGCATCAACGACCTGCTGAACGGCTACACCACGCCTGACGGCAAGACGGAACCGTCCATCGACGAGAAGATGGAGCGCGGCCAACAGGCTATTGAGGCGCTGGCCGCGTATCGCAAGGGTAAGGCCGAGGGTGCCGACGAAGCCACACTCTCCTCTCTCCTCGCTACGCTTAACGACAACATGAAGTACTTCGGCTACGGCTACATTAAGGACAAGGAGCAGGCCGTTCCGCCTATCGCCGTCAACTTCTGGGCGTTCCGCATTATGGTGGGCATGGGTTGCCTGTTCATCCTGTACTTCGCCCTGTTGCTGGTGATTTCCTACAAGATTCCGTTCCTGACCATCTTCACACGCCGTCTGTTGGCTACCATTGGACTTCTGCCCGAAACGGAGGCCGACGGCAACGACATCACCCGTCTGCCCGACTGGCACTATTGGCTGGCTATTGCCCTGATACCATTGGGCTACATCGCCTCGGAGAGCGGCTGGCTCGTGGCTGAGTTTGGCCGTCAGCCCTGGACCATCCAGGATATGCTGCCCACATGGGTGGCTGTCAGCGACCTGAAGGCTGGAAGTGTGGCCCTGACGTTCCTGCTCTTCCTCATTCTCTTCACTACTATGCTTGCAGTCGAGATTAACATCATGCTTAAACAAATCAAGAAAGGACCCGAACTATGACCTACGAATTCTTACAGCACTACTGGTGTTTCATCGTTTCACTCCTTGGTGCAATATTAGTATTCCTGCTCTTCGTGCAGGGAGCCAACTCCGCGGCCCGCTCCTTGGGTTATACGGACGAAGGGCGGCGGCTCGTCTACAACTCTACCGGCCGCAAGTGGGAGTTCACATTCACCACGCTGGTCACCTTCGGCGGTGCCTTCTTCGCCTCGTTCCCGTTGTTCTACTCGACGTCGTTCGGCGGTGCCTACTGGCTGTGGATGCTCATTCTCTTCACGTTCGTACTGCAGGCAGTCAGCTATGAGTTCCAGAACAAGATAGGAAACATACTTGGCCCCCGCACGTTCCAGTTCTTCCTCACCCTCAACGGCATCGTAGGCCCGCTGCTGCTGGGTGGCGCTGTGGCAACCTTCTTCGAGGGTTCGAACTTCATCGTCGAGAAGAACAACATGATTGACATAGGCGCGATGACTCCCATCATTAGCCGCTGGGCCAACGCTTCGCACGGTCTTGATGCCCTGCTCAATCCGTGGGTATTGGTCTTTGGTTTCGCCGTAGTATTCCTGGCTCGTACGTTGGGCATCCTCTACGTGATGAACAATGTCGACGACGAGGACATCCGCAGTCGCGGTAGTGTCCGGCTCATCGGTGCCGTCGTTCCCTTCCTCGTCCTGTTCGTGGCCTACCTCGTCCACCTGCTGTTGAAGGACGGTTATGCCGTCAATGCCGACGGAATCATCTATATGGAGCCCTACAAGTATCTTAACAACTTCTTAGACATGTGGTACCTGACCATCCTATTATTAATAGGTGTAGTGCTGGTGCTTTTTGGCATCGGCAAGACTATCATGGACAAGAACTACAACGCCGGCATCTGGCCTGCAGGCATCGGCACCGTACTCACCGTGCTGGCCCTGCTGCTCAGCTGCGCGTGGAACAATACGGCTTACTATCCCTCGACGGCCGACCTGCAGTCGTCGCTGACGCTACAGAACTCCTGTTCGAGTGAGTTCACGCTACGCACCATGTTCTATGTATCGCTGCTTGTGCCCTTCGTCCTTGCCTACATCGTCTACTGTTGGCGGGCCATCGACAAGAAGAAACTGACGAAGGAGGAAATACAGACGGACCACGCCTATTGACAAAACAAAATCCCCGAGTGTTTGCTCGGGGATTTTGTTTTGATTACTTCAGCGTCTCAAACTTCGCGTTCTTCTCAATCGTCCATTTATCGCGCTTCGACAGTTCGCAGTCAGCACCCTTGAACATCTTGGCGGCCTGCTGGTCACCCTTCAACTGCCAGTTCAGCCAGGCTAAGGCCACAACGGAGAACTCACCACCGTGAGGCTGACGATAGGTGCCGCCATGTCCGACGGGGAAGTTCGTGGCACAGGCGGGAACATGCTCGATGCGGTGGAAGTCGTCCATACCGTTTCCATAGGCAATATCCGTCTCGCCGCCCAGGATGTAGATAATAGAGGTGTGAATCTCCTTCAGCTTTTCCTTCGGGGGCATCGGCATACCGCCGACCGCCTGTCCGGCATTCTGCTGGTTGAAAAGTCCGCTGTTGCAGACCATCAGCGTTGTGATGCGGGGGTCGGCGCAGTTGTAGAGCGTCTGCAGGCCACCACACGACATACCGGCAACGGCAATATTCTTGGTGTCAATCTTCTGATAGTAGGGCGAGTTCTTGTCAGCATTCTGAGCGAAGGCCCAGTCGATGGACTCTATCTGCTGCTCGGTGGTTGACATCGGGCCGCGATAGGGCTGCTCGTCCATCGGGATATAACCTGTAGACAGGACGATATAGCCATAGGAGGCAATCTCGTTCAGGAACTTGTAGTGCTCCCAGGGCGAGTTGGTACAAGCGCCGTTGCCCCATACGAGGACTGGCAGTTGCTTATCCTTTCCGAACTTCGACAGGTCCTGCGGCACGAACACGGTATGGGCAGCCAGCGAGGCTTCCTCCTTCATGACGGCCTTGTAGGGACCCGTTCCGCCGTCCTCGACGACACGCGACTTTTCCTCAGTTGTGAAACTCATGCAGACGCCACACAGCATCAGCAAAACTACTGTTGAGCAAAGATTTTTAATTGTTCTCATGTTACGTAATATTTAAATCGGTGCAAAATTATGGAAAAATACCTTTCGACACATCAACAGATGTTTCAGATTATTTCAATAATGTAACAAAAGGTTGGCAGTAAGGATTATTATTTGTATATTTGCAGCCGAATAACCATTTACCAATAAAAAGAATTACGGCAATGAAACACATCATCACATCACTTCTTACGGTTGCCTTCGTTGGCCTCAGCGCTACAACGGCACAAGCTCAGAACGACGACGAACTATATCAGCTGAAGACGGGCGACATGACCATGAGCGTCAACATCAGCAAGGGCGGCAAAATCCTGTCGCTGAAACACAAGGACGACGAAGTCATCTCGCAGTCGCGCTTCCCCGAGTCGTTCGGCAGCACCTTCTGGACCAGTCCGCAGAAGGAATGGAACTGGCCGCCCGTACCCGAATACGACAAGATGGCCTACGACGTCGTTGAGTTGAGCGACAACCGGTTGGAAATCAAGAGCCAGGTGTCGGAACGCCTGAAATACCGGATAGGCAAGACCTTTACTACCGACGACGAGGCGGGTGCCATCGTCATCACCTATACCATCAAGAACGAGGCCGACGAGACCCGCAAGGTGGCTCCCTGGGAGATTACCCGCGTACCCAACGCCGACGGCCTCATCTTCTTCGATGCCCCGTTGGACGGCATCACCCCCGCCGGCCTGATGAACTTCACGGCTCAGGATGGCGCCGTATGGTTCAAGACCGACGAAGCCCCGCAGAACCGCAAGATCAACGCCGACGGAACAGGATGGCTCGCCTACGCCAACAACGGTCTGCTGCTCATCAAACAGTTCGAAGACCTCAAGGCTGGTGCTCCCGCCCCCGACGAGGCTGAGATTCAGGTGTACCTGAACCGAGGCAAGACCTACATCGAGCTTGAGAGCCAGGGAGCCTACACCACGCTGGCTCCCGGCGAGCAACTCAGCTGGACCGTCCGCTGGTACCTGATACCCCTCAGCGGCGAGACGCAGCCTTCGGCCAGTCTGGTCAAAGCCGTGAAGGAAACTCTCCGTTAGGTGCCGGTAAACTCCCCGTTAGTGCCACCTTACTCCCATCTCCTTGCCCTGGAGAAAACGTTGAAATCAGGAAAAGTCAAACAACCCTCCTTATTGCGCAATAACCCTGCGTTATTCTTCAATAACCCTGCATTATTGCACAATAACCCAAGGTTATTTGCCAATAACCACCCAACTGCGGTCAGGATACTGAAATTCTGCGTCGCTGATATGTGCGCCAAGTGAGGGGAAAACATCGGAACCAGGGGCTTGTTCTGAAACAATCATGTTGAACCAATAAAACTGCACCGCCTATGGTAACATAGCAATGACTGATTAACATATTACGTTGAAGCGTCCGCTTTGATTCTTGTTTCCAATAATTGGGGAATTAAACCCCTTAAAACAAAATTATGCATCGGTGATATGTGCGCCAAGTGAGGGGAAAACATCGGAAACAGGGGTTCATGCATGTCTTTCGAGGCCTTTGAGAGCAGTAATTTGATGCATTCTGTGCCCTTTCCAAGGGTCGGCATCTTAGGTGCTGTAGTTTAAGGAATATTGTACTTCATTGATTTTTAGCTATTTACGTTAAATCACCATGATGACCTGCGTTTCGCGTTTCAGCGTTTCAGTAGGGGGTATATTTTTTGTCAATTCTCCTTTATGATATATATGGAAAAGCCGAGCGTGTTTGACCCCCGATGGCAAGCGATGTTGACCCTCACGGGCAAAATATGAATGACCCTCTGCGGCAAAATAAAATTGACCCCTGAATGCGATTGCTATTCAGGGGCTTTTTTGTAGTTTTGTGTTACCGTCCTGACTGGCGGATAAACGTTAAACTACAGAATTCGTAACTACTCAGTCATGTGTCTATGACTTCTTAGGTGGTACCAAGCGTACCT
>CALDLA010000089.1 GCA_937898415.1 uncultured Prevotellaceae bacterium | reverse complement strand
TCGGGGGTCAACATCGCTTTGCCCTCGGGGGTCAAACACGCTCGGCTTTTCCAGAGAGGACATAAGCAACCTACAGAAGCGTTTTGATAAGTTCTGCATGATTAGGGAAAAATATGACAACTTATCTGCTGGGGAATACCTCAAAAGGCTTGGCTGGAGTGATGATAAAGATGGACGTAATTTTGCATTGGTGGTGAACTTTATGAATATGCGAGAGTTCATGTATAAGTTCAAGGATAGGGGGATAGTATTTATCCATAACTAATATGATGGACTGACAGAAGCTTGGTCGTATGAATAGAATCACATTCATGCGCACATACATAAACTATGTTAGCTAACTACTTCTGAGTAGCATCACAGCCCTTAAAACACAATATACTAAAAAGTGTTAAAACATCTCTTTGGTACTTTTTGGGTTGCGTGAAAATTGAAATTTGGTTGCGTGAACTACAGAAGCCAAACAAAAGGTGATTAAAAAGGTGATTAACGAAAATGGAAGTAGTTGAAAATCAGCTACTTCCATCCGACCATTGGTCGGGATGAGGCGCCAACATGTATTGAGACTGAAATTTATCATTTTTGTTATACTTTTACATAAATGCCTGAATTACAAGAGAAATAGAAATTAATCAATATAGGCATAATGATAATTTGATATAAATCAATTTATAATATCACGCCAAAAACACGCCAAAAATTAAGTGTTAAAATCATAATTCTTTCCTCATTTTTTTATACTTTTGCACCGCAAACGCCAAAAGCATGCGGTGGAGTGGCTCTCTGCCAATTACGGCGCAAAGATAATGATATTGTACTAAACGACCAAATATATGGTCGCTTTTTACGGAAATTTAAAAATGTTAGGTCAAAATGGCTCAGATAGAATTAAGATTGTCGAGTAAGGTACAGAAGGAAACAAAAATGTGTGAGGTGCTTATACGTTTCTTTCAGGGAACAAAGTTCAACACACGGGCAAAGAGTGGTATCTTCATTTCTCCTGAATACTTTGAATACTATATCGACAGGGCAAAGACGGAGAAGAATGATGT
This sequence comes from uncultured Prevotellaceae bacterium, assembly GCA_937898415.1. Classification (GTDB taxonomy): domain Bacteria; phylum Bacteroidota; class Bacteroidia; order Bacteroidales; family Bacteroidaceae; genus Prevotella. The sequence goes on along the minus strand of CALDLA010000089.1, from coordinate 17,030 downwards.
CAAGGTGCCTGCTAATCTCGCTACTGTCACTCAGGAGAAGGCAGATAAGAACAACTATGTCCTCAGGCAGAGCGGACTGATAGTTATCAAGCAGCGTTTGGAAACGCCTGATGTAAAATACCATCGTGAGCAGGCTAACCGGCTTGATGAACTCAAGAAGACTATCATCGAAACCTATGAAAGCAATAGGGACGAAAATGTCACAAGCGAATGGCTTCAACTTGTCTGCGATAAGTTCGTTAACCCAGACAAGTTTATCGTTAGAGCAAAGGAACAGAAGTCTTTCTATGTGCTTGCTGAGGAGTATATCGCCAAGCGAAAGATCTCCTATGCCCATGCCAAGGTGTTTCGTGTCCTGATGCGTGAGGTGGCAAGGTTCGAGGGCTATCTTCGTGCAAAGGAGCCCGGTTACCAGAACTTCGTTTTCGACATCAACACCGTCACACGAAAGGACATCGAAAACTTCATCGAATATCTTCGTCATGAATACAGCCTGTCTCAGGAGAATCCTGATTTATATAAGCAGTTGCTGACGGAATATCCTGCCAGCGTCACGAAAGGCAACTGCAAGTTGGAGGATCGTGGTGAGAACACTGTCATCAAAGCCGCCAAGCGATTAAAGTCACTGTTCCTGTGGTTCTATGAGGAAGAGTATACCAGGAACAGACCGTTCGACGGCATCAATATCGGTACGGAGAAGGTGGGTACACCTTATTATATAACTATAGAGGAGAGAAATACCATAGCAGAGACAGATCTTGCTGCAGCTTATGATGCTATGTCGGAGGAAGACAGAAAGGGTATCAGCAGGATTCATCTTCCTGAATATGGCGTACAGAGGGACATCTTCATATTCCAATGTTTCATTGGTTGTCGTGTGGGCGACCTCCTGAATCTCACGCCAGGCAATATCGTTGATGGAATCCTGACTTATACCCCACACAAGACAAAGGACAATGGCGACCAGGCTGTTCAGGCTCGTGTGCCACTCCACCCTAAAGCCATGGAACTGGTGAAGAAGTATGAAGGCGTCAGCAAACAGGGTATGCTCTTCCCATTCATCAGCGCTCAGAAATATAACGACTCCATTAAGAAGGTCTTTAAAATGGCTGGTATAACCAGGATTGTTATCATCCGCAATGCCCGCACTGGAGAAAATGAACTGGTTCCCATTGATACCGTGGCATCGAGCCACCTTGCGCGACGCACATTCATCGGCAATGCTTATTTCAAAGTCAGCGATCCAAATCTGATTGGCAAGATGAGTGGCCACGTTGACGGAAGTAGGGCGTTCAAGCGATACCGTAACATCGAGGATGAAACCCTGAAGAGCGTTATTGACTTAATTGGCTAAATTTGCCCCAAAGGAATATAAAGTAGGATTATAATAAGGTAGGATTATAATAAAAAAACGCGCAAAAGTATATCATTTTAGACAAATTATTTGGGTATTTGACAAAAAAGATATAATTTTGCAGCCAAAACAGAGAATTTATGACAGCGACAGAGGCGATATTGAACTATGCAACCATGCAAGGAAGGACTTTCCATCGGAAAGACCTTCTGCTTGATGTCGCTCGTCGGAAAGAGGATATCAGGGTAGAGGCCATTGATTTGCAAATCAATCGTCTTATTGCTTCTGGGATGCTGCGTCGAGTAGGACATGGGGAATATGAACTAACCGACAACAGCTTGCCGGAGTTTGTCTATCGGCCATCAGAAGCTGAGAAAGAAATCTTTGGCAAACTCAAACGGCAATTTCCATTTCTCGATTTCTGCATCTGGAGTCCAAATGTGCTGGCTTCATTCATGCTTCATGTTCCAAATATAGGCTATACCTTTATTGATGTCGAGAAGGACGGTATGGAGTCAGTCTTTAACGCCTTACAGGGAATGGAGCTAAACAGGAACATCCTCCTTTCGCCGTCACTCATGGACTGCGACCGTTATCTGACGGGCACGGATGCTATTGTCGTCCGTCAGCTGATAGGTCAGTCGCCGTTGACGGAAGTGGATGGTTGCACCGTACCACGTATCGAGAAAATCATGATTGATGCCATTGGCGACAATGAACTCTTTTTCGCCAGTGGCTCAGAGATATATAATATATTTGAATACGCGCGTGAGAGGAACCATGTCAACATGAGCAAACTATTGAGATACGCCTCTCGCCGTAACCGTAAAACAAAAGTAGAACAAATCATAAACAGCATAGACAATGATTAATCCAAGAAGCAGATCTCTTGAATGGATAACGGAGGTAGCCCAAAAGATGGGTGTTCGCGATAAAGCATTAATGGAGAAAACCATCCGAGCTTTCTCGTTGTTAGAGGCTCTGGCCCGTTCTGGCTGTCCTTTCCTTTTCAAAGGCGGTAGTTCACTGATGCTTCACCTGAATACCAGCAAACGTCTGTCCATAGATATAGATATTATCTGCCCACCAGGCACCGTCATCGAGGATTACCTCGGCAAATATGCTGAGGAATATGGCTTTGGTAAGGTGGAACTGGTTGAGCGAATCTCACGCACCGATGTTCCCAAAAAGCATGCCAAGTTCTATTATGAGGTAAGCTATCCTGGCAATGGCGGCCAAGATAAGATCTTGCTCGATGTTCTCTTTGAGGAAACACACTACTCCAAAGTTGTTTCTCTACCCATACAAAGCCCGCTACTTCTTACCGAAGAACCTCTGGTTATGGTAAACCTCCCAAGTCACGAAGATTTGCTTGGCGATAAATTGACAGCTTTTGCCCCTCACACTACAGGCATTCCATTCTTCAAAGGTGAGAAGAAGTGTACGATGGAGATTATCAAACAACTCTTTGATGTGGCATCATTGTTTGACATCACTGAAAACCTCTCTGTCACGAGGAGCACCTTCACGAAGTTTGCTGTCATTGAATTAGAGTATCGTCACCTGCCGACAGACAACATCCAGCAGGTTCTTGATGACATCTACCATACCGCTCTATGCATAAGTATGCGTGGCGTGGAGAGTCCTAACGAATTCAAGTTGTTGCAGGATGGCATCATCCGTATTGGGAACTTCATTCACAGCGAGAAATATACCCTCGACTCTGCCATCATCAATGCCGCCAAAGCCGCTTATCTCAGCAAGCTTTTGGAACACGACATTAATGAGGTACATCATTATGACCCTGACAAATTGGGCGATTTGGCGGCACAAACCATTCAGCAGCCGCTTCCCACAAAGCTAAACAAACTAAAGAAGACCCATCCAGAGGCCTTCTTCTATTGGAATGCAATACAGTCTATTCTATAAGCGGTATTCCTTAGTTCCTTATTTCTTGTTCTGATCCTTAGGGGTAACTGTAATCTTGATGATACGCTCTTCCTCAGGCAGTTCCAGTTGCTGCATGAGGAACTTTTTGTATTGTTCTGATGTGAATTGCATTTGATAAATTGGTTGTATTGGGGTCATTTTACTTTGTATTTCCTCAATGAGATCTGCGGCAGATGTCGCTTTTTTAACAACGCAGAACTCTTCAAAGAAATTGTATTTTAGCAGGTTGGATATGACGACCAGTTTGCCCGTATCTAAATCTGCTCTTTTCAATAATCGGCTCACTTCGGGTTGCTTTACTCCTAATTGATGGGCAAACTCGGATTGGGTCATTTTTGATTCTTTCAACTGCCTTTCGATAGACGAACCTATGTGAACAGTTGGCCATCGACGGCCCTCTTCACCTGAATGGCCGTCTTCCCGTCCACAGAATTCTTCAAAGAAATTGTAGTCCAGCTTTTCGCATATAACTTGAAGCTTGGAAGTGTCCATCGTTTCTTTTTTCAGGATTCTGCTTGCATTTGACTGAGGCATTTGCATCCTTCTGGCAAATTCTGCCTTTGATATGTGCATTGTTTCCATTCGGCTCTCGATAAGGGAACCGATATTGATATCTACGGGAAAATTGCCACTTATAACCATAATATAGTTAAATAAACTTAATTTGAATACCGAAAACTTGTCAGTTATGGTATATTTGATTAATTTTGCACTCGAATTTGAGAATCATTCTCAGGATTAAGCGCTGAATTTCGGTGCAAATATAATAAAATAATTCGAATATAACAAATTTAATAATAAAAAATATATGAGAACTGATAATTTAATTGAAAAGTCTACAATGACTTCAGGAGTGGCAGATAACAATTCTGCTTTATTCGCTGATTTGTATGCAAATCGGCTGGTGTCTCAAATTAAGAATTCTGGTGATCGCATCGATTTGACCTTTACGGGCGAAGGTGCTTTGGCGTTTGCAAGAGCACTTGCGAAGTACGTTGATGAAAGGGAACCGAGAGTCGTGCAACAGGAGGAAGATGATTCTCTTATGCCTAAACAGGAGGTGATGTCGAAGCTTGGTGTAACTCATGCGACGCTCTGGAATTGGGCGAACAAGAACTACCTCGTACCAGTAAAGGTTGGTCGGAAAGTGTTTTATCACAAAGCTGACATTGACCATCTTTGTGAAAGCAAGAAGTAAGAGTAATGCCCTCATTGTGAGGGATATACTCTCAATGACATTATATAAAATCATAATTTAAGTATATTATATAAGATGAGTAAAGTTGTATTGTTTTCGAATATCAAGGGTGGTGTTGGTAAGACCACGTTGTGCGCCCATTTCTCTGAGTACCTGAACGAAAAAGGCATGTCGGTGAGTGCTGCGGATGCAGATATCCAGGCATCGTTGACCAGACATCGTGAGCGCGAGATAGAAGCAGACCCGGAACATGCTGTATCATGGGAGATTGTAAAGCTCAATACGCTTGATGCCGGTAAGTTGAAAGCCGACATGAAGAAGCTCCGTCAAAAAGACGGCATCGTGGTGATTGACTGTCCGGGTAATCTCAACGACAACAACCTCGCCATCATCTACTCACAGGCCGACCTTATCGTGGTTCCAATGGCCTACGATGTTGACACTATCGACGCGACGGGTATCTTTGTTTCCGTCATCGGCAAGATGACATCTGCCCGTCTGGTGTTCCTGCCCAACCGCATCAACACTACGGAAGGCAAGGCGCATGAGAAGGAGATGCGCGAAGAGACCATTTCCATTCTTGGCAAACTCGGTACTGTCACGCCGAGAATCAAGCAGAGCGTGGTCATCAAGCGATACTCCACCCTCTATCCGCTCGACAAATACCAGTACGCTGCCGTTGAGCATGCTTTCGACCGAATCATAGAAGAAATCAATAAGTTGTAAGAGTTATGACAAAGAAAGAGAATAAACCAGTTAACCCATTCTTCTCAAAGAGTGGTGGGGACATCAGTCTGGCAGAAAGTGTAATGTCAGTTGTCGCTGATAGCTCGGCACACGCAGAGCCTCTTGAAGGCACTGTGAATAGTGGTAACGAAGGAAACTACAGCAAGGCCAGGGAGTGGAAGAAGTTCATGACGCTGCTCGACGACTATACAGGCGTGAAGGGACAAGGTGCTGCCGTCTGGATTCCCACCGAGGTGAAGAAGCAGATAGAACTCATCCGCGCCAATGCAAAGGCGAACATCCCCATCCGTGCCATTGCCGCAGCGATGATTATGGCCTTTATAGCCGAGCACCGCAGGGAGTTGCAGGGGCTATAGCCTCTCAGCCCCGTTATATACTTATATTATACGATTATATAATACAATTATTGAACATGATTGATAAGAAATACATTGATTTGATCCTCGACACGGTGGATCTTCAGGAGGTGGTCTCAGACTATGGGATTGCTTTGAAGGTGAAAGGTCATCGTGCCTGGGGATGCTGCCCATTCCACAATGAGAAGACCGCTTCGTTCTGCGTCGATACTGCCAAGAACCTCTGGTTCTGCCACGGTGCTTGCCATGAGGGCGGCAACGTGATTACCTTTGTCATGAAGATGGAGAACCTGCCCTTTCCTCTTGCCGTCAAGAAGCTGCTGAAGGAAAAGAAGAACATCTCGCTGACTGAAAATGAACTCCAGTCCACGCCGGAGGAAGAGGAGAAATACAAGAAGAAGGAGTCCATGCGCATCATCAACGCGAAGTTGTGCGCTTTCTTCTTCGACGAGATTCAGAAGGACACGCCCGCCGCCAAGCTGGCGAGGGAATACATGCTTGGCCGCTGGAATGAGGAATACTGCCATGAACAGCAGATAGGCTTTGCTCCTGACGACTGGACATCGGTGGTCGATTTCGCAACCAAGGCAGGACTGAGCCTTGACCTGATGCAGGAGATGGGCATCCTGAAGATGAGCGAGAAGACCGACAAACTGTACTGCGTCTATAAGAACCGCCTCATGATTCCTATCCGCGACCGCTATTCCAATATCGAGGGTTTCACGGCAAGAGCTTTGGATGACAAGGCAGAGCGCAAGTACATCAACTCATCTGACAGCATCCTCTACAGCAAGTCGGAGTCCATTTTTGGCATCGATGCAGCCGTCAAAGCTGCACGACAGGAAGAAAAGCTCTATCTGGTGGAGGGTGGCCCCGATGTGGTCAAGCTCCAGTCCCTCGGTATTCATAATACCATTGCCTCGTTAGGTGCAGGATGGACGAAGGAACAGTTCCAGATGCTGAAGGATTACCGCCTGAAGAGTTGTACGCTCTGCTTCATTCCTGATTCTGACCTGCCGAAAGAAGGTGAGACCTTGGGCGCAGGATTCAAGAATGTGTTGAGAAACGGCGCCATTGCTATACAGCAAGGCTTTACGGTCAGCGTGAAAGAGATTCCCAACGACATTCATGCAGAACACGCGAAGAAACTCGACCCGGATGAGTTCATCAACGACAGATCTGACCTCTCAGGACTACAGGAAAAGGAGTTCATCGTCTGGTTCTTCTCCAAGAAACTGAATAAGGAGGGTACGACAGAAGAGAAACAGAAGGTGGTGGAGGAAGTCTGCGACTTGCTCCTTCATATCAAGAATGAAGACGTAAAGGAACAGTACATCACCCAACTCTCCAAGATTGACGGCTCCAAGGCCTTGTGGCATCAGGCTCTCAACTCCGCCAAGGTTCGCGAGCAGCAGCGTCGTTCCGAGAAGAACAAGGAAAGCGGTATCGACATGCTCCGTTCCTTTGGTTTCACGGTGCAGCATGGTTGCTACTATGGCTGTGACAAGCATGGCGACGAGGTGCAGCTGTCAAACTTCACCCTGAGACCATTGTACCACATCAAAGATGACATTCAACCTGTGCGACTGTTTGAAATCAACAACACAGACCCGTCAACTCCCCCTGAAATCATTGAGTTGGATATGGATGCAATAACCTCTGCAAAGACATTCAGAAAGAAGCTACTGGGTATCGGCAATTACACTTGGCTGGCTGGCGAGGAAGCCTTGATCCAGCTGCAGAGATTCCTGGCACAGGTGACAGAGACAGCGGTTGAAATCAAGCAACTGGGCTGGCAGAAACAGGGCTTCTACTGCTTTTGTAATGGTGCATACGAGGATGGAGAGTGGCATGAGGTCGATGGTTATGGTATTGTAAGGCTGAACTCAGGCAACTACTATCTCCCTGCCATGTCGAGCATCTACAGGAATAGTGTGGAGTTGTTTGCCAACGAGAGAAAGTTCCGCCACAAGCCTCATACCAACATTTCACTCCACGGCTATTTCCAGAAGATGGTGCAGGTTCATGGCGACAATGCGATGGTGGGCCTTTGCTTTTATATGGCGACGCTTTTCCGCGACATTGTAAGAACCAAGGCACGCTGTTTCCCTATCCTTGACCTCTTCGGGCCAAAGGGTTCCGGTAAGACCGAACTGGGTCATTCGCTCATGTCATTCTTCATCAGCGAGAACGACCCTCAGAGCATCGTTTCCGACTCTCTTCCTGCACTGTCTGACGCAGTGTCGAGCTATAGCAATGCACTCGTCCAGATCGACGAGTATTCCAACAACATCGACATCAAGAGGATTGAGTGGCTGAAAGGCTTGTGGGCGGGTATCGGCAGAAGCAAGATGAATCTCGACAAGAAGGAGCGTGAACAGGCTAGGGTGGATAGTGGGGTGATCATCACTGGTCAAGAGATGCCCACTGCTGACATTGCACTATTCACCCGCCTGATCTATCTGACCTATGATCGGCAGCACCACACCCAGGAAGAGCGCGAACGCTGGAAAGACCTGGTTCACTACCGCCTGATGGGTGCCACGCATATCACTTTGGAGATCCTGTCACACCGGGATAAGTTCGAGGCCTGTTTCGATGAGGCATGGAAGAAGGCCGAGGTTGACCTGTCCTATCGTCTGAAGGGCTATGATGTCATGGACCGTATCGAGCGCAACTGGTATGTTCCATTGTCTGCCTACCTCGCTTTGGAGGACGTTATAAAGCTTCCATTCCGTTACGAAGCGCTCTTGGACTTCTGCGTGAAGTGCGTGATTCGTCAGAACGACTTGTGCTCCAAGACCGATGAGGTGTCTGGCTTCTGGCGTATCATCAGCAGCGCCCAGCAGAAGGGAACCATCATGAACGGCCAGCACTATGTCATCAAGGGGAAGAAGAGCATCAAGACCAATGCACAGAAGGAGGCTATTGAGTTTGGCGATGTCAGACAGATCCTGATGATCCGAAAGGACATCATGCTCACCACCTACCGCGAACTCGGAAAGAAGATGGACGAGAAGCTGCTGTCAACAGAGTCTATGCTCCACTACCTCCAGATTTCAACCGAGTATCTTGGCGTGTCCTATGCCCCTGAACGGTTCAAGAAATTCAACTCCAACGGTCAGCCCATGCAGGAACCTATCATGGAAGGGTGCAACATCAAGGGCTACAGAACCATCTACGAGCAAGACCGCCCTCTGTGCTTCGACTATAAGATGGTGAGCGAGAAGTTCGGCATCAACCTTGACTCGTGTGTGGACTCCGGCGACGAGAAGCCTGCCGATCCTGTAGAGGCAGAAATTCCCTTTGGGAAACCGACGGATGACTTACCTTTCTGACAATTGCAAATTTGAAGAGGTACGAATATGGATGTAGCAAATGTAGCAAAATGTGCATTGCAGATAATCAGACACTTATCTTCATTTTCAGATGTAACAAGATGGTGTCAATCTGTAGCAACGGGAAAGGCAGTTGTCTGTTCTTGTAGTAGTATGGTAGCAATTCTGAGCAATATATCTATTCCCTTTATTACTGATAGAAATAAGGAGATGCTGAAAACCAGCAAGTTGCATCCCACAGCCTTTGCTGCATCGGTTTGCTACAATTGCTACAGCACTATTTACGGGCAGGCTTACAGCCTTTATCGCTCTCGTCCATTTGCTTGCGGCAGGGATTCAATGATGAATCCACAACATATTAGGGGTCATAATGTCAATACTGCCATATCACCCCAATATGCCGAAGGCTCGTCAGCCCTCGGGACCCGACCAGGAGTGACCATCTCCTGGACCTCCGCTCAGGGGTCTGCCCCTAAGTACCCCACAATCATGAACATTAATTGATTTCGACTATGGACATATCATTGAAACAATACCAGTCGCTGAACATATCGGCATCCGCTTCTTTCTCTACCGCACAAGGCCGGGAGAACGAGCGTCGTGACTGGACTGAGGAAACCTATCAGGCCAAGAACAAACAGCCGGGCAACCGCTACGACTGGTCGAGAAAACATCTCAACTTTGAGGTAATGAGTGGTAAAAAGATTACTACGAGGAATGGTAAGACAGTCTATATCCCACCAAGGATTGTCCGTCTGGGCACTCAACGGAAGTCTTTGAAGAAAAGATACGAGCAGCGACTGAAGGAACTGTACTTCAAGCCTTGGAGGGAGGACGCGCCGAACCAGCCGAACACCTGCGTCGATTTCGTACTTAGCGGTGACCACGACCGCATGACGGAGATCGCTTTCGGCAAGCCGATGGACTTCGACTGGCAGGAGGACAACAGTTGGGTCAGTCTTGCCGACGATCCCAACCACCCTGGTATGAAGATGATCGAGACAATGGCCATGGACTACTACGACTTCCTCTGCCGCAAGTTCGGCGAGGAGAATGTCATCGGCCTCGAATGCCACCTCGACGAGACCACCCCGCATTTCCATGCGCTGGTGATTCCCGTTGCCGAGCGGGTGAAGCGCGGCAGGGTTGGCGGCTATGAACTCGACCCGGACGTGGAGAGCGACGGCAAGGAACGTCCTGAGCACATCACCACCCGACAGTATGAACGGCTGAAGGAGGAAGACCAATCCTTCTACCGACCTGCAACACCGAAGAAGGTGCTCACCGTCAGCTATTCCCACTATTTCGGCGAGACGAAGTATGAAGAATCGCAGTCGTTCAGGAAGTGGCACGACATGCTGCACGATGAAGTCAACTGTAAATGGGGACTGGAGCGTGGTGAAGATACCTCGCTGATGACGGTGGAAGAACGGAAGGAGCATCGGAAGAAGAACAAACGACAGTTAGAGCGCGAGCGACTGCTGGCTCTGGAGAAAGCGGAAGAGGCCGAGAAAAAGGCTCAGGAGTCAGAGAAAAAGGCTCTGGAAACTGAGAAGAAAATCGATCAGGCAGCATGGGCGCTTAGTAATTTTGAGTCATCACTGGCCGAGAAGCGGGAGACGTCGTCAAAACTGAATGATTCGATAGACAATGCCCGCCAGGAACTGAACAGAATCAACAAGGAGAAGGAATCAGCGAAGAACGAGAAGACCGCATTGGAGCAGAAAGCCAAGGAACTGGCCGATGCCGTTGGCGACCCGTCGGAGTCGGTGGCAATCAAGGGCTTCTGCGATGCTGTCTTCACCTATAACGCGAAAAGCAACGGTGCCGTTATCGAGAACCTGAAAGCAAAAGGCAAGACGAAGATGACGATGATGGACGTGATTATGGCAGCATTTCAGGAGGTGGATAAGGTCAAGAGCCAGAAGAAATCAATCTTCACTAATGCCGATGAGTTCAGAAGACAGCAGAACAATGAAATCAAGAGCATCATGACCGACATGCAGACCATCCTGCGCAGCTTCGACAGTGCTCACGTGGCAGAATTGACACGCAGGAGCCGGGCCATCGTCAAGCAGGAACTGCGCCAGAATGCCATCGCCATCCGCAAGATTCAGCAGTACGACGAAATGCAGCGTAAGGGCATAACCGTTGAATCCTACGAAAAAGCCAAGGAGAAGGCAGAAGAATACGACCATTCACATCAGATGTTAGAGACCGTCTGGTCTGGATTATGGGATGCAGCGAAAGCCATAGCCAATCCGCGACTCGACGAGTACGTCATGAACGATAGGGAAAAAGAAATTATCAGGAATGCCATCCGTGAGAATCCGAAAGACCGTCTGACTGATGCGGGCTGGTTGCTGAAGAACGCTGCTGTTTTCCGCGATATATGCGACGACACGAAGGCAGGGGTCTATCAGATTGGTGCAGAGTCGGGTGTCAGCTATCTGGAGAAACTCGGACTGGACTTGGCCGAAGGCGTGGCCGAGAATGTGGAACAAGTCGCTGCAACCACCGCCTGTCTCTTCTTTGGTTTCCTCGACGAGGCCACCACCATCTCAGAGTCCTATGGCGGTGGTGGCGGTAATAACGAACTCCCCAAGAAGAAGGACAACGAGGACGAACTCTCCTTCGCCCGCAGATGTCATCAGATGGCCAAGGCCATGCATGCACCGAGGTATAAATTAAGGAGAGGGTAACCCATTGTAACGATGCTCAATTATCGTTAATTCTCCATCCCCTTTTCACCCAATCTCACCAAAATTCACTATCTTTGCACCCGAAATTCAAACTACAGTGACAGCAATGACAACAAACAAGCAATTCAACACCTACAAGGAGGGACTCGATTTGGAGTTCCTGCGGGAGTACTGCATGGAGCACGGGGAGCGGCGAACGTTCGAGCGGGGCGAGACGCTGGAAGAGGCGGGCGAGCCGGCACAGTGGGTGGCCTTCGTGGAGCGGGGCTGCTTCAAGTACATGGTGCACAACGACGAGGAGGGCAAAGACTACTGCACGGGCTTCGCCTTCGAGGGCGAGTTCGTGGCCGACTTCCCCTATTGCCTCGACGGTGACGTGTCGGAAGTGAGCATTGAGGCGGACATGCCGTGCGTGGTGCGCGTCATCAGTGGACGCGAGCTGCAGGCACTGTTCGACAACGACCCGAAGATGGCGAAGATGGACGTGAAGATACTCAAGAACCTGTTCAAGATGGTCTATTGCCGCGACCTCGACCACTACCGCTACACCGCCCGCAGCCGCTACCGCCGACTGCTCGAACGCTGTCCGCAGGTGGTGCAGATGCTCTCACTGAAGGACATCGCCTCGTTCCTCAACATTACGCCCAGCTATCTGAGCACACTCCGCAAGGGGCTCACCTTCGGCAAAGAGAAATAACACACGTTTTTGGCTCAAATCATCACGGTTTGAGCCATTTTTTTCAGATTTTTCTTTAACTAGTTTTAGAGTTGCACCCTCGGCGACCTGTTTTCGGGCTTCGCCGAGTCGTTTTTTACGCCTTTTTTTGTTATTTTGCAATCGAAAGATTGCGAAGATTGGCTGCACCTCGGCATAAGAACACGTTCTTCTGCTCTCAGTTTGCACAATCTTTGTAGGCAAAAAACTGCAAAATCATGAGCGTATGAAACAAAAAACACATTATTCTGAGGCCCTGGCCTATCTGCGCGACTACTGTCTGCACCATGGTCGGGCTATGCACTTCTCGCATGGCGACATCTTTGAGGCCGAGGGAGCCTCTGCCCGCCTCTTCGGTTACATTGAGAGCGGCAGTTTCCATTACCTTGTCCGTAACTACGAGGGTGGCGAGAGCACGGTCGAGACCGTCACTGCGGGCGACCTTGTGGGCTGCTATCCCTACTGTCTCGATGGCGATGCCGCTCCCGTCACCATCCGCGCCGACAAGTCCAGCACCGTCTATGTCGTCGATGGTGCAGACCTCAATGAGCACTACCGCCAGAGCCAGGCGGCGGAGCGGATGGGCCGCGACTATATGGCTTACCGCTTAGAGCAAGTCAAATCACGCATCTTAGCACGTTACCAGCAGAAAGGAGGGATAAGGGTAACAGATTTTTAACATTTATTATGGGTGAAGATTTGGGGCGTTTTGCGTTATACGGGCAGAAAACCCAAACAACGGACATGATGGAAACAGACGTTATGACAGGACAAGAGTTCAAGCAGATGGTTGAACGGATGCGCCCCCGGCTGATGCAGATGGGACGCGAGTTCTTCGGCTCCGACACCGAGGCTGAGGAGGTGGTACAGGAGACATGGCTCAGGGCATGGAACGTGCGCGACAAGGTGACGCTCACCGATGCCTACGTCATGCGCATTGCCCGCAACTGCTGCGTCTCGATGTGGCGCGGACAGCGTGAGGAGATAGAGATGATGGACGAGACGGGTGCCGCCGTCACCGAGGTCACGCCGCAGGAAGAGTTGGAAGAGCGCGAAAACTCCGAGTGGCTCGCCTCCCGCCTCCAGCGTCTGCCCAAGGCCGAGCGCGAGGTGTGGCAGCTTTTCTACGACGAGGGGCTGACGGTCGAGGAGATTGCCGAGGCACGCAATATCTCCGTGGCCACCGTCCGCAACACCATCTCCAGCGTTCGCAACACCCTGCGCACCGCCTTGCGCCGCCGTTTCTTTACGCCTCGTCAACTCATGTCCATCATTATATTCACCCTTGCCCTTGGTCTTGCCGTGGCTTCCGCTCTCAATCCGAATGGCGTCGTGCGCGGAGCCATAGAGCATGTATTAGGAATCCCCGAGGACACTACTATATATAATGTAGTAGAGGTCATGCCGTCCTATCCGGGTGATATGACAGAATGTTATATGTTCATCGCACGTCAGATGCATTATCCTGAGGAAGCAGAAGAGAAAGGCATTGAAGGACGTGTGCTGATTCGCTTCGTGGTAGAGAAGGACGGCCGCCTTACCAACTTCGAGGTAATTGAGTCGCCCGACCCGCTACTGTCTAATGAAGCACTTCGTGTATTGAAGCAGATGCCCAAATGGATTCCTGCCAAGAACAAGGGTAAGGACGTGCGCTGTAGATACAGTATGCCCATCTTGTTCCGATTGAACTAAGGCAATTTCATAAAGTAAAGTTAGTAAATACAAAACGAGTAGTAAAAGACCAATTGGCACACCCTCCGCTTCGTCGGGAGATGCGGCGGAGTTTTTCAGTAACCTCATAACACCCATAATAAAAATGTATAAAAGACTCATCACAACCATCCTCGCCCTCGTGGCATTGACGGCCAACGGCCAGAAGACCGTCATCGAGGGCACCGTGCTCGACGCGCAGGGCAAGACCGTGGAGGCTTACGTCACCGTGGCCCCGAAGGGCACGGGCAATATCCTGGGCTTTGCCGACACCGACAGTAAAGGACACTACAAGCTGGAGTTCACCACACAGGCCGACTCCGTGACCGTCACCGCCTCGGGCTTGGCCATCGGCAATCAAGTGATAATCGTAGTAAACCGCTCGCAGCGGGTCGATTTCCGCGTCCGTGAGAAGACCGTGCAGCTGAAGGAGGTCAGCGTCCGTGCGCAGAAGATTCGGCAGAACGGCGACACGCTCAACTACCTCGTAGGAGCCTACCAGCAGCAGGGCGACCGTGTCATCGGCGACGTGCTGAAGCGTATGCCCGGCATCGAGGTGGCTGACAACGGCGGCATCAAGTATAACGGCAAGAGCATCAAGAAATTCTACGTCGAGGAGATGGACTTGCTGCAAGGCCGTTACGGACTCGCCACCAACAACATCAACGCCTCCGACGTGGCCACCGTGCAGGTTTTGGAGAACCACCAGCCCGTAAAGATGCTGCAAGGCAAGGAACTCACAGACGACGTGGCCATCAACCTGAAGTTGAAGGACTCAGCCAAGGGGACAGTGGCCGTCAACACCATGCTGGGCGGTGGCATCCAGTGGGCTGGCGACTGGCACATCGGTAGCCGACCGTTGGACGACGGCCAGACCGTTATCGGCCAAAACCCGCTTTGGACTGCCGAGGTCGTGGGCATGTACTTCGCCAAGCGCCGCCAGAACATGACGCTGTATAAAGGCAACAACACGGGCGACGACGTGTCGAAGGAACTCACGCAGCACTACTCCAGCATCAACAGCGTCAGCCTCTATCCCTTCTGCCCCACGGGCACCGTCATGCCCAGCGGCTCCGGCCTGCCGCAGAAGCGCACCTTCGACAACCACAGCCACATCCTGACCATGAACCATCTGGAGAAGCCCAACAAGGACACCGAACTGGGTCTGAACATCGCCTACCACAACGACCGCATCCGTCGCGAGGGCAGCAGCGTGGGCGACCGCTTCCTGAGCGACGACAGCCGCCTGCTCACCTCCGAGACCATGACCAGCGAAACGAAGGTGAACAACCTCAACGTCCAGGCCCGCTACAACTGGAATGCCTCTAACGGTTTCCTGGCTAATGTGCTGAAGTTCGACACCAACTGGAACAGCGACCGCGTGGACGGACAGCTCTCTTCCGAGCGCACAGGCACTGCCCCCATGAATTACGGCAACAACCGCGTCCGCCAGCACTTCGACCGCCCGCAACTCACCGTGTCGAACACCTTCAACACCATCCGCAACATCGGCAAGAACACCTTCGACCTTCACTTCTCCGCTGGCTACTCCCACCGTCCCAACACCCTCACCGTGGGTATCGACTCCTTGCTGCAAGGCACTCAGACCGCCTACTCGCAGGACGTGAACTCCCACCACATCGCCGGACGCTTCAACACCAGCTACGGCATCCGCGTGGCCGACGTGTTCCGCTTCAATTATGGCATCAGCGCCTCGGCCAACCTCCACGGCATCAAGACCGACCTCGATGGTTTCATGCCCCCTGCCGAGCACAACCAACTGAGCAACGACCTTTGGTACAACACCTACTGTCTCGCCCTCGGCCAGAGCTACAAGTACGAGACGCCCGACCTCGACATCACCCTCGGCCTGCCGCTCGAACTCTACACTCAGATCCTCGACGATAAGATCAGGAAGGACAAGCACGGCTACACCCATCTGCTCTTCTTCCCCTCGCTCTCGATGAACTGGAGCATCACCCGCGACCTTTGGCTCAATGGCGGTGCCAGCTATTCGAAGACCGTGGGCGACCCGGGCGGCATCTACAGCGGCTACATCATGTCGAACTACCGCGCCTTCCAGCGCAGCTACGTCGAACAATTGTCTGAGACCAAGAACTACGGGGCCAACGTCGGCCTGCGCTACCGCAGCGCTATCCGCGCCCTCTTCGCCAACATCGGTTTCAACTACCGCCGCACCCACGACAACCAGATCTACGGCTACAACTACGAGGGAGCCACCAGCGTCGTTCAGGCTGTCAACCAGCCCACCACCGCCACCAGCTACAGCGTCAGCGGCGAGGCCAGCAAGGGCTTCGACTTCCTCCGCTCCACCATCCGCGTCTTCGGCAGTTACAGCCTCTCTGAGAGCGAGCGTCTCATCAGCCAGAACCTCTACCAATACCACGCTCAGGGACTCAGTTTCGGCGGCAGTCTCTCGTTCAGCCCCTTCGAGTGGATAGGCATCGTCTATAGCAGCGGCTTCGCCCAGAGCCGCAGCTACACCGAGGGCCGCCGCGAACAGGCGACCACCGTGCGCAGCAACACCCAGCGCCTCTCCATGAGCGTCTATCCCACCAAGACTCTCACCCTGACCCTCGCCGCCGAGGACAACTACAACAACCTGACCGACAAGAACCGCCATGCCTGGTTCGGCGATGCCACCGCCAAGCTCAAGCTGAAGCACATCGACCTGGAACTGCAACTCAACAACCTCTTCGACCAGCGCCAGTACACCCGTGTCAACTACAGCGGCCTCGACATCTACACCCAGACCTCGCAGCTGCGGCCCCGCAACATCATCGGAACCGTAAGATTCAAACTAGTGTAAACAACAAATAATATGTTCTACTCAAAAAACATTATCATTATGAAAAAAAGATTTTTTATCAGTTTCATCGCCCTCGCCGCCATTTGCAGCGGGGCAAGTGCACAACCCAAGAACGCCTATTGTCCCTCAC
>CALDLA010000088.1 GCA_937898415.1 uncultured Prevotellaceae bacterium | reverse complement strand
AATTTGCTAATTATTTCGGAGATAATCCCTATATTTGCACCGTCAAATTAATAATAGACGATGAACATTGAGTTTGAAAATGCGGCTTTGGAGGAGCTCTATACAACAGGAACCACTCAAGCTCACCAATACAAGCGCTTGTCGAAGGATATCATCAAGCGTTATGTGAAGGTGGTGAACTACCTGAGGGGTGCCCGAAGGTTGGAAGACCTCTTTCAGATTAAGTCACTCCATTATGAGAAGAAGAAAGGTGATCTCAATGGTGTGGATGCTGTTTGGATTAATGATCAGTATCGATTGTTCTTCCATTCTTCACCCGATGAGAGCGGAATTATAGTAAACGCATTGTTATTTGAAATATCCAAGCATTATGAATAAGAAAAATTTGACTCCATTTGTTGCAACCCATCCTGGTGAGATGATTAAGGATGAACTGAAAGAACGTGGTATAACGCAAAAGCAACTTGCCGCTGAAACCGGCATCAAGCCTTCTGTGCTGAGCGAGACCATCAATGGTAAGCGTAGCGTGTCACTAAATGTAGCTGTGGCATTGGAGAAAGCGCTGGGCATACCTGCCGACATCTGGATGAATCTCCAGACGCAATACAACTTGGACACAGCCAATATCGCTGAACGTGACAATCAGTGCGAGACAATTAGCGTCACCATTCCTGTCAGAGACCGAAATCTGCTTCAGGAACTTGTGCGCAAGTTCGGTTGGGCATGTGTACTTTAAACGTAACAGATTAATCTTCGTATTTGCATGGCTTGCATTTACTTTTTTCTGGTAAGAAGGCCAATGACTCACCTTGATATGAATACACGTGGCAGTTTCCACATTTTGAATAAACAGTTTGCTAATCCTTGTGGTGTTTCGAGTCCAAAATTGATGGAACAACTTAAAAATGTTCCATCAATGTTCCATCAAAACTTTAGGTGTTTAAAAATAAAAATCCCCGCAAGTGCTTGACTTACAGGGATTTTCTTTGGAGGGTGCCCGGACGGACTCGAACCACCACCTCCAGATCCAGAATCTGACGTGCTAACCATTACATCATAGGGCAGTAACTGTAACTCGTGAGAGACTCGAACTCCCGACCCTGACGTTCGTAGCGTCATGCTCTAATCCAACTGAGCTAACGAGCCAAATTTTGTTTCCTAAATGATATCGTGTGCATCATTATTCATGACAAATGAAACGATTCGATAGCAGCGTGACTAGAGTCATTAAATCATTTGACTCGAGTCATTTCATCGGTTGACTCGAGTCATTTCATCGATTGACTCGAGTCAATTTTTTGAGGGTCTTGGCATGTTGATTACCAAACCTATCTGAAATATTGATAAAATCTTCAACTAAAGTGCAGAAGAACAATTTCGGTTCTTCTTCAATTTCGTTGAAATTTCGTCAGAAATCTTGACAATATCGCACTAAGTCTATTTCCTTGAATTAACTCGTTCGAAGCGTTGAGTCGACTCATTCGATCGATTGAGTCGACTCACTTGATCGAATGAGTCGACTCAACTTCTTGAGGGTCTTTTCAGATGAAAATAAGAACTTCATCCGAATTATTTACAAGTGTTCAACTAAAGTTCATAAAAAACAAATGCAAAACCTATTTGTCATCTTTGTTTTTTTTCGTACCTTATTTGGAGTTTAATTGATTAAATTGTATCTTTGCAGCGGAAATACGAAACGAGATTGTAATGATGAAGAAGATTTGTATTGTTGTGGGGGCACGCCCTAACTTCGTGAAGGTGGCCCCGCTGATTCGTGCCATTCAGAAGAGTGGGGGAGCGGAGTATCAGTTGGTATATGCCGGACGTGAGGACGACCCGACGTTGGAACCGTCACTGTTTGACGACTTACAGATGCCACGACCTGACGTCTTTTTAGGTGTTGACAGCCAGCGCCTGAACGAGATTACGGCACAGGTGATGGGTGCCTTCGACCGCTATCTGGATGAGCGTCCGGCCGACGTGGTGATTGTGGTGGACGACCTTGCCTCGACGATGGCCGCTGCCATTACAGCCAAGAAGCGGGGAGTGAAACTGGCGCACCTCGTGGCGGGTACCCGCTCGTTTGACATCACCATGCCGAAGGAGGTGAACCGTCTGGTCATCGATGCCCTGTCGGACTATCTGTTCACGGCGGGCGTCAAGAGTACGGGCGTGGCCAACCGCGAACAGGCTGACGGCAACAATACATATATGGTGGGTAACATCCTGATGGACTCGCTGCGCTTCAACCTGCCGCGGTTCCGGCGTCCAGCCATCAAGGTCGATGAGCAGCGGTATCTGGTACTCACGCTCAACCGTCGTACACTGCTCAACGATGAGGAACATCTTGCAGAGATGCTACAGGTGATGGCTGAGTCTGCAGGCGACATGCCCGTCATCGCCCCGCTACGGGAGCCTGCACTCAGTGTGGTCAAACAAATACTGACCTCCCTTCACCTATTCCCCATCACCCTTCACCCATCCCTCCCATACCTGGAGTTTGGTTGGCTGACGGCTCACGCCAAGGGCATCATTACCGATTCGGGCAATGTGGCTGAAGAGGCAACGTTCAATGGCGTTCCCTGCATCACGCTGAATAGTTATACCGAGCATCAAGAGACGGTCACCGTGGGTACGAACGTACTGGTGGGCGGTGATGCTGGGATACTGCGCCAGGCTGTGGCCGACATGGTAGCAGGGCAATGGAAAAAGTGCGCCCTTCCCGACCGTTGGGATGGGCGCACTGCAGAGCGGATTGTTCAGATTCTGTTGTCTTAGGAGAATTTTAGAAGTACACGTCCTCGTATTCCGGCTGTGCCTTCTTCTTAGGCTCTGTGGCCTCGGTGTTGTTGCCGTCGGCTGGTGTAGCCTGTTCAGCATTCTCGGGGTCTTGTTGCCTGATTACGGGGGCTCCGTTCTCATCGAGTTCTATTTCCTGCTCCATCTCGTCGAAGCCTAAGCTGTCCACACTGAGGGAGTCGCTGTCGCGCGGCGTATAGACGTACTGGCAATTGAGGTACTGGTCAGCCGTGATGTTAGGCTCCTTGGCTTTCTCGAACTTGCCGTGATACTGCTTGAAGGCGGGGTCGCCCAGAACGGACTCCAAGAAATAGCCGCAGATGGGAAGTGCCGTGCGCGAACCCTGACCAAGGGCGCCCGTACGGAAGTGGATACAGCGGTACTCGCCGCCGACCCAGGCACCACAAACCAACTTGGGCGACACGCCGACGAACCAGGCATCGGAGTGGTTGTTGGACGTACCCGTCTTGCCGCCAAACTCTGAATCATTGTATTTGCCGACATAGCCCCAGAGGCTCATGGAAGTGGCCCCGCGCTCGCGGAGTCCAGCCTGTAGCAGCTGTTGTACGAGGAAGGCACTACGATAGGGGATGACCTGCTTCTGCTCCTTTGGCGCCGTATAGATCTCGTTGCCGTCGCGGTCGAGGATGCGAGTGACGAGGATAGCCTCGTGAGCCTTACCGTCGTTGATGACCGTTGAGTAGCTGTTCACCAGCTCCAACAGGTTGACGTCGCTGGAACCCAACGCCAATGCGGGTGTGGGATCGAGTTCGCTCTTGATGCCCATGGCGTGGGCGGTGTTGGCTATATTCTTGATGCCCACCTCCTGACCTAACTTGACAGCCACGGAGTTGATGCTCTGAGCAAAGGCGGCGCGCAGCGGCATGGAGTCGCCCGTGAAGTAGCCGTTGGCGTTGGTGGGCGCCCACGTCACCTCTTTCTTCTGCTTGGCGTCGTAAACCTTCATGGCGAAGTAGGAGTCGCGGCGGCGGTCGCAGGGCGTGAGTCCCTGGTTCATCGCCTCAGTATAGACAAAGAGCTTGAAGGTGGAGCCCGGCTGGCGCATGGCCGTCACTTTGTCATACTTCCAGGAGTCGAAGTCGATGTCGCCCACCCATGCCTTGACATAGCCCGTGTTAGGCTCGATAGCCACGAAGCCGCAATGCATGAAGCTGACCATGTAGCGGATGGAGTCCATCGTCGACATCTCGCGCTCGATAGTTCCCTGTTCATAGTCGAAGAGCTTGACCATATGGGGCTTGTTCAGGTAGTAGTCGATGCTGTCCTGGTTGCCCGCAAACTTCTTGTCGAGTATCTTGTAGTAGGGCTGTCGCTTGGCAATATCCTCGATGAAACCGGCAATTTCCTGATGGCGCTCGTCCTGCCAGGGGTGCGTCTTGCCCCAATGCTGCCAGAAGTTGCGCTGCACCTGTTTCATCTGCTTGATGGCAGCGTCCTCGGCATAGCGTTGCATACGGGTATCGAGGGTGGTATAGATTTTCAGACCGTCGGTATAGAGGTCGTAGCCGTTGTCGCGACACCACTCCTTCAGGTCGTTGGCTACCGCCTCACGAAAATAGTTGGCCTGACCATCGTAAGCACTCTCAACGCTGAAGTCAAGGTCAATCTCAGTCACTTTCAGCGAGTCGTAGGCCGCCTGCGTCAGATGATTGTGGCGGCGCATGTTATCAAGTACCACGTTACGGCGCTTGACGGCATTATCAGGATGGATGCGCGGATTATAATAGGTGGTGGCCTTGAGCATGCCCACCAGTACGGCAGCCTGCTCGGCGGTAAGTGCCTTGGGCGTTGTGCCGAAATAGGTCTTGGCAGCTGTCTTGATGCCAAAGGCATTGGAGCCGAAGTCAACGGTATTGGCATACTGTGTCAGAATCTCCTCCTTAGTGAAGAAGTACTCCAACTTGTAGGCCGTTATCCACTCCTTGCTCTTCATGATAAGCATCTTCAGGCCGGGGATGTTGCCCAAGAAACCCGTAGAATATTCGGTACGCACGCGAAAGAGATTCTTGGCTAATTGCTGCGTGATGGTCGAGGCGCCGCGGGCATCGTGATGCAGCAGGTAATCTTTCAAGGCAGCGCCAAAAGCTTGATAGTCGATGCCGTGATGCGAGTAGAAACGCTCGTCCTCTGTGTCGATGAGGGCTTCCCAGAATACGGGAGCCACGTCTTCGTAATTGACGGGTGTACGGTTCTCACTAAAGAACTTACCTATCTGCTGACCGTCGGCACTATAGATTTCCGAGGCCTGTGCCGGTCGTTTGTTCTTGATCATCTCCATCGAAGGCGACTTGCCGAAGAGCCACAGGAAGTTGATGTCGACGGCAACGAGATAGAGTACGAAAATAACGAGCAGAGAGGCTATCGTGGAAATAATCTTGATGTACCAAGGACGCCCCTTGAATATGCCGATATACCAGTTTGCTGCTTTCTTAACACCTCGCCAAGGAAGGCTCAGGATGCTTGTTTTTCCTTCTTTACTCATATTGAGATATGTAATTCATCATTAATTCTTGGTCATCAGGGTGAAACCACCTCATCTGTGTGTCGCGCTTGAACCACGTCAGTTGCTTACGGGCATAGCGGCGGGTGTTTCCCTTGATGCGCTCAACGGCTTCAGACAAGTCCCATGTTCCGTCGAAATAGTTGAACAGTTCCTTGTATCCTACTGTATTCAAAGCGTTTGCCTCTCGATACGGCAACATGGTACGCGCCTCTTCCAATAGTCCTTCTTCCATCATCTGGTCTACCCGCCGGTTGATGCGTTGGTAGAGTTCCTCGCGTTCGCGGTTCAGCCCTATCTTGATGATTTCGAAGGGGCGTTGCTTCTTCTGGGACGTACGGAAGGAGGTATAGGTCTTGCCTGTCATGTGGCAGATTTCCAGGGCATGAACCACGCGACGCGGATTCTGACGGTCAACCAGTTCGTAGTGTTCGGGGTCGAGCCTTTTCAGTTCCTCTACCAAAGCTTCCAGTCCTTCCTCAGCCAAGCGTCGCTTCATCAGCGAGCGCGTCTCGTCGTCGACAGTAGGGATATCGTCGATGCCATTACAGACGGCGTCAATATACATCATCGAACCACCTGAGAGCAGGGCGTAATCGCTGCTGGCAAAGAGTTGCTGAAGCAGGCTCATGACATCCTGTTCGTACATTGATGCACTATAGTAGTCGCCGATGTCAAGCGTCCCAACAAAGTAGTGTCTGACTCGTGTCCTTTGCTCCTTGGTGGGCTGTGCTGTCCCAATAGGCAACTGGCGGAACAACTGTCGGGAGTCAGCGTTGATGATAGGGATTCCCAGCTTGCCGGCAATGTCCATACAGAGGTTGGTCTTGCCCACAGCCGTAGGCCCCGTAATGACAATGAGCCGTTTCACTTCTCACTTTTCACTTCTCACTTTTCACTTTTCACTTCTCACTATTCACTAGCGAAGCGCATCATCTGATAACCCCACGCTTGGAGTTCTCAATGAACGAGCAGATATACTCCACTTCCTTCGAGTCAGGGTACTTAGTCCGTGCTTCAGCGATGCCGTCTTTCAGCACCCCCTGAGCATATATAATACGGTACGCGTCATGGATGGCTTCGATCGTCTCGTTGGGGAAACCGCGACGGCGCAAGCCGATAAGGTTGACACCAGCATATCGTACGGGTTCCTTGCCTGCGATGACATAAGGTGGAATGTCCTGACTGGTACGAGTACCGCCTTGGAACATAATATAGCTACCCACGCGGCAGAACTGATGGAACAGACAGGTTGCCGAGATGATGGCGTAGTCGTCGACTACCACCTCGCCTGCGAACTTCGTCGAGTTGCCGATAATGCAGCCGTTACCGATGACACAATCATGGGCCACGTGCATGTTCTCCATCAGCAGGTTGCCGTTGCCTACGACGGTCTTGCCCTTCGAGGCGGTACCGCGGCTGATGGTGACGTTCTCACGGATGGAGTTGTTGTCGCCAATCTCGCAGGTAGTATCCTCACCCTTGAACTTCAGGTCCTGCGGCTTGGTGGAGATACTGGAACCTGGGAAGAACTCGTTGTTCGAGCCTATACGGGCACCATAGTGAATGGTGACGTTATTCAGAAACTTGTTATTGTCGCCGATGACAACATTCTTGTCGATAACGCAGAAGGGACCGATGATGTTACCGTCACCGAGTATGGCTTCGGGGTCGACTACTGCCATGGGATGTATCTGGTTGCTCATTTGTTCTTGACGATTTGTGCGGTGAAACTTGCTTCAGTTACAATGTGGTCGCCTACGAAGACGTAGCCCTTCATGGACGAAACACCATGACGGACGGGAGCCAGCAGATCAACCTTAAATACCAGCGTGTCGCCAGGTACTACCTTCTGACGGAACTTGACGTCATCAATCTTCATGAAGTAGGTTGACCAGCGCTCAGGCTCTTCCAACGTGTTCAGTACCAACAGACCGCCACATTGTGCCATTGCCTCAATCTGAAGCACACCCGGCATGACAGGCTCCTGAGGGAAATGTCCCTGGAAGAACGGTTCGTTCGACGTGACATTCTTCACGCCAACAATACTCATAGCCCCCAAAGCCACCACCTTGTCGACCAGTTGCATGGGGTAGCGGTGAGGCAACAGTTCGCGTATGCGGTTGACATCCATTATCGGCTCCTCATTAGGGTCGTAGATAGGTGCCTGAATCTCGTGCTTGCGGATTTCCTTGCGCATGAGACGGGCAAACTTGTTGTTGATGGTATGTCCAGGGCGTGTGGCAATGATGCGACCCTTGATGGGGCGTCCGATAAGTGCCATATCGCCGATGACGTCCAACAACTTGTGGCGCGTACACTCGTTCTCCCATTGTAGTGGCTTGTGCTGTATATAGCCTAAATCGGTGGCATCGCGATGCTCCACATTCAGCATATCAGCCAGTTTGTCGAGACGTTCCTGTGTAGTCTGGCGCTCGTAGATGACGATGGCATTGTCCAGGTCGCCACCCTTGATGAGGTTGGCCTGTAGCAGCGGCTCGATGTCGCGGACAAAGACAAACGTGCGGGCGCTGGCAATCTCGGTGGCATAATCCTGTGGATTGTCAAGCGAGGCAAACTGCGAATTGATGAACTTCGACTCGAACGAGCACATAGCCGTAATCGAGAAGTCCTCATCGGGTAAGATAGTGATGCACGAACCTGTTGTTTCGTCCTTCACTTCTATCTTCTTGCGGATGATATACCAGTCTTTTGGGGCATTCTGCTCTTCAATGCCCACTTCGCGAATCTTTTCCACATACTGAATGGCGGAGCCGTCGAGGATGGGGAATTCTGGACCGTTCACCTGAATCAAGCAATTATCGATGCCCAATGCATAGAGGGCTGACAGGCCGTGCTCAACGGTAGATACACGGAAGTCCTCACCCTTGCCGAGTACAGTGCCACGTTGGGTATCAACCACGTTTTCGGCTATTGCATCAATGGTCGGCATGCCGTCTAAGTCAATACGCTGAATCTTGTACCCCGTGTTTTCAGGGGCGGGATTGAAGGTCACCGTCAGGCTCAAACCTGTATGCAGGCCCTTGCCACATAGTGAAAAGCTTCCTTTAATTGTCTTTTGTTTCATATCTTTTTATAGTTTCTTTTTCAATTCGTCCAACTCTCGTTGCAGGGCTGCAATCTGGCGGTACATCTCGGGCAGCTTGGCATCGAGGGCTCTGGCCTTGAAGTACATCTTCGGATTCACGGCGGGCGCACCTATCAGTTGTTCACCGTTACCCTTGGTGTTGCTGATGACGCCGCTCTGGGCTCCGACAATGGTTCTGTCGGCAATGGTTATGTGACCTGAGAAACCAGCCTGTCCACCCACCATGCACCAGGCACCCACCTTCGTGGAGCCGGCCATGCCTGCCTGGGCCGACATAACGGTGTTCTCTCCGATTTCGCAGTTGTGGCCCACCTGAATGAGATTGTCCAACTTGACACCGCGATGAATGAGGGTCTGCCCCATCGTCGAACGGTCAATACAAGTGTTGGCACCTATCTCTACGTCGTCCTCAATAATGACGATACCTATCTGCGGAATCTTTTCGTAGCCTTCCGTATTGGGGGCAAAACCAAAGCCATCGGCGCCGATGACAGCACCTGCATGGATGGTTACTCGTTGTCCGATACGAGTGCCGTCGTAGATGGTCACATGTGGGAAAATGCGCGTCCCGTCACCTATCTCCACGTTCTCACCGATGTAGGTAAACGGTCCTATATAGACGTCCTTGCCAATCTTGGCCGTCGGTGAAACGAAGGCCAGAGAGTCAACCCCGGTCTTCTTGGGCTTCATCGAGTCGTAGAGCTGAAGCAGCTTGGCCACGCACTCGTAGGCATTCTTGACACGAATAAGGGTGGGTGTGACTGGCTTCTCCAGTTCCACGTCCTCATTGATTAGCACGATGGTCGACTTGGTATCGTAAACATAGTGGGTGTATTTGGGATTCGACAGAAACGAAATGGCACCCTCACGGCCTTCCTCAATCTTGGCGAAGGTATTGACGGCAGCCTGTTCGTCCCCCTCAATACGTCCACCGATAAACTCTGCAATCTGCTTTGCGGTAAATTCCATAAATGGTGATTTTTACAATTTGCTTGCAAAGTTACTAAAAATTATTCGAAACGCTGATAACAAAGGTAATATTTTCTTATTTTTTTAGAAAGTAGTTGCACATTTAGCAATTCTGAAGCATTCGAAATGTCTTTCGTTGTACCGTCTTTGTAAAGAATTGTGATACTATCATCCTCTACGTTGTACATGTCTTTCTGGATGGTATTGATGCTCATCATGTATCGGCGTGCGTCAGCTTTACTGATGTCCATCTTGGTGGCAATCTCGGTGGCGATGCCGTCGATGCGCTCTTCGCTGACGGGCGACTCGCTGACCTCCACCTTGAAGATATGACGGTTCAGCATATCGTTGGCCAGTGTCGACAGGATCTTGTCATCACTATACTTCCAGGCTTTCATAGCACTCCAGATGTCATTGTCGTCCAGGTCGCCATACATCGTCAGTGCCTCCTCATGCGAACAGAACCATGCTTTGTCCACCTCGTTTTCTAAGAAGTACTGTAGCGAGGGTGGTGCAAAGACGGCTTTCCCTTGTCTTGTCAGGTCCTTGGCTCGCGTCAGCGTATTGACCAATATTTTTTCGCAGGCCACCGCCGTCTTGTGCAGGTAAACCTGCCAGTACATCAGCCTCCTTGTTGTCAGGAAATTTTCAAGTGAATAGATACCTTTTGACTCAACGGCCAAAGAATCGTTAACGACGTTTAACATCTTGATGATCCTCGCCGACCCGATGTTACCCTCTGTCACCCCCGTGTAGAACGAGTCGCGCCGCAGGTAGTCCAGCCGGTCCATATCCAGTTGGCTCGAGATCAACTGATGGAGGAAGTTCTTGGGATATTCGCCCTTGAAGATGCTGATGGCCAGGTTCAGTTGTCCGCCCGTATAATGGTTAATCTGTTCCATCATCAGCAGCGAGATGTCCTCATGCGAGATGTCTTTTATCAGCGTGTTCTCCAGCACATGCGAGAAGGGGCCATGCCCGATGTCGTGCATCAGGATGGCAGCCTGTACGCCTTCTGCCTCTGAGTCGAAGATGAAGTTCCCCTTCTGCTGTAGCGACAGGATAGCTTCGCTCGTCAGGTGGAAAGCTCCTAACGAATGCTGGAACCGGGTATGGCGGGCTCCAGGATAGACCACCGAGGCCAGTCCTAACTGGTTGATGCGGTTCAGGCGTTGCATCAGTGGGTGCTCTACGATGTCGTATAGGAGTCCTCGGGGAATCTTGATGAACCCGAACACCGGGTCGTTAATGATTTTATGGTCGTTCATGCGGATGTCATTTTTGTGAGAAGTGCAGGATGCGGGTCATCGTGCCTGCTAACGTACGGTCTCTGTTGTCGATGAAGGCATCCAGTATACGGGTCTTCCCCTTGACGGGGATGACATCGTAATTGGCGATGGCTGCCGGTATCAGGCAACTGTTGCCTTGCCGCAGCAACACCTCTTCGCCGTTTTGGCGGATGCGGATACGGCAGTCGCCTGCTATACACATACAGATGATGAAGCTGTCATACTTCGTCAAGTTGCGGTGGAACATGTTGTCGGCTTCGATGACGCGGACACTGAAGTAGGGCGAATCAATTACGAGGCTGGCCTTGTTGAGTCCCTTCTCGTAGTAGGTGCGGTATTCCTGTTCTACCCTGAAGTCCAGTGCCTTGGCGGCCAGCTCGGTATGCAGTTCCCTCGGTTTGCCGTCCATGCCCGGACGGTTGTAATCATAGATGCGGTAGGTGACGTCCGACGACTGCTGCACTTCGGCCAACAGGATTCCCCCGCCAATAGCGTGAACACGACCCGCCGGCAGGTAGAACACGTCACCGGCCTTGACGGTATGCCGGGCCAGTACCTCTGTGATGCTGCCGTCGGCAATGCGTCGTTTATACTCTTCAGGGGTGATGCTGTGCTTGAAACCGGCATACAGGTAGCTGCCCGGGGCGGCGTCGATGATATACCACATCTCGCTTTTACCCATCTTGCCGTGTTCGCGCTGGGCCATCTCGTCGTTGGGATGCACCTGGATACTCAAGTCCTTCTTAGCATCGATGAACTTCACCAACAGGGGCAGTTCGCCGTGATATTGTCTGCTGACGCTGCTGCCCAAGATGGCTTCGGGGGCCTCGTTGATGACCGATGTAAGGTCGCGCCCCGCATGTTCGCCATTGGCAATGATACTCGTGCTCGTGGGGACGGCACTTACCTCCCAGCTTTCGCCGATGGGTTCGTCAACGACCTCAATGCCCTTGTACTTGCACAACCGGTCACCGCCCCAGACAACGGGGTGCAGATTTGGCTCGAATAGGAATGGTTTCATTCTTTTTTTATTGATTTGGCTGCAAAAGTAGCAATAAATGTTCAGACTTCCAAATTTTTTTCGTATCTTTGCCCTCAAATCAGAAAACGCGACAAGTAAGAATGATGATAAACAAACCAATAACTTTATGAAAAAACTACTTTTAGCAGCGATGTGCGTGGCTTCCGTAGCCGTTTATGCACAGAAGACGCCGGTGTGGAAAGACCCGGCTGTAAACCAGGTGAACCGTGAGGCACGTCGTGCCGCTTTCTTTGCCTTCGAGGATGCCGACAAGGCCCGAGTGAATGACAAGACGAAGTCAAGCCGTTACCTCTCGATGGAGGGTAAGTGGCGCTTCAACTTCGTGAAGGACCATAACCTGGCACCCAAGGACTTCTTTGCCGTGAAGTTCGACGATTCCAAGTGGGTGGACTTCCCTGTTCCCGGACTTTTCGAGATTGAGGGCTACGGCGACAAGATCTACAAGAACGTCGGCTATGCCTGGTGTACAACCTTTGATAATAATCCGCCTTACATTAGCGAAACTAACAACTACACAGGTTCTTACCGCCGTACGTTCGACCTTCCCTCTGACTGGAACGGTCAGGAGGTTTACTTCCATGTAGGCTCTGCCACTAGCAACCTCAGCGTCTGGGTCAACGGCAAGTACGTGGGCTACTCGGAGGACTCGAAGGTGGCTGCGGAGTTCAATATCACCAAGTACCTGAAGAAGGGCCAAAACCTCATCGCCATGCAAGTGATGCGCTGGTGCGACGGTTCCTACTTGGAGGATCAGGACTTCTGGCGCTTCACGGGTATTGCCCGCGAGGTATATCTCTATGCCCGTCCGAAGATGCACATCGAGGACATCACCATCACACAGGATTATTTCAACGGAGAGGGTATACTCGACGTCAAAGTGAAGGCTCCCAAGGGTACAACAGTGGTGGAACTTCTGACGGATGCCAGCGGTAAAGAGGTGAGCGTTGCCGACGTGAAGCCTTGGACGGCAGAGACACCGACTCTCTATAACCTCTACATCACCTTGAAGAAAGGTAATAGTGTACTGGAAGTCATTCCCCAGCGCGTCGGATTCCGTCATGTCGAAATCAAGGGCGGCCAGCTCTTGGTCAATGGTCAGCCTATCTTAATAAAAGGTGCCGACCGACACGAACTTGACCCCGACGGCGGTTACATCGTCTCTATGGAGCGTATGATTCAGGACATCAAGATTATGAAGCAACTGAATATCAACGCCGTGCGCACTTGCCACTATCCCGACGATCCGCGCTGGTACGACCTCTGCGACGAGTTTGGTATCTACCTGACGGCTGAGTCGAACCTCGAGAGTCACGGTATGGGCTACGGCGAGCATACGTTGGCCAAACGTGCTGACTTTGAGACGGCCCATCTGGAGCGCCAGTACGGCAATGTCCATTCGTTCAAGAATCACCCCAGCATCATCGTCTGGTCACTCGGCAACGAGGCCGGATACGGCCCCAACTTCGAGAAAGCTTATGACTGGGTGAAGGCTACTGACCCGACGCGTCCCTGTCAGTTTGAGCAGGCAGGCCAGAACGGCAAGACCGACATCTTCTGCCCCATGTATTACGATTATCGCGGTTGCGAGCGTTACAGCCAGGGCGACAATCCCCGTCCGCTCATCCAGTGCGAGTATGCCCACGCTATGGGTAACTCGATGGGTGGTTTCAAGGAGTACTGGGACATGATTCGCAAGTATCCGAAGTATCAAGGCGGCTACATCTGGGACTTCGTCGACCAGGGTATGCGCGACAAGAGTCCCATCACGGGCCGCACTATCTTCACCTATGGTGGCGACTACGGAGAATATCCTGCCTCTGACTACAACTTCAACTGCAACGGCATCATCGCCCCCGACCGCCGCTTGAATCCCCACGCCTACGAGGTGGGCTACTACTACCAGAATATCTGGGTCACCGACAAGGGCCTGAAGGATGGTAAGTTAGAGGTTTACAACGAGAACTTCTTCAAGACCATTGATGATGTGGAGTTGGTGTGGCAGGTGAAGAAGCACAGCGGCACCATCAGCGTCAACGGCATTCAGCCGCAGCAGCGCAAACTCATTACCGACGCAAAGCTGAAGGAGACGCTCGGCCACGTGCTGGAGCATCATCCTGACGACGAGGTGCTGCTCAACATCGAGTTCCGCAGCCGTGAGGCTCAGCCGCTCATCGACAAGGGACAGGTGCTGGCCCGTCAGCAGTTCGTCATCCAGCCTTACAAGTTCCCCAGTCTCTCAGAAGCCCCTGTGGCCTCATCCATCACTAAGGAAGAGACCAACACCTACGTGAAGTTCACCGCTGCTGGCACCGACTTCTCCGTCGGCAAGCACTCGGGCCTGATTGACTACCTGAACGTTGGCGGCAAGCGTATGTTGCAGTTCCGTGAGAGCATCACGCCCGAATTCTGGCGCGCTCCCACCGACAACGACTATGGTGCAGGCCTGCAGCGTCGCTTCGCTACCTGGAAGAATCCGCAGATGCGCGTCAAGTCCTTCTCCGCAGGCGACAACTCAGTTGTCGCAGAGTTCGACCTCCCCGACCAGAAGGCCACCCTCACGATGACCTACACACTGACCACCGAGGGAGAAGTAATCATCCGCGAACAGCTCTCTACTGACAAGGAGGCCAAGATCAGCAATATGTTCCGCTACGGCATGCAGTTGCAGATGCCGCGTCAGTATGACCGCATTGAGTACTACGGACGTGGCCCTGCTGAGAACTACATCGACCGCAATTCCTCAGAGTTCATCGGCGTATATAGTAATAAGGTACAGGACGAGTATTTTGAGTATGTGCGTCCGCAGGAGTCAGGCAACCACACCGACGTCCGCTGGTTCCGTGTGCTCAGTGCCGACGGCAGCGGACTGGAGTTCTATTCCGACGCTCCGATGGAGGCCAGCGCCCTGCCTTACACAATGGACCAGTTAGACGACGGCATGCACAAGGACAAGAAGTGGGGACACCACTCTGGCGACCTCATTCCCGCAGGCAAGACGCAGGTCTTCATTCAGCAGCGCCAGTTCGGCCTTGGCTGTGTCAACAGCTGGGGTGCTTGGCCTCGCGATGAGTACCGTCTTGACTACAAGGACTACGACTTCACCTTCGCCATCCGTCCTGTCACCCGATAACCACCAAAAGAATAGGGCGCATCAAAAACAACTGATGCGCCCTATTTGTTCGTCCTTTACCCTTTATTGATTTACATAGCGGGTAAAAGTTTGGATTCCAATGCCTTCCATATAGAGAAGCGGGCTTCTGGGTTCATCTGCTCAATATGGTTATAGAGATCGGCAACGGCGGTGCGGTTGGTATCCTTTTCGTAGGGACAGAATTTCTTTTGCTTCTTATAGCCGCTTAACTCAGCATAACGGCGAATGTCAGCTTCGTCAATTAGACAGAGCGGACGGATGATGCTAAGCGGCATTTTCCGCATACGAAGTAGGGCAGGCATAGTGTCGAAGCGACCCTGGAAGACAAGGTTCATCAGCGCGGTGTGGATGATGTCGTCACGATGGTGGCCAAGGGCAATCTTGTTACATCCCAGTTTCTGGGCTAGGTTGAACAACTCCTTGCGACGATACCAGGAACAGAGGAAACAAGGTGGTTTCTCTTTGGGTGAAGGGTGAGTGGTGAAGGGTGAAGGGTCGGACGAGAACGAGGTGGTGACAAGGTGAAGGGGGACGTTGAGTGATGAGCAAAACTGCTTCAGATAGTCGGTAGAGGTTTCGTAGGTGATGTTCTCCATGCGAACATGGACGGCCTCCACCTTGAATTGCGGGTGATTGATTCTTGCGCGCTTGGCCAGCAGTTCGGTGAGCAACAAAGAGTCTTTGCCACCTGAAAGGCCGATGAGCACATGATCGTTGTCCTCTAACAGCCTATAGGTGGCAAAGGCACGTATAAAACGTTCGTTGAGTCGTTTGAATAGTTTGTCCTGCTCCGTCATTTCATAAAGACAAGGTAGACGGCGCAGATGATGAGCAGAAACGCTAAAATGTGGTTCCAATGCAGGTTCTGCCCTTGAAACATAATGTTGGCGATGACAGCGAAGACGGCCAACGAGATACACTCCTGCACCACCTTCAGCTGTACCAACGTGAACGGGCCTCCGTTGCCGATAAACCCTAATCGGTTGGCGGGTACCTGACAACAGTACTCGAAGAAGGCAATGCCCCACGAGAATGCTATAACGCCCAACAGTGGCCAGTTACTGCTGACGCCTGACTCGGATAACTTAAGATGCCCATACCAAGCAAGCGTCATGAAGATGTTGCTTAGTATGAGCAGTAAAATGGTATAAAGTCCGTTCATTTCGTTTGCAGATATTCGTGCATGTTCTGGGCAGCACGACGACCGTCGCCCATGGCGAGAATTACGGTGGCTCCTCCGCGTACAATGTCGCCTCCAGCAAAAATCTCCAAGCGGCTTGACTGCATACCCTCGTTGACGGCAATGGTGTTCTTACGGCCAAGTTCCAGTCCCTCAATGCTCTTCGGCACCAGCGGATTGGGGCTAACGCCTACGGCTACGATAACCTGGTCAACGTCGAGCGTCACCGTCTTGCCCTCAACGGGAACCGGTGAGCGACGGCCTGAAGCATCAGGCTCTCCAAGTTCCATCACCTGTAACACTGCCTGCTTGACGGCACCCAGCTCGTCGGCAATGTACTCAATGGGGTTGTGCAACGTCAGGAAGTTGATGCCCTCCTCCTTGGCATGCTTCACCTCTTCCAGACGGGCAGGCATCTCCTGCTCAGAACGGCGATAGACCAAGGTAACGTTGCCACCAAGACGCTTAGCTGTGCGGCAGGAGTCCATAGCGGTGTTTCCACCACCCACAACGAGCACGTTCTTACCGAAGTTAATAGGAGTATCGGTAGTGGGGTTGGCAGCGTCCATCAGGTTCACACGGGTCAGGTATTCATTGGACGACATGATGTTGATGGCGTTCTCACCAGGAATGTTCATGAAGTTGGGAAGACCTGCACCTGAACCCACAAAGATTCCCTTGAAGCCATCCTTCTCAAGTTGCTCAACACTAATGGTTTTACCTACGATGACGTCGGTCTGGAAGTGTACGCCCATCTTAGCGAGGTTCTCGATTTCCACATCCACAATCTTGTTGGGCAGACGGAACTCGGGAATACCGTATTTCAGCACACCGCCAATCTCGTGCAGTGCCTCGAACACATAGACGTCGTAGCCCTTCTTTACCATATCACCGGCAAACGAAAGACCAGCAGGGCCAGAGCCTACTACTGCAATCTTAATGCCGTTAGAGGGTGCAATCTTAGGCAGGCTGATATTGCCGCTCTCGCGCTCATAGTCAGCGGCAAAACGCTCCAGATAGCCAATGGCTACAGCCTTGCCGCCACTCTTCAGGTGGACGCATTTGCTCTCACACTGCTTCTCCTGCGGACAAACACGGCCGCAGACGGCGGGCAGTGCCGATGTCTGCTTCAGCACCTTAGCAGCAGCAAGAATCTCGCCGCGCTCGATATTCTTGACGAATGAAGGAATATCAATGTTCACAGGGCATCCCTCGACACAGCTGGGCTTCGGGCAGTCCAGACAGCGCTTGGCTTCCTGCATCGCCATTTCCTTGGTCAGACCGATATTCACTTCCTCTGTGCGGGTGGTGGCACGGTATTCAGGGTCAAGTTCAGGCATAATAACACGCTCAATGGCCATACGGTCCTTGGGCTTCATGGATGCGCGCAGTTCTTGGCGCCACTCAGCTTTCTTGTCGGTAAGGGTCTCGATGGAATCCTGGGACTCCTGAGACTTCTGGGGTTCATGGGACATCTGGGGCTCATGAGACTTCTCGGCCCCTGTGCTCAGGTGCTCCTCATAGTGCTCCAGTTCTTCCTGCTCAGCACGCTTGAAGGTTCCCATGCGCTTGAACATCTCATCCCAGTCGACCAATGCGCCATCGAACTCAGGACCATCGATACAGACGAACTTCGTCTTGCCGCCAATGGTCAGTCGGCAGGCACCGCACATACCCGTACCATCCACCATGATGGTATTCAGACTGACTTCGCAGGGGATGTTGTGCTTCTGAGCCGTGAGGTTCGAGAACTTCATCATGATGGGAGGTCCGATGGCAAACACCTTGTCGACGTGCTCCTGCTCGATGAACTTCTCAATGCCAACGGTCACCACACCCTTCTCACCGTACGATCCGTCGTCAGTCATGATGATGACCTCGTCAGACGACTCGCGAACCTTATCTTCTAATATAATAAGATCCTTCGAACGTCCGGCCATCACACTGAGAATGCGGTTGCCGGCCTTCTTC
Source organism: uncultured Prevotellaceae bacterium (assembly GCA_937898415.1). Classification (GTDB taxonomy): domain Bacteria; phylum Bacteroidota; class Bacteroidia; order Bacteroidales; family Bacteroidaceae; genus Prevotella. The sequence continues at coordinate 28,621 of CALDLA010000088.1, read as the reverse complement.
AGCGCCTGAATGATGGGCAGCATGGGTGCAACGCCCAAGCCACCTCCGGCACAAACAACCGTTCCGTAGTTCTCAATACGGGTAGGATTGCCGAGTGGACCCACCACATCGGCTACGAAGTCACCCTCGTTGAGGGCGCACAGCTTTTTACTGGACAGACCCACCATCTGAACAACCAGCGTGATAGTGCCACGTTGAATGTCGGCTCCGGCAATGGTCAGCGGCATACGTTCACCTTTCTGGTCAACGCGAACGATGACAAAGTTGCCAGCCTTACGGCTTTTGGCAATCAGTGGAGCCTCAATTTCGAAAAGGAAAACCTTCTCGGAGAACTGTTCTTTTCTGACAATTTTATTCATCTTGCTATTTGTTTGGTTTCATTTTGCGTGCAAAATTACAAATAATTGAGCAAAGTGCAAAAAGAAATGCACTTTTTTCTTTATGATTTACCGTGATTGGCTTGTTTTATCCCTTGCAAAGATGTGCATACGGGCATATTCGGCAACGGTCAATATCGGTTGTCGGTATGAATGGAGTCTGTGGATCGAACATCTCGTTGACTTTCTCCATCAGTAGTCGGATAAAGCGGTCGCCGTCAGGTGTAGCCACATCGTTGATATCGTTGGAGCCAAACTTCAGGATAGGGTTGAAATAATCCGTCCCAGTATGCTGAATAAAGAGCAGGGCAGGTGCCACAGGCATAGATGCCTGGAGCGAATGACTGACGATGCGTGCATAGAGAAGGGTTTGCAGATAGTAGTCACTATGCGCTGAGAGACGAGTGCTGTCAAAAATATCGTCCACACACTTCAGGGATTGCAGTCGTGCGCTTCCTGTCTTATAGTCAATGACCCGTATCTGTTGCCGTCCGTCAGGCAAGCTAATCTGGTCAAGACGGTCAACACGTCCACCGATGGTGGTTGTGATGCCCAACGTCTTGATGGGAATAGGCTGCAGAACGTCTTCTTCCAGTTTCAATATGGAGAAAGGCGCTTGACGCCGATCGATTTCAACGAGTTGCCGCAGATAGTGGATGATGACCTCACGGTTGATGACGGCAAGCCCTCCGTGGGGGATGTTGCCATGAAACTCCTGGGTGAAGGCAGCATCGACGGCTCGTTCGATATCTACTCGCGTCTTGAGCAGCTGTTCAAGGTCGGAAGCTATGATGTCAGGGCTTTTCTGCATGAGCCGCTCATAGAGGGCTTGCGCGGCATGGTGGAAAATATTGCCGAATTGGCGGCTGTCAATGGCTCCCTCTTCTGTTTCTTGAGGCTCTTGTAGTCCCTCCACATAGCAGTAGTAGAACTGCAAGGGACAGCGCATATAGCGATTGATGGCCGTTGGTGAAAGCAAGGAACCTGTGAACCGCTGACGCAGGATGTCGATAACGGCATCAGACTTCTCGATGGTCTGCGGATGCCTGAGGTTGGCCCGCTGACCGGCTTTCAGCGTTTTACGGCTGATGGTATGATAGGGATTCTCAACCAGCAGTTGAAGCACGAAACGGCTCATCTCCGCAGTTTGTCCGTCAGTGGTGGAGTTGTTGTAGATGATAGTGACATCCTTGGCACGACTGAGCAGACGATTGAAGTAGTAGGCATAGATGGATGATTTGTGGTCAGCCGTTGTCAGATTAAAGGATTGACGCAGCGAGTAGGGGATGAACGAGTTGTCGGCTACGCCTCTGGGCATGTTGCCCTCGTTGGCAGAGAGCAGCAGTATGTGGTCAAAGTCAAGGTTACGCGTCTCGAGCACCCCCATAATCTGCAATCCGACAGCCGGTTCGCCATGAAAAGGAACAGTAGTCTGCTGAATGAGATAGGTCGTGAGCGGCAACAATGTAGAGGGTTGCAGCTGAGGGAGGTCACCATTATCAATAAGATTCTTCAGACGGTTGAGCAGTGTATAGGTGCGGAAGATAGATTCGGCAGTCAGCGGGTCATCGGCTGCTGACGGTTCCTTGGCTGACTCCGTCACCTTGCTGATGACCTGTTCAAGGCTGTGGTCACGCAGCATTCGCAGCACGAGCGAGGCAATAGGTGTCTGCTGCAGCGGATAGCCGTTGGTAATGTTAACGTGTTCAACAGCGTCGGGCAGGCAGTGGATGACCGTCTGCAGCAGTCCTTCGTTGCATAGAACGATGGCGGTGCGGCGTCCGGCATTGATACGCTGTTCGTCCAGCCATTGACTGACATATCGGGCTTGTATGTCTTCCGTCGGCGCACTCATCAGGTTGATGGTCTTGGGGCGCTGGAAATTGCGGTAGATGCGGTCATCGTCGATGGGCAGCTCATTGGGGTACTTACCCAGGTATTGAGCAATGAAATGCCCGGCCTCAGACGACATGTAGTAATGGTCAAAGTCCCAGTAGAAGAACGCCTTGCCCTGGGCTTTCAACCGCGAGAAAAGCCGTTGCTCCACCACTTGCAGCAGATTGAAGCCCACAAAGATGTAACGGTCATGATCGAAGGTCAACGCTTCGTCCTCGGCCACTTGTCGGTAGATGGCTCCCTCATAGGCGAGTCCCTGACAGGCCAGCCGCTGGTTGAAACCGTGGTAGATGTCGCCCATGCGTGACCAAAGCCTTAGGAAACGTCTTTTCAGCAGGGTGTCGTGCTCGTCGGTGAAGTTGGCAAAGAACTTGCGTAGGGTAGCGCGCTGCTCATCGTTGAGGAAACTGATGTCGTCGTACTCACGAATGTCGCGCAGGTTGGCAAAAACCATATCGGCAGGCGCCATGTTCTTATCGATGTCATCGAAGTCAGAAATCAGTAACTGTCCCCATCCGAAGAAGTGCTCAATGGACTCCTCAAATCCAGTCACCTCCATATAGGTATGGTGAAGGTCGCATACTTGTTTGAGGGGGTCGGCAATCTTCAGGGGGGAATGACGGCGGAAAAGTTCGCTGATCGTGATGTACGACGGAGACCAGATAGGTCGTCGGGCAAGTCGGGCCAAGGCATCGTTAAGGAACAATGACGCACGCTTGTTGGGGAACACCACGACTGTACGTGACAGGTTGGTGCCGTATTTGCTGAGGATGTCTTCGGCAACGAATTCGAGAAATGTCTTCATACTTCTTCTATCTGATTTGCATAGACGTACCACAGGTAACCGTGGATGTTGTTGTGTCCCATTGACTGTAATAGTTGCATGTATTCACGTACCTGGTCATGATGGTCGGCGCATGGATGACCGAACTTGAAGTCAACGACCACCCATTGTTGCCCGTCAGTCATGACACGGTCAGGCCGCCGTTCCATGATGTTACTTTCATCGTCAACGCTGAGGATGGAGCACTCGTTGAAGATCGTCCAGCGGCTGCTGAACCAATCGGCCACCTTGGGATGTTCCAGTCGGCGGCGAAGCATGGCGGTGATGCGCTCAATGGTGAGCGTGCCATCGTAAATGATACCTTCCGATTCAAGTTCGTTTAATGCACTATCGATGTCAGCCGTTGTGCGGATGGTAGAGAATACCCTGTGCAGTATATTTCCCAACTGGATATAGTTGGAATTCCCCTGCTCGTCATCTCCGCTGATGAAGTCATGACTTTGGTTGCTTTGGCGGAATTCGGCCTTGACGACACCCGTCCTGACGTCAACCGTTATGGGCTCTGAGGGTTGCAGGAATGGGTTGTCTGACGGTCGGGTAGTGCCCGTTGGCCGCCTGGCGTTCAATTCACCATATTCATATATGATGGGCAGTTCCTCGTCGTCAACGCCAGTGAGTGTACCTATCTTGAGGGCCGGTAGTACCTGCTCAATAATCTCCGACCGTGAATTACGGGCTTTCTGCCTGCCAATGACAAACAGACTGCTGCGGGCACGGGTGAAGGCTACGTAAAGCAGGTTCAGGTTATCGACGACGTTCTGCAGGTGCTCATGCCGGTACTCGTCCTCATAGATGGTTCCTACCATTCCCTTCTGACTATAGTCAATGGGGGCTAACGGCAGTTCGTTGAAAGGAGCCTCAGAGGGATGACACCAAAGTACGTTGCCCGACTTCTCCATCTGCCAGTCACAGAAGGGTAGTATAACGTGGTCATATTCCAATCCCTTTGACTTGTGGATGCTGATGATACGCACTCCTTCTGTCTGGTCTCCCTGAATGGTTTTCGAGGCAATTTCCTCTTCCCAGTGACGTAGGAAGTCCTTGACGGTGGCAGGATTCTCAGCCGTATATTGACGCAGTTGGTCAAAGAATGTACAGAGGTAGGCACTCTGGTCGTCATAGCTGTCGATATGAAGCTCGGCGAACAACTGCTCAACGAGTTCGTAGAGCGGCATGTTGGGTGAGGGCGTGGAGTCGAGCAGGGTGCCCTTGAGGCTTCCGCAGGTCATTTCGAGGTAAGCCCGGGCCAGCAGGTCCTTAGGGTCGCAGATGACGCGCAGGGCCTGAATGATGATATTGACAGGCCGTGAGGCATCAAGCCTGAAGGCTTCGTCGCTGACGATGTTCACCTGGGGATGGTGTTCGGCAAAGTAGTTGGCAATAATGGGGATGTAGCTGTTGGTTCTGACGAGGATGGCCATCTTGTTCTGTGACACGCCTTGCTGACAGAGCATTTCTATGGTGTCGGCCACATGTGCCAGCGTCTGTTGCTGATAGTCGTCAGCCGTCAACAGTTTGATGTTGACGTAGCCCGTCTCAGGACTGTCATCGGGAATGACTTGTTCAACCTCGCTGTATGCCCGCTTCAGCTGCACGGCTTCAGGCTGGTCTTCCAGTTTGTCGTACTCCAGTCTGGCGGCTTCGGTGAAGAATTGGTTGTTGAACGTGATGATGCGCCGTTCACTTCGTCTGTTGGTATTCAGTGGCTTCGTCTGAATCATGCCCTCAGGCAGTTGCTGCTCAATGTCGTTCAGCAGCCGCCAGTCCCCGTTGCGCCATCGGTAGATGCTCTGTTTGACATCACCCACGATGAGGTTCTCGCTGCCTGAATGGCTCATCGTCTCCATCAGCAGCACACGGAAGTTCTGCCACTGGGCCGTGCTGGTGTCTTGGAACTCGTCAATCATGATGTGCTCCAGTTGAGTGCCTATTTTCTCGAAGATGAATGGTGAGTCGCTGTCACTAATCAGTTCGTTGAGCAGTTTCTGTGTGTCGCTCAGCAGGAAACGGTTGGCCTCCGTGTTCAGGCTACGTATCTTATTATCTATATTACTAAGCAGGCGCACCTGATTCAAGTGACGCAGCGTGAGCGTGGCACTCTGGAATCGTTTCCATTGAATAGGGCGCTCATCAAGTGCATAGCGCAGGATGTCACCTAATGGCCCGTCGGCCAGCATGTGGATTACTTCGCGTCGGCTATGGGTCTTTGCGTACCACTTGGCAGGGTCTTCCAGGCAGTTGGCCACCGTCTGGTTCACGATGCTCTCGTCGAAGACGCCATCGCGCAGTTTGAAGAAGAAGCTGGCAATGCCACGTTTCTTGTTGGCCAGGTCTTCGTAGGTCAGTCCCTCTTCCTCAAGTGTGCTGAAGAACGACTCGGCAATGCTGAGCATCCGTTCGCGGGCATCGTCACGAATGCCACGTAGGGTCCGGGTGTACTCATCGAAGAACCCTTCCTGCCCCAGCCGTTCATCCAGCTGCTTGCTGATGTCCTTGTAGCAGTCTTGGAAGATGGTCTTTCCGAACTGCTTGATTTGTCCGATGACATTCCAGGTACGGTCGTCAGAGATGTTTTCCATGATGTACTTCATGATCCATTGCAGGACGACGTCCGTCGTCTTCAGCTCTTGTATCATCTGGTCAACGGCCATCTCCTCCACCTGCACGTCGTTCAGTCCGATACGCAGGTTGGTGGGCAGGTCAAGTTCGCGGGCGAGGTTACGGAAGACGCTCTGGAAGAACGTGTCGATGGTCATCACGCGGAAGTGGTTGTAGTTATGCAGCAGCAGGTTCAGGGCAATGCCTGCCCGCTCGCTGACAAACTCCGGCGAGGCATCGAGTGACTGGCACACCGCGTTGGTGTACACTTGGGAGTCGGGCAGTCGTTTCCAGATACCGTACAGCTGACTGAGTATGCGTGTCTTCATCTCCTCCGTCGCCTTATTGGTGAACGTGACCGCGAGGATGTTACGGTAAGACTGCGGATTACGAACCACGAGCTTGATGTATTGTGCGGCCAGCGCAAAGGTTTTTCCGCTGCCGGCACTGGCTCTGTAAACGGTGAGGGGTTTTACCATCTTCTGAACAGTTCAAAGGTGAATTTACAGCCGAAGTCCTGGAACTCCGTATTGAGGAAACTGGTAAATAGTCCTATGGAGATGAGCCTTGTGGTGAACCCGTAGCCAAGTTCGTAATAAGGCCGCGTATTGTGAATGCCCAAGGCACTAAGATACACACGTTCGCGCTCAACGAAACGCCCCAGGAAGGGTATCCACGAGGTGAACAGGAAAGGGGAGTCATAGCTGAGGTGAGCCCTGGCGTAGTAGCGTGACTCATTGTACCACCGGCTGTTGAGCAGTTGGAAGTTGCCTGACCAGTCGTCGTCCCAGCCTTCGGGCAGCTTGTTGTCACGGAAGTGACGGTAGTCAACGAAGTAGGTGTCGTTCTTGCGGCTATAGAAACCATATCCAGCCCTGGCGTTCAGTTTCTTGAGGGGGCTGATGATGTGCTTGATGGATGCGTCAAACTCCCACCGTTCGTAGTCGCAGTCAGATTCCAAGACGCCGTCGATGCCCCGTTCGTAGTCGATGGATAGGGTAGGTCCATGCCGCCACGGACGCAGTTTCAGCGAGAGCATGGGTGCAAAGCTACGATATTCCTCGGGCTTGCCGTACATTCGCATTTCTTCAGGGTGGTAGGCCTTACGTTGGTGGTAGGTGAAGCCACTGTTGATTTCCAGCCAGTCAAACGCTACGATGTTGTTACTCACCGTCAGGAAGTTGTCGTCAAACAGATGCAGGTTCTCCTTCAGTTCAACAGAGTCGCCCGTTTCCTCTCTGATGTCGTCGGTGATGTGCCCGTTGCTGATACGGTTGCCGTTGCCGTAGATGACTTGCACCAGTCCGTTACGTTTGGGGTTGTAGTAGAAGTAGAGGGGCAGTGTGAAGTACATCTTCTGGTACTTGAAGTTATAACCAATCCACGGGTTGAACTCGAAGTATCGGTGGGCATTGAAGTAGTACTCGGCACCCAGTTTGATTTTGTAGGCAAGCCCGTGAGAGCTGCTGTAGCTGATGTATTGTGGGTTCAGTATGGGTGATATTTTCATATAGGCGTGCTCCGACCTGAATCGGATGCTGGATATGAGGTTGTCGCCGATGGCGTTTTGTAGCACGTCTTTCACGAAGTTGAACTTGCGGGGCAGGGTGTCGGCCTCTACCACCACTGTGTCGGGTTTGTGCCGGTCAGCATATTCCTTTAATATGTATGTCTCCTGTCCTGTCAGCGGGATGGGTCTGAGCGAGTCCATTAGTTCCAAGCTGAATACGTTCTTGATGGAGTCAGGCAGCGTGACAGGGCAGTCGTAGACGGCCTCTGTCGTAGCAAATATCTGGTTGCCCATGAATTTGAAGATGACGTTGGTGTTACACTCCTTGGGCAGTAGTGAGCGGGCTCCGTCTTCGCCCATGGTGGCTGAGGCATTGAACCTTATCATGTCATACTCGCCCTTGAACGTCACCTTCATTACACGCCCGGTATTGATGTCGACGTATGCCTGTCCTGAAATCAGCTGGGTGTTGTCCAGTAGTTTAGGTTTGAACTCTACGAGTACTGTATTGGCTATCACCGGCAGCACCCTGTACTTGTAGAAGTGGCGGTTTATGCGGTTGAAGGGTGAGAGAATGTGGTCTTCGAAGAGGAACACGTCATAGATGCTGGGTGTGATGAATTCCACCACCGTAGGCAGCGCCTTCCGATTGCGTCGGATGGTGCTGTAGCACACCTGCCGCTGCGACTCATAGTCGTTGACGTTAGTGAAGCGAAGCTTGTTGTAAGACTCCGATATGAGGTAACGGTTGCCGTCGGCTATCGAATACATCGTGGGAATCAGCCACAGTGTGCTGTTGCGTTTCCATACGTTGAAGTTACTTTTAATATAGACATTGGTTGAATAGCCGTTGACGTTGTTGGGGGTGAAATAACGGCGGTAGTCGTAAATGCGGTTCACCACGAGTGAGTCTCTTGAACTCCTCGAAAACACAATACTGGGCATACCCGTGAGTATGCCCAGTACAATGATGGTTATGAGTTGATGGCATTTCACGACGACAAAATTACAGATAAATTTTGAAGTCGCAAAATTTTTAACCTAAATACTTCATCAAAATTTTCGCATTGCCCGAATCGCGAAGCTTGGCAATGCTCTTTTCACGTATCTGACGTACGCGCTCACGGGTCAATCCCAGCTGGTCGCCAATCTCCTCCAGCCCCTTCTCGTGACAGCCTATACCAAAGCATTCACGAATGATGGTTATCTCGCGCTCCTTCAATACCTTATTCAATACGGTGTTCAGCTCCTGAGCCATTGACTCGTGGTCAACCTGACGGTCGGTACGTGAGTCGTCGCCCGAAGCCATGACATCCAGCATGCAGTTGTCTTCGCCGTCCTGGAACGGAGCGTCGATGCTGACGTGGTGACTGTCGGCCTGCATGGACTGGCCAATCTTCTCTTCGTCAATATCAGTCACCTCAGCAAGCTCCGATACTGACGGATGACGCTGATGCTCCTGTTCGAACTTGTTGATTTCGTGGTTAATCTTATTCAGCGAACCAACCTGATTCAGCGGCAAGCGGACAATACGGCTCTGCTCGGCAATGGCCTGCAGGATAGACTGGCGAATCCACCAAACGGCGTAGGAGATGAATTTGAAGCCGCGAGTTTCGTCGAACTTCTGGGCAGCCTTAATCAAACCGATGTTACCCTCGTCAATAAGGTCTGTCAGCGTCAGGCCCTGATGCTGGTACTGCTTGGCTACTGACACCACGAAGCGCAGATTGGCGGTAACGAGTTTATCCTTGGCACGTTCGCCCTCAGGGCCACCCTTGCGGATTTTCTGTGCCAACTCGATTTCTTCGTCAATGCTGATCAGCGGTGCACGACCAATTTCTACCAGATACTTGTCCAGAGCCTCACTCGAACGATTGGTGATACTCTTCTGAATCTTTAGTTGTCTCATTCTTCTATTACCCTTCTTTCTTCTTTAAATGCTTGAAAATCAAGCTAATATACGTATATTAACCTCTAAGGCGCTGCAAAGTTACGAAAAATATCGATAAGTTGTTGTTGCCGTTAACAATTTTTACAACTTTTCTTTCAAATATTGACCTGTAATACTTTCTTTACACCGACTAACCTCCTCGGGAGTTCCGGCACAAATGAGGGCTCCACCGCGATCGCCACCGTCAGGGCCGAGGTCGATAACGTGGTCTGCACACTTGATGACTTCCATGTTGTGCTCGATGACCACGATGGTGTGTCCGCGCTCAATCAATGCCTCGAACGATTTCAGCAGACGGCTGATATCGTGGAAGTGCAAGCCCGTGGTGGGCTCATCGAAGATGAACATCGTAGGCTCCTGCCGTTCCTGCCCGATGAAGTAGGCCAGTTTCACGCGCTGGTTCTCACCACCCGATAGGCTTGATGAGTTCTGTCCGAGCTTGATGTAGCCCAGTCCGACGTCCTGAAGAGGCTTCAGGCGGCTGACAATGGCCTTGTGGCCTTCGAAGAACTCAAGGGCCTCGGTGATGGTCATGTTGAGCACGTCGTAGATGTTCTTACCGTTATAGCGCACGTCGAGGATATCATGCTTGAAACGCTGGCCGTGACAGGCTTCACACTCCAATACGAGGTCGGCCATGAACTGCATCTCAACGGTAATCGTTCCTGCCCCCTTGCACTCATCGCAGCGGCCACCGTCGGCGTTGAACGAAAAATACTGGCTGGTGAAGCCCATTTGCTGACTCAGCGGCTGCTCGGCAAAGAGGTCGCGGATGGCATCGTAGGCTTTTACGTAGGTAGCAGGGTTCGAACGGGTGGACTTTCCGATGGGGTTCTGGTCAACGAACTCTATTCGGCTGATGGCATCGATGTCGCCCTCTAATCCAAGGAACTCGCCTGGAGCATCGCAGACTTCACCCAGACGTCGCTTGAGGGCAGGGTAGAGGATGCCTTTGATGAGGCTCGACTTGCCGCTGCCGCTGACGCCTGTCACTACGGTCATCACGTTCAGCGGCATTTTTACATCTATGCCGCGCAGGTTGTTCATGCGCGCTCCTTTGATGTTGATGGAGCAGTTCCAGGGACGTCGGCTTGCAGGTACGGGTATCTGCTCTTCGTGACACAGATAACGGACGGTATGGCTGCGGGCGTTCTTGCTTTTGCTGACGTTGGGGGTTCCCTCATACACAATCTCACCGCCTAAGCGTCCTGCATCGGGCCCTACGTCAATCAAGTAGTCGGCGGCTTGCATGATTTCTTCGTCGTGCTCTACCACCACCACCGTGTTGCCAAGCGCCTGTAGTTCCTTCAGCACATGAATCAGTCGGTCCGTGTCGCGTGAGTGGAGGCCGATGCTAGGCTCGTCGAGGATGTAGAGCGAGCCTACTAACGACGAGCCGAGACTGGTACAGAGGTTGATGCGCTGGCTTTCACCGCCGCTGAGCGTGTTCGAGAGACGGTTGAGCGTCAGGTAGCCAAGTCCCACATCCAAAAGGAATTGCAGCCGCGAGGTAATCTCTGTCAGCAGCCGCCGTCCTACTTCCTTGTCATGCTCGTTCAGCTCCAAGTGGTCAAACCACTCCTTGAGTCTGACAACGGGCATCTGCACCAAATCGGTGATGCTGCGACCGCCTATCTTGACGTATTCAGCCTCGGGCTTCAGCCTTGTTCCGTGACATTTTGGACACGTAGTCTTACCCCGATAGCGGGCCAGCATGACGCGGTACTGAATCTTGTACTGGTTGTCCTTGACCATCTCGAAGAACTGGTCGATGCAAGGCTTTTCCTTCTTGCCTTTGTCCGAGGGCAGTCCGTGCCATAGCCAGTCCTTCTGCTGCTGCGTCAGGTTCATGTAAGGCTCGAAGATGGGGAAGTCGTCGCGGGCTGCATTGCGTATGAACCACTCCTGCCACTCTTTCATCTTGTCGCCGTGCCAGCAGACGACGCAGCCGTCATAGACGGAAAGTGTCGTGTTGGGGATGACCAGGTGTTCGTCGATGCCGATCACCTTGCCGAATCCCTGGCACTCAGGACAGGCTCCGGCGGGCGAATTGAAAGAGAAAAGTTGGTCAGTAGGCTCCTCGAAGGTCATGCTGTCAGCCTCGTAACGGGTTGAGAAGTTGTAGGTGATGCCTGACGGAGAGACCATCAGGCAGAGTTCGCCGTGACCTTCATAGAAGGCTGTCTCGCAGGAGTCCACCAAGCGGGCAATGGTGTCCTTGTTGTCGTCAACGGAGAGACGGTCGATGACGAGGTAGTGGTGAGGGGCATGGGTCTCATGGGTCTCATGGGACTCATTGGCCCCATTGGCCTCATTGCTCAGATAATCGTCAATGCGCTGGAAGTCACCGTCCACATAAATCCTCGCATACCCCTCCAAGATATACGCCTTCAGCTGCTGTTCCAGCGTACGACCCTCAGGCACGTGGATGGGAGCCATGACGACGAACTTCGTGCCTGGCTGGTACTCCTGCACCTGCCGCACGATGTCCTCGGTGGAGTGCTTCTTCACCTCTTGTCCGCTGATGGGAGAGTAGGTGCGGCCTATGCGGGCATAGAGCAGCCTGAAGTATTCATAAATCTCTGTGGACGTGCCGACGGTGCTTCGTGGATTGCGCGAGATGACCTTCTGCTCGATGGCGATGGCGGGTGGGATGCCGCGAATGAAATCACACTCGGGTTTGTTCATGCGTCCCAGGAACTGGCGGGCATAGCTCGACAGACTTTCCACGTAGCGTCGCTGACCTTCGGTGTAGAGAGTGTCGAAGGCTAAAGATGATTTGCCGGAGCCACTGACCCCGGCAATCACCACGAATTTGTTTCTCGGGATGCGTACGTCAACGTTCTTCAGGTTGTTGACGCGCGCCCCTTTTATCTCAATATACTCGTCCAAACTTACAGAATCGTCTTTACTGCCTCCAGCATACCCTTCTGCTGAATCAGGTCGAGGAACATCTTTACCATCATGTTCAAGCCCTGAATCTTGTTGAGGTCTTCCTGCCAGATAAACTCAGCGCCGAGTACGCCGTCAGCCACCTTCTGTGTGTCGCCGGTAGCCCAGAGGTCGGCCAGCAGCTGCATGATTTTCGGGTCGTCGTTGGGGATGATGTCAACACCGTCCTGACGCTTACCTCCCTTATAATAGGTGATGATGGCGGCGAGGCCGAAGACGAGGCCCTTAGGCAGTTCGCCCTTGCGCTCCAGGTAGGTCTTCACGCCGGGGAGGTCGCGAGCCTGGAACTTCGGGAACGAGTTGAGCATGATGCTCGTCACCTGATGGTCGACGAACGGATTGTCAAAGCGCTCCAGTACGTCGCCGGCAAACTTCTCGAGTTCGTCCATCGGCAGGTCGAGGGTCTGCATCAGCTCGTCAAACTGCACCTTGTGGATGTACTTGCCGATGACTTCATGGTTGCAGGCATCGCGCACGATGTTCACGCCTGAGAGGAAGGCCACCGGGCTCAGTACGGTGTGCGGGCCGTTCAGCAGCGTTACCTTGCGCTTGTGATAAGGTTCCTCAGAGGGAACGAAGAGCACGTGCAGGCCAGCCTTGTCAGCAGGGAACTCCTGGGCAACTTCCTTCGGAGCCTCGATGACCCACAGGTGGAAGTTCTCAGCCTGTACGACGAGGTTGTCGCGATAGCAGATCTTTTCCTGAATCTGCTTGATTTCATTGCGGGGGAAGCCGGGCACGATGCGGTCCACCAGCGTGGCATAGACACCGCAGCTTTCCTCGAACCACTTCTTGAAGCCCTCGCCGAGCTGCCACAGTTCAATGTACTTCTCGATGCAGTCCTTCAGCACGTGACCGTTCAGGAAGATGAGCTCGCAGGGGAAGATGATCAAGCCCTTGGTGGGGTCGCCATTGAAGGTCTGGTAGCGGCGATAAAGCAGCTGCACGAGCTTGCCGGGATAGCTGCTGGCGGGAGCGTCGTCGAGCTTGCACGTCGGGTCGAAGGCGATACCGGCCTCGGTCGTATTGGAGATGACAAAGCGGATCTCGGGCTGGTCGGCCAGAGCCATGAAGGCAGCGTTCTGGCTATAGGGGTTCAGGGCGCGGCTGATGACGTCGATGCGCTCCAAGGTGTTCACGGCTTTGCCGTTCTCACGTCCCTGCAGGTTGACGTGGTACAGGCAGTCCTGGGCGTTGAGCCAGTCAACCATACCTTTCTCAATAGGCTGGACGACGACTACCGAACCGTTGAAGTCGGTCTTCTGGTCCATGTTCCAGATAATCCAATCTACGAACGCGCGAAGGAAGTTACCCTCTCCGAACTGAATCACCTTCTCGGGCATTACGCTCTTCGGTGCAAATTGCTTGTTTAGTGGTTTCATTGCTATTTGTATTTTTGTTTAAGAAGTTTGTTTTTCTGATTGCGATTGCAAAGATACAAACTATTTTTGGAACCGCCAAATTTCAGGGTCGCTAAAATGTTAAAATTCAGCGTAAAGGTTTGCGGTACTTTGTGACACGTGACTATGTGACATTAAGGTGGTTCTATATTGCCACAATGCCACATTGCCACTTTGCCACATTAAGCATCTGCCAGTAACAAGAAAAGTAATAAGATGTGTATTATTAAATTATTATATATTATACTATATAATAATTCTTATGATAGTATTTATGCCTATAACTGTATATGAGGAATTACCTTAATGTGGCAAAGTGGCAAAGTGGCGAAGTGGCGAAAGCCCCCGCAAACGATGGGTTTGCAGGGGCTAAATGTAGGGTTTACGCGTTGTAAATAGCTGGTTTACTGCGGGTAAAGCGTCGGGAAAGTGTTTTAGCGGGCGCTGACGTATTTGTGGAGCGTGGCCCGGACGGCATATCTTCCGGCAAACAATTCCTTGACCATTCCCTCGATTTGCTCGCCGAGACCAGCCTCGTAGAGGTCTAAACCGAACACGTCTTTGCGCGAATACAGCTGCTTCAGGCACGAGAAATCCTGATTTTCCTTGCCGATTTCGAGCGGAGCGACGATTTTCTGCAGCTCTTCGAGCATGGGGTCGGGTGAGGGTTCAAAGGCCGTTCCGTCGTCCTTGATGCCCTTCAGATAGCGGGCGTAACCAGCCAAAGTCAGCGGAATCAGTACCAGATTTGACTTGTCCAAGCCCCGATTCAGGTATTTTTTCAGCGTTTCACCGAAGCGGATGGGCAGTTTCTGGCTCGTATCCATCGCAATTCGCTGGGGTGCGTCAGGCATGAAGGGGTTCGGCAGACGGCGGTTGATGACGGCTCCGATGAACTCGTAGGGGTTCAAAACACCCGGGTCGACCACTACCGGCATGGCCTCAATGTAGCCAATTTTCTGTATGAAAGCACGCAAATCCTCGTCCTGCATCTCTGCAGAAATGAGTGTGTAGCCCAGCATGCAGCCATAAATCGACATCGCTGTGTGCAAAGGATTTAGACAGGTTGTTACCTTCATTGTCTCAACTTTGTCTACAGTTTCACGCGTCGTGTAGAGCGCACCACCCAAATCGAGCGGCGGACGGCCGTTGGTGTAGTTGTCCTCGATGACCAGATACTGCACTTCCTCGGCGTTGACGAACGGTGCGGTGAACGTGTGACGCTCGGTTTCGATGTAATTATTGTCCTCAAAACCGTCGGCAGCCAGCAATTCCTTCACTTTTTCGTGCGGACGAGGGGTGATTTTGTCAATCATCGACCACGGGAACGTCACTTTCTGCTCGTTTTTCAGGTAGTCGACGAAGCCCTTTTCTACCAATCCGTCCTGCTGCCAGCGCTCAGCATAGGCAAAAACGCCCGCCTTCACCTTGTCGCCGTTGTGTGAGCAGTTATCCATCGACTGTACTGTGAGAGGCAGTTTGCCTGCCTCGTAACGCTCAAGCAGCAGGGCGCAGACCTTACCCATCGCAAACACCGGCTTCAAGCCACGAGCCAGGTCGGCTTCGTTGAAGGTGTAGCCCTTCTCGGTGATGGTGAACGAAATCATCTGCAGACTCGGATTACGGAAAATCTCCACCAGCCGGTTCCAGTCCTCAAACTGCGGGTCGGCCTTCAGGGCTTCCGTCACGGAGGCTATCACCTTCTTCTCAATAGACCCGTCTGAGCAGAGGTTCACGCAAAGCGACAGGTTGTTGTAGGGCGCATAGGCTTTGTCAATGACCTCGAAGTCAAACGTCTCGGCAACAATCACGCCACGGTCGTACTTGCCCGTATTCAGCGCGTCGTTGAGGATGGCGGCGGGGAAGGCACGGAAGATGTTGCCACCGCCGAAGTGTACCCACGTAGGCTCCTTGGCGGTCTTCTCGCGTACCTCTTTAATATTAAACTTGGGCAGCTCATAACCTTTCTGCTCCCATTCTGCGGCATTGTAACTGCCGTTGAAAACATCATTCAGTCTCATGGTTAGTATACGTTTTAGTTCTCAATAAAATGAGTCCAACAATTTGTCTCACCCTGCAAAGGTAGTTCTTTTTCTCCGGATTGCCAAATAATTCAAGCAAAATCTTCTCTTTTTCCATTTCCATGTTGGTTTTAGGATTTCGGTATTTGGGACGACAAAGAGGAAGAATTCTGTTCATCAAATAATCCCCGAAGGTGAAGGCCTTCGGGGATTATTTTGTGGGGTGGAGATGTGGTGCGTTAGTGCTTCTGACCCTTCTGGCCGTAGTAGGCGTTGGGGCCGTGCTTACGCATGTAGTGCTTCTCGACCAGCAGGGGATTCATCGTCAGGTTGGGGTTCACCGAGTAGGCGATGAAGGCCATCTTGGCGCATTGCTCCATGACCTTCGCGTTGTAGACGGCATTGTCGGGAGAGGTGCCCCATGAGAAGGGACCGTGGTTCTTGACGAGAACGGCGGGGGTGTGGTCGGGGTTGATCTTGCGGATGTTCAGGATTTCGTCGACGATGACGTTACCCGTCTCCAGTTCGTACTGTCCTTTGACCTCGGCTTCCGTCATGTCGCGTGTGCAGGGAATGTCCTGATAGAAGTAGTCGGCGTGGGTGGTGCCGATGTTGGGGATGTCGCGGCCTGCCTGTGCGAAGGCTGTGGCATAGGTGGAGTGGGTGTGTACGACGCCCTGGATGTTGGGGAATGCACGATATAATACAAGGTGTGTGGGGGTGTCGCTCGATGGGTTGAGTTCACCATCGACAACCTCGCCCGTCTGGAGATCGACGACCACCATGTCTTCGGGCTTCATCACGTCGTAGTCAACGCCTGAGGGCTTGATGACTACCAGGCCATGCTCGCGGTCGATGCCTGAGACGTTGCCCCAGGTGAAGATGACCAGGTTCTGCTTCACGAGGTCGAGATTGGCCTTGAATACTTTTTGTTTCAGTTCTTCTAACATAATGTTTACAGTTTAAAATTCGGGTCGTCGTTGTAGGCGCGGCGGTTGAACCGATAGAGGAAGGCACCGCGTTTGGACCCTGATTTGTCAATGAGTTCTGTTTTCTCTATGAAGTCCATCTCCTTGATGCGCTTACGGAAGTTGCGCTTGTCGAGTACCTCGCCGTTGACGGCTTCGTAGAGCTTTTGCAACTGTGTAAGTGTGAACAAGTCAGGCAGCAGACGGAAACCGACGGGTTCGGTACGCAGTTTCTGACGCATCAGCTTGAGGGCTTTGCGGACCATCTCATTATGGTCGGAGTAGAGTTTTGGCAGTTCCTCGACGTTGATCCACTCGACACCATGATCCAAGCGCAAGCGTTCGTCGTAGTGGCTGACGTTGATGAGTGCATAGTACGCGATGGAGATAACTCGTTCGCCGGGGTCGCGGTCGGTACTGCCGAAGGCTCCTACCTGCCGCATGTAGAGGTTGTTGAGCCCCGTCAGTTCGGCAACGGTGCGGCTGGCGGCGTCGTCGATGCTCTCGTCGGCGGCGACGAAGCCTCCGTAGAGGCTCCATTCGCCGCGTCCGGGATCCATCTGTCTGCGGCCGATGAGCACCTTCAGCTTTCCTTCGTCGAAGCCGAAGATGATGCAGTCTACCGAGACCCAGACTTTCGCGTGTTGACTATAGTAGGTCATTTCCTGTTCTTAGAAGAAGTACCAGTAGAAGCAGCCACAGAGGAACAGGACACCTAGTGTTCCCACAATGTCCCAAATACCCCAGCTTTGGGCAATCTGCTTGCGATAGTCGGCTGTAAAGGTGATGGCCTCCTTTTGCTCGGCTGTGGGAGCGGGAGTGAAGAACGACACAACCACCATCAGCAGTACAATGAACACCAGCAGCCAGCACTCGAAGATGAGCCAGTTGGTCTGCCAGAACCAGGTAGTGGCATTCCAGAAGGCACCGTCCATCTGAGCTGAACCCGTATCGGTAATGACATTGGTTACCAATCGCAGCATACCGATGATGAAGCCGCCGATAAGGCCCCATTCACCAGCCTTCGGCGTAATCTTCTTAGAGAGGATACCTAAAGTGAAGACGGCCACCATAGCAGGAGCCAGGAGCGACTGGATGCCCTGCAGATAGCTGTAGAGGTTGCCCATACCCATCATAACGGGAAGCCAGAGCAGACCGAGCACGACTACCACAACGGTAGCGATACGGCCAACGAGCACGTAGTGAGCCTCGCTCAGGCCTTTCTTCATGGGCTTGTAGAAGTCCTCAGTAAACAGCGTAGCGCAGCTGTTGAAGAAGGCTGCCAGCGAGGTGACGAGTGCGCAGATGAAACCAATGGTCACAAAGCCCTTGATACCTACAGGCAGGATGCTCTTCACCATCATAGCGAAAGCACCGTCGGTGTCGTGCTGGTTGGCAATATCCATCTGGATGCCGAAGTCGCCAAAGCCACCGTTGGCTAGCGCCATAGCCACCATACCGGGGATGAGGAACATGAAGACGGGAAGAAGCTTGAAGTAACCAGCGGCGATGGTGCCACGACGGGCACGCTTCATGACCTCCACGTTGCTCTCGCCCTTCTGCTGACCCAGTACACGCTGAACGATGTGCTGGTCAGTACACCAATACCAGAAGCCGATGATAGAAGCACCAATGAACACCACGAAACCGGGATACTCATGGTAGAGGGGGTCGGGCTGTCCCGATGCGTTGATGTCGGCCCAGTGGAACATGTGAGTCGTTCCGTAGCCGTCGTGAAGCGTGCTACAGAAAGCCATCATATTTTCCCAGCCCTGAACGATGCTGCCGCCACCCAGTGTGGACAGACCGAGGAAGAGCACCAGGAATGCACCTATAATAAGAATAGGTGTCTGGATGGCCGACATGGTCATCACACCCTTCATACCGCCGAATACGGTGAAGATGGCTGTGACGGCAATCAGGCCGAGGGCACCCCACCAGAAGGGCAGACCGATGAGATACTCAAAGAAGATACCACCTGTGAAGGCTGTTACCGATACCTTTGTCAGGATGTAGGCTACAAGCGTAATGATTGACAGCCATGAGCCGGTACGCTGGGTGTAGCGGAACTTCAGGAAGTCGGGCATGGTGATAATCTTGCCCATCTTGTTGTTCAGAAGCTGATAGAAGGGTACGAAGAGCCAGCCAAGGATGAGGATCATCCAGCCCTGCATCTCCCAGTGGGCCATACCCACACCGTCCTTGGCACCAGTACCAGCGAGACCGACGAGGTGCTCGGAACCGATGTTGGCAGCGAAAATGGCCATACCAATTACATACCAGGGCTCACCCTTACCGAACAGATAGTCCTGCGAGTCGGCACCCTTCATTTTCTCCTTGTCTTTCTTGATGGCGCGGTAGACCGCCCATACAATGGCTATCACACCGACGGCAAGTACCACCCAGTCGAGCCATTCAAACTGATTTGAACTCCAATTCATAATGCTAATTTACTATTTAACGATTTATAATTATTTGCGATTTTTCCACATGGCCGTCATGTCTTCCAGCGTCTTTCCCTTGGTCTCAGGAACGAGCTTCCAGACGAAGATAGCGGCGATGATGCAGATGATGCCATAGAGGCCGTAGGTGAACCAGTGGCCGAAGTCGTCGCCCTCGGTCAGGTGCATATTGAACATAGGCACGAAGGTTGAGCTGACGATGAAGTTGAAAATCCACTGGAAGGCCACGGCGATGGCTACAGCACCACCACGGATAGTGTTGGGGAATATCTCGGCGATGAGCACCCACGTGATGGGACCCCATGAGAACATGAACGAGGCCGAGTAGACTAGCAGCGAGGCAGCGGTGACCAATGCCAGACTGTCGTTACCGAAGGTGATAGCGACGCCGATGGCACCGATGGCCATGCCTAACGAACCGCAGATGAGCAGCGGCTTGCGGCCCCACTTCTCGACGGTGAAGATGGCCACGAGGGTGAAGAGAATGTTGATGACACCCATGAAGACGGTTAGCATCATTGGGTCGTCCATACCCATGTCGCCGAAGATGCGTGGAGCGTAGTAGAGCACAGCATTGATGCCGACGGCCTGCTGGAACACGGAGAGCATGATACCCACGAAGATACATACGAAGCCGTAGGTCATCAGCTTCTCGGTCTTCACAACCATCGTGTCCTTGATGTCCTGCAGAATCTGGGCGGCCTTGCTTGAGCCGTTGATCTTCGACAGGATGCCGAGTGCCTTCTGGTCCTGATTGATGCTGACAAGGTAACGTGGCGTCTCAGGAACGAAGCAGATGAGCAGGGCAAAGAGTCCTGCAGGCACAGCCTCGCTACCGAACATATAGCGCCAACCGGTGGTCACCGTCCACTGTGCGGCGGGGTTGATGGCGGCAATGCCCTTACCCATCTCCTCGACGAGCGGCTGGATGTGGTCACCCAGGATAAAGAAGTTGACGAAGTAGACTACCAGCTGACCGAAGATAATGGCGAACTGGTTCCACGATACAAGCATACCACGGATGTTGGAGGGAGCAACCTCGCCGATGTACATCGGGCAGATAGCCGAAGCCAGTCCTACGCCGATACCACCGATGACGCGGTAGATGTTGAACATAATGAGCAGAGAGTAGGAGGGAGTGCCGTGCTCGAAGAACATGAACTCGGGCTCCATGCTGCCTAATGCCGAGATGAAGAACAGCAAACCGGCGATAATCAGCGACTTCTTACGTCCAAGGTTCGTAGCCAGGAAGCCTGAGAGCGCCGAGCCGATGATACAGCCGATGAGGGCCGAAGCAGAAGTGAATCCGTGCCAGCCATCGGTATAGGCGAAGTCCTTCGACTCCATGAAGAATGCCTGCAGACCCTTCTCGGCACCTGAGATGACAGCGGTGTCATATCCGAACAGCAGTCCGCCCAGGACAGCCACCATCACTATACTTATCAAGTAGCTTTTGCTACCGTTTTCTGACTGTGCCATAATCGTTTACTTGATTGAGAATTTGTAGGCTGCGTGGCTATAGTATTTCTCGCCGGGGTTGAGCACGGGGCTTGCCCACTCAGGATGGTTGGGGCTGTCGGGGAACTTCTGGCTCTCCAAACAGATGCTGACGTGCTGCGGATACTTTTTGCCGAGCTTGCGTACAATGTTCTCCTCGCCATTAACACCCTGGAAGTTACCGCTATAGACCTGAACGCCGGGCTCGTTGGTGTACATCTCCATGAAGATGCCGCTCTTGGGACTGTAGAGCGAAGCGCAAACCTGCGTGTCGTCGCCCTTGCCGTCCTTATAGGTATTCAGGCACCAGTTGTGGTCGTAGCCGTGGGCATTCTTCGTCTGATAGTACTCCGACTTGATAGAGTCGCCAACGGCGTGCGGAGTACGGAAGTCCATCGGAGTGCCCTCAACGGGAAGGATCTTGCCCGTAGGCATATAGCTGAAGTCAGCCTCGGTGAAGTTGTCGGCATTCACGTAGAGCACCTGGTCGTAGCCTGGGTTCTCCAAGTCACCGCTCAGGTTGTAGTAGTTGTGGTTGGTCTGGTTGATGATGGTCGGCTTGTCAGTCTCAGCCTCCCATGTGATGTCAAGTGTGTTGTCGTCCGTAATCTTGTAGGTGGTTACGGCAGTAATGGTTCCAGGGAATCCGTTTTCGCCGTCCTCGGCAACGATGGTAAGCTTTAACGTTTTGCTGTCAACTTGCTCAGCATCATATACTTTATTCATCCAGCCCGTAGCACCGCCGCCGTGCAGAGAGTGGATACGGGTGTCGCCATCATGCGGGTCGTTCTGGCGCAACTGATAGGCCTCTTCTCCAATCTTGAACTTACCGTCGCAGATGCGGTTGGCATAGCGGCCGACGCTGGAACCGTAGTCGGTGGGTGAGTTCAGCGTGTCAGCATACTGGGCGATGTTGTCGAAACCCAGCACCACGTCGGTGGGATTGCCGTCCTTGTCAGGAACGACGAGTGAGACCACACGTCCGCCGTAGTTGGTGATGCACACCTCCATGCCGTTCTCGTTCTTCAGGGTGAAGAGCTTCACGGGCTTCTCCTGGATGGTGGTGTCAAACTTGGCAGGGTCGAGACCCGATACCGTGAGCTGCGGAGCCTGCTGTCCGCCAGTACATGCAGTGAACATTGCAGCAGCAATGCCCATGCCTAAAAAGCTACCTTTCAGGTTTTTCATTGTAATTGGTTTTTAGTTTAAATTTACAGTATTACAAATTTGGGTGTAAATTTACAACTTTTATTTGAAATGACAATGAAAAATAGTAAAAAAAAGAGCGGTAGGGTGTAAATAACACACCCTACCGCCCATATTTAACGGTTTTTCACGATTTTACTCGCCTTTTTCCATCTTAGCCTTCAGTTCAGCCAGGACGTCGATGTCGCCGAGCGTAGTGCTGGCAGCAACGTTCTCAATCTTCGGAGCGTCGTCCTTCTTGGTGGCACGGGGAGCAGCCTTCTTGGCAGCAGCCTTCTTCTCCTCACGCTGAGGATCCTCGAACGTGCGGCTGTGGCTCAGGATGATACGCTTCGAGTCCTTGTTGAACTCAATCACCTTGAACGGCAGTTCCTCGCCCTGCTGAGCCTGAGAGCCGTCCTCCTTCTGGAGGTGCTTCGGAGTGGCGAAGCCTTCCACATTCTCGTCGAGGGCAACAACGGCGCCCTTCTCCAGCAGTTCGGTAATCTTACCGGTGTGGACAGAGCCGACGGTGTACTTCTCCTCGAAGACATCCC
Organism: uncultured Prevotellaceae bacterium; assembly: GCA_937898415.1. Lineage (GTDB taxonomy): Bacteria > Bacteroidota > Bacteroidia > Bacteroidales > Bacteroidaceae > Prevotella. Next base: position 6,403 of record CALDLA010000088.1, on the reverse strand, counting down.
AAGGATTGTCCTCCAGCTGCTTGTGACCGAGGCTCAGACGACGGTTCTCCTTGTCGATGTCGAGCACGATAACGTCGATCTGGGCACCAACCTGTGTGAACTCTGAGGGGTGCTTTACCTTCTTGGTCCAGCTGAGGTCGCTGATGTGAATCAGACCGTCAACACCCTCTTCCAGTTCAACGAATACACCGAAGTTGGTGAAGTTGCGAACCTTGGCATTGTGCTTAGAACCAACAGGATACTTGGTCTCGATAGCCTCCCAGGGATCTTCCTTGAGCTGCTTGATACCGAGCGACATCTTGCGCTCGTCGCGGTCGAGGGTCAGAATGACAGCCTCCACCTCGTCGCCAACCTTCAGGAACTCCTGAGCTGAGCGCAGGTGCTGGCTCCAAGACATCTCGCTGACGTGGATCAGACCCTCAACACCGGGCTGAATCTCAACGAATGCACCGTAGTCGGCGATAACGACAACCTTACCAGTCACGTGGTCACCCACCTTGAGGTCAGCATCCAGAGCATCCCAGGGATGCGGAGTCAGCTGCTTCAGACCGAGGGCGATGCGCTTCTTCTCGTCGTCGAAGTCGAGGATAACGACATTGATCTTCTGGTCGAGCTCGACCACCTTCTTCGGGTCGTCGACGCGGCCCCAGCTGAGGTCGGTGATGTGGATGAGTCCGTCAACACCACCCAGGTCAACGAATACACCGTAAGAAGTGATATTCTTGACGGTACCTTCGAGGATCTGACCCTTCTCGAGCTTGCCGATGATTTCCTTCTTCTGTGCCTCCAACTCGGCCTCGATGAGAGCCTTGTGCGAGACAACAACGTTGCGGAACTCCTGATTGATCTTCACAATCTTGAACTCCATGGTCTTTCCAACGAACTGATCATAGTCGCGTATGGGGTGAACGTCGATCTGCGAACCGGGCAGGAATGCCTCGATGCCGAATACGTCGACAATCATACCGCCCTTCGTGCGGCACTTGATGAAGCCCTGAACAATCTCCTCAGCCTCGAGAGCTGCGTTGACGCGGTCCCAAGCCTTGCTCAGACGAGCCTTCTTGTGCGACAGGATGAGCTGACCCTTCTTGTCCTCAGCGCTCTCTACGTAGACCTCTACGCTGTCGCCGATCTTCAGGTCGGGATTGTAACGGAATTCAGAAGCGGGGATGATACCGTCGCTCTTGTAACCGATGTTGACAACAACTTCCTTCTTGTCAACAGAGATGACCTTACCGTCAACTACCTGATGGTCGGCTACTTTGTTCAGGGTTTCGTCGTAGGCTTTGTCGAGCTCTTCCTTGCTGACGTTTACTACGGTGCCTTTCTCAAACTCATCCCAATTGAACTCGTCGAGCGGCTTAACGTTCTTTGTTAATTCTGACATAATTGTTTTTCTCTTGCCCCTTCTCTCGAATGGGGCTTTTTTTGACCAGGACAGACGTTTACCGGGTCGGGGTTTTCTGGGTTAATATTCTATAGGAGAAGCGCCTGTTCTTACTCCTATCTGCCCTTTTTGGGCAAAGCGGCTGCAAAGTTACTGATTTTCAGCCACAAAAAAGCACCGACTCCAATGAAAGCCGGTGCTTTTACGTTTATTTAACAATTATCCGTTCATTGATATGAGAAACTCCTCATTTGAGCGGGATTGAATCAGCCGGTCGCGGATGGTGTTCATGGCCTCTATCGGGTTCATCTCGGCAATGAACTTACGGGCTATCCACATACGGTTGAGCGTCGTTGGGTCTTGCAGCAGGTCGTCGCGGCGCGTCGAAGACATAACGAGGTCGATAGCCGGGAAGATGCGCTTGTTGCTGAGCGAACGGTTGAGCTGGATTTCGGAGTTACCCGTACCCTTGAACTCCTCGAAGATGACTTCATCCATCTTGGAGCCGGTATCAACGAGAGCCGTAGCAATGATGGTCAGCGAACCACCGCCTTCGATGTTACGGGCTGCACCGAAGAAACGCTTGGGTTTCTGTAGGGCGTTGGCATCGACACCACCCGTCAGCACCTTTCCGGAAGCCGGGGCGACGGTGTTATAGGCACGGGCCAGACGGGTAATCGAGTCGAGGAAGATGACAACGTCGTGACCACACTCCACCATACGCTTGGCTTTCTCTAAGACGATACCGGCAATCTTGACGTGACGGTCGGCGGGCTCGTCGAAGGTCGAGGCAATGACCTCAGCATCGACGGTGCGGGCCATGTCGGTAACCTCCTCAGGACGCTCGTCGATGAGCAGCATCATGATGTAAGCCTCGGGGTGGTTGGCAGCAATGGCGTTGGCAATGTCCTTCATCAGGATGGTCTTACCGGTCTTGGGCTGAGCCACGATGAGGGCGCGCTGTCCTTTACCGATGGGCGAGAAGAGGTCAACGATGCGCACCGACGGATTGGTGGTCTGCGGGTCGCCGCAGAGCTTGAACTTCTCTTCGGGGAACAGCGGCGTCAGGTGTTCGAAGCTGACACGGTCGCGTACCTCGTTAGGATTACGTCCGTTGATGCTGGTGATGTTCGACAAGGCGAAATACTTCTCATTGTCATGCGGCGGACGAACTGTACATTCCACGACATCACCCGTCTTCAGGCTCCACTTCTTAATCTGCTGCGGAGCGACGTAGATGTCATCGGGCGACGACAGGTAGTTGTAGTCGCTGGAGCGCAGGAATCCGTATCCGCCGTCCTGCAGGATTTCGAGTACGCCGTTACCTGTAATGATATCGTTGAATTCAAACTTGTCGTTATTGCCGACATTGACTGACGGGCGCTGCGCAACAGGCTGGATGTCAGGAATATGCTGTACGACAGGGCGGTCAAACATATCGAGGGTGGGGATGGCACCCTGATCCTCGATGGGCAGATCTTCTACAATGATGAAGTCCGTGCCATCGTTGGGGTCACCTTCCCAGATGCCTTCCGGATTGACATCGGCCGTCGCTTCCTCCTGATTGTGCTGTGCCATCCGCTCCTGCAGTTGTTCCAGCATTTCTTGTGAGGTCGCCTCGTCGTTGTCAGCCTCCGAAAGCTCCGAGGCTTCAGGCACGATATCCGCTGCCAGTTCTGACGGTTCCTCCGGTTGCTCCTGAGGCTCCTGCTGTTCCTCTGTCTTGGCAGCCTTCTCGGCAGCCTCGGCAGCGGCAATGGCGGCAAGCTCAGCCTTCGATTTCCGTCCGCGCTTCTTGGGGGCCGGCTTTTCTGCTGCAGCTGGTTCCTCCTTTGCCTCAGCGGGTGCTGGCTCTGCTTCCTCGGCCGGTGCAGCGACGGGGGTGTCGCTGAACAGCGACGGTGCCTCGGCAGTCTTCTTGCCGCGGCTCTTCACATCAAAGTTCTCGCCCTCCTTACCATTGACGGTATATACCCGGTCGGTGTCTTTCTTCACTATCCTTGTTCTCTTGCGCTTAGCCTGACTATCGCCCGTAGCACTCTGCTCGGCGGCTTTGTCAAGAATGGCGTAGATGACGTTTTCCTGAGTTTCGTCCTGGTTCACCTTGATGTCCAGTTCCTGTGCAATGCCCATCAGCTGGGCAATCTCCATCTGTTCTAGTTGTTCTTTGGTATACATAGAATATGCGTATAAATGTCTTTGTTGGATATAAAAAAACGGTGGAAACGCTTCACGATCGGAAACGCTGATTTGAAAATCGAGTGCAAAGGTAGTGATTATTTCCGAAACCGCCAAACGATTTCAAATCTTTTTTTATCTTTTCACCCTTCACTCATCACCCTTCACCCTTCACCTTATTATTTAAGGGTCATTTCCTGCAGGAACTCTTCCCACTGCGTATGGTAGCCGTTGAACACGTTGATGTCCACCTCGCCTTGAATACCGCTGACACGTCCGTTCGGCGAAAGTTGCCATACGGCTAACTTCACGTCGGGCTTGTATTCACCATACCGCGCAATCCAAACCTGATAGTCATGCTTTAAGTCTGGTGCTTCTGACAGATAGCGATTGACAAAACTCTGGCTAACGTACAAGATGGGTTTCACCTTGACGTGACGCTCCACGGTCTGAAGCCATGCACGAACATTTCGGAACAAAACTTCCGTACCACCCATGGCTTCTATCTGGCTGGGGTAGGGCTCCAGGTCGAGCACCGGGGGCAGGTCGCCAGGACGGAACAGGGTGCTGTTCAGGAAATACTGCGCCTGGGCCGTTCCCGACACTTTGCACGAGAAGAAGTGGTAGGCACCGATGGGAATTCCCTGCTTTCGTGCCATCACATAGTCATTGGCGTAGTATGGGTTGTGAATGTTGGTGCTCTCGGTAGACTTGATGAAAACGAACGACACCGGGTAGTCAACAGCTCCCATGGCGTGCTGCTGGTTCTTATAGCCGAGGTATGAGATGCGCAGCCGGTCCCACAGGATTGGGTATTTCTTTCGTCCCTTGCCATGCTGATAGCGCGAGATGTCAATGCCGTAGATACGCTCACTGGTGTAGTGCATCCGTTCACCGAGGTATCGGTCAGCTTTCCATTCGCCAACCCTGATGTGGGTACCAGGGGCGATGGCAAAACCAAAGCCGTGACGGCAGTCGTCAACCCATTGTCCTTCGTAATAGGTTCCGTCAGCCAGGAGTGTGCAGCCATGACCGCTGGCCTGTCCACCGGCGAAGTCGCCGGAATAGACGGCTGCGGTATCCACCCTGATGCCGACGGTCAGCGTATCAGCCTCGTAGCGCCCAATCACGATACGTCCCAACGTGTCGCGCTCCATGCCAGTTCCCTCACGGCTGATGCCCTTCCACTGTCCGACGTTCAGCAACTGCATCGTTTCCTCGGGCAACTGTGTCAGCATTGTGTCGCCATGAACGGCATAATTGGCTACCATTTCGTACCCTTCATCCTGTACGTTATGGCGGTCAAGATAGTATTTCAGTTCTTCCTGCAGCGTGGCTGCCGAGGCAGCAATGATAGCGGCTGCAATCCATATTATCAATGCAAATTGTTTCATTTCGTGTGCAAAGTTACAAAGAAATTACAGTAAATTCATCTTTTTCGAAAAAAAGTTGAAGAAAAATTTGGTCAGTTCAAAAAAAGTCCGTACCTTTGCACCCGCAAATCAGAAAACGGAGGTTCCGTAGCTCAACTGAATAGAGCATCTGACTACGGATCAGAAGGTTGTGGGTTTGAATCCCGCCGGAATCACAAGAATGGGAAGTTGGTCGAGAATGAGACTGCTTCCCATTGTTATTTTTTTTCTCGCAAAGCCAATATTCTGAACAGCCGTTCACCATGCGGTGACGGAAGCTGAAGCGGTAGTTGTTCATCGCCTTGCCCAATACGGCCGGGGTAGCTCGCTTGGCATCGAAGTAGACATAGCGGCTGGCGAAGGTATTGAGGATTTCTGTCGTTCCCCACCATCGACCTTCGCCGTCCTTGGGTTTGCGGAAGGTCTCGTTGATCATCTCCACTAAATCGACGGTTCGTTGGTAGGGCACGCTCTCCTCAATCAACGTCTGTATCTCGTCATCGTCCAGCCAGAAACGCTCACCTATATTAAATAGGTGCAGGGCCTGGGCATAGAGCTGCCGGTGGTCGAGGTTATCCGTAAAGTCGATGTTCTTACCTGCAGGAATGCCCACGCAGACGAAACGTCGCGAACCCGTGGGGTCCACCAATGGCTGCTGCTGATTGGTGGTGCCGATGAACGAGGTATAACGACGATACTGCTTGATGGTCTTACCGTAGGGCGGACGGAACTTCACGTCGGCCGACGACAGCAGATACTTCAGCACAATCTGCTGCGAGTTGGTGGTTTTGTCGAACTCGTCGATGTTGATCAGCGCAAACGACGTCAGCGCGATGTTCAGGTCGAACTCGTTCTTGAAGTTCAGCTTATCGTTATAGTAGTCGCGCAGCTCTGGCGGCAGCAGGATCTTGCAGAAACGCGTCTTGCCGCAACCCTGACGACCAATCAGCAACGGCGTCAACGCATTGCCTGTCAGCTGCTTGTCACTCTCGCGCCACTGGGCCACCATACCCACCAGCCAATATCGCAGGTACTTCTCCCAATGCGGCTGGTTGGTCGGCACTCGTTCCGCGAGTGCCGCTATACGATCCTCTCCGTCCCACTTCGGCAACTTGTCGAGCCAGGTGTTCACAGGGTCGTACTGCTCAATGCGGGTGGAGTCGATAAAGCGGTTCACGTCCTAGTCCCACGCGAATCCTCTCTGCCAGTTCCGACAGTTCTATGCGCTTGATGACCTCCTTCTTTCGCGAAACTTTCAACAAACTTACTTTCATATATTTGTGTTTTTACTTCTACATCTACTAAATGATTGGTATTTGCCTGCTGGAAAAGCCGAGCGTGTTTGACCCCCGAGGGCAAAGCGATGTTGAACCCCGAAAACTTTTTTATTTTGACCCCTCTAAAGTCCTGACTGGCGGGGTCATTT
>CALDLA010000087.1 GCA_937898415.1 uncultured Prevotellaceae bacterium | reverse complement strand
GTCAAGAAGAGGAAGTGGAGCACTTGCCATTATTACCGCAACCATGATAAATGGAAAAATGGAAGGATGGATGGCAGGGCATACTATAAACTATCGGATGATTGCCAAAAAAATTATGCTTTAATTGATGGCAATTTGTGGAAAATTTGTATACTTGCACTCGAAACGTAAAACGATACGATTATGGCAACACTGGTATTACAAATTCCCGACGAGAGCCTCGTTCAAAAGGTGAAGCAGGCCTGCAAGATGATCGTGGGCGTAGCTTCGGTTAAGGTGCAAAAGACCACTCCAATTCCCCCACAGAAAATTATTCGCCGAGACATTGAGAGGTGGGGTCGGCGAATTTTATTTATCCGTTTGGTCTCAGAACGACGAAACAAGAGAATAAATAACATATGATTATTAACAATTTTTTGGTGGAACTTCTGGGCAATGATTATCATGACCATTGCCAGTACATCCTATGCCACCTATGCAGCCGCAGGGCATTGCCTTTGGGATCAGCTATGGGAGCGTCTGTGGGTACCATTCCTTTTCCTCGTTCTTATCTGTGGCGGTACTGCTCTCATCTTTTGGCTCAACTATAGGGAATATAGAATGCCGAAGTTCTGATAATCCCTCCATTTGTAAACCCTGAGATTGCAAACTTCAAAAATAGGGTCTAAGGAGCGCCAAAAATCTATAATCACGCCAAAATGACGCCAAAACAGGAAAAGAAAAATCTCCAAATTGTTGATTTCCAACGACTTGGAGATTTGTTTTGTGTCGACACTTGGATTCGAACCAAGGACCCCCACCATGTCAAGGTGATACTCTAACCAGCTGAGCTATGCCGACTTTACTTTTCTCTTTTCACTCTTCACTTTTCACTAGCGAAGCGCTTGTGCGCCTGACAGGACTCGAACCTGCACATCGTGAGATACCAGATCCTAAGTCTGGCGCGTCTACCAATTCCGCCACAGGCGCGTTTTGTGCCGCGTTTTGTCATTAGCGGGTGCAAAGGTAATACTTTTTTCGGAAACTACCAAATATATTCCGATAAAAGTTTACGTGCGGCCTCAATAATTGTGTCTTTGCCGCGTTTGAAGTCCTCATCACGCATGGTTACATAGACATCGGGGGTGATACCGAACTCTGTTGGTTCGCGCCGGGCATCGTACATGGGGACGGCTGAAAAGCGTACGATCCAACCGTTGGGAAGTGACGAGCTGAAGGGCATTCCGCAGCCTCCGCCGGTGTAGTCGCCCACGACCTTGGCGTGGGGCATCGCCTTCATGTACATGGCGAACTCGTTGGCAGCCGAGAAGACGTGCCGGTTGGTGAGCACGCAGACCGGCTTCTGCCATCGAAGGGTGGCGGCGGGGTCAATGTATCGGGGTTCCATTTCAGAGAAGTCGCTGTGTCCTGGTCCTGTCTTGTGCTGCATATAGCCGACGAGTGTGCGTTCGTTGGTGAACCGTGCCGCCAGTTTCTCGGCGTTGGTCAGGTCGCCACCGCCGTTGCCCCTGATGTCGATGATGATGCCTCGGCAGAGCATGAAGTAGTTGAGCACTTCGGTCAGGTTGCCAGAGCCGATGGGGTTGGTGAACGATTCGTAGCGGATGTAGCCGATGTTGTCGTCGAGGATTTTGTAGCGCAGTCCGGAGGCAATACGGTAGTCGGTGCCTAAGTAGATGCGCTCAAGTGAGTCGCTGTAGTTGGACGGATAGTTCTCGTACCACTGCCAGAACCGGGCCAGGTCGTGGGCTGCCGTGAGATTGACATGTCCATCGTAGAGTTGGTTAAGCATGAGCCCCATGACCTCGAACAACTGCTGGTTGCTCATGTTGCTGTTGATGCGCACTACGTATTTGTCGTGTATCTGCTGCCAGTCGAGACCGTATTCCTGTTTCTTATAGTCGAGGAAGCAGTAGTGCTCGTCGATGATTTTCCAGAGTGCCTCGAAGTTACCCATCGGGGTGTCGGGGAACTCGTCTTCATCGACGCAGGAGGACAGACAGAAGAAGCCTAAGAGGCTTATCAGTAGTAATTTCTTCATGGGCGGTTGATAATAGAGAAGTTGCGCACGATGCCGACCATGACGCGGTGGTGGTAGATGTGCGACTTCAGGTTGTTGACACTGGCCTGCTGGTAGTCGCCGAGATAGCTGAGGCGGAGGGTCAGCGAGCGGCTGACACCGTAATCCACTGAGAACATGTGCCGCAGGTTAGGCGTGGCGACGAAGGTGGTAGGCACGATGTTATGGTCGTAGTTGCCGCGTGAGAATATTTCGTAGTAGGACTGTCCGTAGTTGGGACTGAACATGATGCCGACGAAGGGCAGCTCCAGTTCGTAGCGCAGCGTCCAGGGCCGCCGTTCACTGAAAGGCAGTTTGTAAGTGGCGACGCCTGCCGGCATGAGGTTCAGCGACATCCGTCCCTGTGCAGGATTGTTGGAGTTGCTGGTGTTGTAGATGAAGCCGAAGTTCATGGCGGCCATGGCACCGGCCTGGATGTCGAATCGGTTGAAGTGCCATTTGTAATACCGTCCTACGAGCAGCGTGTAGTCGCCTTGCAGTTCGTTGACCGTCTTTGCCCGGTCTTCTGCCGACGTGAAGTTCAGTTCGTGCTGCAGCATGGTTGACCACGGATTGTCGCCTTTCCACCGTTCGTTGGTGGTGAGCAGCGTCAGCCCCAGTCCGCTGAACTTCTCCTGCGACAGATAAGTGTCGAGGATATTGGTGCTTCCGACGCCTATCTGGTAGCTGTTGGTGATGCTGGTCTGTGCCAGCGCCCCTGTGGGGCTAGTGAATAGTGAACAGTGAATAGTGAATAGTATCACTGCCACTTTTCTTGCTATTTTAAAGATAATTATTTTCACTTTTCACTCTTTGTTATTCTCTAGGCCGAAGGCCGCAAATAAATTAGTCTGACCGGTTATTTCGTCAATGACCTGCTGTTCGCTCTTGCCGGCATCGGGGTCAAGGTCTTCTTCTGGGGCGTCAGGGACGTCTGGGGTCTCTGGAGCTTCTGGGGGTTCTGGGAAGCGCGTTGGGGGAAGTTCCACGATGCTCTCTATCTGGTAAGTTGACAGGCGCTTGCCCTTGGCCTTGAAGCCTTTGACGGTGATGAACTGTTCGACGTCGACTTCCTCGGAACCACGGAACTCGTCGACGCCACCATAGGTCACCTTGATGAGGGGATATACCTGGTCGGTCAGCAGTACCAGCTTCGAAAGCGGGTTGTCGCCTAAGAAGTTCTGCTTGCGCTTTGAGGCCTCCATGAGGAACCGCTTGACATAGGGATAGCCCTGGTTGTCGGCATCCCAGAGGACGGCGCTCCACACCTTGTCCTGCTGCCACTTCTCGATGCGCAGGATGTTTTCCTCGTAATGGTTGTTGACGTCGAAGCTTGTCAGGTAGAAATCGCCGTTCTGCAGCACGACCAGTATCTGGTCCTCGTCGAAGAACTCGCCCAGGAGTGTGCCGTGCTCGTCGTAGTTCAGACGGTTGACATCGGGGTCGAACCATACCTTCCGTCCGCCCAATGTAGAGTGGCCGTGGCTCTTCAAGCCGATGCGGTGGACTGAGTTCCTGGTCAGCAGGTTTCCCTTCGAGGCGCGTCCCTTGATCATCACTTCTGAAAAATCCTTGTCGATGAAAATCTTCTTCAGCTTCGGGTTCGGGTCGAGCGTCACCTTGATGATTTCCGCTTCGCCGTTGGGGTTGGCCGTGAAGTACATCACCTTCGACCCTGGTGTCCCCTGCGTCAGGTCGTACTCCTTGTCGCGGGTCATCGACGTCACGTTGAAGCGTTTGATGAAGTAATCACCCTTCTTGCCATCCCGATAGACTACATTATAGATGGTACGCGAGTCATTCTTCTTAAATACCTGCAGGTGGAGCACGTTTTTACCGACAAACAGTTTCTCGGCTACACGCACTACCTTGTACTTACCATCGCGATAGAAGATGATGATGTCGTCGATGTCAGAACAGTTGCACACGTACTCGTCCTTTTTCAGTCCTGTGCCGATGAAACCGTCCGTGCGGTTGATGTAGAGCTTCTGGTTGGCCTCGGCCACCTTTGTGGCTTCGATGGTGTCGAAGTTGCGTATCTCGGTCAGTCGCGGATGGTCCTTGCCGTATTTGTCCTTGAGGAACTGGAACCAGTCGGCCGTCACTTCCGTGAGGTTCGCCAGGTCGCGGTCTATCTCCTCAATCTCCGCTTTGATACGCGCCATCAGTTCGTCGGCCTTGTCCTTGTTGAACTTCAGGATGCGCTGCATCTTGATTTCCAGCAGTTTCAGGATGTCGTCCTTCGTCACCTCGCGGACCAGTGTGGGGTAGTAGGGCGTCAGGCGCTCGTCGATATGTTCGCAGACGGCATCGACGTTCGGCGCCTGTTCGAACTTACGGTCTTTATAGATACGCTCCTCGATGAATATCTTTTCCAAGGAACAGAAGTGGAGCTGTTCCATCAGTTCGCCCTTGCGGATTTCCAGTTCCTGTCGAATCAGGTCCTTGGTGCGCTCAACCGAATGGCGGAGCACGTCGCTGACGGTCAGGAACTGCGGCTTCTGGTCGCTGATGACGCAGCAGTTGGGCGAGATGTTGATTTCGCAGTCAGTGAAGGCATAGAGGGCGTCGAGCGTCTTGTCCGACGAGACGCCAGGTGCCAGGTGTACTAAGATTTCGACGTTGGCTGATGTCAGGTCGTCCACGCGCCTGGCCTTTATCTTCCCCTTCTCAATGGCCTTGGTGATGCTTTCGCAGAGTGTCGGCACGGTCTTCGAGTAGGGCAGTTCGCGGATGACGAGTGTCTTCTGGTCCAGTTTCTCTATCTTGGCCCGTACTTTCAGTACCCCGCCGCGCTGTCCGTCGTTATACTTGCTGACGTCGATGCTGCCGCCGGTCTGGAAGTCGGGATATAGCTGGAACGCCTGGCCGTGCAGGTACTGGATAGCGGCATCGCAGATGTCGTTGAAGTTATGCGGCAGGATTTTTGAACTGAGTCCAACGGCAATGCCCTCGGCTCCCTGTGCCAGGAGCAGCGGGAATTTCACAGGGAGCGTGATAGGCTCCTTGTTGCGTCCGTCGTAGCTGAGCTGCCAGTCGGTAGTCTTGGGGTTGAAGACGGTGTCCAAGGCGAACTTCGACAGACGGGCTTCGATGTATCGTGGGGCGGCGGCACGGTCGCCAGTCAGGATGTTTCCCCAGTTTCCCTGTGTGTCGATGAGCAGGTCCTTCTGTCCCAGTTGCACCAGTGCGTCGCCGATGGAGGCGTCGCCGTGGGGGTGGAACTGCATGGTATGGCCCACGATGTTGGCCACCTTGTTGTATCGTCCGTCATCCATGCGTTTCATGGAGTGCATGATACGGCGCTGCACAGGCTTGAATCCGTCCTCGATGTTCGGTACGGCGCGCTCTAATATCACGTAGCTGGCGTAGTCAAGGAACCATGTCTGGTACATGCCCGACAGGTGATGCACCGCTGCAGCGTCGAAGCGGTTCACCGGCTTATAGTCAGAGTGGGCCTCTGTGGCCTCTGCGGTTTCTATGATTTCGTCGTCCATATCTATCCTTTAGGTTTTCGTGAGGCAAAAGTACGAAAAAAAGTTGGAAAAGCGGTAAAACATACATTATTTAACGAAAAAAGCAGGTCACATCCATTTGTGACCTGCCTTCGTAGGGACACCCGGGCTCGAACCGGGGACCTCTGCAATGTGACTGCAGCGCTCTAAACCAACTGGGCTATGCCCCTGTCATTTGTTGTTAGCGGGTGCAAAAGTAGCAAATATTTTTGAAACTACCAAATATTTCTACGTTTTTTTGTTAATTTCTTACTTCTCACTTCTCACTTCTCACTTCTTTTTATTACCTTTGCACCCAAATTTCGAAATCTAAAGAATTATGGCACAAGAAGATGTATTTAAGAAAATCGTGAGCCACTGCAAGGAGTACGGCTTTGTATTCCCTTCGAGTGAGATCTACGATGGTTTAGGCGCCGTCTACGATTACGGTCAGAACGGCGTGGAGTTGAAGAATAACATTAAGCAGTACTGGTGGAAGGCCATGACGATGCTGCACGAGAACATCGTGGGTATTGACTCGGCCATCTTCATGCACCCGACGATATGGAAGGCCTCTGGTCATGTCGATGCTTTCAATGACCCCCTCATTGACAACCGCGACTCGAAGAAGCGTTATCGCGCCGACGTCCTCATTGAGGATCAGATTGCCAAGTACGACGAGAAAATCCAGAAGGAAGTCGAGAAGGCCCGCAAGCGTTTCAAGGATGCTTTCAACGAAGAGCAGTTCCTGGCCACCAGTGAGCGTGTGAAGGAAACCAAGGAGAAGCGCGATGCCCTCCATGCCCGCTATGCTGCAGCGATGCAGGGTCCTGACCTGGACGAGCTGAAGCAGATTATCCTCGACGAGGAGATTGTGTGCCCCATCAGTGGCACCCGCAACTGGACTGACGTGCGCCAGTTCAACCTGATGTTCGCCACTGAGATGGGTGCGTCAGCCGACGGTTCGATGAAGGTCTATCTGCGTCCTGAGACCGCTCAGGGTATCTTTGTAAACTACCTGAACGTCCAGAAGACTGGTCGCATGAAGATTCCCTTTGGTATCGCCCAGATTGGTAAGGCTTTCCGTAACGAGATTGTCGCCCGTCAGTTCATCTTCCGCATGAGGGAGTTCGAGCAGATGGAGATGCAGTTTTTCGTACAGCCCGGCACCGAGCTGGAGTGGTTCCCCAAATGGAAGGAGCAGCGCATGGCCTGGCATCAGGCCTTAGGCTTCGGCGCCGAGAACTACCGCTTCCACGACCACGACAAACTGGCTCACTACGCTAACGCCGCCACCGACATCGAGTTCAAGATGCCGTTCGGCTTCAAGGAGGTGGAGGGTATCCACTCGCGTACCAACTTCGACCTCAGCCAGCATGAGAAATTCAGCGGCAAGAGCATCAAGTACTTCGACCCGCAGACCAACGAGAGCTATACGCCGTATGTTATTGAGACCTCTATTGGTGTCGACCGTATGTTCCTCTCTATCATGTGCCACGCCTTCGAGGAGGAGAAACTGGCCAATGGCGAAACACGTACCGTACTGCACTTGCCGGCAGCTTTGGCTCCTGTGAAGTGTGCTGTGATGCCGCTCGTCAAGAAGGACGGTCTGCCTGAGAAAGCCCGCGAGATTATCGACCAGCTGAAGTATCACTTTGCCTGTCAGTACGACGAGAAGGACTCTATCGGCAAACGCTATCGCCGTCAGGACGCCATCGGTACGCCGTACTGCGTCACCGTCGACCATGACACCCTGAACGACGGCTGCGTCACCCTGCGTTTCCGCGATACGATGGAGCAGGAGCGTGTGGCTATCAGCGAGCTGAATAGCATCATCGAGGATAAGGTTAGTATTGCCAGCCTGCTGAAGAAACTCTCTAAGTGATTTGCGGCCTGCGGCCTAGTGAATAGTGAATAGTGAATAATTATGATGACGGAGATATTCAAGATAATTGGAATGAGACGGAGAATGGTGACTCTGGCACTGTTCACTATTCACTGTTCTCTATTCATTAGCGGCGTAGCCGCGCTGACGTCCTGCTCTGAGTCTGACGAAATCGACCCCAACGATGAGTATGCCAACTGGCAGTCGCGCAACGACGACTATTTTGCCTCGCTGGAAGATTCGCTGAGTCGGGGAGGCATTGCCTGGAAGAAAATCAAGACCTTTACGAAAGATCCGTCAACAACTGGCGTCAGCACCGACTATGTCTATGTCAAGGTGCTGGAGGCCGGTGACGGAACGGAGTCGCCCCTCTACAGCGATTCCGTACGCGTCAGCTATCGCGGACGGCTCATCCCGTCGATAACTTATCCGGAGGGATATGTCTTCGACCAGACGTATATTGGCACCTTCAACATCCGTACGACGGGTGTCCTTGACGGTGTGGCGAGTGATTTCAAGGAGGGTTTTTCAACAGCTTTGCAGGCCATGCACAAAGGTGACCGCTGGAGGGTGTATATCCCTTATACGCTGGGCTACGGTTCGCAGTCTCAGACGGGCATACCGGCTTATTCGGTATTGATCTTTGACGTGGCGCTGATTGATTTTATTTCAGGGAACGGTACGTTCGTGCCATGGACGAGCCGTCAGTCATCACCCACACGATGATGTCGTCCAGTGCTTTTCTGACTTCCGTCTTCGTCAAGCCTTTATAGAAATCAGTTTCATCGTGGATGACCTGTCGTCCATTGAGTGTGACCATGCCCGAGGCTCTGTCTTGGGCATGTTCTTCGTTATATGCCTGCTGGGCAATGGCCTCGTTGGGATAGTTCTGTGTCATTGTAGCCTTTGTGCATTTCGCATTGTCTGATAAGCCGTCGAAGGTGTAGGTCCCTACGGCAGAGATGTCTATACCCTTGATTTTTGCGGTATAGGTCAGCGTCAGGAAGTTGCCGCTATCCTTGATCTGTGCGTTCTGGTTGATAGCCTTGCCTCTTTCTATTTCTTCTATCGTGATGTCATCGTCGTCGTCGCCGCAGGCGGTGAAACCCACCGTGCAGACCAACGCCATGAGACACAGATATAGGTATTTTTTCATCTCTTTCGGATTTTAGGTTGTTTGCTATTGCATGACTTTCGGGTGCAAAGATAATACTTTTTTAAAGAATCGCAAACAAAAATGGCGTAAATTTGCATCTATGGAAAAAAAATACTATATTTGCGGCATCAAAACGAACGGATATGCAAAAGTACGCTGACTACATCAAACGCATTGAGATTGACGCCCTGTGGAGCGGCAAGAAGCACATCGTCTGGGAACTGTCGCCCAAGGTGAACATCCTGAGCGGCATCAACGGTGTGGGTAAGAGCACCATTTTGAATAAGGTCGTTAAGGGCTTGACGGCAGGCGGCGAGTTCCCGTCACACATGCTGAAAGGCGTCAGGCTCGATGTGATGCCTGAGGATGCCAAGTGGATACGCTACGACGTCATACGCTCGCTGGACTCGCCCGTGCTCGACCTTGACACGATGGCTCATGTCGATACCCGCATCTCCAGTGCCCTCGACTTTCAGCTCTACCACCTGCAGCGGAAGTACCTGGACTATCAGGTGAACATCGGCAACCGCATCATCGCCGAACTACAGGCCGGCAATGCGGAGGCTGCCCAGCAGCTGTCGCTGAAGAAGAAGCGCTTCCAGGATATTGTCGACGAACTGTTCGAGGAGACGGGTAAGAAGATTGTCCGCACTGAGAACGAGATACGCTTCTCGCAGATAGGTGAGGTGCTGATGCCTTATCAGCTGTCGTCGGGCGAAAAGCAGATGCTGGCCATCCTGCTCACTGTGCTCGTTGAGGACGACCAGCCCTATGTGCTGTTCATGGACGAGCCGGAAGTGAGCCTTCACATCGAGTGGCAGAAACGCCTCATCGACCTCTGCTTGGAGCTGAACCCCCATGTGCAGATCATCCTGACCACCCATTCGCCTGCCGTCGTCATGAACGGTTGGGTGGACAGCGTCACCGAAGTCACCGATATCACCCTCTAATCCCAGATTTCCCCGTTACCCCATGCCCACCCGTCTGCAAGATAACATCAACAGCAAGTACTTCGAAGCAGCAAACGCCCTGAAGTCGAAGAATGCCCGTCGTAGGATTGTTGCCTACGTCGAGAGCTACGACGACATCTACTTCTGGCGCACGGTGCTCACTCCCTTCGAGGACGACAAGCGGTACTTCGAGGTGATGCTGCCCTCGAAGGTCAACTTGACGCGTGGAAAGAAGTCGGTGCTGATGAACTTCCTGGAGGGAAAAGGGAAGATGTGGCAAAAGAGAGGAGGAATGAGAGAAGACAGGAGAGAAGCGGAAAACTGCGAGAACGGTGAGACGGTGCTGGGCCGTGACATGATAGCCTGCGTCGATGCCGATTACGACTATCTGATGCAGGGCGCAACGGATCAGTCGAAAAGAGTGCTGGATAGTCCGTTCGTGTTCCATACCTATGTCTACGCCATCGAGAACTACCAGTGCTATGCCCCCTCGCTGCACAATGTCTGTGTCTCTGTCACCCTGAACGACCACCGCATCTTCGACTTCCGCGACTATTTCGTCCAGTTCAGCGAGGCCATCTTCCCCCTCTTCGTCTGGAGCATCATGCTCTATCGCAACGGTGATTACCCGAAGTTCTGCATCAGCGACTTCAATCGCATTGCCGACCCTGGCGGCTTCACGGTGAGTGAGCCGGAAAAGTCGCTGGCCAATGTGCGGCGTAAGGTGGGGGTAAAGGTGAATGACTTGCAGCGGCAATTCCCTGATGCGAAGGAGGCCTATCTGAAGACGAAGGACGACATCAAGGCCCTTGGCGTCACCCCTCAGACCACCTATTTATATATACAGGGCCATCATCTCTTCGACACGGTCGTGGCTCCCATCCTGTCTAAAGTCTGCAATCTGCTGCGTCAGGAGCGTCAGAACGAAATCTATTACGCTTCGGCGCACAAGACGCAGAAGCGTAACGAGATGACCTGCTATGAGAACTCCCTGCAGGATGTCAAGACCATGCTGAAGAAGAACAACGGCTACATCATGTCAGAACCCTTCCGCCGTCTGCAGGACGACGTGCGCCGCTATCTGGATGGGTTGAAGTAATGTGCTATTTTTTTAATAAATGACATTCTGTTACAATTATGTAGGGTTGGCGGGTGAATTAACATATGTTGCTGGGGCAAAGGACATTCCCATCATTTGGGGCATCAGGCGAGAGTGAGGTTCACGATTCTCAATCAATTATTCGCCGAAACATCCCAGCGGATGTTTCGGCGAATATTTTTTCTGAGGAATCGAGGATTCAGTCCCTTTCCGATGTCCTAAATCAGGCTGTCCTTTCCTATAAAAGCCCGTTCATTCGCATCCAGCGTCTTCCCGGAGGTGTCAGCCACAAATAGATGAGTGCTATCAAGCACGGCAAACCGACAAAAAGTCCAACTAAATACATACCCATATTATTAGTCCTTTCTTTTACTTGTTAAACTTAATCCTAACAATAGAGTCGCGCACACAACACCCAAACCTACGAGGTAGATAGTAGTCTTGTCCGTGACATCGTTAAAGAGTGAAGTGATAACCACGCCCGTAAGGACATATTTTGCCACATCAATTAAGAAGTCTGCAAATTTTTCCTTTCGCTGGTTCACTCTCGGTTTCTGTTCTTCCGTGTTCTCCGCTTCTAACTGCTTGTTCATTTGCGGCTTCTCGCTGCAAAGATACGAACTTTCCTTGAATCATACAAGGAAATTCCCTCAAAAAATAACTTTGTTAATAGGTAGCGAAATCGTTGTACCTTCAAGACTATGTCTTAGCCTGAAGTGCTTCGCCAAGAACATAGTTCCACCCCATGGAACTCCCAGTTCAATGGGGCGGAGATAATAGTTTGGCGGCCCATTTTTAGCCAATATACTGCATGATGAGGTCTACAATCTCGTCCTCGGTCTTGCCGTCGGCCTCGATGACGAGCTGGTAGTTGCGGGTGTCGTAGCGCGAGGTGTGGGTGTACTTGTTGACGTAGTTCTCGCGCATCTTGTCAATGCGGTCGATGGTCTTGCGTGCCTCATCCTCGGTCATTTTCTGCTTGCGGGCGACCCGTTCCACGCGGAAGGGCATGGAGGCCTGGATGAGGATGCTGAGGTGGTTAGGGTGAGTGCGGAACACGTAGAAGCCTGAGCGGCCTGCGACGACGCACGACTCCTCGGCGGCGATGTCCTTCAGGATCATGGTCTCGGCCTTGAACACTTCATCGGTATCTAAGAGTTCGGGCTCGTCGCCCATTTTCGGGATGTAGTAGTTGGCTGATGTACTCGGCCCGACGAACAGCTGGCGCTTGAAGTCGGCCCACCAACCTTGCTTGCGGCCTTTCAGCTTCTCGATTTCCTCGGTGGTGAGGTGGTACTGATCCTGCAGGCCCTTGACGACGGCCTTGTCGTAGAACTCCACGCCCAGCCGCTGAGCCAACTTGCGGCCCACGGTGCGGCCGCCACTTCCTAACTCACGATTGATGGTGATGACAAATTTCTCGTTCTTGTTCATAGTTGTTGGATGTTTTTGGTTATTTGCAGATTCTTATGTTTAGTTTTCTTTCCAGAAGGCGCGGGTGAAGAGTACGAGGACGGTCATGATTTCGAGTCGCCCCATGAGCATCAGCAGGCAGAGCGTCCACTTGATGTAGGCGGGCAGCATCGACCACGACATGACGGGGCCTATCTCCGTGCTCAACGAGGGGCCGACGTTGCCGACGCAGCTGAGGGCGATGGTGGCGGCGTTGATGTTGTCGACGCCGGCGACGACCATGATGGCAGCCGTGACGATGACCATGATGACGGTGAGGGTGAAGAAGGCGAAGAGTGCGACGAGCTTTGACTGCGGGATGCTCTGGCCGTTGATGCGTACGGGCAGCACGGCGTTGGGGTGCAGTATTTGTCGGAAGCTGTTGCGCAGCATCTGTAGCAGCATGGCACTGCGGATGCACTTGAAGCCGCCGCTGGTGCTGCCGGCGCAGGCCCCGAGGTACATGACGGTGCCCAGGAGTATCCAGGTGATGACGGGCCACTCGGCCAGGTTGTCGCCGGCCAGCACGCCGGTGGTGGTCATGAATGAGACGACGTGGAACAGGGCCGAGCGGAAGGCGTGCTCTAAGGAGTAGTCCAGCCGCGTCAGCAGCAGGTAGGCTATCCACAGGGTGGTGCCGATGACGATGCACAGGTAGAGCTTGAACTCCGTGTTCCTCAGCAGGGCGCTGAGGCGCAGTTTGAAGATGCTTATATATAATAAGGTGAAGTTGACGCCTGAGAGGAACTGGAAGAGGATGGAGACGTAGTCGATGGACGGCGAGTTGAAGACGGCCGTCCCGTCATTGTGGATGGAGAATCCGCCGGTGGCCGTCGTCGTCATTGAGTAGTTCATGGCCTCGAACCAGTCCATGCCGGCTCCCCAGTAGGACAGTCCGCAGGCAACGGTGAGCAGCAGGTAGACCGTCCAGATCCATTTGGCCGACGTGGTGAGTCGCGGGTGCATCTTGGCCTTGATGGGGCCGGTGGCCTCGGCGGCGAAGATCTTGACGCTGCCGCCGACGAGCGAGGGCAGGATGGCGATGGTGAAGAACACGATTCCCAGACCGCCTATCCACTGCATGAGCGAGCGCCAGAAGAGGATGCCGTGGGGCAGGCACTCCACGTCGTCGAGGATGGTGGCACCGGTGGTGGTGAATCCCGACATCGTCTCGAAGAAGGCGTCGGTGAGGCTGGTGATGCTGCCGTGGATGAGGAAGGGGAACATGCCGAACAGCGAGAAGATGACCCACACGGCCGTCACTACGACGTAGGCGTCGCGGCGGCTCAGCGAGTTCTCGGCATGGCGGCCCATGAAGAGGAAAACGAATCCGAATCCGAAGGTCAGCAGCATCGACAGCAGGAAGGCCAGCATGTCGTCCTCGTGCTGGCTGAAGGCCACGGCGAGGCACCAGCCCATGAAGAGGGCCTCGATGAAGAGCAGTGAGCCGATGATCTTATAGATAATGCGGAAGTTTACCATATCACATTCTTCTTGAAGAAGCGTTCGAGGTGTTTCAGTTTCTGCTCATGACAGAAGACCATGACGGAGTCGCCGGCCTGTATCTGGGAGTTACCGCTGACGAGCATTCCCTCGCCGTCGCGTACCAGTCCGCCGATGGTGACGCCGAAGGGCAGTCCCAGGTCCTTGACGGCGCGCTTGGTGACGCGTGACCCCTCGGCCGCCACGAACTCGGCCACCTCGGAGTCGACGAGCATCAGCGAGCGCAGGTTGCTGACGTCGGCGTCGAGCATCATCTGGTAGATGTGGCTGGCGGCCACCGTCTTCTTGTTGATGATGGTGCCGATGTCCAGTCCCTCGGCCATTGATACGTAGTCGAGGTTCTCGACCATGGCGACCGTCTTGCGCACCCCCAGCTTCTTGGCCGTCAGACAGGCCAGGATGTTGGTCTCGGCATTGCCCGTCAGGGCCACGAAGGCCTGTGTGGTCTTGATGCCCTCCTCCTCGAGCAGTCCCAGGTCGCGTCCGTCGCCGTGGATGACCATGGCGTCGCTGCCAGCCAACAGCTGGTTGAGTTTTTCGCAGCGTTCGGCATCCTTCTCAATGATCTTGACGTTCATATAGTCGGGGATGGTCAACGCTGCGCGGACCGCCGTCTTGCCGCCCCCCATGATGATGACGTTGTGGACGTCGGCGTAGTGCTCCTTTCCCACAATCTTGCGGATATAGGGGATGTACTCCTTGGTGGTCATGAAGTAGGTCAGGTCGTTGAGCTGCAGCATGTCGAGACCGCCCGGGATGATGGTCTCTCCCTGCCGTTTGATGGCCACCACGTGGTAGGGGTCCTCAGGTCCGCAGAGGTCTTTCAGCGGCTGGTTCAGTATCTCGCAGCCAGCCCGCAGCTTGATGCCCAGCAGGACCAGGGCTCCGTCGTGGACGTCCCACCGCTGCCGTACCCACGACAGCTTCAGGCCGTTGGTGATGTCGATGGCCGCCAGCACCTCGGGATAGACCATGGAGTCGATGCCCAACTGCTGGAAGAACTTCTGGTTCTGGGGTTTCAGGTATTCGTAGTTGTCGATGCGCGCCACCGTCTTCTTGGCGCCGAGGGCATGGGCGATGATGCAGGCCGAGATGTTGGTACTCTCCTCGGTGGTGACGCCGACGAAGAGGTCGGCCTTGTCGGCACCCGCCTCCTTCAGGGCGTTGATGCTGGTGGGCAGTGCATTGTAGGTCATGACGTCGTATTCGGCCACGCCCTCCAGACGTTCCTCGTTGTCGTCGATGAGTACACAGTCCTGATGTTCACGCGACAGTAGTTTCGACAGGTGGGTGCCCACGGCTCCCGCTCCTACAATGACTATTTTCATTTTGCGATGGCTTTTTTGATACTCTCAACGTCGATGCCGACGATTTTCTGTAGTTCGCTGACGGTGCCGTGCTCCACGAAACGGTCGTCGGGCAGTCCGAGACGGGTGACGTGGGTGGTGTAGCCGTGGTCGTTGAGCCACTCCATGACGGCCGAGCCCAGTCCGCCGTTGCGGACACCGTTCTCGACGGTCACGATGCGCTTGTACCTCCGGCCCACTTCCTGCAGGATGTCTTCGTCCAGTGGCTTCAGGAACCGCATGTCGTACATGGCAGCCCCCGTAGCCTCGGCGGCCTGCAGGGCCTCGTTGCCGATAGGTCCGATGGACAGGACGGCCACGTCAGCGTCGCCGCCCTCACGCAGTCGGCGACCAGTGCCCACCTTGATTTCCTCCAGCGGGCAGCGCCAGTCCTTGAGGACACCGCCGCCCCGTGGATAGCGGATGACGAAAGGTCCCTTGTCGGGCAGCTGGGCCGTGTACATCAACCGGCGCAGCTCGTGCTCGTCCATGGGCGAGGCGATGGTGAGGTTGGGGATGGGGCGCAGGGCTGCCAGGTCGAAGGCTCCGTGGTGGGTGGGGCCGTCCTCGCCGACCAGTCCGGCGCGGTCAAAGCAGAAGACGACGTGGAGCCCGAGCAGGGCCACGTCGTGGATGATATGGTCGTAGGCCCGCTGTGCGAAGGCCGAATAGATGTTGCAGAAGGGTATCAGTCCGTCCTTGGCCATGCCGCCTGAGAAGGTCACCGCGTGGCCCTCGGCAATGCCGACGTCAAACGTGCGGTCGGGCATGGCCTTCATCATGATGTTCATGGAGCAGCCCGTGGGCATGGCCGGTGTGACGCCCACAATCTTCGGGTTCTGTTCGGCCAGTTCCAGCAAGGTGTAGCCGAAGACGTCCTGGTACTTCTGAGGCAGGCTGGGGTCGTTGTTCACGATGCGTTCGCCTGTCTCTGGATTGAACTTTCCCGGTGCGTGCCAGGTGGTGACATCCTTCTCGGCCGGAGCATAGCCATGGCCCTTCTGGGTGTGCAGGTGCAGCAGTTTCGGTCCTTCCATGTCCTTGATTTGTCGCAGGATGCGTACCAGTTCCTTGACGTCGTGGCCGTCGAAGGGTCCGAAGTAGCGTATGTTCATGCCCTCGAAGATATTCTGCTGGTGGGAGATGGCACTCTTCAGCGCGTTCGACAGTCGGATCAGTCCCTTGCGGCGGTCGTCGTTCATCATGCCTCGGCCGTGCAGCCACCGTTCCGTCTTGAAACGGATGGCGTTGTAGGTCTTGTTGGTGTTGAGGCCTAACAGGTATTGCTTCATGCCGCCCACGGAACGGTCGATGGACATGTTGTTGTCGTTCAGGATGATGAGCAGGTTGTTGGGCGACGACGACACGTTGTTCAGCCCCTCGAAGGCCAGTCCGCCCGACATGGCGCCATCGCCGATGACGGCCACGACTTTTCTCTCCTCTCTCCTCTCTCCTCTCTCCTCTTTTGAGGATGCCACGGCCATACCGAGAGCAGCCGAGATGCTGTTCGAGGCGTGGCCGCAGGCAAACGTGTCGTATTCGCTCTCCTGGGGTGACGGGAACGGGCGTATGCCGCCCAGCTTGCGGTTGGTCGCAAACTGCTCGCGTCGTCCCGTCAGTATCTTATGTCCGTAGGCCTGATGCCCCACATCCCAGACAATGCGGTCGTTGGGTGTGTCGAAAACATAGTGCAGTGCTACCGTCAGTTCCACGACGCCGAGGCTCGATGCCAGGTGTCCCGGGTTCACCGACAGCTCTTCGACAATGTCCTGCCGCAGTTCCTTGCAGACCTTCGGTAAATCGTCAATCGACAACTTTCTGAGGTCTGCTGGATAGTCAATACTTTTAAGCAGACCTAATTGCTGTTTTTCCATTTGGGTGCAAAGATACAAAAAATTCATAATTCATAATTCATAATTCATAATTATTTTATAATTTTGCACCCAAAAATTGAAAAAGACGATATGAGATACGGTGTTATTGGTTCTGGAGCCATAGGCGGATACTATGGCGGAAAGCTGGCGAAGGCTGGTCAGGAGGTGCATTTCCTCTTCCGCTCGGATTATGAGTATGTGAAGAAGAACGGTCTGCAGGTCGATTCCTGTGACGGGTCGTTCCATATTCAGGCAAATGCCTATAACAATACCGCCGACATGCCGCAGTGCGACGTGGTGCTGGTCTGCCTGAAGTCGGTGAACAACGATAAACTGAAAGAGTTGCTGCCTCCGTTGCTGCACCCCCGCACGTTGGTGGTGCTCATCCAGAATGGCATCGGCGTCGAGGAAGACGTGCAGCGCGACTTCCCCGGCGTACAGTTGGCAGCCGGTCTGGCCTTCATCTGCTCGGCCAAGACGGAGCACGGTCGGGTGAACCACCAGTGCTACGGCAGTATCAACCTGGCCAACTACTCGTGTAAGGGCGAGGCCCTGATGCAGGCTGTCGTCAGCGAGTTCCGCGAGGCCGGTATCGAGACGGGACTGGTGGAGTATCACGAGGCACGATGGAAGAAGGCCGTGTGGAACATGCCTTTCAACGGCATGACCGTGGCCTTGCATGCCCAGACCGACGAGCTGTTGAAGCACCCGGCCACCCGTCAGCTTATCCGCGAACAGATGATGGAGGTTGTCGGCGCTGCAAGGGCATTGGGCGTCAATGGTGTGGATGAGGCTTTTGTCGATAAGATGATCCAGATGACCGACGAGATGACCCCTTATTCGCCGTCGATGCGTTTGGACTATGATTTCCATCGCAGGATGGAGATTTACTATCTCTATACCCGTCCGATAGAGACAGCCCGCAAAGCCGGCTTCCGCATGTCGAAACTGGAAATGCTGGAGGCCGAACTAAAATTCTTGGAGAAAAACTTGTAAGTTACATGAAAACTTCATATATTTGCAGACGCTAACCTGAAATATATGAAGTACATCAAGCTACCTGAAGAAAAGAAGCATCGTCTGACATTTTTTCTGGCGATGGAGGAGTATGTGGCCCGTTGCCTGAACGAGCCAGACGCCCTCTTCCTATGGCAGGTGGCACCGACCGTTATCTTCGGGCGCAATCAGGTAGCAGAGAATGAGGTGAACCTCGACTACTGTCGCACGCACGACATCCAGGTCTTCCGTCGGAAGAGCGGCGGCGGCTGTGTCTATGCTGACCACGACAACCTGATGTGGTCGTTTGTCACCGCCGGCGAGCATATCGGCTTTGCCTTTAACCGCTTTGTCAACATGGTGCTGTTGGTACTGCGTCAGTTAGGCATTGAGGCGGTTGGCACCAGTCATAATGACATTATGATAGACGGTCGGAAAGTGTGTGGCACGGCCTGCTACCACGTGGCAGGACACAGTATCGTTCACAGCACCATGCTTTACGACACCTGTATGGAGCACATGCTCCACGCCATTACCCCCAGTCGTGAAAAACTGCAGCGAAAAGGCGTGGAGAGTGTCCGTCAGCGCATCACATTGCTCAAGGAGTACACGCAGTTGAGCTTGGAAGATGTGAAACAGACCATCAAGCGTACCCTCTGCGAAGGAGCGTATGTCCTGTCGCAGGACGAGGTCGCTGCCATTGAGCAGTTGGAAGAGACCTATTTGGATAAAGACTTCATCAAAATATTACAATAACCTATGGCAATAAGACAAGAACTTAGAAAGACAATCAAGGAGACATGCCTGCACGACAAGCACCTGCTGCAACAGGCGCTGATGGTCTCCTTCGGCGGTTTCGACATGCCCCTGCTCTATCAGTCAGCGGGCATTGCCCCTGAACATACGGCTGTCCGTGAGCATGCAGGCCTCTTCGACGTCTCACACATGGGAGAGGTGACGGTTCGCGGCAAGGATGCCGAACGCTATGTGAACCACATCTTTACGAACGACGTGACGGCCATGCCCACAGGAAAGATACTCTACGGCATGATGTGCTATGAGAATGGTGGTACCGTCGACGACCTGCTGGTCTATAAGTTAGGTGAGCAGGACTTCTTCCTGGTCATCAATGCCGCCAACATCGACAAGGACTGGGCGTGGATGCAGGAACATGCCGCAGGTTTTGACATCGAGTTGAAGAATGAGTCGGAGGCCTACGGTCAGATTGCCGTCCAGGGCCCGGAGTCGGAGCATATCGTTGAGACCGTGTTAGGCTTGGAGTGCTCGGACTTGGTGTTCTATACCTGTAAGACAGTTGGCAACGTGATATTATCCCGTACTGGCTATACCGGCGAGGACGGTTTTGAGATCTATGCCTCGCACGACTATATCCGTGAGTGTTGGGACAAGCTGATTGCTGCCAAGGTACAGCCTTGTGGACTGGGTTGTCGCGACACCCTGCGCTTCGAAGTAGGACTGCCGCTCTATGGCAATGAGCTCAGCGAGGAGATCTCGCCCGTGATGGCCGGTCTGACGATGTTTGTCAAGTTCGACAAGTCGGAGTTCATCGGCAAGGAGGCATTAGCGAAGCAGAAGGCTGAGGGCGTGGCCCGCAAGCTCGTCGGCATCGAACTGCACGACAAGGCGATTCCCCGTCACGGATATCCCGTGCTCAACATGGAGGGAGAAACCATTGGTGAGGTGACTACGGGCTACCACACCCTGTCGACGGACAAGAGCGTCTGCATGGCACTTGTCGATACGCAGTATGCCGCCCTTGGCACCGATGTGCAGATCCAAATCCGTAAGAAGGTTTTCCCTGGTACGGTCGTTAAAAGGCAATTCTATAACAAAAGCTATAAAAAATGAATAAGGTGATGGAAGGACTCTACTACTCGGAGTCGCACGAATATGTAAGAGTAGAAGGTGAGTATGGCTACGTAGGTATTACCGACTATGCCCAGAACGCATTAGGCAATGTGGTGTATGTGGATATGCCCGAGGTGGATGACGAGGTGGAGGCCGGCGAGGAGTTTGGTGCCGTAGAGAGTGTGAAGGCAGCCTCGGACCTGATTTCTCCCGTCAGCGGTACTGTTGTCGAGGTGAACGAGGCTTTGGATGACCAGCCCGAGCTGATTAACCAGGATGCCTACGAGAACTGGATTATCAAAGTGGAGATGAGCGACAAGGCCGAGCTCGACAGCCTGATGGATGCCAAGGCCTACGAAGAATTCTGCGCGAAATGACCTATAAGTATTTCCCACACACCGAGGAAGACCTGCAGGCGATGCTTTCCACCGTAGGCATCGACTCCCTTGATGCGCTCTACGCCCAGATACCCGAGGCCATCCGCTTCCGTGACAATTATCAGTTGCCGACGGAGATGAGTGAGATAGAGGTGCGCCAGCTCTTCGAGCGACTTGGTCAGCAGAACAAGCAGCTGACCTGTTATGCGGGTTATGGCGTCTACGACCACTATACGCCGTCGGTGATTCCCCAACTGCTGCAGCGGTCGGAGTTCCTGACCAGCTATACGCCCTATCAGGCAGAGATATCACAGGGAACGCTGCACTATATCTTCGAGTATCAGAGCATGATGGCCGAGCTGACAGGCATGGACATCAGCAATGCTTCGATGTATGACGGCACCACCGCGACGGCTGAGGCCATGATGATGGCTGTGGCTGCGGGTAAGAAACAGAACAGGGTCCTGGTGTCGGAGACGCTGAATGCCGACACGCGAAAAGTGCTCGACACCTATGCGCTGCATCACGGTATCGAGTTGATGACCATTGCAGCAGAAGACGGCGTCACCTCAAGGGGAAACCTTGAGGCACTATTGGCTGAAGGCGGCGTGGCCGGTGTCATCGTGCAACAGCCAAACTCCGTCGGTATCATTGAGGACTATTCGGGATTTGCCGATGCCTGTCACGATCATAAGGCGCTGTTCATCATGAACAGTGTGGCTGCCGACCTCGCCGTGTTGAAGACACCGGGCGAGTGGGGGGCAGACATCGCTGTAGGTGACGGTCAGTCGTTGGGTATCCCGATGCAGTGGGGCGGTCCCTATGTGGGCTATATGTGCTGCACGGAGAAGCTCATCAGGAAAATGCCTGGCCGTATTGTCGGCAAGACCGTTGACAATCGTGGTCAGCGTGCCTTCGTGCTGACACTCCAAGCCCGTGAACAGCATATCCGCCGTCAGAAGGCCACGTCGAACATCTGTTCGAACCAGAGTCTGATGGCCCTGTGGGTGACGGTTTACCTGTCGCTCATGGGTAAGCAGGGACTGAAGGAGGCCGCAGAACTATCCTATGCAGGAGCCCACTATCTCTGCGACAAACTATTGGCAACGGGTAAGTTCCATCTGGTTTACGATCAACCGTTCTTCAATGAGTTCCTGGTATACTATGACGGGAATATGGATAACCTGTTCTCTTCTTGTATGATGAATGGCATCCTTCCCGGTGTCCGTATGGATGATGGCAATCTGCTGATGGCCGTGACTGAAAAGCGGACAAAGGAAGAGATAATGGAGTACATTAATATAGTAGAGGGTATATGAACAATAGACTATACGGAAACCTGATTTTCGAACTCTCCAAAGAGGGTCGCAAAGGTTACAGTCTGCCTAAGAACCATTTTGGTGACTATGAGGTGCCGCCGTCATTGCGTCGCGAACAAGACGCCGCATTGCCTGAGTGTGACGAACTGACGGTGGTGCGCCACTATACGAATCTCTCGAATAACAACTTCGGCGTTGACACGGGTTTCTATCCCCTTGGCTCCTGTACGATGAAGTACAATCCGAAGGTGGATGAGGAGATGGCAGCCTTGCCGCAGTTCCAGAACCTGCACCCGAAACAGCCCGCTGAGACGGTGAAAGGTACACAGGCGCTTGTCACCCTCTTGGAGCGTTCGCTCTGCGAACTGACAGGACTGGCTCATTTCACTTTCAAGCCCTACGCCGGTGCCCATGGTGAACTGACGGGCCTGATGGTCATCGATAACTACCACCGTTCGCGTGGTGACCTGCAGCGTAAGAAAGTCATCGTCCCTGATTCTGCCCATGGCACGAATCCTGCCTCGGCTGCCGTCTGCGGACTGGAGATTGTCGAGGTAAAATCACAGTCCGACGGCACTGTCGATATGGATGACCTCCAGCGCCTCTGTTCGCTGTGCGGCGATGATGTCGCTGCCATGATGATGACCAACCCCAACACCCTCGGTCTGTTCGAGACCCATATCCCGGAGATTGCCAAACTCATCCACGACTGTGGCGGGCTGATGTACTACGACGGTGCCAACCTGAACCCGATGCTCGGCGTCTGTCGTCCCGGTGATATGGGCTTCGACGTCATGCACATCAACCTGCATAAGACCTTTTCCACTCCCCATGGTGGCGGTGGTCCCGGCAGTGGTCCTGTCGGCGTTCGTGAGGGACTACAGGAGTACCTCCCTGTGGTCTCGCCCTATCACGGTAACTTCGGTGTCATGATGCGGGCCTACGCCTACATCCTGTCCTTGGGGCGTGAACATATCAAGGAGGTGGGGCCGCTGGCCACGCTCAATGCCAACTACATTAAGGAATCGCTGAAGGATGTCTACGAACTTCCCATCGACACGATATGTTGTCACGAGTTCGTTTTCGATGGATTGAAGGATAAGTCTACGGGTGTCACCACGATGGACGTGGCAAAACGTCTGTTGGACTATGGCTACCATGCTCCCACCATCTATTTCCCGTTGTTGTTCCATGAGAGTCTGATGATCGAGCCGACGGAGAATGAGTCGAAGGAGACGCTCGACGCTTTCATTGCCGTGATGCGAAAGATTGCCGAGGAGGCCAAGACCGACCCTGAGTTGGTGAAGTCGGCACCGCATACTACCCCTATCGGTCGTGTGGACGATGTGCTGGCTGCCAAACATCCGATAGTAACCTACAAACAAATGATAAACGATGAAAACTGATTTAATCGTCATCGGCGCGGGACCTGGAGGTTACCGCGCCGCTGAATATGCTGCCAAGCAGGGGTTGAAGGTCACCATCTTCGAGGCTGGCGAGGTGGGCGGCACCTGTCTCAATGTGGGCTGCATCCCCACGAAGACCTACGTCCATAGTGCAACCTTCGAGGAAGCCCGTCAGCGGATGGCTCAGGTCATTCCGCAACTGCGGAGTGGGGTAGAGGGTATTCTCGCTCATCCCAATATCACCCTCATCCGTGAAGAAGCCTCGCTTGTTGATGCCCATACCGTCCGTTCGCTGTGTGGCGACGTCGTCGCTGAAAACATCATCGTCGCTACGGGCTCAGAGACGAAATGGCTCCCCATTCCCGGTAGGGATGATCCCCGTGTCGTCGACAGTACCGGCCTGTTGGCTCTTGACCATCTGCCCAAGCGTCTCGCCATCATCGGAGCGGGTGTCATCGGCATGGAGTTCGCCTGCGTCTTCCACCGTTTCGGCTCTGAGGTCACGGTCATCGAATACCTCAAGGAATGTCTCCCCGCCCTCGACAGCGATATTGCCAAGCGACTGCGTAAGTTCTTAGAAAGGAATGGTATCACCTTCAAGATGAAAACCGCCGTTCAGTCGCTTGCAGACATTGATGCGGACGTCGTCCTGATGGCTACAGGCCGAAAGCCCCGTATGGAGGGCTATACCGATGTCGATGAGAACTTCCAGATGAGTAATGGTGTCTATGCCATCGGCGATGTCAATGGTCGTCAGATGTTGGCCCATGCTGCCGAGATGCAGGCCGTCCGAGCCGTGAATCATATCTTAGGCAGACAGGACGGCATCCGCTTCGACGTGATGCCTGCCGCCATCTTCACCACTCCCGAAGCAGCCTGTGTCGGCCCCACGGAAGACCAGCTCAAGGAGCGGGGCATTGCCTATACCTGTCGCAAAGCCTTCTGGCGTGCCAATGGCAAGGCCTTGTCCATGGGCGAGACGGAGGGAATGCTGAAACTCTTCATGGACGCTGACGACCGTCTTCTCGGCTGTCATGCCTATGGTACACATGCTGCCGATATCGTTCAGGAGGTCTCCGTACTGATATGTCGCGAAACCACCCTTGGGCAGCTTCGCGACATGATACATATCCACCCCACACTCTCGGAAATCCTGAAGTCGGCGGCGGATTAACGCTTATTTGAAAAATATTTGCGCAAAGATGACAATTATTTCGGAGAAAAATTGTATTTTTGCAGAAAATAACAAAAAAACCTACAATTATGTTAGACAACGAACGCGGGCTATACATCGCCCATTGCGCTGATGGCGCACTCAGCATCACAGGTAAGATGGCTAACCGTCATGGACTCATTGCCGGTGCCACGGGTACAGGTAAGACGGTCACGCTGCAGGTCATGGCTGAGACTTTCTGCCAGGCAGGTGTCCCCTGCTTCATGGCCGACATGAAGGGCGACCTCAGCGGTATCTCGCAAATAGGAAAAATGAGCGGTTTCATCGAGAAACGACTGCCGGAGTTCGGCATTGAGAATCCTCAGTTCCAGGCTTGTCCCGTCCGTTTCTACGATGTGTTTGGTACACAGGGCCACCCCATGCGGGCTACCGTCTCACAGATGGGACCACAGCTCCTCTCGCGTCTGTTGCAGCTCAATGAGACGCAGGACGGTGTGCTCAACATCGTCTTCCGCATTGCCGACGAGCGCGGTCTGCTCATCCTCGACCTCAAGGACCTGCGCATGACGCTCGACTGGGTGTCAAAGCATGCCAAGGAGTACACGACGAAATACGGTAACATCTCCTCAGCCAGCATCGGAGCCATCCAGCGTGCCCTCCTGCAGTTGGAGAATCAAGGGGCTGACCACTTCTTCGGTGAACCGTCGTTCGACATCAACGACCTCCTCGCCACCGTCCCCGACGCTTCTCCGTCGGGCAAAAAAGGCGTCATGAGCGTCCTCGCTGCCGACAAGCTGATGATGCAGCCCAAGCTCTATTCCACCTTCCTCCTCTGGTTGCTCTCCGAACTTTACTCTACGCTGCCTGAGGTGGGCGACCAGCCTCTGCCCAAGCTCGTCTTCTTCTTCGATGAGGCGCATATGCTCTTTGAGGGAACTTCCAAGGCCCTGCTCGACAAGATTGAGCAGGTCATCCGCCTCATCCGCTCCAAGGGCGTCGGCATCTATTTTATTACCCAGAGTCCGACGGACATTCCTGAAAATATTCTCGGACAGTTGGGCAACCGTGTCCAGCATGCCCTTCGCGCCTATACCCCGAAGGATCAGAAGGCCGTGAAGACGGCTGCCGATACCTTCCGGGCCAACCCCGACTTCAAGACCGATGAGGCCATCATGAACCTTGAGACCGGCGAGGCCCTCGTCAGCTTCCTTGACGAGAAGGGTGCTCCCTCCGTTGTCCAGCGGGCCAAGGTGCTCTTCCCCCTCAGTCAGATAGGAGCTGTCACCGAAGGTCAGCGCCTCGACATCATCAAGCAGAGCAGCGTCTATGGCAAGTACGACACCCCCATTGACCGTGAGAGTGCCTACGAGTTGTTACTCAAGGAATCCCAGTCCCCAGAAGTCCCAGAGGCCCCATCTTCCCCATCCTCCCCCAAAGAAAAGAAGAAGCCCGGCATCATGTCCAAGGTCTGGAAGGCTGTGCTCACCGCCGTCACCTCTACGCTGGCCACCATCCTCGGTACCTATGTCAGCAATAAGATCAGTGGCAAGCAGTCGAAGTCCAAGACCTCGGCCAAGGAGAAAGTGGTGAAGAATGCCACCAGTGCCGCCACACGCACCATTACCAAGGAGCTGACGCGTGACATCCTTGGTAATCTGGTGAAGTAGTGAAGTCATCGTCCAACCATGGACTTAGTAGTCATCGTCCCAATCATCCCAATCTCTCCATGAACGTGAGCTATTGGGATTTTCTTCCTCTTCTTGAGGGCTTCCACTGTTATCGACATGGATACTTAAACCACTTATTCCTTGTGAAAGGGATCCGGAATTTAACATGACATGGAACCTCAACAGGTGGAGTTTGATGACAGGCGAGATATATGCTTTCTTTTTCATTTTACAACTTGTTTTTTACCGTTAACGATGTAAAGTCCTGGTGAAAGGCGGCTGATGTCGTCGCCCAGATAGAGTCCCTGCAGGTTATAGATACGAGTCTTGACGGGCTGCAGCAGTTCGTATTCCACATCTTCCATGCCCACGGTTTCCACGCCCATGATGCTGATACGGGCGGTGGCGTTTCCGGGTATGACGAAGTAGGCTCGGAAGCCGTTGAGCGCCGAAGTGCTATTCTTGGCTTTCAGGATTTTTCCTGATGAGACTCCATAGTACCATTCCGTACCTTCAGTCCATGTGTGCGGTGAGTAGATGCCTACGTACTTATATTCATCATTTTCGCCGTAAACGTCAGGCACTGGTTCCGCTGCCAACTGCAGGTTGCCCTTGTATTCCAGCATGGGCGTTACCACCGTACGTTCGGGCTTTATTAAGTATGGCTTGCCAGCCTGGATGTTCCATGCATACTCGAACTTCAGCTCGTCACCCTCTACCGACATCAGTCGCACCAGCATCGTGTTGTAGCCCCACGTCTTATTGATTTGCTGTTCGCTAATGTCGAATGGCACGCAGAACGTGTTCCACTGGTTCTTTGAGAGCTTGCGGTTCATGGATACCTTGTAGTGCATGCTCTTCGGGTCGCCGAAACACGTCACGTTGTCGTCATTAGTATCCAGCAGCATAATCTCTGCTATTGTCAGTGGCCGGAACACGGCCTCGTAGGTGTCGGCTCCGGTCACCGTCAGTGTCAGTGTCTCGTTCTCAGAAGTGAACCCTTCCTCGTTTCCGTGCTTCCATCCGGCGAAGTAGTAGCCCGTCTTGGCCACGGCCTTCAGCGTCAGTTGGTGGTTGTAATCGTAGAGACCGGTACCGCCACCCTCAAGAGAGCCGCCGTCCGTGTCGTAGTTCACCACTAACTTGTATTGCTTGGGCTGGAAAACGGCCGTCAGCGTAGCAGCTCCCGCCATATTGTAAGTATAGTTCGCCTGTTCTGACAACAACACCCCGTCCTTTTCCCACTTCAGGAAAGTGTAGTGATTGTTTGCGGTGGCGTTAATCGCTACATTGTCATAGTATCCCTGTTTCGTGGTGCCTGGTGTGATGGTGCCGGCGCCCTCGGGACTTACCTTCATGGTGAGGTTCACTTTTCCGTCGGTCAGCTGAATCCATCCGCTCATCTTGCCTGTCTCGCCGTGGAAACCTTCCGGGTCATAGATGCCGGCCGTCTGCACGTCCAGACTATAGTAGCCGTCCAGGGTGGTCACACTGCTAAGGTCTATTCTGAAGGTCTTGTTGTTGCCTAACTCTATTGGCTCGACGTTGATGGCACTCAGGTCGACGGTCTCGCCCTCATGCATCAGGGTCAGGTCTTCGTAGGTAAATGAAGCCGGGTTGATGTCCTTGTTAAAGGTAACGACCACCTCGGTCACCGGTATCTGTGTGAAGGTGTTGGCCGCGGGCAGTCCCGATATGCTGTTCACTGCCAGCGTTACGGCGGGCTTGTCCTCGAAGGTGACCACATAGCGGTGTACGCCGCCCAACGTCATCTCATCACAGAAGTGCAACAGGTTCTCATAGAGCGGGTCAGTACCATCGCGCAGCGTGCGGTCGGTCTGCCAGAAGTTCACGGTGGGTAGCACCGTATTGCTGTTCTCGTCTGCACCCAGACGGGTGATGCTCAGTACTTTACGCGCACCGCCTGTGGGGTCGACTATCTTGCCGTAGTTCCATCCTCCGTAGCCGCTGACTATCTCCAGCACGTATTCCGTGTCGGTGCGTTTTGTCACCTGTGTCGAGGTGGCCAGGTAGATGGGCTGTGTGGTGCCGTCGCTCAGGTATAGCTGGTCGGGAGTATCTTGGGCATCCTCCTCGTCGTTCACCATGAATCCTATCAGCGGTGGCGTCTGGTCGCTGCCAGGTATCTTGATTTGGTGTATCAGTTCGTGGATGGTCACCTCGTCGAGCAGCGTCAGATCGGGGTTGTCATACGAGGTGACGTGGGTGGCCGCCACATCATAGGCGACGAAGTGACCCGTGAAGCGGCTCGTCATCCACCACTGGGCGTAGGCCTGCGAGTGGGCGGGAATATTGCCGAAGTTGGTGGTCACGCTGGCTCCTAAGGCTAAGGTCTTGTCACCGCCGTTCAACTGCGAACTCAGTATCTCGAAGTCGGCTAACAGACCCTTTTCGTTCTCGACGATTTGCGGTTGATTGGTCGCCATCTTCACATTGGTGGCGTCGCCATAGCCCTTGTTGTTGATGAGTAGCGAGAACTGTGCAGGCACCATTGGTTCTACTTCATCCGTGAGCGGGTCGTCGCCGAAGATGTCACGCTGCATGAAATAGGTCAGGTCGAGCACAGGGCTGGGTTTCACCGTCAGCCGCTCGGTCTCCAGTTCACGAGTCAACTCCTGACCGGTGAAGGGGTCGACAAACGAGATGGTACCGGCGAAGGTGTACTGTAGCGGAACGGTGGGTGCAGCATACTTTGTCGGGATAAACAGTATCTTGGCTGTACCCGTCTGCCCAGCCGCCAAGTCCCAGCCGCTCTCGTAGTCAAGCTGCCCGGTGAAGCCCTCGATGCTTTCTGTGTGAATCTCCATGATGTGCGAGTTGGCCACGTTGCCGTCGGGGTCGGTTACCACAAGGTTGAGCCTGATGTTAGTCATGGCATTCAGTTCCGAGCCGTTCACCACGGTCAGCGTCCCTCGCACGGCCTGGCGGGTCATGGTCATCTGCTGCTCTATCTGCAGTTTCACGGTGGCGCACACCGAGCCGTCTGACTGGTTCAGCCCTTCTTCCAGTTTCTTGCCCTCGGCTTCCAGCAAGTCTTTAGCCGTGAAGTATCCGGCATTGTTAATCTTCATCTGGTCGGCTTGTACGCGTGCTGCTAAGCTGGCCAGCAGATCGAAGTCTGTCGAAGTGAACAAGCTCAGGTTGTTCCACACCGCCTGGTACTGCTCCGTGCTGAGGGCGGCGGGACACAGGGCGGCCTTCTGCTCCGCGGTGGGCGTGCCGGCACTGAAGGCTGCCACCAGGTTCATGGCCTCCACGGTCTCTATGAGCGGATAATTCGGGTTGCCCATCACGTAGAGTATGTAGCCTACGTCGTGGTAGTTCTGGTCGTTGGCTATATAGGTGTTCAGTATGTACGACTTAATGTAGGAGGGCTGCCATGCCGGTATTTCTATGAGGGCGTCCGTTTCGTATGAGTATCCTGGAATGCTGATGGGCTCCGGGTCGTCGTTGCCCTTAAGGGCCGACAGCATCTCGCGGTTGAGGTTCATCAGCGTCTTCATATCCATGTTCTCGAAGTCGAAGTCGTAGATCACGGTCTTAGCGACCTTGGCCCTGACCCCGGCCGCTCTACTGGATGCAATGGCCTCGGCGGGGTATTTGCGGGTCTCTTCGCAAGGTCTCACCAGCTTGGCGCCATTTTCTAATTGTTCTTTCTTGTTGCCACTCATGCCTTGTGCCGCACTCATGTATTCCTTAGCATGATTATACAGACAGGGGTCGCAAGCCACGCCGCCGCTATGTACGGTTCCGTTGTTGAACGGCTTTCCTCCTCCCGGAGTGCCGCCACCACCGCTGGGCATAAAGCCGAGGCTTTCGGCCACCTGTCCCAGCGCGCTCACGAAGTCGGCCAGTCGGCTGCAGGCATCGTTCACCTGCATCATGCGCGACACCTTATGCTCGTCCATCGTGCCTCCGATGCGGTCGCAATCCCCTAGGTATCTTGCCATGGCGCCGAGGGCACAGTCGAGGGCGTCATCATCTATCTTGCCGCGGCGCTGCGTACTCCGTGCTGCGTCGACAAACGAGATGCCGTCCTCCAGCTTGGTAATCTCCACGGGGATGGTGATGCTCTGCTGGGGCAGGATATCCCACGGGCCTTCAATAAGCGGCGTGAAGTAGTAGTCGCCCCACTGCGGGGTAATGTGGAAAGTGGTTTTCTTCGCCGTGATGAGACCCGTGTTGGTCAGCGTGGCATAGAATATGTAAGGTGTCTGAATCTCCTTCACCAGCAGCTTGTCGGGCATGTCCATCAGCAGCACCGGCGCCGGAACTCGTGTCTCGTAGGTCATGGTGGTCACAATGTCGTACACGTCTTCCACCTCCGTCGGCTCGTAGGTCATTTCGATGGTGACGGCACTATACTGTATGAAGACCCGCTGGGTGAGGGTGCGACCGGGAGCCACAACCACCAAATTGCTGTAACTCTCGTGCTTGGGGTGGGTCACCCTGAGCAGGTACTGCCCCTCGGGCAAGTTCTCGAACGTAACGATGCCGCTTTCTCCCGTAACGTCCTGATACAACAGCTTCTGCGTCACGGGGTGTAGCACGGCCACAGTGGCACCGCTGACATGGGGCGCCTCCTCGGTGTTGGCCGTAAACTCATCCCATACGTCGACCGCCAGCGTGCCCGTCTGCTCTGAGACGCATTCCACACGCATCGGTATCGACAGTCCGCAGCCGTTGGCTCCCGACAGATAGATGCTACCCGTCGTCACGCTGTTCAGCTCCATGTCGGCGGTGGGGGTCATCTGTAACACCACGGTAGCCTCCTCGCCGATGTCCAACGATGCCATGTTCTGGGGCGTAGCCGTCGAGAGCCACGGCTGGTTACCCAAGTCGATGCTGATAGCACCCGTCTCCAAGCGTCCCTCGTTGCGGATGGTGAACTCTACGGTGCGCGTGGCACCCTTCACCATGGTTGTGTTGATATCGGTGACACTGGCCTTCAGTACGGGTGTGGCAGCATAGACTACATAGTAAATGGTTTGCAGCATCACGGCCCCCTCGTTGGAGGTGATGCGCAGGTTCAGCGTCTGCCAGTTCTTCGGGTCGGCCGATGTATTCTTTCCGGTGATGGTGTAGGTCATTTCGCGTGCCTCGCCTGGCGCCAGTCCGGGTATCGTGTTGAAATGAACCTCGATGTTGTCCGCATTGCCAATTACCGTGGCCGTGATGTTCTGAAGTGCCAGCGAGCCGGGGTTGTAAATAGCTATTTTGCCATTCACCGTCTCGTTCACCTCCAACTCATGGGCGACAAAGGTCTGTGTGGCGCGGCGCATGCCGTAGAGTTGTATGGCTGTTGGTTCCGTGGTTAGTCCCTCGCCAGGCATGCAGGCTCCTATGCCGAAGCGTCCGGCCATGCCTAACGATGGCGTCCAGTCTACCTGGAACCTGCCTTCATCGTCGGTTACGGTGTTCAGTGTGAGACGGGTGCCGCCTTGTGTTATGTAGACCTCAAGGTTGGCATTGCGGTTAACGAGTCCCTTGGTCTCACCGCTGATGGTGACGGTCTCCTCGCTGCTGTAGAGGATCTTGTTGGTCTGTATGCTCTTGACGGCGAGCAGCGACAGTACGTTCACGGTGATGGTCTCGCTGTTGTTGTTCTGGTGGTTCACCTCCTGTATCTGTCCGTTAGAGTTAATGACGGCATAAACCTTGACGTTACCGGGCGTCTCGCTCAGCACCGTTTCCAACTGGATGGTCATTTCCGTCGCCTCGTCGTAGCCCAGTTCCCTCGGGGTATAGCCGGTGTACACCGTCTTGTCGCCTGCCACGATGGCGTAGGCCGTCTTCTCGGGAAGCGGGGCATAGCCTTGGTTATGGATGGTCAGACTGAGTTGGGCAGGAAGTGTGGCGTAGACATCCTTCGAGACAATGCTCAGGTCTACGGTGGCGTCGGGCAGCGTCTGGTCGGTGGCCATCACCCAGCACGAGCCTTGGGCATAGCCCGCAGCACGGGCATAGAAGGTGATGGTGTGCGAGTCGCCGCTAACTTCGTTTGCCTGCAACGTCACGTCGAACTCGACACTGCTCTCTCCGGCAGGGATGGTAACCGTCGTCGGCATGCTGACAGACGGGTCGCTGTCGCGGGTACACAGCCCCACCAACAAGTCATTGGTCGTGTCGTCGTTGCGTTTCACAGTAAACTGAGTAGTCGTGCCCTCTTTGATGTTGGCGCTCTTTGTACACAGCGTCAGGGCAGGTCCGTCATCGTCGACAACGGTGATGACTGCCTGGGCTGTGCCACCCTTCGTGCCGTTGGTTTTACAGCTGCACGACGAGTAATAGACGGCAGCCGTCAGCGTCACGTCACGGTTGGGCTCGTTCACCTGGTTGTTGTCGATGGTACTCAGCGAGAAAGACACCGCTTTCGTTCCCCTCGGCATACGTATGATCTTATTGGGAATCATGAAAATGTCGTTGGGCTCTGCTGTCAGCTGCACACTGATTTCCGCGTTTGTATGAGCCTCGTCGCGCCGCAGGGTGACGACCACGGCATTGGCACCGGCGCCCTCGCTCACGGTGTTCGAGCTAAGGGCCAGCTCCAGCGTAGGCATGTCGTCGTCATGTAAAATGGCTAACACATTACCGTTGTCATAACCCTCTGCTGAAGCCGTGAACTTGACGGACACATCGTCGGCAGGTATATAGTCTTCAACGACCTTGATGGTAGCCGTGGCAGATTGCCCGCCTGCCGGTATGGTGACCGAAGAAGGCATGTTGAAGCGGGTGGGCTGGTCGTTGACCAACTGTACCCTTAGGGCGCTTTCAACTGCGCTGGGGGTCGCGACGGTAAGAGTGAGTTCGTCGCCCTCATAGAGGTCGGAGACAGATGAGCCAGTAGGTGTGCCGCCTGCGTTTTCCGTCTTCACCATACTGACTGTCAGTTGGGGAAGCTCATCGTCTCTGATGAGGCCTTCGGCACTCGTAGCGGCATAGCCGTTGGCCTCAGCCACGGCTATGCAGAATGCGACGTCTCCATCCAGTGTGCTATTGTCGGTCACAGTGAAGTTGACATAGACCTTCGACTTGTCTTGGTAGAACTTGGCAGTACTTTCGCTAAGCGCGAGGCGGGAGTCGGTCGTGGAGGGGGCAAGCTTGTTATAGAGCGAGACATTGAATGTTTCTTCGTTCACACGGCTACCGCTGCGCTCCAGTGTTGCCGAGTAGGTGATGCTTCGTCCACTACCCGGCTCGGTTATATCGTTGTAGTAGATGGACATGTATAGCTGCTTCTGCATGGTGTAGTCGGCTGTGGAGGCGGTCGTGTTGTTCTGCTGATATTCAGCCGGTTCACCGCTCTCGCTGCCAGGCACTAAGCGTATCTGTGCCTTGCAGCTGCCGTCGAGACCGGGTATGCGGGGCACGGTGAAGTCACCAGTCAAATTGACAGAAGCCCCGCTCGCCAGCGTCTGGTCTATATGTCGCGAGGTAGCCACGAGCACAGTCTCGCCCGTGGTGTTGGAAATAAACTGCACCTGCTCGCTCCATCCGCCCTGGCTGTCGGCCGTACCAATGTTGTTGACAGTCCAGTTCAGGGTGAAGTTGTCGCCAGGTTTCAAAGTGCTGGCTCCCGCAACGCCATTGATGGATGCAATCTCCACATTGCTGACGGTGAAGTCAGGGCTGGGGGCGATGGTGAGCGAGCCATTCTGGTATTCTGTCATGACATTATTGCCTGAAGCGTCGCTGATGACCACCTCCTGCACCTCAATGGGATAGGTGTGACCCTCCTCCATGGGGGCATCGGCTGCCACGAGGGCCTGTACGGAGAACACCTTGCCCTTGTTGGCAAAGAGCGTCTTGTTTTGGGGCGAGAGCAACATCACACGATACCGGCGAGCACCATAGAGATTGGAATTGAGCTGTGTTATTTTCACGCGGTGATCCACGATGCGGCTTTGCTCCATGGTGAAATAGCTTTCATTGGTCTGCAGGGTCATTCCTTCAGGCATGATGACATCCACCTGCAAGGCGGTCACGTTCGAACAGGTATTCTCTATGTAAAAAGGCAGGTCAACCGGTAGGCTCTTCATGCCACTGACTTGGCCGATATAGAACTTGTTCACATCCAGGGCTGTGGCGGCGATGGCCGTCAGGAGCATCAGAAACAGGCTGTATAATCTAATATGCTTCATAGTTTGGTTCCTCCTTGTTTACTTCTCGATGACTTTCTTTCCGTCCTTAATATAGACTCCCTTCTTTAATTGACCATTTTTGGACGACAATCTACGTCCGCTGAGGTCATAGCAACTGCCCTTTGGCGAAAGCCCCCCATCGTCCATTGAGCGAATGCCAGTGGTATTGGCACCAATAGCGAGCGGTATCTCCCGTCCGTCGATGTCAACCATCATGGCATTCAAGATATCGCCCTTCGTCAAGGCCATCACCGTCTCGCCGGCAGGCAACTGGTCGCCGAAGAGCGAGTAGAAGATCGTGTGTCCACCCTGGCTCATTCGACTGAAAAGGTTCAGCGCAGGCTGCCACTGGGGCTCGTCGTCGCTGAGCGTCACTTCGATGGCGGCTATGTCTACACTGCTGTGCAGCACTAAACGCCCGTTCTCAACGGTGAGTGTAGCCTGGGCGTCTGGTGAGCTGGTCGTTGGGTTGTTGGGGGATGCTGGAGTAGCAATCCTGCTCCACAACGTGGGGACGTATGCTTTTTGGAGAAGTGCGTTGATGCAAGCCACCACGTCTTGAACATTAATCGTCCCGTCAGCTATCATGTCGCCGGCGGTGAAGTTAAAGAACGTTCCGTTTTTACCTAACGGATCGAAGGCGAAGTTCAGCAGCTGTTGCATGTCGCTCAGGTTCAGCTTGGCATCAAAGTTCACATCGCCGCTCTCGAAATCCATGATGAGGGGGAAGAAACAGCCCTCGTTGTAGATGGTAAAGTGCGGTTGGACGGTCCATGCATAGACGGTAGAGTTGACAGGCAGACGGTAGGTGTTGTTGATTCCGGTATATTCACTGGCATAACTGATCAACTCCTGTTGGGATCGCCATTCGAAGTTCATCTTCCAGGTCGTGGCTGCCATCTGGTCGCCTATAGCGAGGGAGAGACTGGTCAGGTATTCTGGTGTGGAAGTGTGGCGATAGGTCAGCACGGACGGCAGTACCTCCCGTGCATTCCCCTTCAGGTTGAAGAGTTCGCTGTACTTCATGCCGACGATCAAGTCGCTGAGGTCCTGTCCGCCAAGGTCGATGGAACTGATGGTCGTTGACAGCATGGGATAGACATAGCCAATGCGGTTGTAGCCTAATTTAAGGGTCGTCAGCGCAGACAGCTTTGCGGTTAGGTCGTGGACGTTGCCCGTCAGCTGGTTGTAGCTTAGGTCAAGGTAGGTGAGCGCGTTATTGGATTCCTCCTTATTATATATAGAGGCCAACGTTCCAGAGAGTTGATTGTGGCTTAGGTCGAGGCTTTCCAATGCTGGCAAATCGGTCAACAATTCCGACGGCACCGCACCCTGCAGATTGTTGCCGACCAACGAGATTGACACCACATGTCCCTTGAGCACGGTGACCCCCTGCGGCACGGCCGTCTCAGCAGCGGTGGCTCCAAACGTCCACTTGTGAGTCCAATTGTCGCCATTTGTCTTTCCTGGTAGCTGGCGCAGCACGTTCCATTCGCCCTCAGACAAACCTTCTAACGTTACAGCCTCCTCAACCACCGTATGATTGAAAATGCTGGCAAAATCAGTCCCTGTATAGGCTTCCAGACTGCCCGAAGGCACATAGAGTGTAGCTGAAGGAACTGAAAATGGATAGGCATCGATGGTAGTAGGACAGGTCGTAGCCTTGATGTGTACTTCCTTCAGTAAGTTGCTACCTGTTACGAAGTTGAGGTAAACCTTGTTAATGGTCGAAGGCAGGTAGAGGGCTTTCAGCTGCAAACAGCTGGAAAAGGCCCTGTCGCCTATTTCCGTGACTCCTTCG
This sequence comes from uncultured Prevotellaceae bacterium, assembly GCA_937898415.1. GTDB lineage: Bacteria > Bacteroidota > Bacteroidia > Bacteroidales > Bacteroidaceae > Prevotella. Next base: position 10,985 of record CALDLA010000087.1, on the reverse strand, counting down.
TGTACGGTGACCATCGTGAGCGGACAACCCTGGAATGTGAGACCCTCAATTTTGGTCAGCCCAGTGGGCAGGTTAATGGAGGTGAGGCCAGTATTGCGGAAGGCACTGCCCTCTATCACGGTAACACCCGTTGGAATGCTGATGCTGGTCAGGCTGCTACAATCTTCGAATGCACCGCTGCCAATCTGAGTGACCGAGGAGGGAAGGGTGACGGAAGACAGCGACGTGCAATGGCGGCAAATGGAACCAGGAACGGCAGTCATACCATTGGGAAGAGTGATGGAGGTGAGACCCGAATAGCCGAAGGCATCGGAGCCTATTGTCTGCAGTGAGGAAGGAAATTCTATGGCCGTCAGATTGCTGCATCCCGCAAAGGCACCTTCGCCTATTTCTTTTAAGCCAGTAGGCAATACGATGGCTCTCAGCTGGGTCTTTTGATAGAACATGCCCTTACCTATCACATCAGCCTGCATATTGACATCGAAGCTATAATAGGAGGTATGATACTTCCCTACATTGGTCATAGTGGCTTCGCCGAGGTCCAGTTCCTTGATATAGTCGCCCACGGCATTGGCAATGAGCATCATGTCAGGACCACTGAGCGGGCCGACAATTTTCAGCCGTGCAGCCCTACAGGCCGCAAAGTCTTCGGCCGTATATGTGTCAGACAAGCTACCGGCAGTAGTAACAGTAATGGTCACCGTCCCATCTGTTGGATCGGGCAGCGCTCCTCTTACATTTGTGAAGATGCCTGCCAACAGGCATATCAGCCATAATCTACATGGTGTAAAAACAGTTTCCTTCATAGAGTAATATTTGTAGGTTTAAGTTCTCTTTTTGGTTTCCATTTAATTGACTGTGCAAATATAGAAAAAAAGTAGCAAAAAGTTTAGCGTTTTTGTGTTTTTTTTATTTTTTCTGTCAAAATGTTAAATGAAAAGCGTACATATATGGAAAGCAGCCGAAGTCAAGGACCTCGGCCAAAGAGAACTCGTGAAGAAAATACGGAAGACAGGAAGGAAACTACAGCACGCGGCGCACGCCGATAAAGCGGCGGGCATAGAAACCTTCGCTGGAGTTGGAGATCTTCACGCCTTCACTGGTGCTGGCGTGAATGAAGTTGAAGGTGCGGGTGACGGGGTCCACATCGACCACGATGCCCACATGACCTACGCCTCGTCCGGAATTGGGACTGGAGAAGAATACCAGGTCGCCGCGCTTCATCTCACTGCGTTTGACCGGCATGTTCCGGGCGTATTGCTCACGTGACGAACAACCGATGTTCGTCTCACCCATCTGCTTGAAGACATAACTGGTAAAGCCGGAACAGTCAAAGGCCTTGGGACCCTTGCTGCCACGGCGGTAGCGTGCGCCGATGTGTGTCATGGCCTCGTCCATCAGACTGTTGATGGTCAGGGCGTCATAGTCCAGGTTCAGGTCGTCTGAAGTGTTGCCATACAGGAAGTCGAAGTTGTCGATTTCCTCGTACGACTCTTTCTGGGCTGTTACTACGGTGGTGGTTAATATAAGCAGAGCGCAAAGAAGGGCTTTCTTTGTCATTTCAGATTTTTATCGTGGGTTTTTGATGGTTGTTCTTAATTGTACTTCAGCACTTGTCCGGGACGCAGTTTGGTGGTCTTGGTGATACGGTTCAGCTTGCAGATCTCGTTAATCGACGTCTTGCGCTTGCGGGCAATGGAGTAGAGCGTCTCGCCCTTCTGTACCTTGTGGAACCGTGTATTGTTTCTTGCGCTGGCAGTACGCTTGCCGGTGTTCTGTGCGTAGTTGCTCTCGCTGGCTTCTGAGCCGCTGACGCCACGCAGGCGGTTGGCCTGTACCGACTCACGCGAATAGGTCGACTTGCGGAACAGGTAGTAGTCGCCCACCACGTCCTGGTTGCGGAAGTCGAACATCAGGGCGGGGTTCAGGGCCACGCCGCACAGACGGGTCTCGAAGTGCAGGTGCGAACCCGTACTACGGCCTGTATTACCACCTAAGCCGATAGGATCACCGGCACGTACTTCCTGGTCGGGCTTCACTAAGTGCTTCGACATGTGGCCGTAGATGGTCTCCAGACCGTTGTGATGACGGATGACGACGAAGTTACCATAACCGCCTGCCTCGAAGCGTACGACGCGTACCTTACCTGAGAAGGCGGCACGGATGGTATCGCCGATGTAGACCTTGATGTCCAGTCCCTTGTGCTGGCGTCCCCAGCGGGCACCGAAGTTCGAGGTCAGCACGCGGTTGTCGGTAGGCATGCAGAAATCCCGCAGGTCGATACGGAACGTGTCGGGAAGGGTGGTCTCGCGGTGGGCGGTGTAGTTCTCCCAGTCCTGATACAGGTCGGCAGCGGGCGACCCCATCTGCTCAATCAGGATCAGTCGGTTCAGGGCTACTGAGTCCACGGCTTTCATCTTACGGTCAATGGGAGCCTGGCTTGCTAAGAGGTCTTGTCCCTGAACGGGGACAACGGCAACTGACACCATGGCTATAGCAAAAATCTTCTTTAATGTCTTAATCATTCTTTGGTCTTTTTTGGTTATATAGACGTTCTCATTTTCTGCAAAAGCAAAAAATCGGTTGCAAAGATACGAATAAAAATCCGAAATACAAACACTTACGTGTATTCGTTAACAAAGTTTTGGTGTCTTTTAACACTTTATCTATGAGATGGCCGCCCAATTAATATTTGTTTTACGTAGTTCGCGCAGTCGGTTCCACAGCATCCGGTATTGGTCTGAGGTGCAGGTCGGGTCGTCGTCGATGATTTCCTGCGCCTCGTCGCGGGCCATCTGCACCAGCTGTCCGTCGCGGGCAATGTCGGCAATCTTCAGGTCGAAGGCCATGCCGCTCTGCTGTGTCCCCTCTAAGTCGCCCGGTCCGCGCAGTTTGAGGTCGGCCTCGGCTATGCGGAACCCGTCGTTCGTGTCACACATGATGTCGATGCGCTTCCTCGTGTCCTCCGACAGTTGGTAGGGCGTCACCAGCAGACAGTACGACTGGTCGGCCCCACGGCCAACGCGTCCTCGTAGCTGGTGCAGCTGACTCAGTCCGAAGCGCTGGGCCTCCATGATGACCATAACCGAGGCATTGGGCACGTTGACGCCCACTTCTATCACCGTCGTGGCTACCAGCATCTGCGTCTCGCCCCTCACAAACCGCTGCATCTCCTCCTCCTTGTCGGCGGGTTTCATCTTGCCGTGTACCTTGCTCAGCCGGAATTCCGGGAAGGCCTGGCACAGCACTTCGTAGCCCTGCTCCAGGTTCTTCAGGTCTATCTTCTCGCTCTCTTCTATCAGGGGGAAGACGATGTAGGCCTGTCGGCCCTGCTGTATCTGTTTGCGGATACCGTTGTAGAGCGAGGTGATGCGCGTGTCAAAATAATGCTGCGTGACCACGGGCTTACGTCCTGGCGGCAGCTCGTCTATCACGCTGACGTCCAAGTCGCCATACAGTGTCATCGCCAAGGTCCTCGGGATGGGCGTGGCCGTCATCACCAGCACGTGGGGCGGGTTCTGACTCTTGTTCCATAACTTGGCACGCTGGGCCACCCCGAAGCGGTGCTGCTCGTCGACGACGGCAAACCCCAACCGGGCAAACTGCACGGTCTCCTCGATGACGGCGTGGGTGCCTACGAGGATATGGATGGTACCGTCCATCAGTCCCTCTAACACTTCCTTGCGCCTTCGGCCTTTCACGATGCCTGTCAGCAGGGCCACCCTGACGGGCATGTCGCCAAGCAGCTGCATGATGGTCTGCAGGTGCTGTTCGGCCAGAATCTCCGTGGGGGCCATGATACAGGCCTGGTAGCCGTTGTCCAGGGCTATCAGCATCGACATCAGGGCTACCAGCGTCTTCCCCGAACCCACGTCGCCCTGCAGCAGTCGGTTCATCTGTCGCCCTGAGCCCATGTCCTTGCGTATCTCGCGGATGACGCGCTTCTGGGCTTCCGTCAGTGAGAAGGGCAGGTGGTTATGATAGAAGTCATTGAAGATGTCGCCGACATGCTGGAACACATATCCGCGGTATTTGCGGCGCTGGTCGCTCGCGTACCTTAATATATTAAGCTGGACGTAGAAGAGCTCCTCGAACTTCATCCTGACGCGAGCCCGTTCCAGTTCCTTCGCGTTCTGGGGGTAGTGCAGCGTCCGTAGGGCCTGGTCACGGTTCATCAGGTGTCGTCGCTGGGTGATGAAGTCGGGCAGCGTCTCGCTGAGGGGCTCCTTCAGTGACTCCAGCAGCGTCTTGGTCAGCCGTTCCATAGCCCGTGAGTTCAGCCCCATTTTCTTCATCTTCTCCGTCGTGTTATAATAAGGCTGCATACTCATGGCAGAGGTGTCCACCTTCGATGCCTCGTCCATGTCCGGATGACTAATCTGTATGCGGTTGTTGAAGACGGTGGGCTTGCCGAAGACCACGTATTCCGTACCGATCTTGTATTTCGTCATCGCCGTCTTGCCGTAGTTGAACCATACCAGGTCCATGATGCCTGTGCCGTCAGTGAAGTGGGCGACGACGCGCAACTTCCGTGGTCCCATCTCAAACTTCTCGAAGCTCAGGATGCGCCCTACCACCTGCACAAACGGCATGTCGCCCGTCAGCTCACGGATGCTGTACACCTTCGAGCGGTCGACGTATTTGTAAGGATAGCATTCCAGCAGGTCACCGAACGTCTCGATGCCCAGTTCCTCCCTGAGCATCTTCTTGCGCTGTGGACCCACGCCCGCCAGGTATTGTATGTCCTGCTGCAGAATGTTCATGAAACCAGTATTTCGGCTATCTTGAGGTCGTAGGGTGTGGTGATCTTGATGTTCTCGCGGTTGCCTTCGACGAGGGTGATGTCGAAGCCGGAAGCTTCGACCACACTGGCATCATCAGTGAAGCCGTCGTTATAAGGCTGGCGGTTGGCGGCTTTCAGCAGTTGGATGTCAAACGTCTGCGGCGTCTGCACCAGCCGGTAGTCACCGCGGGGTTTAGTCCCTTCGGTGATGTGTCGCAAGGTTTCTACGACGGGGATGACGGGCACTACGGCTTTCTGTGTGCGGGCTGTCTCGTAGCAGCGGCGGATGACGTCGATACTGGGGAACGGGCGCACACCGTCATGTACGCCCACCACCCCCTCGGCATCGTCGGGAATCAGCGCCAAGCCGTGCTGTACGGAGTGGAAACGTGTCTCGCCGCCGTCGGCCAGCAAATATTCCACGTCAAAGCGGTACTGCTTACAGAGCTCCTGCCAATAAGCCTGTTGGGCCTTGGGCAGCACCAGGATCATCTGCAGGGTAGGGGAGTATTCCCTGAACCGCTCCAGCGTCCGCATCAGCACCGGCCGTCCGCCTATCGGCAGGAACTGCTTCGGAATCTCCGTTCCCATCCGCAGACCTTTTCCGCCTGCCACGATGATTACATATTGCGAGCCCCCTAAGTTAGGGGGTTGGGGGTCTGAACCAGCTCCCCCGTTCATTCGATCATTCTCCATGTCATTAGCGTCTGTTCAGACCCCCTGCCCCCTAACTTAGGGGGTTCATCAGATGCTTATACCGCATGCCCTCGGCTATCTGGTCACTCACCTCCTTGCTCACCAACTGACTCAGCAGCTCATAGGCGTAGGGGAAGGCGGCAGCAGGACCCTCGGCGGTGGTGATGTTACCATCGACGGTCACCAGGTCCCCTGTGTATGTAGCACCCTCCAAGGCCTGCTCAAAGCCCGGATAGCAGGTGGCACGTTTGCCCTCTAACAGTCCCAGTGGAGCCAGGACCACAGCCGGGGCGGCACAGATGGCACTCACCTTCTTGCCTGCGGCTATCTGGTCACAGACGGCCTTGCAGACGCCTTCGTGGGCAAACAGGTTGCTGGCACCGGGCATGCCGCCGGGCAACATCAGCAGGTCGGCATCCGCGAAGTCGCACTGCTCAAACTGCAGGTCGGCCTCGATGTTCACGCCGTGGGCCGACTCCACCAACGGAAACTCCGTGGTGCTTACGGTTACTACTTCTACGCCACCTCGGCGCAGCACGTCAATGGGGATGAGGGCCTCGACATCCTCGAAGCCGTCAGCCAAGAATACATAAACTTTTGCCATAATCTCTTCTTGTTTTCGTGGAAAATCATTAATTTTGCAGCAAATTTACGAATTTTCTGTCAAATAACGGCATAACAAGGGAAAAAAATGTCACAACGCAAGCTAAAGTTCGCCCTTTTCGGCAATATCTACCAGACTAAGAAGTCGGCAGCCATCCAGGAAGTGCTCTCTTGTCTCAGTGAGTGGGGAGCAGTGCTGTCGGTCGATCAGGAGTATTTCGACTACCTCCGCAACGACCGGCTGTTGGACGTGCCGGCTGCCCGTGTCTTCAGTGGCGACGACTTCGAGGCCGACTTCGCCATCTCCATGGGAGGCGACGGCACGTTCCTCAAGACGGCAGCCCGGGTGGGCAGTCGCAACATCCCCATCCTGGGTGTCAACATGGGGCGTCTCGGGTTCCTGGCCGATATCGCCCCTCAGGACATCGAGTCCTGCCTCCATGCCCTCCATGAGGATGACTATGCCGTTGAGAGTCGGGCGGTCATTCAGGTGGCCCTGTCCGACGAACTGTCAGGGTCGGCCCTCAACGATGTGGCCATTCTCAAGCGCGACACCGCCTCGATGATTAGCATCCGCACGTCCATCAACGGTGAGTACCTCACTACCTACCAGGCAGACGGACTCATCGTCTCCACCCCCACCGGCTCTACCGCCTACTCCCTGTCCAATGGCGGACCCATCATCGTCCCGGGTACCGGGGTGCTGGTCATGACGGCGGTGGCTCCTCATTCGCTCAATATCCGTCCCATCGTCATCCCCGACTCGGCTGTCGTGACCCTCGATGTTGAGAGCCGCAGCCACTCTTTCCTCGTGGCCGTCGATGGTCGTTCTGAGAAGTGTGCCGAGGGCACGCGCATCACCCTCCGTCGTGCTCCTTATAATGTACAGGTCGTCAAGCGCAGTGGTAAGCAGTATTTCTCTACCCTTCGTGAAAAAATGATGTGGGGCGCCGATGTCAGGTAGTTATAACATCCGTCAGATTGTGCGCTGGCTGTGGCGCGTGCTGCGGGGCAACCGCCGGCAGGTGGCCTTCAATGCCTCGTTAGGACTGTTGGGCGTCGCCTGCAGTCTGCTCATGGTGTGGGCCATGCAGCGGGCCATCGACATGGCGTCGGGCACGCTCCCCGGCTCCCTCTACTGGGGCGTGGGGCTCATGGCCCTCATCATCGCCATGGAGTTTGCGCTCAACATCGCCAAGGTGTGGATCAAGAACATCCTGGGCGTCAAGGCCCAGAACCGTATGCAGCAGCAGATGCTCGACCGCCTGTTGCGGGCTGAGTGGCGCAGCAAGGACCGTTATCACAGCGGCGACATCATCAACCGCCTAGAACAGGACGTGCAGACCGTTGTCAACTTCATCACCGAGACGCTGCCCAACACCCTCTCCGTCGTCACCCTCTTCTTCGGTGCCTTTTTCTATCTCCTGCGCATGGATGCCCTGCTGGCCGTCATCACTGTGGCCATCCTTCCCCTGTTCATCGCCGTCAGCCGTTTCTATGTGACCCGGATGCGTAAGTACACCCGTCGTGTCCGCAACAGCGACAGTCAGGTGCAGAGCCTGCTCACGGAGACCGTCCAGCATCGCATGCTCATCAAGACATTGGAGGCCGGTGACCGCATGGTCGACCGCCTGGGTGACACGCAGACCGAACTCCGCCAGCATGTCCGTCAGCGCACCAAGTTCTCCATCGCCTCCAACCTCTTCGTCAACGGCGGCTTTTCCTTGGGCTACCTCGTCGCCTTCTTCTGGGGGGCCGTCCGTCTCAGTGCCCATACCATCACCTTCGGTCAGATGACGGCCTTCCTGCAGTTGGTCTATCGCATCCAGGGTCCTGCCCGCGACCTCACCCGTCTGGCCCCTGCCTTCGTCAGTGTCTTTACTGCCGCCGAGCGACTCATGGAGTTGGAGGAGGCTCCCCAGGAACAGCAAGGCGAGAGCATCTTGATGCCCTCGCCCTGTGGTGTCCGTCTCCGTGGTGTCACCTATTCCTATGAGGGCGACACGACGCCTGTCCTCAGTAACCTGTCCTTCGATTTCCGTCCCGGTACCTGTACGGCCATCCTTGGTGAGACCGGTGCCGGCAAGACCACGCTCGTCCGGCTCATCCTGGCGCTCCTCCGTCCTACGCAGGGCGCCGTCGAGATCTATGGCGGTCAGCAGTCGCAGTCCGTCTCACCCCTTCATCGTTGTAACTTCGTCTATGTGCCGCAGGGGAACACCCTGCTCAGCGGCACCATCCGCGATAACCTCCTCATGGGCTGTCCTACGGCCACCGACGATGACCTCTGGCGGGTCCTCCGTCTCGTGTGCGGCGGCTTTGTTGCCGACCTCCCCCAAGGTCTCGACACCGTCTGTACCGAGGCGGGTGGCGGACTCAGCGAGGGACAGGCCCAGCGCATCGCCATTGCCCGTGCCCTCCTTCGCGGCCGCAGTGTCATGCTCTTCGACGAGGCCACGTCGGCCCTCGACCCCGACACCGAGCGTCAGCTCCTCCAGAACGTCCTCTCCGACCGTCAGAAGACCGTCATCTTCATCACCCATCGTCCCGCCGTCGTCGACTATTGTGACCAGGTCCTCCGCATCACTTGACTTCTAACTTCCCCTAACTTCCCCTAACTTCCCCTAACTTCCGTTTCTTTAAAAAAAACTCCTTTTTTTGTTCGTATATTCAGATAAAAGTTGTACCTTTGCAGCCTAAAAAGTGACAGGTTAGGGACAGCCGAAAAGAAGGTCATCAGTGGCTCTTCTCGAATTTCGGTCAACTGATTTGCAGTGTTTTGTCGGCTAACCATTTGAAGATAAATGAGTTAACCCGAACGTCGAAAGACGTTGGGGGAGACCTTGAAGTAAACTTAACGACTATTCAGCATTCAAGTAGTAACATAGAGAATCCTGATGGACGGGCTGGCAAACCGTGGTTTGTCCTGCTTGCCACGGACCCCAGACGGGTAGAGTATCGCCTGGCTGAGGTCAATATGACGGAAGAGGAGTCGGGGCACGATGCCGCCTTCAGCCTTTTCGTCCCCTATACCACCTTGGGGACTCCCAAGGAACTGGATTTGTCAAAGGAGCATTTCTCGTTGCGTTCCGCCCTCCGCCGCTATCTGTTTGTCAAAGGCGAGGAGAAACGGCTGGAGACGCTGCTCCGCGAGTGGAACAGAACCTACGACGACAAGACGTTCTTCCTCCGTAGTGACAGGGTACACCGGTCGCGCATCTCCGAGCGCGACATGGAAACGCTGAAGACGGTCTGCGGGAATGAGCAGGTAAGTCTCGACATGCCGCTCCTGCTGAGCGAGATGGAGAAAGGCCAAAAGATTCCCCTCGTCGGGACGCCCTTCGACATCAAGGATGCAACCTACAAACTGCTCGACGTCAAACGGAAGCGGGGGGGGATCGTGGAACTTCAGGTGGAGCTGACGCTCTTCAATGTCACGTTCCAGAATCTCTTTGTCACCTATCTCGACCCTGTCGACAAGAATGCGCATGCCACGCTGGTGGCCACCGCCCAGCGGAAGCTGCTGGATATCTTCAAGCGCAGGGTCGGCGGAAAGCGGACGGAGGTGACCGACCATGAGGACCGCAAGGCCCTGCAGTCGCTCTTCGCGAAATGTGACACACCCTTCCCCGACGGGGCGATGAAGCGCCATTTCCTGGCACTGATGCTCATCTGCGCCCATCTGCTGGCCGACGAAGAGGGCACCGGCCGATTCACGGCGGAAGTCCGCAGCGAACTGGCCGAGATTGCCAAACTCCGCGAGAGCAAGGCGGCGACCGACACCCGCGCCTATCTCCACATCGCCCTCTACATAGCCACCGGCGAACCTCAGTATCGCCAGCTGGCGAAGACCTATGTCCAGAAATACAAGCCCGGCTCTCCCTATCTCTGCCAGTTTGTGGGCACCGCCTCCAAGCGTCAGGCAGGCAAGTTCCTGGGTCCCAAGGCAAGGGCTCGTCAACGCGTTAACCCTTAAATCTATGATAATGAAACAAATCATTTCCTGGTGCATGCTGTTGTTGCTATGCACGTTTTTCTCATGCGAGAAACCGTCATTTGACAGTGATGTCGAAAGTCAGATGGTCGGAAATCTGACGGTCAGTGTCAACCAGATAGAACGGACACCGTTCTCGTCTTTCACCCGGGCCACGGTACCTGTGGCTGAGGTATGCACACGCCTGAACTACGCTATCTATGATATGGGGGGTACGCGGGTGAAACAAGTCAACCAGGTGGCGGGTGATGCCAACTTCGGTACCACAGGCTTCCAGCTCGAAGAAGGCACCTATCAGCTCGTGGTGGTGGGACATAGCAGCAGTGGCAATCCTACGATGACCGACCCCACCGCCATCAAGTTCACCAATGCCAATGGCTTCACCGATACGTTCCTCTATAACGAGAATATCACCATCGGCGAAGAACCCATAGACAAGCAGATCACACTCAACCGCATCGTGGCGCTCTGCCGGGTGGTCATCACCGACGACTTCCCCTCCGAGGTCAAGAAGATGCGCTTCTACTACACGGGCGGCAGCGGTGCCTTTGATGCAGCCACTGGCCTTGGCAGCGTCAACAGCAAGCAGGATGTGAAGGTCGATGTCGATGGCTCACAGAAGCAGTTCGACCTCTACACCTTCCTCCACGACACCGAGGGGACTATCCACCTCACGGTCACGGCCCTCGATGCCAACGGCAGCGAACTCTACCATCGCGAATTTGACGTGCCGATGGAACAAAACTACATCTCCTGGCTCACGGGTGCCTTTTTCGCGGAAGGCGGCTCTTCTTCCAGCGCCTCCATCAGCATCACCGCCAACACCGACTGGGCAGGTGATAAACACTTTACGTTTTGAATTCATTCGTGTTCAACTTTAAATGCTCTATATTCAACTTATGAAGACTA
>CALDLA010000086.1 GCA_937898415.1 uncultured Prevotellaceae bacterium | reverse complement strand
CCCGTGAGGGTCAACATCGCTTGCCATCGGGGGTCAAACACGCTCGGCTTTTCCAAGCCTCTCGTTTCTTCTATATATCCAGACTTTTTGTTCAAAAAAAGCTCTTTGTTCACGAAAAATGAACGCGCATTGTATGTTGAACACGAAATCAGCCCTAAATTACCTTTATTTCTTAGTAATTCCACCAACGACATCATCATTTTCGATGCTATGCTCGGTTTTCTTGACGTTGGCTTTAAGAGACCCGAAGCGCCAAGTGACAGAGAGACTGAACGAACGGGCACGATTCCACGACTTCTGATAATCGCGATAGTCACCGTTGACGGTCTCGGCCTCTGATGTCCAGTATTTGTTGAATGGGGCGTTTGCAGCGATGCGCACCGTCAGACGGTCATCCTTGAGGAACGAGCGTTGCAGGGAGAAGTAGTAACCATAATAGGAATGTTGCATGTAGTAGATGCCTGAGGGACTATGGCCAACCTTGCCGTATGTGACTGCATAGAAAAGCAACTTCCAAGGTAGCTTTTGAGAGAGGTTCGCATAGAAGTTGTCAGACCACCCAAAGGTGCGATAGCCAAGGTTGGGGTTCTCGTTGTGCTCGTAGCGCAGATTATTGTTGATGACAAACATCGTACCATCGAATGGCTTCCACTGTACGTATTGCTCTATCGAGAATCGACGATAGCGAAGGATATTATCGTATGTGTTATATCGGATGTCGTTTTTAGCGGTCTGAATGGAGCTGATGCCGCCTGAACTGAAGTTATAGGCAGGGGCAATCTGTAGTGTCAGATGAGGTAGGATATACGAATAGATAAGACTGATACGCTGCGTTCGTGAGCTCACCAGATTAGGATTGCCCTGTTGGACAACCATTGGCGATGTAACGACAGCAGGATTCAGATAGGATATGCCTGGACGGTTGATGCTTGTAATATAGCTCAACTTCAACGATTGTGCATCCGTCATCTGGTACTTCAGCGAGGCTTGTGGCACCCAGTCGTTCAGATGTTTGTCGTAGGTATTGCCTTTCCCATCGGGATATTCACCCTGCATATAGCTGTGTTCATAGCGCAGTCCGGCCCGTGCCGACCACTTTTCGTGATTGTAGATGTAGTCAGCGTATGCAGCGAGTACACGGGTGGTGTGTCTGAACTCGTCGTTAGTGAGTAGGTCGATACCGTAGAAGTCCTGCGTATTGTGGCTGTTGTTGTTGCGATCGATATATTTCGTACCAATCTCAAGCTGGTGTCCCTTGCCCAGTGGGCGTAGCCAGTCTGTCTGGAAGGTGTGTTCTGTAAATCGCTCACGTTCTGTCTGGAGACTGCCTGTATATTTGAAAGGAGCATTGACTATTTCTGTGTACGTATTCTCCTGATCCGAATGTTGACGCGTCAGGGCGAGCATGTACGAGAGAGTGAGCCGCTCGCCCTTCCGACGCGTCTTGTGCTCGTAATCGAGCCTTCCGTTCCAGGAATGATGGCTGTAGCCGGGCATCCAGTAGTGGTTATTAAATCGATAGAGAATATCGTTTGACGAGTTGCTCAGCGACGTCCGGCTATCACCCTGCACGTTGAGCTTGTAGAAGTATCCCCCAAATGAGGCTGACAGCAGGTTCAGCGAGTCGATGTCGTAGCTCGCATTGATGTCGGCATAATGGATGGAGCCAGGATTCGTACCGTCAGACTGGGACAGCATTCGATTGCCCGTATCAAGATAAGTGCGGTCTGTATAGGTACTGTTCTCTGTCTCGCGGCTTGACATTCCTCCGTAGCCGTATTCCACAGATGTCAGCAGCTTACCTATCTGTCCCGTCAGCGAGCCGTAGAAGTTTGGATGATTCAGTGAGTTATAGGTAGCCGATATTACACCCGTCATGCCTTGCATCTTCGAACCATCAACCATCACGATATTCAGGATGGCATCCACGCCTTCGGCATCCTCGCGTGCTCCAGGATCGGTAACCACTTCGATACGCTTTACCATAGAGGCGGGCATCGACTTGAAGGTTTCCTTGGCATTCTTCGACAGGCTGGGGTCATAATGCCCATTCTTGTATATCTTATAGCTGCTATTGCCCTTGACAAGTATGTTGTCTTGTCCGTCGACCGTCACCATAGGCCCTTGCGAAGCATATCCATTACTGTCTGTGTTTTCGATTCCTCGTCAGCCTGGACATCATAGCCTATGCGGTCTATTTCCTGTTTGACAAGCTGCTTCTGTGCCTTGATCACCACACCATCGAGTTCTTTACTCCAGGTGATGGAATCGCTCTTTACTTTGGTCGTATCTGTTTTCGTCTGGGCAGTAGATTCCCCTGCTCCCGCTGCCATCAACAGCAGGAGTGCCATTATTCCAATATGTTTCATCGGTTTACTTCTTTAGCCGTTCGATACTTGCTTGGAACATTTCTTGTAAGAATTCATCGTTGGTAGCCTTCATCACTTTTTCAAGTTCTTTGATTACCATCTTCTTCTCCATATCGTCCAGTGCGTCGGCCTTCTTACACATCTTGTATATGTGCGAGGCATAGTAATTGGATGCTGTGCTATTGGGGTTCTTCAGGAAGAGATTCTTGAAGGTGTTGAACTGGCTGAGCCATGATTCAGAACCGATGCTACTGCTAACAAAGGTGGAGTCGCTGCCAAAGGCTGACAGACCCTCGCCCATCGAGAAGAATCCGCTAAACAAATCGTCATCTCCAAACGAAAACCCGTTGGCACTCAGTTTCACGTCATTGCCGTTGATTCTAAAGATTCTTCCCTTTTTCCCGCTCTCACGATACTGTTGCGTAGTGGCGTAGGTTACAATGAGCTTTCCTACAATTTCTTTTTCGTCTTTACGCCATTCCATAGCGTATGCATAACGATGGGTCTTGGTCATATCTTCCGGATCAAGGAAAAGCGCGTAGATATAACGTGACCCCTTGATGTCGCCCAATGGATAGCCGCTGTCATCACCACCTACGGCCAAACTCGTGTAGTCGTATGACTTCTTGCTTGTAGCAGATGCCGTTTTCATGCTGTAGGCTTTCTCTTTGTCCTGTTCAAAGGCACGCTCTACATCCTCAACCAAGTCGTGGTGGGATGCGGGTATTGTAAACTCGTAGACATCTAATTGTCCCTCCTTGACTCTCGTTTCCGGGTTCTTGTTCAGTTTGTGACTACTTTCCACTTGTGCCGGTTCACTTGTTATCAATACGTTGAAAGCACGCTTGATAAACCCTTGTGCATGGGTAGTCAGGGGCATCAGCATTAGAATGCCTGCTGCCAGAAATAGTTTATTCTTCATAAGCCAAATACTTTGTTTGTTCATTAATATATAGGATGGTACCGTCTTCTTGTTCTACAGGGACATACCCGAGAGACAACAGCCGTGCCTCCGTGAGTTCTTGCCGACATTGTGCAATCTGCTCTTCAGCCTCTTGCAGTCCTTTTGCTGCATCAGCTATCATGGTGTATGTCTTGGCATAGTCGTTGATGGTGGGTTCTGTCTTACGCAGACGGCGTTTCCTGGACTGCATGGGACGGGGCTCGTCACGCATGATTTCTACAGAATCGGCCTTTTCTTCCATTTCTGTCTCTCTCGACTGCATCGTCCTTGCTGTGTCTGTCTTAGCCGTCAGATCTGTGCCTTCAGGTTGCAGGCCAACTTGCTTAGTTGGTACTGCAATATAAAGCAAACCTGCGACAGCTGCAGCAGCGACACCCCAGAAAGCCCATCTTCTCTTTAGCCGCTTTGGTTTCATCGCCTTTATCTCGCTAAAGAGTTGCCTATAGTCCTCCCATTCCTCGGGTACATTTCCGCGAAGGAAGTAGTCTGCAAGGATGTCTTCTTCCTCGAGAGTCGAAGAGCCGTCCATATACTTGTCCAGCAGCTTTGCAATATAATCCTTTGTGTACTTTATCATCGTTTATTCCTCCGTTTTATTTCTTCCAATAGTGTTCGTCTTGCCCTTGCCAGGAGCGTGCTTATTGATGTCGTTTCGATACCCAATAGTTGGGCAATCTCTTCGTGGCTCCGTCGTTCCTCTTGGCGCATATATAATAAGGTGCGTTGCGTGGTGGGCAGTTGCTGTAGTTTCATTATGAGCCATTCCTCGTTTTCCTTTGCCTCCAGTTCTTCTTGCGGACTGCTGGTAAGACTGACGATGGTGGCCTCCTCAAGCGATTCGGCTGTCCGCCGCCTCTGGAGATCCCTCAGCGTGTGTTTCGCCATCAGCGTAACGATAGCCTCTACTGACCGGAACCGCTCCAGTTCGTCGTGCATCTGCCACAGACGGAGCATCACATCCTGTGCGATGTCCTCTGCCATATCTTCGCCCGCCCCGTAGTGTCGGCTCACATTGAGCGCTTTCTCTCGCCACGTGCGGGCTTTCTGTTCAAATGCACTTCTTTCCATTTATTCTTTGCTACACCTATTAGACGCATCTATCGCTCAAAACCAAACTGACTTTAGCAGAGTTTAACAGATTATCGTTTCCTAAAAATCCCAAGTATAATCAGCAGATAACCTGTGAGGCATAGCATCGGGGCGATGACAATTCTGCGGGTTGAGAAGATGTCGGGATTAAAGGACTGCACCGTACTACTTGAGCCTGACATCAGGATATAGCCTGAGACAATCAAGATGCATGCAATGATGATGATTCGTTTTCCGCCTAAGCCTGCGAGTATCAAATGTTTAACTTTGTCGATATTGTTTATTGTAGTGTTCATATTGCTTGATGTATTGATGGATAAGTTCTGTTCTTTCAAATTGTTCTGCTACGACAAGTGCCTGTTCCATTGTCTGCATCCATGTATAGCGGTTATAAAGAGATCCGGCACGACGCGATAATTTGATGGTGTTAATCCAAGAGAGCCATTCGTCAGAACGGCGCAGCAGGCTGCTGACAATCTCGTCACCCTTTTCAGGTTGGTGTGCCATATAATAGCAACGGGCCATCGACAATGCGTATTCTGTATAGGGCACGTTCTCCTGCGGCATTTCCTTCTGCCACTTATGACATACATTCACGGCTCGTTTCAAGTCACCCCGCTGGAGAAGCGAGTCGATAAGCACACCCATGATGAGCTGATGTACATTGGCCATACGCTTGACATCCTCATCCACATAGATTCCCTTTGTGCTCAGACCGCCATAGCGGAAGCGGTGCATGATGTTGTCATAAAGCCTCTCCACGTCTATCCTCTGAGTGGTAGCCGTAGGCGAAATGCGATAGGCAAGTCCTTCGAGTATCAAATGGTCGCGCAGGAAGGGCAGGATGTCGGAACCCATGCTGATGGACATGTAGACGGGGCGTTCCCAATTGGCTTGCAACAGCATATCGAGCACCATCAGCTCGTTCTTGAAGAGACCCTTCTTGCCCTTCAGCGAGATGGTCGCTGGGCCGATGGTGATGCTGTCAGTATCGATGGGCACATACTCCATCCGGCCCTCCTTGTAGTCTTCATGGTTCAGACTGATGGGCAGGGGTGGCGAGTCGTATGCAGGACGCTTCATCTGGTCGATATACCAGTCAGTCTGCAGGTATTCCATATTAACGACGCGCGTATCGGTGCGCACACCTTCCGCCTCATGGTTATACCAAAGCGGGAATGTGTCATTGTCGCCATTGGTCAGGATGATGGGATGTCCCTCTCGCTGCATGCTGTTAAGGTAGTTGGCACCGAAGTCACGACAGGTATAACGGCCAGAGCGGTCATGATCATCCCACGTCTGGCTTGCCATTTGGATGGGAACCAGCAGGCATGCGATAGCAGAAAGAACAGCCATGAGGCTAGCATATTTTGTACTTTTCACTCTTACCTTTTCACTTATCATTCCCACTCCCATGCCTATCCAGATGGCAAAGGCATAGAACGAACCTGCGTAGGCGTAGTCACGTTCACGCGGTTGGAGCGGTGTCTGGTTCAGATAGACCACGATGGCAAGTCCCGTCATCAGGAACAGCAGCATGACAACCAGGAACTGTTGTTTACCTTCGCGTTCCTTGCGCCATTGCCATAACATGCCCACCAGTCCGAGCAGCAGCGGTAATCCATAGAACACGTTACGCCCTTTGTTCTCTTTCAGGTCTGACGGCAGCTTCGACGTGTCGCAACCTAACAGCCAGTCGTCTATCCATCGGAAGCCTGTAATCCAGTTGCCGTGCTCCACTTCTCCGTGCCCTTGAATGTTGTTCTGTCGCCCCACGAAGTTCCACAGGAAATAACGCCAGTACATGAAGTTCACCTGATAAGAAAGGAAGAAGCGCAGATTCTCTGCAGCAGTGGGTACGCCGTCCTTTTTCTCGACGTTTCCGAGCCAGTCCTCGTAGGCCTTGGCATGTCGTGAGGAGTGCATCCGGGGGAAGTACATATTATTCTTGTACACATAATCAATATCATGGCGCACCACTTCGTATTCCTGCTTCGTGGAATCGGCCACAGGGCGATAGACGGCTTGACCTTCCTTCTGTCTCGGCACCAGGTATTCTCCATCTACGACACGGTCTATTTCGCTGCAATAAGCAGGACCATAGAACAACGGCGTCTTTCCATATTGCTCGCGGTTCAGATAGCTGCCCAAAGAAAAGATGTTATCAGGCGCATTCTCACACATCGGCGTTTGGGCATTGGCCCTGATGAAGATGACACCATAGCTGCTATAGCCAATGAGCATCATCAGCAGGCAGGCTAACGATAGCTTGACGGCCCTTTGCTTCACCCTATAATAGGCAATAACGATTGTTCCTGTCAGCAATAAGATGTAGCAAATGAGGCCAGTGTTGTAAGGGCATCCCAGCACATTGGTAAACAGCAGTTCAATCCATCCGCCAACTTTTACTACGCCAGGAATAAGACCAAAGAGGATGACCGCTACCAGCAAAGCGCCAGCGATGAGCGCTTTCAGCATCCCTGTCCACGTGACCCGCTTTGCCCGACGGAAATACACCACAAACGACATGGCGGGCAGACAGAGCAGACAAAGCAGATGGACACCGATAGACAATCCTGTGATATAGGCAATCAGGACAATCCATCGAGTACTGCCGGGCTTATCCATCTCGCTCTCCCATTTCAGAATCAGCCAGAACATCAGGGCAGTCAGAAAACTGGAGAAGGCATAGACTTCTGCCTCGACTGCCGAGAACCAGAACGTGTCGCTGAAGGTGTAGGCCAATGCGCCAACCATGCCGCATGCCTCAATGGTGATGACCTGCGGAATGCTCATTTCCCCATCGCTGATAGGGCAAATCAGTTTCCGGGAGAGGTGAGTCACCGTGAGAAACAGGAAGAATATACACCCTGCACTCAGCAGTGCCGACAGAAGATTAACCATCAGCGCCACTTGCGACGGATTACTGGCTAACTGTGAGAACAGATTGGCGGCTAACATAAAGACTGGTGCGCCTGGCGGGTGACCTATCTCCAACTTATAGCCACACGCTATGAATTCAGGACAATCCCACAGACTGGCCGTTGGCTCTACAGTCAGTCCATAGACAATAGCGGCAATGGCAAAGACAAGCCACGCCATGCAAGTGTTGAGTTTCTTAAATGTTTCTTGTTGCATAATGCTTTGCACGTTTCATTAAACGGCTGCAAAGCTAACAACAATTATGTAAACATACAGCAAAAACTGTCTGACATTTGTCTGACAATAATCTGACAATCGCCTATCTACCTGATAGTCAGACCGTATGACTTTCCCCTGTCTGACTCGATTTTAAGGTCGGAATGTTCTTCTATGATGGGCTTCAGTCGTCGTATAAGCGTGTAAAGTGTCTCGCTGGCATCGGGCTTCTTGGGCCAGAGGGCATCGCAAATCTCTGCTTTCGACAACTGATGCGAGGGTGACTGCCACAGCATCTCCATCAGCTGCTGCTGCATCGGGGTAAGTTTTACTTCGCAGCCTTTGGCATTGACGAACCGCCCATCTTGCAGGGCTAAGCCGCCATAAAGTCCTAATGCTGACAGCCGCCTGTGCTGATACAGGCAGAACAAGCTCCACAGCAGCACCATCGACCATAGAATCATCGAAGGCCGTTGATCAGAAAGTGAGAGAATCGTGGCTGTCGACACTTGCGGACGAGGACGGAATCCTTTCTTGGTGTCCACCGCCAAAACAGCATTTCCTCTCAACCCCTCTATTTGCAGGTGACTGTTGAACACCTGAATCGTATCAGCACTGATCACGTCCGACTGCTGTTCATCCAAGGCCTTGGCCAATGCCTGGTTCACATCCTCAGTCACCAGCTTCTCCGTTGTCTTATAACTCGTCAGGCTCACCATGCTCGAGGCGATTATCAGTGCAAAGAGCACCACTACTGCGTATTTCTGTTTCATAAAATCACATTATTAGTATCAGAATACACACGCCCATCCGAATTTACGGACGAGTTCTTGTAACAGATTCCTGTCACGAATAGGGATTGTAACCGAGACAGTCTCTCGCTGGTTATCACGTTCAGCGATATTGGCTGTATCGAGGTCATGCTGTGTCTGCATGTTCATCCAAATGTCAGCAGGGATGCCAAGTGCTTTCTCCAAGGCTACAGCCACGTTGAGCGATACCGAACGTTTACCGTTGATGGTCTCGCTGAGTACGGATGCCTTGATGCCAGTCTCGTCAGCGAGTTGCTTCTGTGTCATACCACGTTCTTTAAGCTCATCCTTAATCATTTCACCAGGATGTGTAGCAATAAATGGGGTTAGAACTTTCTTACTCATAATGCTTGGAAATTTCAAATATCAATGCGTTTACAATTATTCCGCTTTCATCGGGAGAACTATAGAAGAACAGGCGGTACTGATCGTTAATCCATACAGCATCTACACCATTCAGATCACCTTTCTTCTTCTCATAGTGGAGCGACTTAATAAAGAATAGATCTTCCAGTCGCCGAGCAGCTTTAAGATAGTTAACCACCTTGATGAATCGTTTCACAATGTCCTTGGACAGCTTCTTATACTGGCTGTCCTTGGTTGTTCCCGTGGTGTACAACTCCTCTAATGCCGCATTATCGAATTCAATGTTCATTGTCTAAATTGATTAAGACGGTGCAAAGATAATGATAATTTTCAAGATATTAGCAAATTTGCGAATTATTTTAAGATTTCTTGCGAATTTTATTAAAAATCTGGTTCTGCATCTCTTGGCGTTAATTGTTCTAAAGCGAGAAATAAGATATGCGGACAGCATCGGTGCAGAATACCGATAACTGCCCGCTATCAACGAGAGAGTTATGCTTCAAAGACTAACTTCTGGAACAACCTGACCATCGAGGAGGTTGATGATGCGCTGGGCATAACCGGCATCACGCTCAGAGTGGGTCACCATCACAACGGTGGTGCCTTCCTGGTTCAATTGGGTGAGCAGTTGCATCACCTCCAAGCCGTTCTTAGAGTCGAGGTTACCTGTAGGCTCGTCGGCAAGGATCAGTTTGGGATTCATCACTACGGCACGGGCAATGGCAACACGCTGCTGCTGACCACCAGAGAGCTGCTGGGGGAAGTGGTGGGCGCGATGCGAGATGGCCATACGGCGAAGCACCTCTTCTACACGCTGCTTACGCTCCTTCTTGGGTACGCCAAGGTAGGTCAGCGGCAGCTCCACGTTCTCCTCCACGTTCAGTTCGTCGATGAGGTTGAAACTCTGGAACACAAATCCTATCTGTCCTTTGCGAACCTTGGTGCGCTGGCTTTCTTTCAGTTGTCCCACGTTCTCACCATCCAGCAGATATGTACCGCTGGTGGGATTGTCGAGTAAGCCCAGGATATTCAACAGTGTTGACTTACCACAGCCCGACGGCCCCATGATGGCCACAAACTCACCTTTCTTCACTTCGAGCGACACGCCGCCCAGTGCCACGGTCTCCACCTCTTCCGTGCGGAATACCTTCTGAATGTTTTCTAACTTAATCATCTTCTTGATTTACTATTTGAAAATTTACAATTTACTATTTATTTACGATATTGCATATTTGGCTATTTGAATCGCAACGAGCCAGATCTGGATGTTTTCTGTCTACAAGTTTAACCTTGTTAACCATCGTCATGTTTTATTGTAGTCATGCTAGCAACTCCCGTTGCTCCAACAGTTAATGATGAAGCAGGTAAACATAAGTATCCATGATTGTCCAGAGGCTGGACTCGATGCGAATGGTTCATACTTATTCTGTTTTGAGATAGTTGACGGGATTGCTGGTTGTGACGCGATGCGTCTGAAGCAACACGATAGCGGCAATGATGAATAGTACAAAGAGTGCACAGGCCGCAAAGACATACCACACGAGAGGAATCTTATCGGCAAACTGTTCCATCAAAAGATTGCTGAAATACCAGCCCAAGGCGACACCGACAAT
Organism: uncultured Prevotellaceae bacterium; assembly: GCA_937898415.1. Classification (GTDB taxonomy): domain Bacteria; phylum Bacteroidota; class Bacteroidia; order Bacteroidales; family Bacteroidaceae; genus Prevotella. The sequence continues at coordinate 36,811 of CALDLA010000086.1, read as the reverse complement.
GATAGACGGGATGGCTATCAGGGCGATGCTGCGCAGGAAGAGCGCTTGAAGCTCACCGACACCAGCCCCCATCACCTTTCGGATGGCCAGTTCGCGGGAGCGGCGCTGCACCTCGTCGCGTACATAGCCTATCAGTCCTATCAGCGTAATGAGCAGCGATGCCAGACAACCTATCATGATAAGATCACGGGTATGCTGCGTCTCCAGATAGCTGTCAACAAGTTCATTGGCATAAGACTTCACCACCAGTTCGGCATCAGGATAGAGCTTGTCACATAGTTGTCCTACGGCCATCAGGTTCTCAGCCGTAAGCACATTCAGCTTTATCACTATGTATTTCGCATAGATATTTCCGCTAATCATCATGGAGGGACGCTCCTCAGAGTTGACCAGCGTACCGAGGTGAAAATTTTTTACTACGCAGGCGATGGTAAGAGGAATGTCGTTGCCAAACTCCGTACTCAGCATCGTCTGGCCAATCACGTCCCCCCATCCAGTATGATCTTTCATCAGTTTGGCAAACTTCTCGTCGACAATGGCTTCAGGTTCCCAGCCCGGACGAGTCCGTTGCTCTGGAATCCTCCCTTGTACCACCGTCAGTCCCATCGTCTTGACGATGCTTGGCTCTGCCCAATATAGACAGGCATAGTTGAACAATTGCTTGGGGTCGCCCGGCAGCATGACATTATTGCCACTCTGTTTCTCGAAGAAGAGTGAATAAGCTGTAGAGGTGCTTTCGACGCAAGGCAACTTTTCAATCTCACGAGCCAATGTGAACGTAGAGTCCGACCGTTGGGGAATCTCAATATAGGCCACATCCTTATACTTATAGCCCAAGTCCTTGTTCAGCATATAATCGTATTGGCGATAGATGGTGCTGAGTATGCACAGGAGCATGGTGGAGAGCACGAACTGGAAGGCGAGCAACGACAGTTTCCAGATGCGCTTGTTCTCCGTAAACAGACGATAGGCATATACCATTGGGATGCGCGAGTAGATATAACCTGGCAACAATCCGCAGCAGACGAGTACGATGAGACACACCACTGTCAGCACCAACCATGTTTGTATAGAGAATAGGGTCGAGACGCTGGCACCCATCAAGTCGCGAATCCAGTCCTGCCCAGCCGTGAGCAATAGCACCATGATAAGCAATGCCAGTAACAGATGCAGTGCAGCCCCACGGAGTGTCATCAGGTAGAACTCTCGCTTGGGTGCTCCCAACACCTTGCGGATAGCCACGAGACGAGCCTTGCCCACCATCATACTGATGACTACGAGGATATAGTTCATCACTGCCGTGAAGAGCATCACAAAGGCTACGATACCAAGGATGATACAGGTGGTGCGCACCCTTTTGTCCTTCATCCGGCTGTCACTCGTAGGGCTGAACGTAAAGTGGAAGTCCTCCACGCCAGCTGCTTTCAAGTCCTCCCAAGGCAACTGTTCCTTCAGCATCTTGTCCATCTCGTGTTCTACCTTCTTCATGTCTGCATCGGCACGCAGTCTGACGTAAGAGCGGTAACGATCGTTACCTATCAGATTTCTCGTGCCATCGTATGAGTAAGTACCGATAGAGGGCATAGACATCACGATGTCAAGCAGACTGAAAGTCGAGTTCTCGTCGAATGTCTCAAACACACCGCTGATGGTCATCGGCTTGCTTGGGGCTGCCACGAATGTAATGGTCTTACCCACGACATCGCCGCCCATCTTATCGCTCAGCCTGCGACTAATGAGGCACTGCCCCGATGTGCTCAGAATCCTCTTCGCATCGCCTTGCAGAATCCTCGTACCGAAAATGTCGAAGAAGCAGGAGTCGGCAAACACCGTATGTTCGAACGCATAGCGACTTCCATCCTCCAGCGCCAGTTTCTCGTTTCTGAACTGATACGTGTAGCGTGTTCCCACCACAATTTCAGGGATATAGTGGCACAAGGCGGGAATGGCACCGCCGGGCGTATTCTCGTGTTCAGCAGGGTCATCACCTTCCTTGGTGAACGACTCCCCGACGGCATATACATGCTGCTTGTCCACAATGCAGCGGTCGTAATTCATTTCCAACTGCACCTTGGCTATCAGCACCAGTCCTACTGTCAGACCGATAGCCAGCGAAATGACTTTGATAAAGGCTCCCTGGCCCTTGGCAAATATGTTCATAATAACACTCCTTTATTCTGTTTTAATACTTTCTACGGGATTGGTTCTGACGGCCTTGATGATCTGGAAGCCGACGGAGAGGATGGCTACCAACAGGGCAAAAGCACAGGTGGCTGCGAAGATCCAGGACGAGAGCTCGATGCGGTAGCTGAAGTTAGTGAGCCAGTCGTGCATGATATACCATGAGAGAGGTATAGCGATGACGAACGACAGCAGCAGCGGCGAACAGAAAATGCGCAGCATCAGTACCATCACCTCGCCCGATGTTGAACCCATAATCTTGCGGATGCCAATCTCCTTCTGGCGCTGACGGATGAAGAAAAGCGACATACCCACGTAGCCCATCACGGAGATAATCACGGCAATGATGGTGAAGAGCGTGATAATCTTCAGCGTGTTCTGCTGATCTTCGAAGGTGTCGGCAATGCCTTCTTCCAAACTGGTGACGTACCACTCTATTGCTTCCTCTGAAACACCCTGTTCTCTTATCATATTGATGAGGGCTGCCTTTGCCTGCTTGTCTCCATTTGTCTTGACAAGGAAATTCGGGTCGTCCACATGCTCCTGCACACGGATGGCGAAAGGCTCTGCTGTCGTCAGCACGTTGATGCGGTGAAAGTCCTTGAGGATGCCGCTGATAGAGGCTTTCTCGTCTTTGCCCCAGACCATCTCGCGGTCTTCATCCTTCAACTCCAACCTGCGCATAGCTTCCTCATTCAAATAGTAGCCGTTGCTGGTGTTTCCGTAGTCTTTGAGGATGTCCAGCCCGTAGAGGGCAAAGGCTGTCGAGTCTAGATCGGTCAGAAACAGGCTCGTCAGTTTGTCGCCATTCGTGATACTCCTTATACTACTGCTGTAGGTGACAAAGGTTGTTCCGCTATACTCACCGATACGCTCTACGAAGGGCATCTTCTCTAATTGGCTCCTGACTGTCTGGCTCTTGCCCTCTGGCACATTCACATAATAGAGTCGTTCTGTATTGAAGCCTAAGGGTGCGTGAATGAGGTGATTTAGTTGTAGCCAGATGACGAGGGCTGCTGTGAGCATCGTGACCGTAACGACATTCTGCACAATGATGAACAACCGCCCCATTACCATCTTGGAGTGGTAGCGGAAGTTGCCTTTCACAATGTCAATGGGTTGGAAGCGGGAAATCTGATACGAGGGCATAATGCCAGAGATAAGGCCTACGAGCAGGATGAAACCTAGGCAGACGCTCACCGTGCTGACGCTGACATCATTGAGCAAGGCTATCTTGCCTCTGAAGAGTTCTGCAGCATCGTCCTGAAAACCGAATGCCAAAGCAAGACCCAAGAGGAAGGCAACGGTTATCATCAACGTCGATTCTGCAATCAGTTTCAGCGAGATTTGGCACTGACTACTGCCAAATAGCCGTCGCGTAGCCATCTCCTTGGCGCGGAAGCCTGTATTCGCGACCGTCAGGTTGATGTAGTTGCTGACGGCAAAGAATAGGATGGCCAAAACGGCTGCCAAAAGGATGTGAAGTCTCGTCTTGTCCCCTTTCTGCATGCCATAGCCATTGTTCTGAGGTGCAAACATGATGTCTGTCAGTGGTGTTGCGATGAACTCATGATTGTCCATATGTGCCCACATGTAATTCTTGGCCAGATAGTCTTCTATCACTTTTTTCTTGGCATCAAGTGAAGCGCCTGATTTCAGCATGAGAAATGCCTTACAGGCACCTGTCTGCCCAGAAGCAAAGGAATGGGGTCTAAGCGTATAGCCCATCACCTGAGGAAAACGCTCCATGCTGGCAATGAGTTGCGTCTCATTGGGCAGGACTGTGCGGTCGAAATCCTTCACGATGCCGCCGACGATATAAACCAGCGTCGAGTCATACGGATCTTCATTGTTCATGAAGACAGAGCGTTGACCAACAATCTGCAAGGCCTCACCGATGGGATTCTTTTCGCCAAAGAGTCGCTTGGCCAGTCTCTGCGTGATGACACATTTATCAGGTGCATCGAGGGCTGTCAGTTTGTCTCCCTCAAGCAGATCGAAATCGAAGAAACGGAAGAATGTAGAGTCTGTGAGCATGATGATGCCATTCTCCTTATCTCCTTCCTTCACCTCTCGCTGACCATATTTAATACGGCCTCTCTGACTCATCACGCAACACGTTTGTTCCACTTCTGGGCACATCTCTTTTATCTCTTGTGCAGCCTGCGGCCACATAAAGAAATCCTCATCATTACCCGTCAGGTAGATGCGGTCGGCATTCTTATGCCAGCTGTCGATGCTATACTGTCGCCACGTGTAGTCGCCCATCAGGATGATGAACATCAGCGACACCACCAGGCCCGCTACATTAATAAAGGTATAGGCCTTGTTGCGCGACAGGAATTTGAAATAACTCTTCATGTTTCTATTCGTTCTTGATACTATTAATGGGATTCTCGGTTGCTGCGTGCCAGCCTTGGAAGGCTGCGGTAAGCAGGTTGACGGCGAGCACGATGACAAGAGAGAGCAGTAGTGGTATAAACTCCATCTTGATGGTAAGACCAGAAATGCTGCTGACCATTGGAGCCAGCCAACAGGAAAGCGGTATGGCGATAACCATAGCAACAACAGACTGAATGATTACAGTAAAGAGCAAGCGCAAAGTGATGCCGCCAATCTCTGCACCAAAGACACGACGGATAGCAATCTCGCGGCGACGCTGACTGACAAAGTAGCTGTTCATAGCCATCAGACCGAGCAGGGCAATCAGCAGGGCAACAGCAGTAAAGATCGTCAGCACACTGAGGAACCGCTCATAGTCCTTGTACCACTCCCTGTGTTTCTGGCTGAGCAAATGGACTTCTGGAGCTTCATAACCAGTAAGTTCTTTCATCAGACTCGACATAGCCTTTTCCACCTTCTCGTGATTCCCATGATACTTGACAAGTGCCTGGCGAGGCTTTCCATATTGTCTGTTCGCATAGGTTTCCACATCATCATGGAATTCCTTTGCATTGATAATTATAAACGGTGTAGGATGCTCTGCTTCTTTCATCACGTTCTGATAGACCAAATCAGAATACACTGCCGCTACTTCAAAGTTTACGGATTCATTGGCAGTTACTATCTTCCGCTCGTCATCGCGTTTGCCAAACTGCCGAAGCAGTTGGTGGTTCACACCCCAGCCATTGTCTGTATAGGTTCTCTCTGGGTGGATATTCAGGATGTTGTAGAAGCAACTGTCGCCAATCAGATATCGCATGCTGACCACTGTTCCGTCATCGGCGGTGGTCGTATTATTCTCCAGTCCCTCAACGGGAGTGCCATAGCCGTAGCCAACTGCCTCTACCTCTGGAATTGCGAGCAATTTGCTGCGGAATGTCTGCCGCTGACTTTCGCTGAGGTTATTAATGCCCCAAGTCTCAAGGATGTTTTCCACGTCATATCCCAGTGGCAGGTTCATCCTTTCGCGAATGCCGCTGCTGAGCAGGAGAGTTACAGTTAGCATAACGATAGCAAAGATGGCCTGTATCACCATCAGCACATGACTCCAGCGCTGACGCACACGGCGACGGAAAGTGCCGCGTACTATGTCGATAGGCTGATAGCCGCTGAGTATCGTGGCTGGTGCGAAACCTGCCATTGAGCCTACGAGGATGATGCCGAGCAGGAAAGCAACCATAGTAATAACGCCTGTATCCTTCAGCAAATTCAATGGACAGTTAGCCATTTCCATCGCCTTGTCTTGCAGAGAAAGTGCCATCAGATAGGCAATGACGAAAGCCATCGCAGTAAAGAGGATACTTTCGCCTATCAGTTTTGCAAAGACTTGCAGGCGAGACAGACCCAACAGTCGTCTTGTTGCCATCTCCTTAGAACGCTCTGTGGTAAGCGACACGCTCAGGTTTACATAGTTGAAGATGGCGAACACCAATACAAGTAAGGCAATTATCACGTAAAGATGAGCCATATCGCGACTGCCATGATTAAGGTCGTCACCCTCAAAAGAACACTCCTTGGCATCGTAATAGAGCGTAGAGAGCTGGGTAAGCGTCAACTCCTTTACGGCTTCCATCCGATAGATCCAGAAGAAGGTCTTCAGATATTCGCGCATATCGCTTATCTTACTACGAAGGTTGCATCCTTCGCGCTCCATCAGGAACAGCACACAACTGGCAGCATTGTTCATGGTCTCAGTGTATGCCGAGGCATGAAGCTGGCGCAGATTCTCCAGATTAACTACACATTCGTATGCGTCAGGGATAACTGAACGGTCGAAATCGTCCATCACACCGCTGACGGTATAGGTAATGTGTCCGTCGGCATCTTTTTCGTCGCCAAGAACGACTTCTTTGCCTACAGCATCACCATCTGGCCAATAACGCTGAGCAAACTTCTTGCTAACTACCATATGATTAGGCGCATTGAGCACCTTCTTCTTATCTCCATTGAGTAACTTGTAGTCGAAGAACTCAAAGAAGTTTGGCGCTGTGAGCAGCGTCTTTGTCTTCGCCTCCTGCCCTTTGATGGTAAATGTCATCTCCATACCCGATGCGGAACACCAGTCTTCTATCTCAGGGAAACGGTCTTGCAGTTTCTGACCCACACGGAAGTGTGACATCATAAACTCTTCATTACCTACTACGAAGATACGGTCGCCTCGTGTCTGGTAGTTTTCTACCGTTGTCTGGCGATAGATAAGGTCGCCCAGCAACAGCAGGAATGCCATCGATAGGCACAGCCCTACGATATTGATAATGGTAAACAGCCTGTGATGACTCAGGAATTTCAGATAACTCTTCATATTGTTATTGTCTATTTGATTACTAACACTTCATTGTCTTTGAATGCCTCATAGCCGCTGGTGACGACGCGCTCGCCTGGCTCCAAGCCTTCGAGGACTTCGTAATACTGCGGGTTCTGACGGCCTATGCGGATGTTGCGGCGATAGGCTTTCGAGCCGCTCTTATCAAGGACGAAGATCCATTGTCCGCCGGTGGTTTGGAAGAAGGTTCCACGAGGGATGAGGACGGCCTGCTCGGGCTGACCCAGTTCGAGGTCGATGTAGTAGGTCTGGCCTGTGCGGATGTTCTCAGGACGCTCCCCTCGGAAGACGAAGTCGCAACGGAATTTGCCTTCACGAACTTCAGGATAGACCTTGCGGACTTGCAACTGGTATTGTTTATCGCCACGAGTAAAAGTAGCCGTGAGTCCTTGGCGCACACGGTCGATATAGTGCTCGTCGATCTGAGCCTGCACCTTATAGTCGCTAAGATCGTTCAACTGTCCTATCTTCTGTCCGGGCTGGATGCTCTGACCTAATTCTACATCTAATAGACCTAACTCGCCATCAATGTTTGCCCGCACTTCGAGCTTATCCTTGCGCTGACGGACCAGCACCACGTTCTTGCGCATATTGTCGAGGTTGTCCTCCATCTGGTCCATCTGTACGGTGCGATAGATACTGTCCTGCTTCAGGCGCTTTGACACCAAAGAGCGTTTCTTGGCAGAGAGTTGATAGTCCTCTTGCGACTGAATGTAGTCCTCGCGACTGATAAGCTTCTCCTGATAGAGTCGCTTGTTCTGCTCGAATGTGCGCTGCTTGCGCTGGGTGTCCATATCGAGTTGAGCCTGCTCCGTCTGGTTGTTCAGACGGTCTTGCTGCATGGCGACCTGCGTGTTTCGCAGCAGGTTCTGTTTCTCAGCCAGTTCTGCTTCGGCATTCAGAATCTGCAGGTCGAGGTTGCTGTTGCTCAGACGGACGATGACATCGCCCTTCTTGACGTGCGAACCCTCTTCGACTACCTTCTCCATCACGATGCCGCCTTCCTCGGGCGAAATCTGCACCACCTGGATGGGCATTACCTGTCCGTTGGTGCGCACATAATCCTTGAACTCTGCACGTGTTACCTCACTCATTGTCAGGTCATCGGCATTGACTTTCAGCGTAGAGGCGTGATTGCCAAAAACCAGCCAACAGATTATTAGCAGCAACAATACACCGCCTGCAGCATACGGCCAATACTTCATCAGCCGTTGTGTCTTTGTCTTTTCTATTATTCTGTCCATATCGTTTCTCCGTTATAATATCTTACCAATTGTTCTTTTACCATTGCCATCAGCTGGCATTGCAGCAGAGTGGCCTTTGAGTTCAGCAATTGTGCTGAAGTGGTACGCAAGTCGATAGCCGTACTCAACCCTTCTTCAAATTGGCGTTTCGTCAGTTGATAGGCGATGCTGTCGGCTTCTACTTTCTCCACCATCTGCACTGTCTGTTTCAGATAGCCTTGCCAGTCCTGCCAAGCCTCACGACTGAGTTTCTCCAACTCCAGCTGTTTCTGCTTGTACGTCTCCTGGGCAATACGATAGTTGTTCTTGGCCTTCCGTATGCTCGTAATGGTCTGCAGGCGATTGAACAGGGGAATACTCAATGTGGCACCCACATATTCACCCATATTGTTCTTGAACTGATTGCTGAACGACGCTCCTGCATCGGAATGAAGCGTATGATAGTAAGTGGTGTTCAGGCCCGCACTCAACGAGAGAGATGGATAAAAGGCTGCGCGGGCCTGATGCCACTCATGTTTGCTGGCTTGCACTTGATATTGGGCAGCCTGTAGTTCCGGATTCAGTTCCTGTGCGAGTCCCAGTCCGTACGTTGCGGACTCTGAGTTCGTACCTGACGGACTTAGAGTTTGCACGTTACGGACTGACAGCAACAACGTATCCTGCATGGGGAAAGCCATCGTCTTCTTCAATTCCAGCATGGCCGATGCATAGAGATTCTGCTGGCGGGTCAGCTCATAGTCGGCTTCTGCTTTCTGTGATTCTACCTGAGCCACATCAGCAGCACTCTTGCGTCCCACCTCTTCCAACAGGCGTATCTGTTTCAGTAGTAGTTCTGTTTCCTGCACTTTCTCGTCAGCCATCTTGACCAAACCTTCGTAATAGGCTACATTGGTGTAAGCTTGAAGGACATTCAATGCGGTCTGATCCTGCTTCTGGCGCAAGCTGGCTCGCCCCATCAATGTACTGGCGCCGGCGGCTTTGAAAGCATGAATGCGGCTGAAGCCATCGAAGACAGGTAGTGAGGCATATAGCGAGTAGCCATTATAGAAGGTGCTCACATCGGTATAGCCGTTTGTCTCAGGGTCGATGGCACGTCCGAAGTTGTACTGGGCACCGATGCTGGCATCCACAGAAGGCAGGAATCGTCCGATGGCTCCAGTCTTGCTGGCCTTGTAGTTGTCAAGTTCCAGCTCTGCACGCTTCACTTCGTGGTTATGCTCCACAGCGTACTGCATACACTGCTGCATGGACCACTCGCCCTGAGCCAGTGACTGTCCGGCTGTAAACACAAGGAGGATTATCAATGCTTGTTTCATACTCAATTCTTGTTTTCGCTGATGCAAGGACAGTGCAAACCGAATGCAGAGAGCTCGCTCTTTGCTGAGGTGCAGCCTGTTCTCGCGTTTGCAAAGTTAGATGTTTATTTCATACTCTGCAAGCATTTTAGGTTGTCTGGATGCAGATCGTCTAATTTTTATACACCCCTTTGTATGATTTTTAGACGGAAAGTAGTAACTCTGGCTTCGCCGAAGTTACTCTCGCTCGAAAAAGCTCAAATATATTTGGCTTTTTGCTCGCTTATTCGTAACTTTGCACCCATGAACAAGTACGGAACCATACTTATCGTAGATGACAATGCTTCAATTCTGACAGCGATGCACTATCTGCTGGATGATACTTTCGAGCGTGTACTGACCACTACCCAGCCCGAAGAAATCCTGAAGTTAATGGCTCAGCAGCCCGTCGACTTAGTCCTGCTCGACATGAACTTTACGCTTGGTGTCAACAATGGCAACGAAGGTCTGTTCTGGCTTCGAACCATCCGTAAGCAGCATCCGCAGACACCAGTCGTATTGCTGACTGCATACGCCGATGTCAATCTGGCTGTAAAGGGATTGAAGAACGGAGCGGCCGACTTCATCACCAAGCCGTGGGACAATGATGAACTGGTACGCAAGCTGAAGGATGTGCTCGATATGCAGAACGAAATCATCAGCCTCGATGAGATGGAAAAGGAACACATCCGTCGTACCATCGACCATTGTCACGGCAATCTCACTCAGGCTGCAGAACTTCTTGGAATTACCCGACAGACGCTCTACAATAAGATGAAACGGCTATGATGTGGCTCTTTATTATAATAGGTATCGTGTGCGTAGTTCTGCTGATTGCATTTATTCGCCATCAGCGGAAACTTCGTCTTCGTGCCCATCTGATGCAGGAAGCCATCCGTAATCGTGACTTCACCTTCCGTATGCCTACACACGGCCTGCTGCCTGGCGAACGCGCCATGCAGGAAACGCTGAATCAGTTGGGTGAGACCATCCGTCAACAGGTGAACCAAACGCAAGTGGAATCGTGGGAGCGGCTCACCCGTGTACTGACACACGAGATGATGAACGCCACAGCGCCCATCACCAGCATTAGCCAGTCATTGTTGAACCGTTCCGATGTAAAGGGGACGCCACTTGAGGATGGCATACGTGCCATCTTTGATACTTCTCAACACATGAGTAACTTTGTGGTTAACTATCGGAAGATGTCTGAACTGGAGAAACCGAAAATGGGCGAAGTCGCTCTGCGAACGATGATTGACGATATCAGCAAAGCCTATCCCCAATTGGCATGGGAAGTAAACGTCTCTCCTGATTTGAAAGTCAGTGCTGATGCAGGTATGTTACGCCAGGTATTGATAAACTTAGTAAAGAATGCCATCGAGGCCAATGCACAGAAGTTGCTCATAGATGTCCTTGAAGACAGTCTTCACGATAAACAAGTGAGTCTGTATATAGGTAACGATGGCCTTCCCATCCCTGCCGAAAATCGCCAGTCACTCTTTGTACCATTCTTCACCACCAAACGAAGCGGTAGCGGAATCGGCTTGTCTCTAAGTCGCAGAATGGTGATTCAGCAAGGCGGTATGCTCGAACTGGCTGATACACCGCGCCAAGGATGCCATGTCGCTTTTGTTCTGTCACTTCAGACACTTTAATCTTTTCCTTCTATTCGCCTTTTTTTCCACTATCATTGACTATTATTTATGGGGAAATTGGATAGTAAAGCGAGTGAGATGGTCTTCGGGGTCTGTAAGCAGATTGAAGGTGCAGTGATGAGAAGTAAGAATGTCGCGGATGAGCAGAAGACCGAGACCCTGGCCTTGGGGCTTGGTAGAGAAAAACGGAGTGAAGAGATTCTTCGCTATAGCCGGCGGGATGCCATGACCATTGTCGGTGATGGTGAGCGTAGCTGGCGTGGTGACTTCAAGTGTGACAAGTCCTTGTGTCGTCCCGATACTTTCCACAGCATTCTTGACGATGTTGATAAGCACCTGCTGGAACAGGACGGTATCAAGATGAACGGGTACTGCTTCGTCGGTCAAACGGAAGTCAATATGGACGTGTGCCTGCGTACACAGGTTTTCGAGGAAGGGGCGACAGGCTTCCACCTCCTCGCTGAGGTCGCAGAGTTGCAGTTGCGGTTGCGGAATCTTTACTACTTCGGCAAAGCGTGATACAAAGGATGAGAGGGCGGTGAGCCGCTCGGCTTCGTCGCCAGTGAGACTGCCTATGATGCCCGCCACGCTATTGTTCACCTCGTGGGCAATCATACGGATGACGCGCTCGTAGGCTGCTTTCTCGGCAAGGCGTATTTCGGAGGTCAGTGACTCAATGAGGAAGAAAGGATGCTGGAAACCACGGTCAGGAAAACTGAGGTGGCTGATGCGGAAGAGTTGGGGGCCGCCAGGAATGCGTACGGTGGTCGTCTCGCCAAGAGGCAGTGCGTGGATGGTTTCCTCGATACTTGGCGACAGCATCTCACGGGCTGCGGGATTCATGGAAGTCGTATTGCCGTCGAGGTCACACTGGATGACACCCATCGGCGAAGCATCGATAAGCAGGTTGAGGAAGGTGTATTGCTCTTCGAGCCTGAGGTGCTCGCTACGCAGACGACCCAGCAGTTCGTTGAACGTGCGGACGATGATGTCAGTCTCATGTTGTCCCGAAGGAGCGAGGCGCGTCGTCAGGTCGAGTTCCCGCACCAGTTCCATGCCGCCAATCAGTGTGTCGTATGGTCGGATGGTCTTGCGGTAGAAGTACCAGAGATAGAACAATATCAGGACTACAAAGCCCTCGGTGACGTAGAACAATGTGGGGTGACTGCGGAACGTAGCGAAGAGCGCTACGCCGGCCAACAGGACAATGCCTACTATAAGGAGGAGGAAATAATGCTTCAGCTTCATAGTCCGTGCTTCTCTATTTTACGGTAGAGGGCACCACGGCTGATGCCCAGTTCCTTAGCGACAAGCGAGAGGTTGCCGTTGTGCTTGGCAATGCATGCTGCAATGGCGTTGCGCTCCATGGAATCGAGGGTAGCGGGTTCTGTGCCCATCGGTTTCCCCGACGGAATATCCTTGAACAAGAGCGCGAAGTCGGCGGCAGTGAGTTGGCTGGCGGCGGGATCTTTCATCAACAGTGTTCTTTCCACAAGGTTCTTCAATTCGCGTATGTTGCCTGGGAACGGAAGTGTCTGGAGATAGCCGATGGCCTCTGTCGAGACGGTGACAAGCGGGAGGCCGTTTGCCTCGCAAGCCATCCGAAGGAAGTGATTAACCAATAGCGGTATGTCCTCACGGCGGTCACGCAGAGGGGGCAGATGGAGGTTGATGATATTGATGCGGTAGAACAGATCCTCACGGAAGGTCTTTTCCTCGACCATCGCGCGAAGGTCGGCATTGGTGGCGCATACCACACGGACATCCGTGCGGCGTGTCTGACTGTCGCCCAGCACCTCGTAAGTCTGGTCCTGCAGCACCCGCAATAGCTTCACTTGGCTGGCCAATGACAGTTCGCCAATCTCGTCGAGGAAGATGGTGCCGCCCTTGGCCAGTTCAAAACGGCCTATACGGTCGGCCTTGGCATCAGTAAACGAGCCTTTCTTGTGGCCGAACATCTCGCTCTCGAACAACGACGTGGAGATGCCGCCGAGGTTCACTTTTACAAACGGCCCGTTGGCTCGTTGGCTCTGTCGGTGGATAGCCTCTGCGATGAGTTCCTTACCCGTACCGCTTTCACCTGTAATCAAGACGGGTGCATTGGTGGGAGCCACGCGGGCTACAGTGGTAAGAATGCCAGAGAGGGATGTGCCGACAATGGGTGAACTTTGGATTGGCTGAGTCGCAGGACTTGCATTGTTTATCTTGATGGCCGTCTCTATCCTGTCTAACAGCACGCCATTGTCCCACGGCTTGGTGATGAAATCGAAAGCACCGGCCCGCATTCCCTGCACGGCCAGGTCGATGCTGCCCCAGGCCGTCATCAGGATACACGGCACCTCGGGGCGGAACACCTTTACCTGCTTCAGCAGCGTCAGTCCCTCCTCGCCGTCTGTGGATATACTATAGTTCATATCCATCAGCACCAGCTCCACCGCCGGTGTGTTGCGGACAATCTGCATCGCCTTCTTCGGCCCCTCGGCCAGAGCCACCTCATACTCGTTGCGCTCCAGTATGAGCTTTAGCGAGAGCCGGATGTTTTTATCGTCATCAACTACGAGAATCATCTTGTCATTTCTTTTAGGGTTATTCTGACTGTCGAATGAAACGTGTTTTCCGTTCCTCAATAACACGCTTGTAAGTGCGTTTCATCTTGTCATTCAAGAAGGAGTGGTCGATGAGTGCGTATGTCTCTTGTGGAATCTCCATAAACATATCGAGCACGGAGGCAGCACGTTTCTTCGGCAATCCGATTCTTTCCGCGAATCGTTCAAAGTCCAGCCTGCAGGGATGCAACGTCCTGTCATACACATCGCTTTTCTCAATATCTGGCGAAAGCCCGTCCATCAGTCCCAGGTCGCTGCCACTTTGGATATGGATGCAGGTATTGATAAGATCGTATGCAGGAGCCAGGAAATACTCGCCATTTCTGTTTATCAATGAAAAGTTCTTCATGTGGGCATCCTCGTTAGCAAACAGATAATCAAACACTACCATCCGGAAGAACTGCTCCATCTGTGGCATCCATGCAGGCACAAACTGCCGGATGGCATCTGCTATCTGCGCATAGTTGCCATGATATTTAAAATTGCTGTCGCTGCCTTCCTCCGTCATCTGCAGAACGGTGGCAAAGTCCTCCTGCGAACTCTCTTTCACGCCGTTTATCACGTCAAAGCGCTTCGTGATATACACCGGCTGGCCACTGTTGCTGAAACACAGACCATTGCTGGCTGTGCGTATGCCATAGACCTGAGATGCTATCTGCATGGTCAGGTGCTCGTTGGCAGGTATCTGCTTGCGGGTGGAGAGACTCAGGTTGAAAGGTGCTGGCTTTAGGATATAGGTGGCTTGTTCGCCTTTATGAGTCAGACGGATTTTCCCGTCATCAATGATGGCTGAAAATTTCTCCTGAGCACCAGAAATTGACATGTTGTTCATGTTCTCCATCGCCTGCTGCTGGTCGCGCTCGTTCTCGAAATCGATGTCAATAAAGGGCGAAACTGCCACGCCATCAAACAATTCCTTGACAGCTTGGGGCGAATAGGTAGAGAAACCTGGCCGCAATGTCGATGGGCATACTTCTATCCTCTTCATTCTTCCGGTCTTTTAAGTACAAACTTCCCGATGGCATCCATGCCGCAAATCATTTCCAGCATACCGAAAAAATCATTTTCATCCACCTTCCTTGCTCTGCACAATGCCCTACGGTTGGCACCTTCAGGCAACATATTAGTGAACACGGGGAAGATGCGCTCCGAGTGATACACCTTCTGGCTCTTGGGTAAGTTGACAGACACAGGAGGGGTGCTACCGTCGGCACGAAAAGCATCATCGTAGGTGAACTCATAGTTGCCCCTTGACAACTCAACGAGTTGCCCGGCATAGACATCACCGTAATACACATTCACTTTTCTCATGCTCTATGCTATTTAACGGTCTGTTTTACCTGCAATACCATTTCCATACCCACCACATCCAGTATCTTCTGTAGTGTCTGTAGCGACGGATTGCCCACGCCACGCTCCAAATCCTTGACTGTAGAGATGCCTACTCCAGAGTAATCCGAGAGGTCTTGCTGCGAGATTCCCAGCAATGCCCTGCGCTCCTTAATCACTGTTCCTATATCCATCAGCGTATGATTTATCGTACTTTTGGTGCAAAGATACGAAGAAATACTGATTCGCCAAATCAAAAGTATGATTTTTCGTACTTCCTTAATTCAATTTAACTATATTCCTTTAATCTCTTTCAACTAATTGTGCCCCAAAATACATTCCCCACAAACTTATTTCGACGAAATATGACAATCCCCACAAATTTATTTTCCGATAATTTTCATGTCTCAATCGATGTTTAATGCTTTCTTGATAATCGGCTCCAATTCCTCGGCATCGGTGGAGGTGGAGAGGATGGTGCCGTCGCGATCAATGAGGTACATGGCACCTCCAGCATTGCCTGCTCCGTTCTTGCGCCACACATGGTTTTCATCGTTCAGTTCTAGCAGGCTCTGCCAAGGGTAGCCATCCTTCTTCGCAGCATTTTCCATCGCTTGGCGGTTACGCTCACGGGCGATAGCAACGACGGTGAAGCCTTTGTCCTTGTATTTTTCATAGACGGGAATCATGGCAATACTGTGGCTACGGCAGGGGCCGCACCACGATGCCCAAAGATCGATGAGGGCTACCTTGCCTTTCGTGAGCGTGGAGATGGGAACGAGTTGGCCGTCGGTGTTGCGCACCATGTAGTCGATATAGGGCTTTCCTGGTTGTAGGCGGTAGGCCGTCTCAGCTGTGGCAATCTGGTCGTGAATGGGGTGGCCGGGGTAGTAATTGATGAGCTTGTCGTGATAGAGCGTCAGGTATGGCTCAAACTGCGACTTGTCGAAGTTCACATAGACGTCTGCATGCTTGAGGGCTTGGATGGCATCAAGTACATCGTAAAGCGTCCAAAGCATGGGGTGCTCTGCGTCGTAGGCGAAGCGGAAGGGTACCAAGCCGGCGGTGATGCTGTCACGTCGCTGTTTCAACTGCAAACCTTGTGTCGTATATCGCTCACGTTTATTCCGCATATAGTGGTCTACGACCTGACGGACAGAGTCAACGTATGCCTTTGGCAGGCTGTCCACATTCATGGCCCGTGCCTTGGCAATGGTGGAAATGAAGTCCGTCTTGTAGAACTCCGCCCTGCGGTCAGGGTCTTCCATCTGACTGTCGATTTCATCAACGGGGTTCCAGAAGCGCACGTCCTCAATGCTGTCCTTCTCTGCGTGCTTGCGCCCTTCCTCGCCGTTGCTGACGATACGCACCCGTTTGTCCTCATACATCGTGACATTCACGTTGCAGTTCTCGGCGATGAACTTGCCCTCGAACCAACTACTCGTTTCGTATTGCTTCAGAAAGAATACCACATAGAGTCTTGGGAAGTCGGTCTCGATGTCGTAGGTGAAGTGCCCGTCCTTGGCTTTTACATGAAAGCGCGGCTCGTCCACCACACGCAGGTCAGTCCCTGCCTCGCAGATGATGACTTCATCGCCCCACGCGTCGGTCTCTAATGTACCTTCGACGTGGCATTTTACTTGCGCCTGTCCCGCCACTGCGATAAGGGCGAGCAGGATGGTGATGATGGTTTTCTTGTTCATGTTAATTTAAATTTATTTGTTATCGTGGAAAATCTCTTCGAGTTTCGCTTTCAGTTCGTCTACGCTGTTAGGCACGGCAATAATGGTGCCGTTGCAGTCGATGAGGAACAGAGCACTATTTTGAGTGCCGTGCTTACGGAACACACCGAACTCGTCATCAAGGTCAACGAAACAGGGCCAGGGGAAGGCGTGACGCTTGACGGCCTTACGCATGGCATCGGTGGACTTGAATTCGTGGGCAAGGCTGAACACGTTCAGGCCACGATTGCGGTACTCGTTGTAGATGGGGATGATGTCGCAAGCGTCGCGGATGCAGGGCGAGCACCACGAGGCCCAGCAGATGACGAGCGTCAACTTATCCTTGTAGTATTCAGAGGCGCGGACTTGCTGCCCGTCTATTGTGCGCACATCGTAGTCGTTGTACTTTCGTCCGCAAATCTGATAACCCACAGCCTCTTGCTCGGCGATACGCTGATGCACGGGGTGGTCAGGATAGAGCGTGGTGTATTGGCGGTGGTAGATGTCGAGCATAGCGGCAAGGCCCGTGTCATTGAAGTGGAAACCCTTGAGCCGCCCGTCGAGTTCGAACAGGAAACCGAGCATCGGGTGAGCTTTGTAGTAGTCAAACGTCCATTGGTGGTATTCGTTCTCCAGTTCCGCCATCTTCTGCTTGTCGTTCTCGTCCAGTTTCTCATAGGCAGACATGAACTTCTCTTCGGCAGCTTGCTCCATAGCGTGCCACGCTTGGTATTCCTTGCCTGTAGATTGGATGTCGAATTTGTCGCCGTCGAGCTGGATGGTCACGGTCGCGCCGTCCTCCACGAAGAATTCTCCTGTGCGGAGGGTCATGCCCTTCTCCATCACCTCGCCGAAGTCCACAATGTGCCATCGCTCAATCTGCGCATCCTCCACATCACACTCGAAGTGTCTATCCTTCACCACTGGTCGTAGCTTGCTGTCTTTCGGGTCTTCCCCGTCCCGATAGATGACTAGTTCCACAGGTGTGGTTCCCTCTGCTACCGTGCCGACGACGTGGCATTTCACTTGCCCCTGCCCCGCCATTGTGACGAGGACAAGCAGGATGGTGATGATGGTTTGCTTGTTCATATTCGCTTCGTTTTATTTGTTGTCCTTCAACTTTTCTATCATATTTCGGATGGCTTCGGGGTGGTTGGGACGGGGGGCCTCTGTTGGCAGTAGATTTCCGTTGGGAGCAACAATCTTGTATGTCGGATAGCCACCGACACCGATATAACGTTCGAGGGCGCTCTGTTGCTTGTCGGGCAGATTGTAGTGTATGCAGTTCTCACCTGTGAGGTGGAATTGGGCAATGGCAGTCTTCCACGGCTCCTCGTTGCTACGGCTGGCCAAGTAGAGATATACGATGTCAAGGTCTTTGAGCTGTTCTTTCATCTGCGGCACGTATTTCATCATCTCCTTACATGGGGCGCACCACGTTCCCCACACGTCGAGGTATATAAATCGGCCACGATATGGTTCCACTATCTTTCGGAAGATGTCTTCGCCGTCGGTGAGGTCAGCCAAAGGACGAGGGTCGGGCGTAACGATGGTTTCGGCGGCTTTGCGTGCAGCAATCAGTTTGTCGTTAGTTTCCAGTACGGTGCCGAGTAGGTAGGGATGGCTCACGTTCTCACGGAGCATTAGCATTTCGTTTTCATCAAGCGGGGCCACATTCTGCTTGAGCCTTTTATGTATCCGGCGAGCCATGACAATCTCCCGAAGCATGGGTGGCAGATTAAGAAGTGAGTCGAGTGCCTGTATTCTCTTTTGCTTGTAATAAAGAGGTATCTCGCTGAATAGTTCGGGGCGACTTTCAAACATGGTTTGTAGCGTGTCTGTGAGGTAAAAGCCCTCAATCCAAACGCCAGCAGAATCGAGCAGTTCCAATGATGGCACTTCGAGGGCGGCCTCTGCGGGCATTTCGCTTTCAATAAGGCTTTTTTCCGCTTCGGATAGTTTCAACCGACCTTCGCGGGCCTTCTTCAAGATGTTTTGCAGGAAGGGCACGCCGCTGCCAATCACGCAATATTTCTCGATGGCCGCTGCACAGATGTCGTCAATAAATCTATCGTAACGTTCCAGCACCATAAAAGGAATGTCGAGGTTGAACAAATTGCGATGCTTTGCCTCGCATATCATTTCCTCGCGTTTCACTTTGCCGCGATTGAAACGCAACTGCCCCAAGTCGTGTGCAAAGAACGACATCATCATGTTTGCTGTGTAGTCCCCATAACGTTTGGAGAGCAACGGGTGTTCGGAGAGGATGGAATTACGGCGCTGAGTGAAAGTTTGCAGTACTTTATCATAGGCGTTGATGAACTTTGGGAAATCCATAGCCTTACGCTCGTTATAATCCATATCGTAGCCATATAGTGGATGATTCAGAAACTCGTTGACCATGCGTGCCGATTTGCCCATTACGTAAATTCGTCCATTGATGTCATCGACGAAGAACAGCAACTTGTCACCTGGCGCGATGACATAGGGAATCCATATCCAGTTGTTTAGGCAGTATATGTCGCGAGTAGCCTGGGTGAATATCATCGAACCAGTCTGGCCGATAAGTGGGATTTTCACCTCGTAGCGCCCGAGTGAGTCGCTATTGGCTGCATAACTTTCTACTCCGTCTTTCACTATATGGTCAAAGTTCGTTACCACTTGGACACCCGCCTTACCGCTTCGGTGTACCACACGCAGGGTTGCCTCCTGCTCCTTGTCAAGTATCGTTGCGTCAAAGGGTGTTTCGTCTGCCACGGGGTAGTTGGGCAGGAACTTCGTGGTCAGCAGCGACGTCTTATGTTTCACTCCATCAATGGTGACAGCGTTCTTCTTCAACCGTATCTCCTTGCGCAGTCCGTCCTTGGTAAGCACCACGCGGTCTTTGCCCACTTCGGCATAGTTCCAATATTCGCAGTCGTATATGGCATAGTCGTCGAACAGTCCTATAAGCCATTCGCCCGTCGCCTCGTCCCTCAGACAGAGGTCGAGGCCTGTCTTCACTTGCCCCTGCCCCGCCATTGTGACGAGGACAAGCAGGATGGTAATGATGGTTTTCTTGTTCATAATCTTTGATTTTTATTTCACCACATAGCCTTTCACGATAATCATCGGACAACCAGGAATCTTCCGCATCCTGCCTTTTACCTTATGGCGGGCGTAACTGCTCTTGAAATTGGCCGGAAAAGATAGTCTGCCTTTGCCCTTGATGTCAACAACGCTGATAGTGATGCAGTATTTGTTCTTGCCTCTCAGAACGACAGTCTCTTCAGAACTGACTCTGAGTTGTGTGCCATTGTCGGCAGGTGTGACACGCTTGTAAATAGGTTTGTTCAGTACATTGACAAATTTCTTATCACGAATCTCATAGCAATTGAAACTCAACGTACATTCCTCGTACTCACATTTGTCAATGGTGACCATAATGTCGGTCAGCAGATAATCTTTCTTGTTCTTGAAGATAGGCCCCCATTCTATGTCTCCTTTGCAGTCGCCCTCGAAGCCCGCCGTGCTTGTCCTTATCCACGACTTGCCCGACAGCGTGTGCAGCTTGTTTTTCTTGCCAACCACGACCTCGGCCAGTTCGACCACCTTGTCTTTCAGTGTAACAGTCAGTTCGCGTCCATCGGCGTAAGTTGCGTAGGGAATCGTTGTCGTCTGATAGGAAACGTGTGTGAATGTCAGATCATCCCTGCGCCCTGCGGGTATCGTCAGCGCGAAATGTCCCTGTGCATCGGAGATAACGCCCACGCTATCCTCTTCGATGCCAATGCTGACGTATTCTACTGTCTCGCCTCGCTCATTAACGACGTGACCTTTGACCTTCGTTTGCGCCTGTCCCGCCATTGCAGCGAGTGCGAACAGGATGGTGATAATGGTTTGCTTGTTCATGGTTGCTTATTTTACTGAAACATTACGGATGATAAATGCACCTTGTACGTCGCCCTCTATGAAGTCGAAGGTGGTCGGGATGGTGCCGAAGGGTTCAAAGGTGAGCGTGAAGTCGGTGTAGCAGAGGTTGCTCAGATAGCCTTCTGTGGTTTCTGTGGCTCTCACTTGAGGATATATGTCTGCGTCGGGAGTGATGCCGTTGGCTGATGTCAGTTTGTATTTCTTACCATCTGCTTCAAGATAGGAACCTTTGGCGATGCGGAACCATAAGTTCTTATGACCATAATAGCGGAAACTGACGGTGGTACCGCTGGCATCAGCATCCACTTGCTGGATGGTAAGTGAGAGGTTGGCAGTGTTGTCTTGCTTGGGACCGTTGATGGCGGAAAGCAAACCCATGAACCATCCCATACCATACCCGGCACCCTTCCAGAGAATGCGCCTTTCGGGCGAAATCAAGACATAATAGGGTATGGCTTTCATATCACAATAGCTATTTTCAATGTCGGCCTTGCCCATTTTGCCGTCGTTCCAGTTTTTCCAGACGATGTTCTTGCTGAAATTGTCCTCTTGCCACGCAGAGAGTTTATCCTGATTAATGCCGATGATTTCCAACTTCCCTTGCGATTGCTCGTAGGCCGCTCTCATCTCTGGCTCAGCCATACGGCAAGGGCCGCATCCCAGACTCCAAAAGTCGAGCAGCACATATCGGTCGAGCTGCCCCAGCACCTCAGCGAGATGATGTTTCTGACCCTGCATGTCAATGAGTTCTGCATCGATGGCCTCTTCACCTACCTGTAAGATATGCGGCGGATAAACCTGACTGTGTATCAGTGCCAGTTGCTCTTCAAACCCTTTCGGCGCACGGGCGGCGGTGGATGCCTCCAATTCCTTCAACTGCTCCATATACGGGAAGTCCTTCGTATAGTTTCTTGCCATCATAGCCACTCCTTCTAACTCTTCGAGCGATGCTGCATCTACTGACAATGAGGGAAGAACGTCCATCTTCTGTTTCAAATACTTCATATAGACAGGCCTCTCTTCGTCCCACGGAGCATTGGCAAGATTGAGTCGCAAAAATTCTGCCAGCATGTCATGACCATATTCCATAATACGGCTGAGTGTCTGCTGTTCGGGCAGTGGACTTTCCACCTTCCACAATGGGTAGAGACAGTCCTTACCCGTTACTTTCACGTCCGCACCAGGTTGTAGCCAAATGGTCATCAGGTGATTGGGGCATCCTTCTCCCGCAAGGAATAAATAACTCTTCGTAAGTCCCTCCACGGGAACTGTCAGGGTGAAGTGTCCGCCAATGATTGTGTCAGATGCCACGCGGACATTTTCAATACTACACTCTGCCACTGTACTGTCTTTCAGTGCGGGCGAATAGCCTTTGATGGTGGCTGTCTTAGTGGTCTGCCCTTGTCCCGTCATTGCGACGAGGGCGAGCAGGATGGTGATAATATTTTTCTTGTTCATATTTGTTTCTTATTTGTCTTTACCTATTATTATATACGCCGTAATCGCGAAAAGATGACGCTGCGGGGTGTTAATTGTTCTTAATCTGATTATAGGCACAGGGCGCATCACTGCGACCTGTGCCGTTTCCCATGGGTTGTGAGAAAAACTTACTAAATATAAGATAAAAAACTTCCTATTCTACACTGTCAGTCTATCGGCTCGTAGCCCCGTGTTATGGTGGAGCGTGAGGCGGAGGTGTTGTCCCGGGCCTGCTTGGGCGTCAGGTTCTTGGCGGCTTTCTTGTCGTATTCCACTTTGCCGTTCTTCCAACTCTTCAGAATTTGCCATTCCATGGGCACCATTATGTCGCCCTTGCTTTCGATAATGACAATATGGTATTCGGAGTCTGTCGTGCTGCTGGGTATCGGGCTACGGTGAACATAGATGTAGAAAGAAGAAGGCACTCTCTTGGAGTCGAAGGTATGGAACATGTTTTCCAATGCCCTTGAATGGTATCCGGAATTGGAATTGAAGGAGAAATCCATGTCGGGATGCTCGTTCAGGAAAGCCCATGTGGCCTGCTTGATCTGGCTCAGCACCGAGTCGGCCTGTGCGCTGGAGCCCAGCGTGTAGACGGTTCCCCACGTCTCGCTCTTCAGCTGGCGGGGCGAAATCGTGTTCGAGCGAATGACAAACTCCTCGTTATTCCAGTCCTTCTTCTCAATGGTAAAGGTGCTGTCGTGATAGACGTAGAACTGGCGGGTGGTGATGCCTTTTTGTTTCAGGATGGACTGAAGCAGCCGTGTGTATGCATCCTTGTCAAACGGTGTACGCTCTTTCGGCATTTTGCTCACGCTGTCAGGGGTGTACTCATATCTGAAAGTGGCATATCCCTTGTGTCGCCACGGACTCACGTCACTTCCTGGTACAGGGTCGTAGCCGAAGGTGATGATTTCGGGGGCGTTATAATAAAACACATCCCTGTTTCGCCGATAGGTCTGCATGGTGTCACCGTTAACGTATTCTCCCAAGGCGATGGTATAGCGGACGCTGTCCACCCCGCCACGGTGGTACTCCCAGCTGTAGCTTTCCTTGGCCTCGTCGGTGAGCTGCTGGCAGGTGCGGCGCATGGCGTCATACGCCCGTTTCAACCGCAGAGTCTCCATCTGGCGCACGCTGTCCAGCTTCAGTGCCTGTAAGTCCTGTTTAGGGTCACCTGTCGGAGGCGTAGGCTGGTAGTCTTTCATCAAGCCGCCGCCTATCATGATGGTCTTATGGAGCCTACCGTCGTAATAGTAGGAAACGCGAACGCTTCTTCCCAACGCCTCCATCTCGCTCACGAGACTGTCAATCTTCGGATTGCCTTTCAGGCGCTGCTGTATCGTGCCCTGAGCCGTGGTGCTGAGGGCGATGATGGTGGCACAAAGTGCAAATACTGTTCTTTTCATATCTTGTTCCTCTTTAGTTGCTGATTAATATTCGTTGTCATTGATAGCCATCTCCACCTTTTGGCTCATGCGTTCACCGCGTTGGCGGATTTCCTTTGTCATCTCTTGGAAGTCGGCTTGTAGGCTGCCGTTCATTGCTGCCATCATTTCCATTGCAAAGCGTTGGTTTTCCTCAGCCATGGCTCTTTCTGCAAAGTCGCTTGCATCTATAACTTCAGTTTCTGCGTGACTTTCAGCCTTTGTTTCCTGTCTAGCCATGTAGTGCCTGGGCGGTTTGGACATGTGAAGAATCTCTTTCACCCTTTTCACCGTGTCAGCCATTTCCTTGGTTACTTTCTTCTCCTGCGGGCGAGTCTCTATTTCCTTAGCCCCTGTTTGTGGACTGACAATCGTGGTGTCTGTTTGTGCCACAAGGTTGTTTCCTTCATCATTTTGATTATTGGAAACGATGCCTAAGGAGATAAGCAGCAGTACACTGGCGGCTGCGGCTATGGCCGAAGCGGCATAGAGTCTGATACGTCGTGCAGGCTTAGGCTGCTCAGTGGGTAAGTCTGGCAGACTGTCCATGATGCGGTCGGTCAGTTCGTCAGGGTTGCAGACGTCGGGCTGCTGTTCCTGCAATCGGCTCAATATTTCATCAATCTTCATCATATCCTAAATCCTTTAGTCGTTTACGTATTGTCTGGCGGGCTACATAGAGGTTGCCCTTTATCTGTCGGGCATCCATGCCGGTTATATGTTCTGCTTCTTCAGATGAGAGACCTTCCAGTTGGCAGAGGGTGAACACCAGCCGTTGCTTCTCGCTCAGTCCTTCGGCCAGTGTCCTTACGATGGCTATCCATTCGTTGTTTTCCAACTTGCGCTGTGTGTCGTCGCCCGAAGCAAAGCGGTGTAGCACTGTCAGGTCTTTTGGCTGCATGGCGGACACTTTTTCAGCCTTCATGCGATTGAGACACAGACGTGAGGCTATTGTGTAGAGCCACGAGGCAAAGGGCTGCTGGGGATTGTAGCTTCTGATAGCAAGCCAAGCTCGGACAAACGTATCCTGCACCACGTCTTTCGCCTCTTCCTCGTTGGCCAGCATCTTCAGCGCAAGCGAGAACAACATGCGCTGATAGGTCTGTACCACCCATCGGAAAGCGGCCTTGTCGCCGCCCTGGCATCGTGTGAGTATTTCGTCCTCTATCTGTATCATTGTTTGTAGGGCCTTCTATTATAGTATACAACTAAAATGGGCAAAAGTCGAAAAGAAAAGCCGTTTATTTTCTATTCCACCTTCAGTTTCTCCTTTCCTTTGTACTTCGTCATGTCGCTGACGATGACTTGTTCGCCAGATTCCAGGCCGCTGATGACCTCGATGTAGTCGTAGTTGCACTCGCCGAGGCGGACTTGGCGGGGATGGAGCATGTCGCCGTCAAGGACGAAGAGGGTGTAGTCGCCGGGGCCGCTGTAGAAGGAGCCGTTGCGGATGCGGAGCACGTCGTCCTTGATGCTGGTGATGACGAACACTTCCGTTCTGAGGCCGGAACGGAGGCGCGGGTGCGACATATTGTCGGGCACGACGGTGAAGGTGATGGCACCGCTCTGGCTCAAGGGCGTGACGGTGTTGATGATACCCGTCAGGCGCTCCTTGCCGATTCGGAGGATGACGGCACCGCCGACGCGGACGCGCTCGCTGTGGCTGTCGGAGATTTCGCACTCGGCCTTGAAGTGACTGAGGTCACTCACTACGGCAATCTTCTGGCCTGCGCCGATGGTGCTGCCCACCTCGCTGTTGATGTAGGTAAGCGTGGCGCGTCGTGGCGAGCGTATCTTGGCATCGTCCAGTGTGCGGCGCTTCTCGTCGAGTCCCTTCTCGAAGATGCCGTTTTGGAGTTGCTGCATACGGAGGTCGGCCTGACGCACACGCTGTTCGTTCTGGTACTGCTGGCGCAGTTGCTGTAGCTGCATCTGGGCGGTTTTTAATGTCGTCTCGGCCTGACGCACACGGTCGCGGGTGCCGGAGCCAAGGCTGTCAAGGTAGAGTTCGTTGCGCAGCTGGGCTTCGAGTTGCGAGAGTTCCATCTCCTTCACCTCAATCTGCATCCGGCGGTCGGAGAGCTGTGTCTCTACGTTGGCCTTCAGCTGGGCGGTCTGCTGGCGGCGTATCTCGCGCTCGTCGAGGGCTTTGGAGTAGTCTGTCTCGGCCGACTGGAGATCCAGTCGGCACAATGGCTGTCCCACGTCCACGCTGTCGCCGCTGTGGGCATAGACCTCAAGAATCTTCGAGCTGATGGGCGACACGATGATTTCCTCGAAGGCAGGCACGATGCGCCCCGTGGCCGAGACGCTGACGTCGATGGTGCCGCGGTCCACCTCGGAGATGATGAGTGCCTTGCGGTCGAGGGTCGGAATCATCTGCGTGCCGAGCCAGGCACCTGCGCCGAGTACCGCTACCACGATGGCAACGGCCACGGCGATGCGACGGAGTTTGCGCCGGCGTTGTTCACTGATAGGAATCGCCCTGTCCATCGTCTGATTGTCGTTCTTCATTGTCTTAATACTCTTATCGTTGATATTCTGTGCGCAGCCTCTCCCCTCCCATGTAGGGGAGGGGTTGGGGGTGGGGTCAGTATCTTTTTCCTGAGGCAGTTCTGTCGGTGTTGAAGTTACAGACCCCACCCCTGCCCCTCCCCTTGAAGGGAAGGGAGTGGCTGCGCGATGATTATTCCTTGCATAGTTTCTCGATGTCGGTGGTAATGTCACAGCCACGCTCGAAGTCCCAGAGGGCGATGCTGCGGAGCTGATAGTAATAGTACCAGTAGTTGAAGAGCTGCTGGATGCGGTTCTGGCGGGCCTGGTCCTTGGCGGTCTGGGCGCTGGAGAGTTCGAGGGTCGAGATGCTGCCTATCTTGAACGTCTCGACGTTGGTATGATAGCGGCGGCGGGCGATGGTGTCGGCCTCGCAGGCAATGCGCAGTTGTTCGGCCTGGTTGTTGAACTGCTCGGTCAGGATAAAGATGTCCTGGCGGAAGTCCTGCGACTGCTGGCGCAGCTGGCCCTGGATGATGTCGCGATTGCTCTCGGCGAGGCGACGCTGCCCCTTGCGCTTGCCCCAGTCGAGCAGCGGCACGGTGATGCCCACCGAGACCACCTCATTGCTCAGCAGGTTGCGGTAGGCGCTGTTCATGTTGTCGCCCGTGCCGGTATAGCCCAGTTGGGCGTAGAGGTTGATGCTCTGGCGATTGGCGCGGGCCGAGGCCACGGCATAGTCGGCCTCCATCTGGCGGCGGCGCATGGTGGTGGCGAGGGCGTTGTTCTGGAGGGCGTGGGCAAGGACGTCCTCGTAGTCGAGATGGAGCCCCAAGGCAGACGCTTCGGGAACGGTTGCGGCGATGGGGGCTTCCACGTCGAGGAACGATCGGAGGGCGAACTGGCGGGCCTGCCGGGTGCTCTCGCTGTTGGTCAGGGCACTGCGGGCGGTGAGCACGTCGAGGCGCAGTTGCAGCACGTCGTTCTCGCTGATGGTGCCCATGCGTCGCTTGGCCTGGGCCACCTCATAGAGCTTCTCGGCTGTCTGCAGGTTCTGGCGGGCGATGTTCACCTGTTCGCCGGCCAGCAGCAGACCGAAGTAAAGGCTGATGGCCTGCATGGCCACCTGCTCGGTCTCGGTGAGGAAACGCGCCTGGGCCTCGCGGTAGCGCAGCGGCTCTATGCGGCGGTTCCACTCCAGGTGGTTCACGCTGAAGAGCGGCTGCGAGAGGGTGACGGCCACGGGCAGCGACATAAACTGATTAGCCCCCTCCCGACCTCCCCCCATAGGGGAGGAGTTGGAAGACTGGTGCAGGTAGTCGAGCGACGACTCCACGCTGAGCGTGCCGCCCGTGGGCCACAGTTTCTGCGTGATGTTCACCGCGCCGTCCAGTCCGAGGTAGTCGTTGCGCACGAACGACAGCGAGCCGTCGGCCTGCTGGTACGAGCTGTAGCGCTTGTTCCACGACGGCGCCGTGCCCGACAGCGACACCTCCGGCAGCAGGTCGGCCCGGTAGCTGCGCCACTGCCAGTAGGCCGACCGCAGTTCGCCCAGGGCCACGGCGGCATCAATGCTCTGGCGTCTCGCCATTGCGATGCAGTCGTCGAGGGAGAGGCGCAGGGTGTCCGTCTGTGCCAGACCGAAATGTGGCAGCAGGACGAGGCAGAGGAAAAAGACTCTATTCATGATGCAGGGCTTCTACGGGACGTTTGTACATGGCACGGAACGTGGGCACGACCATGCCGATGGTGACGATGGCGAGGAGCAGGAGGTACTGGATGGCGCAGACAATGAGGAAGTGCAGCCAAAAAGTGTTTACCCAGTCCGTTTCCTGACCAGTGCCGCTCATAGTGAAGCCGTGAGCGAGGCCAACGTTCATGGCGAATTGTAACCAGATGATTTGTCCGATGACGGCGGCGATAAACGTCAACAGGGCGGCTTCGCGCCAGAGCATCCAGAAGATGTTGCGGCGCTTGGCTCCGAAGCTACGCATAATGCCGATGTCCTCGGTGCGTTTGCGGATTTGCAGCCAGAAGGTGCCGAGTGTGCCGAGTATGACGTTGAGCAGGAGCAGGGCGATGAAAGTGCCCATGACGGAAAGTTCCGTGCCGACGTCGCTCCTGCTATTGTTGTTGAAGTAGTCGGCGTAGGGCATAGCGAGGGCGAGACCGTAGTTGCCGACCTGCATTTCCTGTTGTGTTTCTTTCGTCTGTATCTTTGTGACGAAGGCGGCGGCATCGGCTTCGGGGTGCAGGCGGATGAACATCTTCGCGTTGGTGCTGGCCAAAGTAGTGCGAGGGACGAGGATGATGTAGCTGTAGCGTTCGTTGGGACGGAAGCGGTAATCTTCGACAACGGCGGCTACAGTGTAGCGGGCAGCTACTTTCCGACCTTGGGCCAAGGCAGGGTCGCTGTAGTCATACTCCACGAGGCGGCGGCCTACGGCCTGGTCGGTGCCGAAGAGGGCAAGAGCCATCGAGCGGGTGATGACGGCACCGTCGGTGGGACAGTCGTTACTGAGGACATCGGCGGCAGGACTGCCCTCAACGGGTGTGATGCCGAGGGTTTCGAAGAACTGCTCATGCAGTAGGAAGGTCTCTTCGTAGGCTCCGCATTGGCGGGTAGTGTCGGTCTCGGCGCAATAGTTGCAGTGGCGGTAGTGACCGACGCCCGCATAGCCGTCCATCAGTCCGGCGTACTGCACCTCTGGTAGAGCGCGGACACGGTCGCGTATGGTGTAGAGATTGGCAATGGCCTGAAGAGCAAAGCGCTCTTCGGGGGAGAGGCGGGTGGTGTCGGTTTCAGTGAAGCCATTGGGAAGAACTACAGGATGTTCAATGGGCTTGGCATGGTTGTAGAATCCCATTACCCCTACCAGCAGATGGTCGCGCTCGAAGTCGCCAGCGGGGCGGCATAGGTAGGTGTCATAGGCAGTGACGACGAATCCGTCGAGGAAGTGGAAGCTGAGCACTGCCACAAGGGCTATCTCAATTATTATCCACGCGTTCTGGCGCCGGTGCGCCCAAAAGTTCTTTATTGTTTGGTTCATCTCTTCTGGTTTAGGGATTCGATAATCGGTTTACGGAGTGACGCCCATGCAGGCAATAGCGCGGCCATCAAATTGAGCACGGCGCAGCACAGGAAAGCGATGAGAAAAAGCGTGGGTGTGAAGAACATCCAGATAGTGAGGCTTATCTCGGGGCTTGGCAGAGTATTGGTCTGGAAAATATCCTTGAAGATGGCACTGTCGCACACGGTGCTGACAAAAAGCCACGAAAGCCCCCAGCCAACGATGCCGCCGAGAAGCGTCAAGACGAGGTTCTCGGAAATGACCTCGTTGAGCAGTGTGCGCCGCTTGGCTCCGAATGCCTTGCGGATGCCCATCTCGGCGCGGCGAGCCTCCATACGATTGCTCATCAGTCCGCTTAGGTTGATGGCAGGCAGGAAGAGGAACAACAGCATCAGGATAGCGGGCGGCAGGAGTTCCTTGGCCTGGTCGGTGAGACCTTGGTCGTTCATTTTGTGAAAGAAGTGTATGTTCTTGAAGAAGTGCTTTTCGGCGCCGACCACCCATCGTGTGGGTTCGCCCATCTGCTGGGTAGCCACAGCATTGTAGTGCTGGCGTAGAGGTTCCAGTTCTTCGAGGAACTCCTCGCGGCTGTAGCCGTCGCGCAGCAGGACACGCACCTCGAGAAATCCGCAGTAAGCCAGCTGGTCGAGGTTCAGTTCATCAACAGGGGCAGCCCTGTAATCAGCCTTGTAGGGCAGGTAGATGTCGGCTGTGGAATTCATCATCAGCGGACTCACCGTCTTCACCACGCCGACGATGCGCAATGACGGATGGTCTTCGCGGTCGTAGATGACGAAGTGGTCGGAACCGTCCAACTTCTTCGCCAGCCGCTCGGAGACGACGCAGACACGCTCGCCGTCGCGGAACTCCTTTTCAGAAAAAGGCCGTCCGCTGATGAAGTCGAGGTCGTAGAGGCGAAAGAAGTCAGGGTCACAGGGTATGGCTGAGATGGCCTGTGGGTGCTCCAGACTTTCGTCGGCAATGCCGAGGGAGTTGCGATAGGCGAGTCCCGTAGCCAGTTCTACGCTCTTCATCTGCCGGAACACGGAGTCGATGCACTCCGTGGATACGGCTGCAGGGAAGCCGGAATTGTTTTTCTCCGCCGACTCGGTGACGAAGCAGTTGGTAATGTAGAGCGTGCGCGAGCGATTCGACTCTGGCGGAATATCCCCCAGCAGGATATTGAACACGATGGCAATGACCATGGCCGAGGCGATGGCCACCGCCGTGCCCACGACGTAGATGGCAGAGAAGAGTTTGTCCTCGCGGATGAGCGCAAAGGCATGTCGTATGATCTTAATCATCCGTGTAATCCGTTTAATCTGTGGTCGTAAACATCACATAATCTGCCGTCCGTCGAGGAACTTGATGATGCGGTCGGTCTGGGCGGCCTGCTGCTCGTTGTGGGTCACCATGACGATGGTGCGGCCGTCCTCCTTGTTCAGTTTGTGCAGCAGTTCCATGATCTCGGCACCCATCTTCGAGTCGAGGTTGCCGGTGGGCTCGTCGGCCAGGAGGATTTCGGGGTTGCCGATGATGGCACGGGCGATGGCCACGCGCTGGCACTGTCCGCCAGAGAGCTGCGTGGGGCGGTGCTTCATGCGGTGGGAGAGGCCGACGCGCTCGATGACCTCCTTGGCCAGCCGGATGCGCTCGCCGCTGCGCACGCCACGGTAGATGAGCGGCAGTTGCACGTTGTCGAGGACGTTGAGCGTCGAGATGAGGTGGAACGACTGGAAGACGAAGCCCAGCGTCTTGTTGCGCAGTTCGGCCAGTCGGTTGTCCGAGAGCTTCGGGTCGATGCGCGTGCCGCACAGCTCAATCTCGCCGCTCGTCGGCTCGTCAAGCAGGCCCATGATGTTGAGCAGCGTCGACTTGCCGCAGCCGCTCGGTCCCATGATGCTCAGGAACTCGCCCTTGCGCACTTCGAGGTTTACATTCTCCAACGCCTGTGTCTCCACTTCGTCGGTACGATAGATCTTGTTGATCCCATTCAGTTTGATTACTGTTTCCATTGTTTTTTTGTTTTTATTGTTAATGATTTGTTGTTTCGTTTCCTACTCCTCCCTTAGCGCCTCGGTAATCCTTGCGCGGACTATCTTCACGGCGGGGATGGCGGTGCCGATGAGCACGGTACATAGTATTATTATATATACCACGGCGGAAACCACGAGGAAGTGGGTGCCGAAGTCATCGAACCAGAGGTGGACGGCGGGATTGCGGCTCATGAAAACTTCGTAGAGGCCGTGGGCGGTGGCAAACTGGAAGTAGATGGAGCAGCCGATGAAGACGCTGACGGTGGTGAGCAGCCATGCCTCGCGGATGAAGCCCCAAAAGACGCTCCAGCGCGTGGCTCCGAACGCCCGACGCACGCCGGCCTCCTCGCGCCGCTGACGGGTGTACATCAGTAGCGTACCGAAGACGCCGAAGGCCAGGTTGATGGCGAAGAAGGCGGCAATGAGCAGGTTGCGGCGAATCTGCCGTCCGACACCGGTAACCTCGATGGTCGCTTTCTGCACCTGCCGGGCCGTCTGCACATCACGCACATAGCAGTGCTCCGTCACTAACTGACTTTGCACCTCCTGCCGACGGGCCTCTACGAACCAGTCGCCACTGACATCGTCGCGCAGACGGGCGATGATGGGCACATTGAATTCCGGGCCGCCCTCGCAGAGAAAGGCGATGGCATAGTCGCGGTCGTAAGGCTCTATGCGCACGTCCTCCACCACGGCGCGGATGTGGTAGGGCCTCCTTACCCATTCCGTCCTGCCGTTATGGCCGTCATCGTCTGACACCCACTCGTGTCGTGCGCCAAAGACCGTGCGCCCTGCCACGTCGGTGGTGCCGAAGAGTCCCATCGCCATAGAGCGGCTGAGGATGATACTCCGCTGATATTCGCAGTCGTGGGTCAGCAGCGAGGTCGGCACGTCAGGGGTGATGGACTGGATGCCATAGACTTCAAACATCTTCGAGTCGGGCATGAAGCGGTATTGCCAGGCCAGGAGGGAGTCGCCTTCGTTGAAGAAATAGCTGTTCGTCGGGACTGAGTGAAAGCCCAACGGGACGCTGCGGGCAGGATAGGACTCCACGACCTCGTCCATCTCGCGCACTTTCTGCAGCAGTACCTCTTCTTCCGACGGGACCGTCCCCAATTCCGCTATTTGCCAGTTCATCTGCATGGTGCTGGCCACCTGAAACCTGACGAGCCGGTCGGCATCGTAGCCCATGGGCAGACTGGTGACGGTACACGAGACGAGCACGGGGTCGAAGGCCCACCAGCAGGCCAGCGTGACGAGGATGAGTTCGAGGGCGAGCCAGACGGACGTCTTGCGCTGGAATATTTCTTTGAGCTGTTTCATTTCTTTATCATCATTGATTCTACAATCGGTTTCCTAAGGCTGAGCCACGCCGGAAGCGTCGCCGCCAACACATTGAGCACGCAGCAGACGAGCAGCGCCGTAAGGAAGATGGCGGGGCCGAACAGCATCTCGCCGCGTACGATGGGCACGCTGCCATAGAGGCTGCTGTTGTCGGAAAAGACGTAAAACACCCAGTCGCGCCAAGCGTAGAGCGCCGTCCACGCGATGCACAGTCCGATGACGCCGCCGATGAGCGTCAGCACGAGGTTCTCCATAATGACTTGTCCCAGCAGCGTGCGCCATTTGGCACCGAACGCCTTGCGGATGGCCATCTCGGGCAACTGGCGCTCCATGCGGCTGGCCACCATGCCGCTCAGGTTCAGCGCAGGCACGAGCAGCAGGAGCAAGATGGCGGGTGCGACATACCAGATGAGGTCTTGGTCCCAGGCATCGAACACATCGGCAATGCCTTCCCATACTTTGCTGTAGTGGCTTTTCAGATGCGGCGCTATCTCTGCCTCCTGACCCTTATGAACGCTGTTGTAGCGGGCCTCCACCTCCTTCAGTTCCTGCATGAACGCCTCACGCTTGGCCGCAGGCACGCTGAAGGTGACATCGATGGGTGTTTCCCGCCAGTTGACTTCCCAACCGCTGAATGCCAACGTGGTTGTATAGGGCATCCAAATGTCGGCCACGCTCTCTTCCATCAGCGCGCTGGGTGCCTCCACCACGCCGCAGACGCGGAAATCGAAGTTGTTGACGCTGATGGTCTTTCCCACGGCATCGGCACCCCGCCCGAAGAGCAAGTCGCTGACCTCATCGGTGATGACGGCCACGTTGCGCCCGTTGTCGAAGTCGTCCTGCGTGAAAGGCGCTCCCTGCACGAAGCGATACTCGTAGAAGCGGAAGTAGCCCGGCTCGACGGATTTGCTGGTGACAGCCCGGTCGTGCAGACCATCGGCCATCTTTATGTATGGTCGGTCGTTAGAGTGTATAACCACAGCTCCTGTCACGCACTCAGGCGTCTTCATCTTCTGGAACAGCGTAGTGAATACCTCGTGGTTAAGGGGCGCGCCAGTATTCGGGTCGCTCTTCAGTGGCAGGAAGTCCAGATAGTACGTCGTGCTGCGGCGCACCTCCGGCGCAATGTCGGCTACTTTCACGTAGAACACCTCTGCAATGAGCATCGTAAAGGCAATGGCCAGCGCCGTGCCCGCGATATACATCGCCGAGTAAAGCCGTTCCTCGCGAATCAGGGCGAGGGCCTGTCTGAAATATCTCATATAATTATTCGTCTCTGAGTGCATTGGTGATTCTCGTCCTGATAATCTTCACGGCGGGGATGGCGGTGCCGATGAGGACGGTGCATAATATAATAAGGTAGACGATGGCGGAGACCACGAGGAAGTGCGGCCAGAAATGGTCGACCCATGTCTTGTCGGTAGGCAGGTCCATCCCCGTCATGGTGTAGAGCGTTTCGTAGTTCTCTTCTCCGTTGTACACCTGAATGCCACTGTGAGCATAGTTGAGGTAGATGATGCAGCCGATGACGACGGCGGCTGTCGCCAGCAGGGCGTTACGCCAGAGGAAATCGAAGAGAACGCGCCGGCGGGTGGCTCCGAAGGCACGGCGCACACCACATTCCTCCGTGCGGCGCTTGGCATGGAGCCACACAGTGCCGATGACCGCCAGCATCAGGTTGACGAGGAAGAAGAAGGCGAGCGCCAGGCTGCGGTTCACCTCCTGCGTGCGACCGTCGTCGAGTTCCATCTGCCGCAGATGCTCGTCGAAGGTCATGAGGCGGCTGATGCGGTTGAAGCCGGTCTTCCCGCTGCGGATGAGGTCTTGGCCGTGCTCCTCCACAAAGCGGTGAGCGTCAATGCCGTCTTTCAGTCGGATGATGTAGTGACATTCGGTATGATTCAGTTCATAGACAGTGATGACGAGGGAACGCAATGTGTTAGAAACTGACTTGCGGAAGTCCTCAACGACACCGGCCACCGTCACCTCTATAGGGTCCTGGTAGATGATGGTGAACTTGCGCCCCAACACATCAGTCGTACCAAACAGGGCGATGGCTCCCGAGCGCGTCAGCACCACCTGGCGTTCCATATTCTGAATGCGTGAAAGTTGCTCGGCAGAAGGACTGCCCGGCAGGGGACGCAGGCCGTAGGTCTCGAAGAAATGGGAGTCGGGGACGAAGTTGACGTTTGCCACATACGTCGTGTCGCTCTCGTAGTTGCATATAGCGTATGCGTGAAAAGTAAAACCGACGGAGCTATAATTGTCGTCGTACAAATAGACCGATGCTACGCCTTCCACGTCTGAGAGCTGGCGCAGCATCTGCTGGCGACGCTCTTGCGTTATCTCGTAGGGGTCGTGTGGTGTTCCGTTTTCATCCATCAAGTATTCGCCGCCCACCGCCGTCTCGGCATAGAGCAGTTGACTGTTGTCGTAGCCCAGTGGCAGGCTACGATAATAGAGGTTCACCACGGCGGGTTCGAACACCGCCCATGCCACGACGGTGATGATGACCAGTTCGAGGAACAGCCATGTATTCGCGTTCAGGATATTGTTCAGTTTCATTCTTATCTTTTCTCCATCATTGATTCCACAATAGGTTTTCTCAGACTCCACCAAGCAGGCACCACGGCGGCCAGCAGGTTGAGCACGACAATGGCGGCGAAGGCTCCAATGAAGAGCGTGGGCGCAAAGAGCATCTCGCCTTCAACTATCGGAGCCGTGCTGAGCGTGCTGTTGTCGAAGAACATGCCGAGGATCTCCCTGCGCAGGCCGTAGATGGCGAGCCACGAAAGGATGAGGCCGATGATGCCGCCGATGGTCGTCAGCACGAGGTTTTCTGCAATCACTTGACTCAATAGTGTACTGCGTCGTGCGCCAAAAGTCTTGCGCACCGCCATCTCCGCGCTGCGCCGCTCCATGCGCCCAGCAACGATGGCACAAAGGTTGAGCGCAGGCACGAAGAGCAGTACGAACAGGATGCCGACGTAGTGCCTGATGAGTTGCCAGACCGTGACCACCTTGAACACACTGTCGCGGTTCTCGGTGCGTAGCACGTGCATGGGATGAGTCTCCACCCCCTTGGTCAGCACACACTTCGTCTTGACTCCCTCGCCGAAACCGAATAGCGGCAGTTGCTCGGGATGCGACTGCTGTGTACGTGTCGCTATGTCGTCCAATTCCTGCTTTAAGGCCTGCAAGTGCTCATCGTCGCTCACCGTAGCCACAATGGAATAGAGTCCCTGATAGCGTGCGCTCATCTGCAAGCCAAACAGTGTGTAGGGAGCGATGACGTCGGCATAGCTGTCGGGCGTCAGTTGACTGCCACTTCGCATGACGCCCACCACACGCAGGCTCCAGCTGCCCTCTATCTCCACCATCTTCCCCACGGCATCCACGCCCTTGCCAAACAACCGTTCGGACAAACCGTCGGAGATGACGCAGACGGCCTCCTTCCCTTCTACCTCCTTGTTGGTAAAGGGCCGTCCGCTCACGAAGTCGTAGACATAGATCTTGAAGAAGTCGGCGCTGGTTTCGTTGCGGATGGCATCCACATAGTCATCCTTTCCGCGCACCACAAAGGTATGGCAGCGCCCTAACGTCTTGCCCGTTCCTGCCGCCAACAGCGTGGGCGAGCAGTACTCGATGTTCGGACTCTTCTGAAACCAGTCCTCGTAGGCCTTGGCGCTGAAGGGCGTTTGTCCCATACCGCCATTATCGGCCTCAATACAGATGCCCTCGAAATAGACCGTCCTTGCGCGATTCGGCTCTGGATAGATGGGCGCCAACTTAATGTAATACACTACGGCCATCACCATCGTAAAGGCAATAGCCAATGCCGTTCCCAAGATGTAAATGCCGGAGAACAGCTTTTCCTCGCGCATCATGGCGAGAGCTTGTCGAAAATATCTCATATCGCTAAAACATATATTCTACTTACTATATATGCCAAAACCATGCCAAACTCGTAACTTATTGATAATCAGCAATGCCTTAAAACAAAGTGTCCATTTTCGGACACTTACACTGTCCGAAAGTGGACACTTCCATCACATTTTATTGTAATTTAGTTATCGTATTCTAAACTACCATACCTCTGTTTCCAATAATCACAATGGTATAAGTCGGGAAAAGACACAAAATGAATTTGCAGGTTCCTAAGTTCAAGATAGAAGTGCAATTTTCAGGTAGAGGCGAAGCCAAGACTAATA
>CALDLA010000085.1 GCA_937898415.1 uncultured Prevotellaceae bacterium | reverse complement strand
GTCTGCTATGAGCGTGGCACTGGCGTGAAGGTCAGCCTTGAACTGGCGTTCGAGTGGTATATGAAGGCTGCGGAGCTGGGCGATGTCTATGGCTGTTTCAACGTCGGCGAGTGCTACTATCACGGCAAAGGTGTGGAGCAGGATGTAGTAAAGGCTTTCGAGTGGTACATGAAAGCTGCCGACAAGGGTGACATGCAGTCACAGGTGAACGTGGCCAACGCTTATTACCTCGGTGATGGTGTCGAACAAGATCATCATAAGGCTTTCCTTTGGTATCGTGAAGCAGCCTTCCAAGGCCATGTGCAGAGCCAGAAGAACTGCGGTGCGGCCTATTGGAATGGTGACGGCGTAGAGAAGAATTTAGAGGAATGTGCTTTCTGGTATGAGCTGGCGGCTAATGGCGGTGATGCTCAGGCACAATTTGCCACAGGCTGGTTCCTGATGACCGGTACAGGTGTTCCACAGGACGAACGCAAGGGACTGAAATGGATTCACAAGGCCACCTTCCAAGGCTATCAGCCCGCGATTGACTATTGCAAGGAACATGGTTACTGGTGAACTTTCAAGGATGGTTTCGGGTTTTGGAAGAATGAGGAGATAAAAACCAGAAGTCGCTGAAAATCAGCATTCTTCCTCGATTTGCGCAGAAGAGCAAAAAGCAATGCTGTGATGACCATTGAGAGCAATCCGCTACCAAGTCATTACCTATTTTGCAGGTAATTAAAGTGTGTTCTGACATACCCAAAAACAAGCAATTCTGCGAAGAATGGCACATCTGAAACGGGCGTTATGAAAGTTTAACTATCGCGGTTTCTTCTTCACCGTTCTGCAATGTTTTCAATTTGTCAATATGAGTGAGATAAAGTAATTTTGCAACCTCAAAATTGACGAGTATGAAAACAGAAATGAAGGTGCTGCTCTACCTCAAAAGAAACGAGCAAAGCGAAAAGGACATGTGTCCGCTGATGGGAAGGATTTCCATCAAGGGACGTTACAACTCAACGGCACAGTTCTCGTGCAAGATGAAAGTGGATTCCAAAATCTGGAATGCCACTTCTCAACGTTGTACGGGTAAGAGCAAGGTAGCAACATCAACCAACAGGGAAATAGAAAAGCTACTGTTATTGCTCCGTTATCGGTTTAATGA
Source organism: uncultured Prevotellaceae bacterium (assembly GCA_937898415.1). Lineage (GTDB taxonomy): Bacteria > Bacteroidota > Bacteroidia > Bacteroidales > Bacteroidaceae > Prevotella. The sequence continues at coordinate 22,036 of CALDLA010000085.1, read as the reverse complement.
ATTTCTGGAAGATGGGCAGAAGTTCTCAGCCGAAGACCTGAAGAATGCCTTTCAAGGAATAGCGGCTGTGCAGATGACGCTGCTCAAACTTTTCAAATCGCATAATGAGGAACTGGCTCTATGTGTCGGTGTGAACCGTACCCAAAACACCTACCTCATCTACGACAAAGTCTATCGGGGGCTTGAAAAGTACATTCACAGCAAGAAGAAAGTTTCAGACGTACCTCTCAAGCAGTTGGATATGATGTTCATAGATGAGTATGACCTTTATCTGAAAATCAAATGCAAGTACAAACCCGCGACGAGAATAGCCTATCTGAAAGTGCTGAAGAAACTGATGAATATGGCTACTTGTCGTGGACTTGTCCCGTCAAATCCATTCAAGGGCTTCAAATCAGAACGCCCCAAGCAGACGAAACGCTATCTGGAGATGGATGAGTTGAAGAAAGTGATGACGGTGGAACTTGACCATCCAAGCGATATTCTTGCCAGAGATTTGTTCGTATTCTCTGCCCTTACAGGTGTATGCTATTGCGACATGCGTATGCTTACAGACTCCAACATCGTAAAACAAGCAGATGAAACTATCTGGCTTCAATTAAAACGTCATAAGACTGGTACTCCCGAGAATGTGAGGCTAACGGATATTCCCATAACTCTTATCGACAAATATAAGGGTATTGACAAAGACGGACATCTATTCCCTATGCCGTCCTATACAACCATACGTTTACATCTGAAGACCATCGCAGATAAATGTAAACTTGATCATTACTTCTCATACCATCAGGCCCGGCATACATTCGGAACGACAATCTGTTTAGGAAATGGCATTCCTATCGAGACTGTCAGCAAAATCATGGGTCATTGCAGCATAAACATTACACAGCACTATGCAAAGGTAACAGAAAGAAAAATTGCTGATGATGTGCAATCTTTGGGCAGTTGTATCGATAAGAATTTCTCTCTTGCGGGAATCGAACTGCCGCCATCGCGGATATTGCGTGACTACAGCCAGCGCCATCAGAAGCCAAGACTAGGAAAGAAAAAGAAGTCTGTCATTGAACTATAGGAGGATAAAGTATGCGTAGTACATTCAAGCAACTTTTTTACATCAACCGTCAGAAGATGAAAAAGAACGGTAAGTGTCCGATTATGGGCAGAATCACCATCGACGGAAAGGCGTGCCAGTATTCAACGGGCTATGAGATTGATCCATGCCTGTGGAATACCTCTACAGGCAGGGCTTTCGCTTCTGGGAAAATACTGGAAGTTCTGACACCAGAGGAAAAGACGGACATCAAGCGTTTGAATATGCAACTCGACAATCTAATGGCAAAGGGGGAAGAGGCATATAAGCGGAATCTTGCGGGTATTGGTTATGTTTCTGCTGAAGTCATAAAGAATGCCATCCTTGATACGGACTCCCAGAAAGACGGTCTGCTCGAACTCTTAGCAGACTACAATGACGAATATAAGAAACGCATAGGGATCGACCGATGTGCTGCCTCATTTCAGAAGTTTAAGCGCACACTCCCCATTCTCCGCGACTTTATTGTCATCAAATACGATAGGGATGATATCTCCGTCAAGGAACTGGATTATCAGTTCATGGTAGATTTCGATTTCTACCTGTCAACGACACTGCGCATGGTGCCAAGTACAGTCAATGGCTTTATTGCAAGGCTGCATCTGATAGTACGTCAGGCTGTCAAGAAAAAGATTATCCGCAGAGACCCGTTTGCAGGATTCAAATACCACAAAGTGAAATCCAACCACCACTACCTGACGATGGAGAACCTTCATAAGATGATGGCACTTGAACTGAACACCTACCGTCTCTGCCATACAAGAGACCTTTTTGTGTTCAGCTGCTTCACCGGCATTGGCAGGGCTGACCTCGCCAATCTCAAAGAGAGTGACATCAAGACGAACAAAGACGGAAGCCAATGGATTCACATCGCTCGCCAAAAGACAGATACGGATTGTGTCATTCCCCTGCTTGACATCCCCCGTCGTATCATTGAGAAGTACAAGGGCGAAGGCAAAGGCGGTCATGTGTTCTTTGTTCCGACGACTACCTGCATTTGTAAGACACTCAAGATGATTGAGAAACAGGGTAACTTCAACCAACATCTGCGATACTACGATGCCCGCCATACTTTTGCTACCCAAGTTTGTCTGAGCAATAATGTTCCTATAGAGAGCATTAGCAAGATGTTGGGACATACCCATATTGAGACAACTCAGATATACGCAGAGATCACCATGCAAAAACAGCGTGAGGATATGCAGAAGTTAGCAGATAGTCTTGACGAATGTTTTGAAGACTCCGAAAAGAGATTCATAGAAGCGCCTTATAATGTTGCAGATAAATCTTGATTACGGCCAATGACATTTCAATAAAAACAGAAAGACGGAAGTACTGAATGGTCTCAGGCTCCCGTCTTTCTGCATTAATTCAACCTTGGAAAGAAATCACTACTTATCCATCGTGCGATAAGCAGGGTGATAGTGCCTCTCCAAGAGTTCTTCCAGGTCGCTCTCGCGGTAGAGGATTTTTCCGCCAAGAGGGATGTATGGCAAAATTCCTTCATTACGATACTCTTGTAGTGTCCGTCGGCTGACCTTGAGGATTTCGGAGACTTCCTTGTCTGTGAGGTAACGCTCTCCGTCGAGCATCGGGCGATAATTACCTGTCACTTTCTTGTAAAGCGCAAGTACTTCTTTCATGCTATCCAGCACATTCTTCACTCCCACATTATGCGGCATGATCAGTTCGTTCATAGGCACTGCGCTTTAAGTTCATACACTGAGATTTCTTCCTGTCCTCTACTACGGTGAGAATCTTCTTCACGTCCTCTGGCTTGTAGTAAACCTTGTGATTGATTTGCGAGAACGCCAACGTTCCGTTGTCACGTAGCGTCTGTAATGTTCTCGGACTGATGTTCAGTATCTGGCATACGTCCTGGTTGTCGAGCCATTCGCCCAACTTTTTGTCGTTGCCTCTGCTGGCCATCGCCTTCATCTGTGCGACGAAGCTGTTGAAACTCGTCAGCAGCTCCTCGTAGGTGCTGCGTTCAATTGATATAACTTCCATAGTCTGTATAATTTTTGTGTTGATTTATTAATTTGGCGGCAAAGGTAACACATCTGGACGAGACTGGCCGTATGAGAAAATTATATTTTAAAATTTAACGTTTGAGAAGCCCTGACATGATTAAAGACTGCATCCTCAGCCTGATGTCAGCAGGTGTCCTTATATATAATAATGTGGTTGGTAATATTTCACATACGGACTTTGATTTTGAAACAGAGAATAGTCAGATGATAACTATGATTGATGGTAATGGAAAGTAGATTCTTTGGGTGAAGACACCACTGCCAATGCCTCACAAGTTCCTTTTGTCCTCATACTGTTTTGGATAGTGTTAAAAAATGAATTAAAATTTTCACAGGCCCCCTGTCTGAACGCTTTGATATACCTTTGTGCCCGGTTTTCCGATTGTATCAAATCGAAATAAGGTTGGCAGTAGCCATCTGACAGCCACAAAATAAATTATAAACTAAATTAGACATATTATGGTACAACAAAAAAACGTCCGAAAGGACAGCCGCCTACAAAGGCAGATTGAAGAACTCCAGAAGCGTATGGACGCTGTGGAGGACATCCTTGACAATACCAAGGAAGTATTATCAGTGGAAGAGGCAGCCCGCTTCATGGACATAGCCCGCAATTCACTCTACAAAATGACATCCGACAGGAGTATCCCTTTCTATCGGCCAAACGGCAAGATGATCTACTTCGAGAAAGCGGACATTCTGGAATGGATAAGGAAGAACCGCGTAATGTCTGTCATGTACGATGAGGACAAAGAACAGGAACCTGTATCCCGTTCAGGTGAACAGCAAAGTATATCTTCAAAACATAGCTGAGTAAATTGAAAATAACATAAACATGAAAACAGAAACTTATTATTGTCTCGTCCTGTCTGAGAATCAGGCGAGATTCCTTGCAACTAGCAAGTACGGCATCGACCGCATGAAAGCCCTGATGTCACTCGTTGAACTGGCATCTACTGAGAACCGCACCTATGAGAAGAAAGGCTTTTCCGCTAACCTCAATGTTGGCCAACTTGTCATGTCCGAGGTTGAACTATCCCGTCTGTGGAAGTGTGACCGCAAGACAGTTTCCAAAGTTCTCGACACGATGAACAAGTTGGGGATTGTCTCAACTACGCAGAACAACCGCACCAGTATTCATACCCTGCTGTGCATCTCTGCCTGGTATGTCAATGGGCAGATGGTTATCAATCCCTATTATGTTCCGATGAAGGACCGTTTCCAAGAGGTTGATTCCGCACCCGTCAATGTACCTGTTAATGCCGATGGCAATGCAGGCGACACTGCAGAGGAACCCGCACCGTCAGGAAAGAAGTCTGCTGATGTGCAGGATGGGAATATCCCCAACCAACAGCGACTTGTGACTCCTCACTCTATGTCCCAACAGCCTTCACATCAAGGACAAACCATGAAGGTGCAGGAGCTAACAAACAATGGAACTGGCCTACCTGATGACCAATTGCCTCCAGCTCCACAATACCACAGCATTAGGGATAAGGTGATAGACGAACTTAACGAGATGCCCAAATAAAACGAAACAGTCAGTCTATGCGCAGCAGACACAGTGCCGAAAGCATTGTGGAATGTCGTACACAAAGGAACGTTTCATATTGCAAGAAGTTCCAATGTCGTACAAAAAGGGCGCACCCTTTTGTACTTCCGTTTGGATTCTTGAACGCTCGCAAGCTCGCATTGGGCTGACCACTAATTGAGAAGATGATTGAACGTAAATATTGTAATATGAAACAGAATAACAAGAATGATAAGGTCACCAATCGCGACCGCCACGTTGACTTCCGTGTCAACGATGAAGAGTACGCCACCGGGCTGAAGAATGCAGAAGCCTGTGGCTTGTCTATAAGTGAGTATAGCCGTAAGCGTTTTATCGGTAATGAGCCGAAGCTACACCTGACAGAACGTGAGATTGAGGCTTACAAGAGCCTCTCTGATGCTCGTGGTGATCTGGTCCATATCCGCAGTGCCTTGAAAGGCAAGACGCAGGAGCAGATCAGGAACTACTTCAACGACCCTGATTTCATGCGCGAATGGATCCTGGCCATCAACAACATCATAGAGCAGTGGGACACTATTCTTGAGCAGATGAAGGACTAAAACTTACACAGCCATGATAGCGAAAGCAGACAATATCACACACGGCAGTAATGCCGTCAGATACTCAGCCGACAAGGAGCTGGCTGAGATTGTGAAGGTTGGTCACCTACCTGAAGGTCTCACCACCTCGTCAATCTGGTCGAGGATGATGCTCCATCAGGCTCAGTTCAAGGAGAAATTGCAGGGACATCGCCGCATCAAGAACACCTCGATACGAATTGAATTGTCCCCTGCCAAGGAAGAGACGGAAGGGTGGACGATGGAAGACTGGCAGAAACTCGCAGACGACTTCATCCGCGTGTTCGATGCCGTTAGTCTTAAACGCCCGGAGAGGGAAGAAGACGACCCGCATACTCACCTTGCCAACAGCCAGTATGTCGTGTCACTTCACCACGACAGCAAGAGCCAGATACTCCACCTCCATATCAATGCCAACCGCATCGATATGGATGGCAACGTAAACAACGAGTATATGATTGGCAAGCGGGCCACGATGGCTGCGAACAAAATCAATGAGCAGCGTGGGTGGGTTCAGTCGATGGCCAAGCGAGAGTGGAACCTCGACGAGATAACCAATGCCTGTATCGAGGCACTGAAGGAAATGGACTCTTTCGACTTCAACACCTACGAGGCGAAGCTGAAAGCAAAGGGCTATGGGGTCAACGTCATACGTGACAGTATCGGGAAGGTTCGCGGTTACTCCATCAAGAAGGGTAACTCCACATACAAGTCCACACTGTTGGGGCACAAGCGAAGCCTCACGCCATCGAGACTGAAATCGACCTGGGAGAAGCTGCATCAGGACAAGAGCATTCACGCTCTGACTATGGTGCCGAAGAAAGCGCAGACTATTACCCGTCCTGCCGCATCTGTTACTGCCAAAGTTACGCAGCTGAAGCAACAGTCATCGCCCAAGCAGATGCCATTGCATCCAACAATGTCAGAGCCTGTGAAGCTGCAGCCTGTCATGGTTCACCACGACATAGAATGGAACGGCAGGAACTATGCTGTTGACATCCCTGAAAAGGCTGACGATGTACTGATGAAAGAGACGGCACTGCCCGATGATGTGCTCTGGTCAACCATCACCGACGTCCAGCATACGGCTCTGCTGCTGTTTGCCAATTATGTAGATGCGGCTACAGAGATTGCCGAGTCTTGTGGTGGTGGAGGAAATGCGCCCGAATCCGGCTGGGGAAGAAAGGAAGATGAGGACGATATTGCATGGGCTCGCCGCTGTGCTCAGAAGGCATTCGGTATGCACATACGTCGTTCGCGTGGTATTCACTGGTAAATATATAAAGTTGAAAAAATGAAGAATAGATTTGTAAAATCCGGCCTCGATCTGGAGGCCAAAATGAATGAGCTCGACCAGAAGGCCGAGAAGGAGAAAGATGTGCAGGACAAGACAGCGAGCCTTGACAAGTTTCTTGAAGAGCTGTCCGCAGACCTGCTGGTAATGAAGAATGCCGTCAGTCTGATAGATGAGGGCAATCACCGCTTCAAAAAAGCGAACGAAGATTTCGGTAATGTCTTGAACAAGTACGAGAACATCATCAAGGAATCGAAGCAGTTTGTAGATGACGTGACTCGGATAGGGATTACAAGCAATATCTCCGAGGAATCCATGAAAGAGGTGGGCACAATCTTTGATGATCATTACAAGCTCTTGTTGGATTTCCGTAAGGAGTTGTCTGAGGAACTACGCTTCAGGATTGATGATTTCCTGGATAGGGAGAAAGAAACCGCAGGCAACTTTGCCACAGAAACACAGAAGCAGCTCGCCTATTTCAATGAAGATCTGACCAGAATCCTGTCGCATAGCGGATTCTGGTGTACGTCCAAAGTGTTTGCTTGGCTTCTTGGCATCTTCGGATTCTGCTTGTTTGTCACATTCATGACGATAGCCTTGCTGATTGCTGGCAATCTACAGTTCAGAGTCTACTAAATGTAATCTAAACCCCAGTCCGTTGCAACTACGAACTGGGGATTTTAGGTAAATGAGGTTAGTTCCCTTTTCCGCAACAGTTTTTATATTTCTTTCCGCTGCCACAGGGGCATGGATCATTACGTCCTACCTTTGGTGGTGCAATATAAGGTATAAAGGTGTCAAAACTGTCATGCACTGCCTTTTGGTTCCAAAGGTCATCCATTTGCCGTTGGATGTCCTCTCGCTTATAGCCCACGCGCTGCATGTTGGGCCCCAGAGTAATTTGTGGTGCAGATGTCATGGGTGGAGCAGACTTCCGCAAATCATCTGGACAACGGCCACGGAATATCCACCGTGGCGAATGGTTCAGGAATTCCATAACCACTTGCAAGGTGGCGTTGGCATCATTGATGTCCTTCAGTTTGTTACTTTTGGTACCGGCATCCATCAGCATCTGGAATATGCCTGGCATCTTGGCATCCTCGTCCTGTACCAGTCGCCATAACATGAATTCCCAGTAAAATGCCTGTTGCTCGGTGAATCCCAACTTACTCTGCAATGTCTTCAGCAGCCTCTCGCTTATAGGATTTGGTATTGTGGGAACGGGCATGTGGCCAGCCTCTTTGATCTTATTGCTGTCGAAGTGTTTCAGTGTGGCAGTCTCTTTGCGCATTTCCCGTTCCTTCTGTATATACTCGAAGTCATCAACAAAGGGCGAGGTCAGGAAGTCCTCATCGTCTCCTGAGTAGTCTTCCGAGTACTGCATCTGTATTGCAGTGGACTGAGGGAAAATATGCTCGAATACGCCCGTGCCGTCATCCTCTAACTCCATGCAATCTTTCAGGATAGTCTTTATCTCACTCACCGTCAACACGCCATAGATGTTCAGTGCTCCGAAGACAATCTGCTCTACATAAAGCCGAAACTTGACCTCGAAATCGTCCAGCACATCATCAACATGCGGGCGAATGGCCTGTCGGAAATCTTCAGTAATGCTGATCATCTCCATGTCGCCGTCATCAATCTCAGACTGGTCGGCCAGTCCAAGCATTGCCATCGTCATCACCTGCGAAGTGTGATAGGCTTTCATTCCTATGCCAGGCTCTGCGTCTTTCAGAATCTGTAACAGTTGCAAGTCTTCTATAGGCAAACGACTCAACACCTTCCTCGGATGACTCAGCACTTCAGCTGCCAGCTGCTTTCTGATTTGATACTTTTTCAGTTTGTCCCATTCATGACCTGCATTGAAGCCCATCAATTCCGCATTCTCCAACAAGTCTGCTTCATTGAAGTCGTATCGGAGCATTAGCCCTTCAAGTGTCTCGTTTTTCTTCATTACATCTCCTTTCTTTTCTTCGTCCGATATTTCTGTTTAGGGTGATTTGGTACATCAGGAAACTCCTTTTCCAACTTTTCTGTCAATTTTGGCAAAACTTTATTCCTTATATAGTCCTTATCCCTATCGGCAAATTTGGCAATTTCGTCAACAGACCGCCATGTTGAGCAGTATTCCAGAATATAGATTGCCATTTCCTCTGCTGACATTTTTTTCTTTAGAGGAGTGATACTTGTGTGGGTTGCAACATCTTCATTTTGACTTACAACCTTTCGTTCTGAGGTTGCAACCTTTGGGCTCGAACTTGCAATCTTTTTATCTGAGGTTGCAACCTTTGCGGTATTACTTGCAACCTCACCAACATTCACCCTGAAAGCCGTTATCAGGTTCACTACGAACTCTGCTGGTGGATTCCCATTGCCCTTCAGATCCGTCTGCACCTGACCGACACCACGGTTAAACATATTCACATAGCCCATTGTTTTCATTGCACTTGCTATGAGCGGATTGCGATAGTCGTTAATAGTGGGGAAGTTTTCAGGCCTTGCGTTGCCATAAAGACCACCAGCATTGGTGATTTCAAGGTGGTTAGAAAACTCATACAGACGCAGGGGCATATTGCTTTGCAGGTCGCGGTGCATACAAGCATTCAACACCAGCTCACGTATGGCCTTGTAGGGGTAGTTACTGACCATCTCCTCGCGTAGCAGCGAAACGAAAACTGGCTTTTTCTTGATAACAGAAAGTTCTAATAGCGATTCCAAGCGTGGTAGCAATTCACAGTAATTACCATCCAATTGTATCTCGTTTTCCACTTCACTGGTTACATCCTCGCCCTTAAACCGTACATATTGCACATATAGACCAGGCAGGAAACGCCGAGGTTTGCGACCAAACAGCACTATGGCCGCATTGGTAGGACAGTTGTGTTCAGTGTCGAACATACCAACAGCTGACAGTTGTTCTTCAATAGAACGTTCATCAGACTCCAATAGACCCTTACCCATTACGTCCTCCAAATACTTGTGCATCAAATTGGCATCAACGTCGGCCATATTTGCAGCCAAGCATGGCATGGCATCAAAAGTTGCCATATACGATGTCCTCCGTTCTGCCAAGATACGCTCTTCGGCTTCAGTGGCGATGTCTCGTCTGGGGCCAATACGTATGAAAGTGCGCCCTCGGTAGCGAACTGGAGGCAGCATCGATGGTGTCACCTCGGCCACAAGCAGATCCCCATCAGGGAACTCAAAGCGTTCCACACTCATTACTGGTATTGGCAGAATGTTACCGTCAGAGCGAATGGCAGCAATCTTCTTCAACAATGCATCCGTAACTTTTAGCCCCGACAAAGTGCCGTTGTCGTAGGCTCCCAATATCAGGTAGCCATTTTTCCTTGAATTGGGCAAATCATTGCTGAAAGCACATATCGCTTCCTGAAACTTATCCATATCGCCCGTCGATGTGGTACGCTCCACGCGGAAAGTCTCTGTGCTATGCAGCAGTTCTTGCATTTCTTCTTTCGTTATCATAACAAATTTTTATATCGGTTGCAAAATTAATCAATTAATTTTTCTTTCCAAACAAATCCTATTAGTATTACACTCATTCATATGTGTTATCATCATATAAATCCTCATAACCATTCTTTGGGTAAAACACTGTCTGTTTTTATTCGCACTTAAGATAGGATCTCAACTCTTTCTCAACGAATAGTATTATTTTATCGTAATTCTCAACAAAATAGTCACCCCATATGGGATTGATAGTGATATGATCATTCTGTAGACTATATGGGCATCCTATCTCCATATTTCTTGATTTCGATTTCACGTCATCGTTGTTCGTAAATGGGATCCAAGGAGAAAGGAATCTATAAGGAACATTATTTAATAACGGCATCAATAGCGTGTTCCATTTCCATTCGTAAAAAGATTCCCTTACCGTTTCCTCCACTTTCTTCTCTTTCGCAGATCTGTCCAAATAGGTTTTCGCTTGAATGGCTCTCAGATAGATGGGTAATTGATCTTGTGATGGGAATTGACATTCTACAACAAAGACGTACCTCCAGGCTATCGAAACCATTTCAATCAAAATGTCCTTAAACAAGATCGAGTCCATTCTAGTCTCGTTATAAATCTTCAAAATGGCCAAAAACCAGAAATATTTGTAGCTTGTAGCCTTCTTGTCAAAAGCATGACGTAATTTATCATTATCGATTTCATTTAACGAAATAGTTTTTTTATTCTTGATACCCGAGGTAATTCTGCCATCGAAACTTACGGAGTAAACATCATTAGCTGGATTTGTGAACACTACATTTCTCCCCTTCTCTTTGGCATACCCAATTAAATAACTATTCCTTCCATTCTCATGCACCATCCGAAAGCCATTATCATCAATAGGTCTCTTTATCCAAATGTTCCCCACATTACATTCGTAACCATTTGGATAATCCCCCAGCTTAATATATCGATGGTTTACAATCAGATAATATCCTGTCTTAGAAAGGCCAACACTGCATTTACAGTTCAAGAATTGTTTACTTCTCTTTGCTATTCGTATGTTTTCTGCAAAAGTCCAGATAGAGGTTGTTTTCTCTTCTTCTACTTTGTCTTCATTGGATTGCTCAATCTCTACTTCCACATCCTTATATGGAAGAGCATCGGAAGTGTCAACGAAAACATGTTCAACGCCAAAATCGTCAATCTCGTTTGGAATTTCATATTCAATAGTGTTGTTTTCTTCAACAAGCCCTTTAGTCGCATCATTATGTTCGAGGATGTTGAAATCCAAATTATATTTTGTGAATATCTCATTGCCACGTTCATCATACCAACATCCATCTACCTTCACTCGCCTTCTTCCATCGACTTCAATATCCTCTATCAAGTCTATGAAGCCTTTGCAATTAAGCTTATGGTACAACATCGATTGCCGATTTGCCAACAGGATATTTGCACCGTTAAAGAACTTTCCTTCATGGTTACTCTGAATAAGCCCAACAGAGAAGAAGGAATAAGTAAGATTCACCCTGTAATATGATTTGTTTATTTCCTTAATATTGCCTGTTGAGGAATATGCAAGTCTCTTGTTATGATCATAGATGTTACACTTGCCGTCATAATTAACCACAGAGTAGTTGCAAGTATCCATATCTACATCTTTTCTTGACGATGCCAATATCACATTTCCATATTCAGCAGACTTTTTACTATTTTCTTCTGCGAGTTGGTCAATTTTGACTTGCATAAAAGCCATTCTAACTTCTTTAAGAGTTTGTGTCTCTTTTATATTCTTTGCGTGCGTAGTTTGAACTGTACTATCTTCTTGTGTACTCTGGTTATCTACTTGTTGCTCTGCCTCCGATGCTTCGAAAATCAGTTCTCGAAGTTTGCTTATGGCCTTTTCTCTAATCTGTCTTACCCTTTCGCGAGTTAAGCCATGAGATTCCCCAATCAGCTCCAAAGTTTCTTCTCTTACCCCTATGCCAAATGATCTTAATAGAATATTTCTTTCCCTTTTAGAAAGACGAGCAAGCAGACTACTGACATAATATTTGTTATATTCATTGTTCTCGTACTCCCAAATGTCGTTATGAACGTCTTCATAAACATCGTAATCTTCACATGGAATGCATGTGTTACTTAGATTATTGGGAAGGCTGTTAAGAAAAGAAATTCGATCAAGATCATCTTCACCAGCAATTTCAATCTCGGTTACTGGGGGGAAGAATCCATTTTGGTGTTCATATATTACTTTGAAATCCCATATCTTTCTATGAAGGATTCTCACATTCATAGGAAACTGTATTAAAGAAGAATTTCTAACTATTGCGTCAGATAAACTTCTCCTTATCCACCATGGAGCATAATTGACGAATGCGAAACCACGTGTTTCATCAAAACGTTCGGCAGCTTTAATAAGGCCCAAGAATCCTTCTTGCATCAAATCTTCAAATTCTAAGCCATTATGGAGGTGTTGTTTTGCTATTCCTATAGCAACCCGCATATTTGCCCTCACTAATTTATTTAGAGCATTCCTTTCTCCCTTTCTGATTTTTTGGGCTAGTTCAACTTCTTCATCGATAGATATTAGTTCCTCACGGGCAACTTCTGATAAAAATTTATCTATTCGTTCATTGGTCTCAAATGTCTCGTTATCTGTGCTTTCAATGATTACCAATGGCCTATCATTTCGAGAGGTCGCTTTTGGAACCTCTACTTCTTTCACGATCTCAGTTGGCACATAAGCATCAGCAGGCTTATCAAAGATAGTACCACTGGGATTTTCTGTGAGGAACTTCATTAAAGCCTTCCTGAATAATTCAGGATGTTTCGTGCGAAGAATCTGGTATGCCTCCTTCAATTCATTGCCATCATTAAGGCTGTTTATCAACAGTTCCAGCAGCTCTTCACTGAGATATTTTGCAAAAATCGACGGATAGTAATTCGTGTCGTTGCTTAAATCCGACTTTTTCTGTTCATCACGATCAACAAGCTCCTGAGTCGAAGCAAAGAACTGCGGAAATAATGAACCTTCCCAGAAATCCCTCTTGTATTCAAGAATATCTAAGGCATTACAAAAGAAATCATCGATTACTTTTTCTCTAAAGCACATCCTGACCTGCTTTATTAACGCAATATTTCCCTTGCGCCTACTCAGGCCATCGAATGAAAACAATAAAGTGTTTCCTATATCCGACAGAGTGTCATTATTTCCGAATCCTACTACCTTACAGGAGTTCCAAGAATTGCTTGAATTATACACGACATAAAAAGCGATGCCGTCACTGGTATCACGCAAACAGATGTCGCCAACCTTAATAATGTGCTGGCGATTGGAGTCGATAATATCAAAAGGCCCCTTTAGATTGGAATTTCTGTTTACGTAATATATGTTCATGCCGGAACAAAATTCAATAGTTTCTCTTCAGACTCGCCCAAGAAATAGGCTTCAATGAAGTCCCACCGCTGTTCATTTGTCATTTTTGTCGTAAAGAAGTAGGTAAATATTCTCTCTGAGTATCGATACTTCTCGTAAATACTTTCCAATATGTCATTCCGATACTTACCGCTTTTAATCAAAGCATTCAGGAAGTAGGGGTTGTTTATACGAATAAAAATGGCAGGCAAGTCACCACCTTGACGTGCATAGTCGGCATATCCCAAACTGTTCAGGAACTCACTAATCTTTACTATAGGATCCTTGGTGTCACAATATACACATATCTCTTTTGAAGTCACTGCCGATTTATATGCAGAGCGATACAAGTGGCTGGTGTTCTCATAGCCACTTTGTATTAACTGGAAAGACTCTGTCCCGTCAGATGTCTTGTAAACACTGCAATATGCAGAGGTGTCGCCTCCAAGTCCATGATTGGTCGCGTACAACAGTCTGAAAGTCTCAACGAATTGCTCTTTCTTAAGTGCATCATAAGTAGAAGGAAGCAAACCTTTCATCTTTTCTATGCTCATACGATGACCTGTTATTTTCATATCATTGAGCATGCGATGCGCCTCATTAAAGAACTGCTCGACATCAGCAAGCACATGTGGAACTGTATTATGAAGACTTAAAGTGACCTTATTCTTCAGTTCAACGTGAAAGTTTTTGAAGATTTTACCAGTTGCCAACTTCGACTTAAACATCGGAAAACTGACATTGCTGTATTTCTCTATCCAGAATTTGTCTGCATCAAGAATATAAACGTTGTCAGTGATATGTCGAAGATAGTCGTGGTATAACCGATAAAAAGACTTGGTCTCGCTTTCCGGCACCTCCACAAAGCATTTGCTGAACAAACTCTTTGGCCTGACTATCAGAGAATGGAATCTCAGTTTGTTCAGCAAATCATTACTGATAAGGAGCAAACAACTCTTGAGGTTCTGGTCTATCTCATCAGGAGCAGACAAAGGAAATATGTAACTAAAGTCCGATGCTGAAATCAGCATGTTTCTCTTTTCCCCATTAATTCTATACAAGGCCATCAGCTTTTTCAATACCTGCATAAGCTGATAGGGTTTGATTGCCGACAGTCCGTGGAGCTGGCGGATATATCTGAAATCATTAGGAGAGAAATCTATCTTTGCAATACCTGTTATCTTGGGATCTCTCGCTAAACGGCCTATTTCTTGCACATAGTCTGACAAACAGCCTGTAGGAGCATGGTGATACACTTCTGAAATGTCGGAAACGTCAATACCCATACCAAAAGCTTTTGTAGCACACATAATGGGGCTGGTACCTGTCCTGAATGCTTCTGCGTTTACTTCTTTCTCATTGGCAAAGAGTTGGGCATGATAACGTGTCACCTTGTCTTTGATGTCTGCTATATAATCACTCAGATATATAGCATCGACAGTTCTACGGAATGGGAAGTAAACAATAGTTTTTCGTTTAGCAGCCAAAGCTTCTCTAATTCTCTGGATGGTCAACTTCCTACGTTTATCTTCGTAACTGGCTTGAATATTCGATTGTTCAATCTCAAAAACAATATTTGTTCTCCTAACGACTCCGACAAATTTGATACAGGGATCCATATTGAGTGACCTAATCGTATCAAATATCATATCATTTTTACCAGAAGGATCCCATACTGCAGTAGCGGTAAGGGCAAAAATTGGGAATGGGTAATTGAGTATTCGCCTTGTTTTGCGAAGGTAATCTCCAAGGAACCAATAGTCCACACGGAAATCACGTCCCCATGTTGTCACTGTGTGAGCTTCATCTACAACCAACAAACCCAATTTGCGTTCACCAATAAAAGACTTTATAGTGTATGACAGCAAGAGTTCGGGCGACAAATAAAGGAGGTTGACTTTTCCATTCCTTACACCCTCTAAAATAGAATCCTTTGCAGCTGCCGTTATATTACTATTCAAAGTGGCGACAGCATCATATCCCGTCAAGCCCTCCACTTGGTCATTCATTAGGGCAACCAATGGAGATACAACAATCGTCAACAGCCCGTATTTTTCAGCCAGATAGATGGCTGCCAGCTGAAACAAAAGACTCTTACCTGCACCTGTAGGCGATGTAAGCAGTACGTTTCCAACCTTATTTTTCTCACCGCGATATGCATGTTCTGCCTGCTGGACAACAGTTTCAATAATTGAACCTTGGGATATTTCAACAATGTCGTGATTGATACTGAGGTCATTGTACATCTTCAGCTTTCTGAAGGATTCATATCCCCAAACAGATTTTAAAAGGTCGTATAATTCCTGCCTTGGCTCAACACTTATATTTCGAGATAGTTTGTGAAGATGAATCGGGCAACCGAATAACTTCGAGGCTTCCACAAAAACCCGAACACCTGTTTCCTCTATTTCCTCTGCTTCTACAGCAAATTCCGTATTGCTTATGCTCATTGAGGAATATAGCGACTCCAGGACTCGGTACAAAGATCCGTCTTTTGTGGATAGTATCTGAACGTCATGGCTATCACTAATCAAACTTTCTGGCTTGAATGGTTCAGGCGATATAAGTTCCTTCACATCAACACACGAGTTCGAATCTGAATAATTGTCTATGTACTGAACTCGTTGAACGCCATCTTCATTTATACAGAAAGAATAAAAAGCGCTATACAAAGAGGTCTCACACTCTGTGTCCTCAAAGTCAGCACTATCAAAGTCTGGAATGTCTGTGTTTGTCGGATTGGGATATAGTTCAAGCATATTGTTTTCCAGTACACATATCTTCTTTTGAAGAACTCCCAATCCTGTAATTTGTGTACACAGCTTTACGAATGATTCTATCGTACAAATAGACAGTTTTGAACTGCCAGATGATAGAATTGAAAACATCAACCTGTTCTCATTGATGTTTTCAAGAATTATCTTACCTTTCTCTATGATATAATCATCGAGCAACGGAAACTCGTTTCCAAGACCTTCTATAAGGCTTGGAGAAAACCCTTTCAGTACGACAATATCATAGTCGTGACAATCGCTGTGAATCTTATTTCTTATAAAATCAGTCTTCATAACGGATTAAATCATCGTCCAACAAATGATGGTCAACGTCAAGCGATTGGCTCATAATAAAATCATAAGCAGGCTTGGTTTTACCATAAGATAACAATGTTGTATTTAGGTCTGCCACCCTCCTTTGGAATAAAGCGTAAATCTTATCACAGATAGAATTAAGATAAATCTTTGTGTTATCAGAAAGATCTTGCTTCTTCCACACTTTCAACAAGTCAAACCTGCCAAATGTCCGAGATGACATGATAGCCATAGCGTATGCTATCACACTGGCCTTACCATTTGCGTATTGCTTGTTATCAGGTCTTGATAGCAGATACTTGTATATAATCAGCAGTGCTATCGTCTTTTTATAGTAATCTTCATCCGGGATGAACCCTCTTTCCACGATAGACTTCATAAAGGCTGCATACATGGTTGTTGCTCCCTTAACGGCATCGTATGGTAGTTGGTTCCAGTTAGACCAGATTCTTGCAACATCTTCCTTGGAGAACTTCTTTTTCTTGGGGAAGCAGAACTCAAAGTATTCCTTATCTTGTTTTGTCCTTCTCTTTTTACATTCTTCGTCGTATTGTCCTTTTAGTCGCTCATAGAACCAATGAGTAGGTTCATTGTTTGCATTGGGTATTAGAATACCGCGAGACAATTGCTCAAACTTGGTATTAAACTCATTACTGACAGTAAAGTCAGAATACTGAACCTTATTTTGGAAATTGGACGATAGAGCTATGTCACCTGATATTTTCTCTATTTCGTCACTGACAATAAGCTTCAACTGCACATATACGCCAAGCAAATTCACCTTCTTGTCAGGGTCTGTCGTGTTGTTGCTGTAGTTCTTAGCATTGAAGATAACAGCAGTAGTCTGTCCTCCGTTGATAATACGGAAATCAGAGATTTTTTTTAGGATGCCCATTGAGATATACTGAGATGAAGAATTGCTATCTGGGTCTGTCACATCAGTTCTTTCAGTATTTTCAAACGAGTCGATTCCTTTTGCGAGGGCTGTAATTCCATTGTTGTATGCCAGGAACATTTCATTCTTCTTGCGCAAGGTATCGAGCATGGCCACATTGGGTTTCTTGTCTTTTGCTCCCTTTAAGCCCAAGAAATAACGGACATTGTTATACAGTAGATTTGTGTTGTAACGCTCATATAGCTGAAATAACAGTTTTGCGGGGAACATTGCCTGAATACATTTATAGCCATATTGACTGGACTCCATCTGTATAAATGGGATTTTATACCTTTTATAGTCGTCAGAGTTAAAGTCAATGTCTATAGCCATGTGGTCGCTCATTGAGTGAGTGTTAGCATATAGTTTCTTTAAATCCCAAGTGTCATGGAATAGTGGCTTTACCACCGTGACCTTTTTTACAGTCAGGTTGTTGATGATATAGTTTGAGAGAACAACGATGTTTACAGAATTAAACTTCTGTACGTTGTCGTAGATATATTTCAAAGCCCGGTATTCTGAAGAAGATGAATCCACATCAGTATAAGCACACCTTACTGCCTGATTGTAAAAGCCCTGTGGACGATTTATCAGTGGCTGGCATTCTGTATTGCTCTTGGTCTTTACTTCAGGAAGTGGATTGTAGTCTGTGTAGAAAAGGTATAGCACCTCTCCATTGACGCTTTCTGCGTAAGCGTGAATCTCACCCGTGGTGTCACCGTTGGATTTGGTTAGCTTGCAATGTTCTATAACTGGGTCAGTACAATCAAGCAACTCCACTATCTTATCTAATGCCACTGCTGTAAATGCCATTTCTGGTGTCTGATACTCATCCATCTTGAATTGAGTATCTTCCAGTAGTGAAACTACAAAGCTCATTAATTCTTCGTTCATCTTTTCAAATATTAATGATGTTAATACCCCTTCTACTTTCTTCACTCCATTGGGTTCCTATTATTAAGTCGCCGCTTATGCTACAAATGTCAAGACCAAAATCAACTGATTTGAATAAATCGTAGGTCTCATGCTTCCTTGCATAGGACCATGTGCTAATACGCATAGACTTTATATCGGAACACATTTTCTCATTGATAACATCACAGAGTCTGTCAATAAATGACTGCAGAGCATCTGACAAGTATTGCCGCTTCCAAATGCTGTTCAAATCAAGATACCCATTCGTTATATAATTAAGATAGGCCATTGCGTATATTGTGACTGGACTTCTACGGATACCATACTTTTTTGTGTCAGGCCTTGACAGCATATACTTATATATGATAATCAACGCTATTGATTTTTTGTAGTATTCCTCATCAGGAAAGAAATGCCTTTCTTCTAATTGATTCAGATAATACGTGCAATTGGTAAAAGAACCCTTGGTAGCCTTTTCTGGTTCTTGACCCCAACTTATCCATATTTTTGCCAATGTTTCGATATTGAATTTCTTATCCGAAGGATAGATCGAATCAAAATATTCTCTTTCCATCCTAGTTTTACATTTCCTCATCTCTATTTTATGTTCATCTCTAATGCGTTCATAAAACCAATATAATGGTTCATGTTTGTCATTTGGAATCATAATGCTTCTTGACAAGGATTCTAACTCAATACAAAACTGAGATGCGTTAAGTAATTCTAGCGGTCTAACTTTATTTTGGCTATTAGAACTTATGGCAATGTTTCTAACAATCTTACTGTTATTGTTTGAAGACACTATAATCTTCACGGTAACGAAAGCACCCTCTAAATTCACTTCACGGTCTCTTCTTTTTGATTCATAGATTGTTGCAATTGTTTGCATTCCATCTACAACTCTAAAATCTATGATACGACTGATGAGTCCAACAGAAAAGAAAGATTCTGCTTCCGTTTTACCGTT
Organism: uncultured Prevotellaceae bacterium; assembly: GCA_937898415.1. GTDB lineage: Bacteria > Bacteroidota > Bacteroidia > Bacteroidales > Bacteroidaceae > Prevotella. The sequence goes on along the minus strand of CALDLA010000085.1, from coordinate 2,707 downwards.
GGTAAGGATGGCGTTTTTATCAAGTTGCTGCGTTTCGATACTTCTTGCTACAGCTGTTATGCCATTATTATAGGCAAGAAAATTTGTCTTTTCCTCCTTTAATGTTGCGAGCATCCCAAAGTTAGTGCCCTTTCCCTTTATTCCTAAGAAATTACGAAGGTTCCCATAAAACATGCCTGAATCATATTTCTCAAATAACTTATATAGCAAAGTCGCTGAGAATACAGTAGAGATGCATGCGTGTTCACATCCTTCTGTATTCACCTCCCAGTAAGGCAGTCTCAGGTTGTCGTAATCATTATCAAAGTCAAGGTCTATACCAACGCGTTCAGAGCCGGAATGACAATAGGCATGCAGCTTCTTCAAATCCCAAGTGTCAAGAATAAGCGGTTTACTCACCCTTACCCTTTTTACAGTCAGGTTGTTGATAATATAGTTTGAGAGAATTACGATATTTACTGAATTGAATTTCTGTACATTGTCGTATATGTGCTTCAATGCTCTGTATTCAGCAGAAGAAGAATCCACATCACTTTGTGCATAGCGGATTGCTTGGTCGTAAAAGCCTTGAGGTCGATTTATCAGTGGCTGACATTCAACATTGCTCTTGGTTTTTACTTCAGGAAGCGGATTGTAGTCTGTGTAGAACAGATATAATACATCCCCATTGACGCTTTCTGCATAGGCATGAATTTCCCCAAGAATAAGACCATCGGGTTTTGTCAATATGCAGTGATCTATAATTGGGTCGGTGCATTCAAGCAACTCAACTATCTTATCTAATGTCACTGCAGTGAATGCCATTTCTGGAGTCTGATACTCGTCCATCTTGAATTGAGTATCTTCCAATAGTGAAAGTGCAAAGCTCATTAATTCTTCGTTCATACACCAAATTCTTTTATCTTGTCAGTGGCTCGCAATACAATTTATTTACAACTCGGTCTCTCATCAGCTTCATATCTGTGAAACTCCGATGAATGTTTTGCACTAATTCCATGTAGTTATCACTCCCATCATCCCTAACATAATAGTATGGTTTTATCGAAGCACAATTCTTATGCTCAAATAGGGTATTAAGCAAAGTGCGATCGGATTTTCCACAAGAATGTCCCATGATAAGAATTTGATATGGTTCAGATTCTATAAATGAAAGCATCTTGCGATAATTATCGGTTTCAAGATATTTAATAGATTTGATGTTGGTCAACAATCTACTATCATTAAGTTTCAAGATTTCTTTGTAATCCTCATCCAACTCATCGCCATAACCAAATATAACTTTTTCTGGGTCTTCAACATTACCATGTATTTGGTTGATTGTAAAAATATCCCCATCCTTGCAATACAAATTCGCGGTGTGAGTATAGTTAAAATTCAATAGCATAATTTGATTGGGCAATAAAAGTTCTGCAGGTACATTGCTCCAGTCTTTTATATACTCACAAGAGGTGTTTTCTCGATAATTATTTACATACGCACTTGAATAGCAACTGTTGCCATACTGGTATAATTTCACATCCAGTTCTCTTTCCTTATATTTGAGGCCTGTATTTACATGTTCCCTAAGAAAGTTTTGTCCCTCAATAGAAATGTCAATTTGTTTAAAGGGTTCGTATATTTTTTGCCTTATATCTGATTTTAACAAACCGTCACTTATTATGATATCGTTTAGGTAAGTAACGAGATTGTTTTGAAGAAAGCGAAGCTGAATATTTAATTCATCTATATTTTCATCATTATCATCTTCTCCTAACGCATATTCCGTTAATAGCTGATAATATTCGTTTTCTATATCAACCCAGTTATTTGTTTTTATGCAATTTAGAATATTTGCGAAAAATGTTGCAGCTGTTATATTATATAATTGGTGATTATCAAAGATGTCATTAATAACTTCTTTAAGCGAAATGTTTGGTAATAATCGTTTCACTTTATACAAATAAAATCCACTCCAAGTTTCTTTTTTTAGATTATTGAATGAGCATAGAACATCCGAAGATATGTTAGAATGCTCTATTTCAAAACCTTTTATCCGTTGTTCCCAATACCAATCTATGAAGTCTGCATAGCTAGTTTTGAGACCATGAGCGAGGTCAAATCCGTTTCCAATGAGTACTATTCTATTCATCAATAATGCTATCTAAGGTTGTCACAAATGGGAGATATCTGATATTACCTCTTCTTTGCGTCTTCAAAATATTGACATTCCCCAAATCTGCTGGTTGCATGGGATTGTAATCTAAAAGCAAGAACTTGACAGCATCCTTTTCCATTCTCAAAAGATAGTGAGATGAGACAGCCTCTCTGTCAACCAGCACAGGTTCTCTGCTCAAAGCATAAGCTTGTGGGTTCTTCCAGTAGTGGAACAGTAGATATTTCAGGCTCTTATAAGCTGCCAATTGTTCATCCTTTAATAGACTTTCCTTAATGCCTAATGCTATTTTTCCTGCAGACTCGGTTTTCTGGCGGGCACCGCTACCAATGGCGTACATCAGTATCAAATCCAACTTTCCATTGGTCAGCTCTTCTTTCTTTGTTTTAGGAAGGTCAACTGGTATACTGCCATTGATAAAGATATCTTCCGCTGCCATCAGTGGCTCGAATTCCACATCTTCGTAGCGATACAATGGAATGATGGTCGCATCTCGTTGCTCCGCATCATACCCCGCAGCTTCCAGTTCTGTTATATTCATACCCGTCACAAACA
>CALDLA010000084.1 GCA_937898415.1 uncultured Prevotellaceae bacterium | reverse complement strand
TTACAGCTGCAGGTACAGTTCCGGACTCTCACCGGATTCCCTTACATCAGGCGGCTACAGCCACCAGATTGCCTTTATCGTCTGCAAAGATACAACTTTTTTAGATAATAATGCATATTTTCCGACTTTTTTTCTAATTTTGCAGCATGAAATCCCGATTTCTGATAGCAGCCCCCATGAGCGGCTCTGGCAAAACGACGATTGCCAGAGGGCTGATGGCGTTGCTGACGAAGCAGGGGATGAAGGTGCAGCCGTTCAAGTGCGGGCCCGACTATATCGACACCAAGTTCCATGAAGCAGTGTGCGGACGGCCCAGCATCAACCTCGATACGTTTATGGCTACACCAGCGCACGTTCAGCAGTTGTTTGCCCATTATGGTGCCGATGCCGACGTCAGCATTGTTGAGGGCATGATGGGGCTCTTCGACGGTTATGACCGCGACCGAGGGTCATCCTACGAGATTGCCCGCATACTGGACGTTCCTGTGGTTCTGGTGGTCGATGCCAAGTCGGCTGCCTACTCGATGGCTGCGTTGTTATCAGGGTTTATCCACTTCAGAAAGGACATCCGCATAGCGGGTGTTATATTTAATAAGGTGGGGTCTGAACGACATGCCCAGATGCTGCGGCAGGTTTGCGACGACCTTCAGATTGATTGTCTCGGCTGTCTGCCTAAGTCAGCTGAGCTGGAGCAGGGGTCGCGATACTTAGGACTCGACTTCTCGAATTTGTCAAATAATAATACCACATCTCCAACCAAAGGGAACCTGACGGAAATCTTGGAGGAAACGCTCGATTTAGACCGTTTTTTGGCACTTGGAGTTCACTCCAGGCAAACTCCGGGTTCGCTCTGGGCAAACTCCAAGTTTGCTCCGACTAAACTCCGAGTCCTCTCAGCGCGCAATTCCGAGGGATTTTCCTTCCTCTATCAGGAGACGCTCGACAGGTTTGGATTTGTCCGTTTTTTTAACCCTGAAACTGAAGTTCCTGATTGCTCAGACATCGATATGCTCTACCTGCCTGGAGGCTATCCTGAGAAGCATTTGGAGGCATTGGTAGCCAACGAAGCCTGCCGCAAGGCCATTAAGGACTATGCGGAACAGGGAGGCCGGATGGTGGCTGAGTGTGGCGGTATGATGTACCTCTGTAGAAGTATCGTCACGGACGACGGCGAATACCCAATGTGTGGCGTCCTGCCCTACAGCATCACAGCCCGCAAGTCTGACCGCAAACTCTCGTTGGGCTATCGGCGCTTCGTGCTCGACGGCAGGGAGTATCGTGGACATGAGTTTCATTACACCCAGTTCCTGGACGAAGTACCTGAAAGCATCGCTCAGGTCTATGATGCCAAAGGCCTTCCCGTCCCCACGCCTGTGTTCCGCTATAAGAATGTATTAGCCAGCTATACCCATTTGTATCAGATATGATGAAGAAAACGTTTTTTCTCTTAACCATCGCCATTCTGCTTTGCGCCTGCGCAGGAAAGAGTGGCAAGTCGCAGGAAACGGAAGCCAAGCCTTCTGCTGATTCCGTCGTCGCTATCGATGTCAAGTATGCCACAGGCTTCAGCGTCCGCGACTCTGCGGATGTCCGTTTGGTCAGCGTGGGTCAGAAGGATCGCTTTGCATTGGTGCGCAGCGATGACGTTCAAGTGCCAGACGGCTACGTGAAGGTTCATGTGCCCATCAAGAGTACCATCTGCATGACATCGTTGCAGTTGTCGAACTTCACCGCACTTGATGCCCACGACGTGGTGAAGGGACTCACAGGTACGAAGAACCTTTTCAACGAGGACATCCTGCAACGTGTGAAGGACGGACGCATCGTGAAGATTGGGATGGAGGGCAATTTCGATACCGAGTTGGTGCTGGCTGCCAATCCTGACCTGATATTCATCTCACCCTCCAAACGCGGCGGCTACGAAGCCATCAAGGAGACGGGCATCTTGCTGGTGCCACATTTGGGTTATCAGGAGCTCGACCCGTTAGGACAGGCCGAATGGATCAAGTTTGTGGGTATGTTTATAGGGAAGGAACGCGAGGCCAACGAGACGTTTGCGGGCATCGAGCAACGCTATAATAGTCTGAAAGAGAAAACGGCTAAGGTGGAGTTGCGCCCCACGGTATTCAGCGGCGAGATGCATTATGGCAACTGGCATGCTGTTGGCGGTAAGAACTACTTGGCACAGATATTCCGCGATGCGGGTGCCGAATACGTCATTAACGACGATGAGACGGCGGGCGAGGACTTGGAATTCGAGAAGCTATATTCCCTTGCTGCCAAAGCCGACTACTGGCGCATCCTCAACAGCTTCCCAAGCGAGTTTACGTATGAGGCACTCAAGGCCTCGGAACCTCGCAACGAACTCTTCCAGGCGTTCAAGGAGCGCAAGGTCATCTATTGCAACATGAAGCAGCAGCCTTACTATGAGATTTCGCCCGTCCAGCCCGACGTGCTGCTGAAGGACTTCGTGGCCGTCTTCCATCCTGAACTCGTTGAACCTGACTACGAACCAACGTACTACCGACTGCTGAAATGAAACGAGTCTCACTATTCGCCTCCCTCGTTGTGGCCATCATCGTGCTGATGGTGGTCAACCTGCTCATTGGTTCCGTCAAGATACCTGTGGCTGACGTATGCCGCGTCCTGATGGGCGATGATTCCAACGAGATTTGGACGAACATCATCTTCAGCAGCCGACTGCCTCAGGCCTTGACAGCCATCGTTGCAGGCGCTGGTCTTGCCGTCAGCGGACTGCAGATGCAGACCGTCTTCCGCAATCCGCTGGCAGGTCCCTCCGTCTTGGGTATCAGCAATGGTTCTGCCCTTGGTGTGGCGTTTGTGATTTTGTTGTCAGGACGTATTGGCGGGGTGGCACTTTCACGACTGGGTTATCTGGGCAACGCTGCCATGAGTGTGGCAGCCATCGTGGGAGCCCTGGCCGTGCTGACGCTGATTCTCTGGATTTCGCAGAAAGTGAAGGGCAACGTCACCTTATTGATAATAGGCGTGATGATAGGCTACTTGGCCAACGCCGTGATTGGTGTACTGAAATTCCTGTCGCCTGAAGAGGACGTGAAGGCTTTCGTGGTCTGGGGGTTGGGATCGTTCAGTCGTGTCAGCGGCGACGAGATGGTGCTGTTCATCTGTCTCATGTGCATCCTGCTGCCCTTAGCCTGCCTGCTGGTAAAGCCCATGAACCTCATGTTGCTGGGCGACAACTATGCCGCTAACCTCGGCTTGAACATCCGTCGCAGCCGAATGCTGGTCATCGTCTCTTCAGGCATTCTCGTTGCCATCGTTACCGCTTATTGCGGTCCCATCATGTTCATTGGCTTGGCTGTCCCCCATCTTGCCCGAGCCATCTTCCGCACCAGCGACCACCGCGTCCTGATGCCTGCCACCGCCCTTTGTGGTGCCGTACTCGCCCTCTTCTGCAATTTCGTCGCCCGCATGCCAGGCTTCGAGGGTGCCCTGCCCGTCAACTCCGTCACCGCCCTTGTGGGTGCTCCCGTCATAGCTGCAGTCCTATTTGGAAGGCGAAAGAACGACGTGGGGGAATAGGCCTATTACAAGATATCCATTATTTCGCGTAATGTCGCTACCGTGTAAGTTGGGATGTCGGATGGCGCTTCCTGCCAGCGGTTGAAGAGCATCGCGTCGAGGCCGCACCCAAGGGCGCCGAGGATGTCAGTCTGCAGGTTGTCGCCAATCATCAGCGTGGTTTCTCTGTTTGCGCATGATACGTTGAGGGCGTAGTCGAAGTACTGCTTCGAGGGTTTGTTGGCACCTGCGTCCTCGCTCAAGACAATGGTGTCGAAGTAATCCCTCAATCCGCAAGCAGCCAATTTCTTGTATTGCACCTCGTGGAAACCGTTGCTGGCCATGTGCATACGATAACCTTTCTGTTTCAGGTAGTCCATCAGTTCGTGGGCACCTTCCACCACACCAGGCTTCGATGAGCAGAAGTCAAGGAACCTGTCGCTCATCTCCAGGCAGAGGGTCTCCGTGACGGCCAAACCGTCACCAGCGGACAACGGGCGACGGAAGCGCTCCACTATCAGGTAGTCACGAGTAATCTCACCCCGTGAATAACGCCCCCACAGGTCGATGTTGGCCTTCCAGTATTCATCGTAGAATACCTGGGGGTCAGGAAACCAGCGGTCAAGGTAGAACGCCTCGAATGTTTCTCGTAACGCTATGACGGCATTGCCGTAGGTATCGTAGAGCGTATCATCGAAGTCGATGAACAAGTCTTTATACTTCATATATTTTTCCGTTATCGTCGATTAATAATATGGTAAGCTCGCCATTGGGCAAAAGCGGCTCACAGTACGCAGCACAATGGCGAATGATGTTGCTGGCCACGACATGGAGTTTCTCTGGCGGAATCATATCCCACAGTTCCCGTGCCAGCGTAATACCGCTGATGTCCATATCGCAGTCTACTTCATTGAGCATGGCCTTAACGAACGTCTTATCCATCGTCGTCCTACGACTATGGGTATCCAGATTGCCTGCTGCCAGCTTCACGGCCTTGCCCAGCATGACGCCGAGGGTAACATGCTGAATATGGAGGTCAGCAGCCATACGGAGCGTCTCGCCGATATAGTTGCCGTATTGCACAAAGGCCTGTTGGGGAAGGTTAGGATGGAGGCTCTTGAGGAACCGCTCGCTCTTGGCCCCGCTGTTGATGACGACGCGGTCAGCACCTGAGGCTTTGGCGACTGTCATACATTTGCGGATACTGTCGATGAACGCTTCTTCAGAGAATGGTTTGACGATGCCCGATACGCCGATAATGGAGATGCCACCCTCGATGCCTAAACGCGGATTGAAGGTACGCCGTGCAATTTCCTCGCCTTGTGCGACGCTGATGGTTATTCGCACCTCAGCATCGACGTTCTTTCGCATCATCTCGCGAGGCCCTTTATTGATGGCTGCCTCGCCTGGAGGATAGTCGAAGCCAGGAAGCGTGAAGCGGCCAACGCCCTCGCCGCCGACAATCTCAAACTGGTCACTCAGTTGGGCACTTGCCCTCACCTCGATGCCATTCGTCACGTCAGGATCGTCGCCTGCCTCCTTGATGCAATAGGCATAGTCATCATCATAACCCACCGCCACGTTGATGGTCTCGCCATCAGGCAGTATGACAGGCACCTCCGCAGGCGTCTCGCCTTTTATCAGTCTTGCAGTTGCCGCAATGGCTGCCGCCGTAGCACAAGTCCCCGTCGTCAATCCGCTATGCAGCGGAAAGAACTCAGGCAGCAGTTTCTCAACGGCACGCCGCAACCCGTACGGCCCGTTGACAGAAGTGAAAAGTGAAAAGTGAGAAGTGAAAAGTGAAGAGTGAGAAGTGAAAAGTGAAGAGTGAAAAGTGAAAAGTTGGGGGCGCTTCATGGCGTAAATCTTCATGCCCGACTTTCGCGCTTCCTCTACTTTCTCCAGAAAGCCGCCGCTGAGCCCACTCTCCTTCATCAATACGGCATCGGCCTTCACGACGTCAGGGAAGAAGCATAATTGATCGTCGGTGGCTCCCTGCTGATGCGCCAGCACGATGCTACTCTCACGGTTCAAGATCCGATAGACGACCTTGACCCCTTTTGCCTCTAACCATTTCAGCTTACTGATGCTCTGAACGCCCGTAGTGGCCAGTAGCGTGTGGATGTCGGTGGGAACTTGTGAGTAGTCGTCAATCCACGTGATATCCTTATCGCGAGGCGGATAGATACGCTCATAACGAATGACGGGAAGCGCCATCTCGGCAATCGTCTGATGCAGTTGCGAGGCAAACGGATGGGCGGCATCGACGATGAGGCGAATCTTGTGCTCTTCGCAAAACGAGCGCATGGCCTCAGCATCCATTGCCCCATCGATTCGCTGACCGTAATGCAACGTGACGTCCTGCTCCCCCGTCTTCGTGCTATAGAAGAATGGTGAGCCTGCCTCCTCCAATACCTCTGCCGCCCTACGCCCTTCCGTCGTCCCTCCGAATACCAGTATCATGCCTCTCCTTGTCTGAACAGATGGGTAAAGTGTTTATTGTAAAGTTCGGAGAATCCCTGACGGTTGTCGATGGCTTCGCCTACGACGAGCATCGTGGTGAGCGTGAGGTGGTTGTCGTGGACTATCCTTGCAAGGTCTTTCAATACACCACGATAAATCTTCTGGTCAGGCCACGTCAGATGATAGCAGGCGGCAACGGGCGTGTCCTCAGGATATCCCTGCAACAGTTCACGCTGTACATCGTCGACAATGGCAGCCGACAGGAAGATGCACATCGTCGACTGACTCTTAGCCAACAGATGCAACTGCTCTTTCTCAGGCATCGGCGTACGACCTTCACCACGTGTCAGGATAATGGTCTGCGTACGCTCTGGGATGGTGAACTGACTGCGCAGCTCGGCTGCTGCAGCCAGGAAGGAGGAGATGCCTGGCGTGATATGATACGACATTCCTTGACGGTCGAAGAAGGCCATCTGCTCCTGAATAGCGCCGAAGATACAGGGATCGCCCGTATGCAGACGGACAATGAAATGTCCCTTGTCGTAGTGTTTCTTCATCAGCGCACATTGTTCTTCGAGGTTCATGTCAGCCGACGAGCGCACGACGGCACCCCGCTTATGACACTCCGTCAGCGCCTTGGGCACCAATGAGCCTGCATAAAGTATCAGGTCGGCCTTCTCCAGCATCTTACGGCCACGTACTGAAACCAAGTCTGGGTCGCCAGGGCCGGCACCGACTATCTCGATATGCCCCTGCTTCTGACGCAGATGCCTGTAGTCGATAGCCAAGGCTGCCGTCCAGTTCTTGCCCTTCACCTTGGGGATCATCAGTTTGCCGTGATTGGAACCTAAGATAGCGGCAGCCTCGCAGACGCTGGGAGTGCCCACGTGCTTCCGGACGGTCTCGCTGGGGTTAGGCACCTCAACGGCAGCCAGTTCCTCGGCTGTAAAGAATGTCACCTCTTCGTCGTATTCCATTTCGAGCATCTCCACAAACTCCTCGTCCTGTTTCACGTCAATAGTGCAATACTTATGGGCGCAGGGCAGTACACCACGATGGACAAAAGCCTCGTCAATCTCGTCGTAGATACACGCATAGTCGTCTGGATGATGAGCCAACCCAAAGCCAATCGTTCCCACCATCGGCACGAAGTGCAGCTCCAGCATACCATCCGGCGCACGACGATTGTAGGGCGAAACGATCATCAGCAACTTGTATTTCCGTGGGTCTGCCTCGCTGATATCGTTGATGATGGTGACGTGCTCTGGCTTCGTAGCCTCTAAATAGTCCGTGCCCTCATCGCGAGCCTCCAACAATAATGCCGTCGGCTGACGATTGACGAAAGCAATGATACAGTCGTTCATATCATCGACATCGCTGGCGACGCGCCAGTCAAATCTCGCCTCGAAAGTGTCGAGAGCCCACAGCCCGGCATTGTCGCTCTGCGTAGTGATGACCTCGCGGGCGCCCATCATCGCAGCTATATCCCTCGTCAAGTCGTTGGCGCCGCCCACATGTCCGCTCAACACAGAGATGACATTGAGCCCAAGACTGTCGACGCACACCACGGCAGGGTCTTCGTGCTTATCCTTGATATACGGCGCTATCGTCCTCACACAGATGCCCATCGCGCCGATGAACACGAAGGCATCGAAATCCTTCCAGCGCTTACCGACATTCGCACGACTGATGATCGCGCCCTCATTCTTCTGGGCAAACACTTGGCTCAGTATCAGGCGGGCTATCTGTTTGCCCTCCTCACTAATCTGTATAATGGCTATCCTCATCTCCGTCCGCTTCTATTTGTCCTCAACTGGTGCCTGTTTCAACAGCTCAAGCGCCCTGCAAAGCTGGTCAGGACAGGAAGTTCCTTTCGTGCCGCAGCGGACGCCATCGAGGCGCTTCATCACGTCGTCAATCTGTTGACCGCGCACCAGTTGACTGATCCCCTGAAGGTTGCCGTTGCATCCTCCAAGGAAAAACACTTGCTGAATCACATTGTTCTCGTCGGCAGTCACATCGATCAGTTTCGAGCAAGTGCCTTTCGTCTCATACTGTACATGTTTTGTCTTCATTGTTCTTTCATTCTTATTTCGTTAAGAGTTACAATAGTTTGGCCGCGTTACTTTTTCGTCCAAGTCTGGGTCTCATAGAACATGGCGACGTAGCCGCGTACCTTCAGGTTGTTGCCCTCGAGCCAGATGGAGCATTTGTAGGTCTTGCCGTTCTTGGGATTGTAAATCTTGCCGCCTTCCCACTTGTCGCCTTTCTTGGTGAGGCCCGTCAGGATGTTGACACCAACGAGCTTACGACTCTGTAGCTTCTTGTCTGGATTGTGGACGTCGAGCTGGCCGTCGCCTTTTTTCAGCCACACAATCTTGCCGCTCAGCTTGTCACCACTCTGGTAAATCTCCACCTGAGATTCACCACCTTCTGTTACCCACTTGCCGACAACGCTCTGAGCGTATCCGGCTACTGACATCATCGTCAGTACTAAGCTGATTATTGCTTTCTTCATCATAATTCAAACGCAAAAGTCTGTATTGTTAATTATCAATTTCGTCGCAATTTTGCTGCAAAAATAACACTTTTTTCCTAAACTGCCAAAACTTTCAGCCTCTGCTTGTCTATTTCCTCGCAAAGGTGCAGAAACCATTCTTGATATTCTTTATTGTCGATGAAACTTAATTCTTTTTCTTCCATATTCATCAAAAATTGTTTGCAAAGTTCTTCTTTATGAAAGCGACCACAGGTCGAGCGAATCAATAAGGTTTGTTCTTTGTTTGATGGTTGCCACAACGATAACGCTGCCATCCATTTGAACGTTCTCAATGTCGATTAGAATCTGAGGTACTACGCCCTCAGAGGCCAAACTGCCTAAAAGATTCGTAGTCTCTTGTACCTCTTGGAACGATAGGGGATTAATGCGTCCCGTTTTATCGTCGATGCCAACCACTATCATTCCTCCGCGATAGTTGCTTTGTGCTACCATCTCGCAGCTCACGTCATATTTATTATCGCGAGTCACACGCTCCTTGAACTGAACCTTGGTCTGTTCTGCCGTGTCTCTTAGTCTGAGTATATCCGTCATATAGCGTTTGCCGCTCGACCCTAAGGTCGCTTTGTTCTACAAAAAAAGTTAATCTATTATTTCGAAATGATCACCAGCGCTCGGCTCTGCCGCTTTCACTAAGCGTAGCGACTGAAAGAACCGTCTCAATGATTTTCATTTTTTATGTGAAAAGTTTGTTATATTCGTAATTTTTCTCTATATTTGCAGTCGCAATACTTATCTTTGCACTAACGTTCTTTGACATTGTTGATAAAATCGTATCATTTACAACGATTTCTGACACTCCTCGATGTCGTTGTGTTGTAAATTGCTGACAAAATCATATCATATACAACCTCGAATATCTCCATCACGTTGTCCGTCTGTTGTGAATAGCTGACAAAATCGTATCATATACAACCTAAGGTAGATTGTTAGTCTCGCCACGCCGTTGTGAATAGCTGACAAAATCGTATCATATACAACCCGTCCCGTGTGGGTCATTGGGGCTCACGCGTTGTGAATAGCTGACAAAATCGTATCATATACAACTCGGTACATGTGGCTGTACCTCGAAATGCGTTGTGAATAGCTGACAAAATCGTATCATATACAACGATGCGGTCGCCCGTGATCCACTTCGTCACGTTGTGAATAGCTGACAAAATCGTATCATATACAACGCGACGTGCATCTGTCTGAGTCGTGGCTCGTTGTGAATAGCTGACAAAATCGTATCATATACAACCACCCGCCGCCCACTCATGCACATAGACGCGTTGTGAATAGCTGACAAAATCGTATCATATACAACTACGTGATCCTTTGCAAACCGCTCGAAGTCGTTGTGAATAGCTGACAAAATCGTATCATATACAACAGGTGACAGTTAAGTCTCTGTTTACCAGCTCAACAAACGATTATTCACAAAAGAAAAGTTGTATTATGATAGATGAAATCCCGCTTTTATGCGGGATTTCTTTTTCCTATACAAATGTTTCCTTGATTATTCTACAATGTCTCCTAAAACAGTCACCTTGACTTTATGTGGATTGTTTTTGAATAAAACGTCAATCGTTCTAATACGCAGGAATCTCATATCATCTTTATTCATATCTTTCGTATCGTATTTTGCTTCAACGTGTCTACGAAAACAGTAGTCATGAGATGATGCGCTCTGCACATAAAACAAATGGTCGCATAAAGTCTGCATATCTTTCGCCAGCAAAGCTCTTTGGTAATTCGTTTCTTCCAATCCCATGATAATAGCTTCGCCTTTCTGTAAACTCAAAAGGATAATAGATTTATCTTGGGGAAGCGATTGGAGCAGTTCTTCAGGAACATCGTTCCTTCCAAGAATCTCGTTCCAAGTCTGCGATGGGTTATCAACAATAATAGGTATATGATTCAACTTGCGTTGTACAGCCTGCCATTTTGTGACAACATTTTCCGTTTTCTGACCATCTTGATACATATAAAAAGCGACATGATGATTGTCATCAGGCTCAACAAACGACATGGGTTTACCATTAGCATCCTTGCGTACCACTACCATTGTGGAAGAACTGACATATTTTCGAACGGTGCGGATGGGGCGAGTCTTGGCATCATCAGAATAGATAGGGTCTTCATCAAGGTTTTTGAGATTAGCAAGGGCTTTTGCTACGTTTGCCCTATAATCTGTGCCATCTTCGAAACCTCTGTTCAATCGCTCCAAGATACGCTGCCGTATGCCACCATCCACAATCTTCTCTAAGACATCCATTATTTTGTCTGTTACAACAATCTTTGAAAGTCCAGTCTTGGAATCCTTCTTTAATTCTTCCTTATATACCTCATCTCCTTTAAACAGGAAACCCTGAGCACCGATGCCCAATTTGTATTTTCTTACGTATTGAGGCGTCATCGTGACACCATCGGCTTCTTGTTTCATAATTCGGCCATACACAAATTCGGCATGCAAGGCTCCTCGTGGTACAATGATGCCCGTCTGCGCCAAAGTCCGTTTGCCGTTTTTAGTAACATATCGTTTGCCAGGAACAGTGATGCGAGTATTGGGTCGTTGAGAGATTACAATCTTATCAATCTCTTTTTTCGCTTCTGCGTAAGAAATGTGAGGTTGGGCAAATATCCATTTCTCCAGCATACTTCGTTCTGGGTCAAGTAATCGCTGATCTTTGCTGCTCAGTTCTTCGAGCATTTCGTCTCGACTGGCATTGAGGGTGTTAAGGCGTTGTATCATGCCTTGTGTGGTACAAGCGATGGCCAATGCATCCACAGCATGATGCCTGTTGTCAAGGCGTTTTGTCCAGTCCTTGATACGCTCCACCTCTACCTCCTTGCCTGAATGCAATTGTTTTACCATCGTAGTAAGACCAGCTTTCTTAAAACGCTCAAAGTTCAGATCGTGCAGAAGTTCGTCATACCCCCATTGATGGCGCACAAAGTCGGTTACGCTACCACTTGTGGTATAGACATTCTTGCAAACCTGCAAAAGCATCTCCACGGACTTCTTGGCAATATACTGGCTTTGTCGCAGTTGACGGTCTATGAAGTTTTCCCACAGTTCTTTGTCTTCATCCGTCTCCTTGCCTTGTGTCTTTCTGCTTATATAGGCTTTATGAGAGACTAACAGACGATTCAATTTACTGCGGCTAATCTTCTTTTTGTTGAATAGATCATTGATACGATCTATATAGATGTCCAATCCTTCCTGACCTTTCTCGTCAGCAATAAAGTCATAAGCAGTTCGCATCCCTTTCTTGCTGTTGCAACGGCGACATGAGCAAACCTGATTAGTGAAACTGTTATCGAATAGCAATCCTCTGGGAATAATATGCTCTCGTTCCACATCGGCGCCTTTAAGGAATTCCGTCACATTAACAGGCTGTCCGCAATACATACAAGTATACTCGCTTTCTTCCCACATTTTCATCTTCATAATGCGGTTTCTTGTGGGCGTAAGACCATACTCTTTTATACGTTCTGCATATACTTTATTCTGCCTTTCGTTCTGATTATTACGTTTGAACGTTTCGTTGCGCTCATCCTTGCTTTGTTTTAGCTCTCTGGCAAGCTCTATCCGGATTTCATCTATTGAGCCTTCCTCATTAAGAAGAGCATTTACAATATTGACCAATTGATTGAGAATCTTTTCAACCACTGGCTGCCTGAGCTCGTTCTTCTGGATTTGAGGAAGGTGTGTGAGTAGATTACGATTAGGATCTATTCTCCTAGAGTGATCTAAGCCAACTCTCTCACATGCTTCACTATACATCATTCCCTCCATCAGATACGGCAGAATGCGACCAATAGCCTTTGCAGACTTGTTGGCATAACCAGCAGTACGAAAATCAAGTTTGCAGAGTTTTTCTATGCTCTCTTCATCTTCTATACCCAAATGGCGTAAAGCTCCTGACAGCTCATCATTATCCTTTATGGAATAAAGCAAATGCCATAATCGGTATAATGGTTGTTTTTCTGCTTTAGTATTATTGATTCTTTGGCGTACCTCACCAGTTTCTTCGTCAACAGATTCCTCATATTCCAACAGGAAGGCTATGAGTGAATCTACTTGTTCTTTGGGCAAGCTGGCAAGAGCCTTTCGAATCTGACATTTGGTTGTGTTTCCTTTCAGACCTTTACCTATAGCCTTACCTGCCCACCATCCATCTTTCCTCCCGATGTTCAGTATCTTATAGAGGTCTGTCAACTTCATTACTTCGTGATTATCAAGGAAATCAGCTATTGCTTTTCGTTGCTCTGGCAATATATACAGCTCATCGTTCTTTCTATTACGAATCGTAATATTGTTGGCAGTCTCAAGGATACTGGATAGTTGTGCCAACGGAGAAGTTCTTGGTGCCACCTTAGGGCCGATTGTTATTTCTTTTCCATTCTTTGTAATGGTGTAAGACTCAAATTCGCAGAGTGAAACAAGATTCTTACAGGATTTCAGGTCTCGTTGATAGAAAATGATATCCTTTATTTCTTTGCAGACATCAGGCGTCAATGTGTCTGAATGGAAACGGCTTTGCGCCTCTAATATCTTTTCAACTTCCTCCTCATAGGCATGGCGAGGATAGACCTGTTCCTTGATTCGATAGTTATAGTACTTTTTGCCGTCAGCAGATGTTTGTTCGTTCTCTTTTAGTTTGGCTGCAAAATGCTGTCCCACTGTCAAGCCCTCAGCTTTCAGATCATCATAGCGACTATTCACTTCCTGAACATATGCGGTTTCCTTGCTGTCAGAATTACTAAGGCGTGAATGTTTATAACCTCGTTTTTGGTTGATATGAAGAAGTACTCTGCCAAGTTCTTTTAATGTGATTTCATTTGAAACAGCATCAGCACGTTTCTGCCATAGCTCCATTGGTGTCTGCTCAAACATGAGATTCTTGTTTGGCACCATACCAAGTTGTTTAAACAGATTAACAAGAGCTTGGCGTCTGAGTTGGTATCTGTCATAGCACTTTCGGGCTGTTCTCTTAGCTGTACGGTCGGCATTCTTACTAACAGCATTTCCTTTAGTATAGCCAGTTTCTTCGTCTGAACTAATTGGCACAATACGGCTTCCCATTCGTAAGATACGCTTGGGAGTATTATTATCGTCTTTCTCTATGAGGCACCATCCGATACTACCTACACCAAGATCCAAGCCAAGTACTTTTTTCATTTTTATATCGATTTATTTGTATGTTTCGATTTTATTTTCTACCTTTGCAGCATGATACTGATTTATGTCAGCTATTCACAATAAGGATTATTCCGTTGTGAAAACATCCAGGGCGGGGCAACTCGCCCTTTCTTATTTCTGTAGAATGCTATTAGGTATCTGCAAGAATCATGAGAACAATTCCACTGACCACTTTTCACCCCCCCCAACACCACAGCAGGATCGATGTTCAGCTGACGGCTCAACTCCCTTCCTATTTTCAAAGAGGGCTCGCTCTTGCCGTTCATGATTTCGCTGACACGGGCGTTGCAGAGGCCAAGCATCTCTGCGAGTTTTGTCTGCGTGATGCCCATCTTGTTTTTGGGTACAAATATAATACTAAATTTCGGATTTTCCAAATTAATTTCGGAAAAACTTAAAAACAACGCTGTGACACTGTGACGCAGTGACACAGTTGCATAAGGTGTCGCTGGGCTGTGGCTTTTGAAGAAAAGAAAAGTTTTATATTATTATATATTATATATAATATATATCTCT
>CALDLA010000083.1 GCA_937898415.1 uncultured Prevotellaceae bacterium | reverse complement strand
AATTATAAGCCAATGCCCAGATGCCATAACTGGATGCGGTAACCGAAACCCTTGCGCTGCTGCAGTTGAAGTCGCCCTCGTAAGCCCAGATGCCATTTTGCGAGGCATATACATTGAGTTGGCCGTTGTTTTCTCCCGTGCTTTGGCCATAGATATGGATGGAGAAATTGTCAGGGCCAGACTCACCGAAGCCATTGCCGCTGACGGGAGTTTCCGCCGTGCCAATGTTCATCACGGCGTTGTCCTTCAGGATAAGATGCACGTCGCCGCTGACGGTGAGGGTCTGATTGTAGTTGAGCGCACCCTCGACCACATACCAGCCTGCGGCGAGAGGGAAGGTTTCCGAGCCGTCAAGCACGGTGAAATCAATGCATTGCTGTGTGTCGCCATTCATGTCAAGGTAACTGACGGGGTCGTGGAGCGGCATGGTGAAACTCACTTCGTTGCTCCAGTAACTCACGCCGTCGCCGCCGCAGTTGGCGCGCACCTTTGCGGTATGGGTGCTCAGGATGTCGAGATTGTCGAGGATGAACGGATTGCTATCGACAGCGATGAGGTTGCTTTCGTCGCCGTCGAGGCAGATTTGCCAGGCGGTCTGGTCTTCGTCGCCGTTGGTCCAACTGAGTTGAACGCGCTGCGTCCCGAGAATGGTGGCCATGAGGCGGGTGGGCTTGGCGCAAGGAAGAACATCTTCCACATTGACCTCGTCCAAGTAGATATAGGCATCGCCATTATAGTTACGGTTGGAGGTTCCCTTGAAGACGATGACCACTTCTTGCCCGGCGTATGCGCCGAGGCTGATGGTGTGTTGGGTCCATTCCTGCTGGTTGGTGAGTCCGGTGGCCAAGGCCGTCGTGTGGGTGTCGCCGCCGTCGGTGGAGAGGTAAACGGAGAAGTCGCCGCCTGCAGGGTTCTTGTACCAGAAGGACAACTGCATCTCGGGTGAAGCAGGCAGGCTGAGGGGCACGGTTTTCAAATAGTTGGTTGTGCCGTTGAAGTTGTTGTAAGAATTATACCGCACGCAATTCGTGCCGTCGTAACTGGTGCCGTTGGTGGCGCCGTAGCCGTTGATGGCGGTAGTGAAATAGCCCCACCGATCGAAGAATATTCCCTCTATCTCCATGTAATTCCAGCAGTCGGGGATGCGGCCCTCATCGGTAAGGTCGTTGAAGTTTTCCGTCCAGGGGAAGTCGCTGACGATGGCAGACGATGACCATGCGGCGTTGATGGTCACGTTGGAACTGGGCATGGTGAAGAAGCGGTAGGCGCCGTTGCTGCTGAGTGTCAGTGGGATTCCGGCAGGTTCGGTGATGAAGTCGGCGCAGGAAATTGTGGTACTTATGCTGATGTGCACTTCGTCGCCTGCGGCTGCATATTGTTTATAAGTAGAGAGGCCTCGATTGTGGCAAAAGCCGGTATTGTAGAAATAAAGCCTGCTGGTGTTGTAAGTGTAGGTATAATCACTAGTATTGTACACCCCTATGACATTCTCGCCACTGTTGATGCTGTAGGCTTGTGTGCCTTGGGGCGTGCCGAGGGCGTCGGTATAGTAGCAGTTTGCGTTGTCGGGCATTGTCCAGTTGCGGACGAAGGTGGCGCAGGGCGTGTTGCCATCAACGGTGTTGATAGTGACCTCGGCGGGTACGAAGAGGCTGTTGGTGATGTTGACGGTTTGGCTGCACCAGCCGACGAAGCCGCCGCAGGAGTGGGTCGATGCGCCGAGCAGACTGCCGTTGAAGACGCAGCCCGTGATGCTGATGGTGCTGCCGTCGTAGTTGCCCTGCACGCCTACAAGTCCGCCGTGGGTGCCGTCGTCCTCGGTGCTGCTGTCGATGGTGACGCTGCTGACGCAGTCGGTGATGGTAGCCGAGCCTTGCGCGATGCCGATGATACCGCCGGCGTACTTGCCGTCGGTGCTGATGGTGCCGTCCACGGTGCAGCCGCTCACGGCGATTTGGGCGTCTTTGACCACCTGGCTGGCGATGCCTGCGGGATAGAGGTCGGTGTTGGTGGAGCCCTTGGTGGCAGTGATGTCAACCGTGACGTTGCAGTTGGTGACATCGACGTAGCCCCACACCAAGGCGATGAGTCCGGCCGTATGGCGGTAGTCGGTGGCGGTGATGTTGGTCACCACGTTCAGGTCGCGGATGACGGCGCGGTCGGTGTCGCTGTTGCCCAAAACGTTGCGGAAAGGCGCCAGGTAGTTGGCGGTGGCGGTGGCGGTGAAGGTCAACCTTTTGTGGTTACCGTCGAAGGTGCCGAGGAAGTCGTGGTTGTCGTAGCCAGCCATGCGGTTGACGCTGATGTCGTTGGCGAGCTTCACGGTTTGGCCGCTGAAGCGGTTCCACGTGCCGTTGTCGTAGAGCGCATCGCAGAAGTTAGTCCAGTCGTCCTCGTTATTGATGAGGTAGGCGCCGCTGTTGTCGGTGCTGAGCGTCGGCGCGACGTAGTAGAGGCCGTTGTAGAGGAGACCGTTCTCATAGACGGTCATATCCATGAAACTGTAGGTCGCCCCCTGGGTGCCCAAATTGTCTGGTGCGCTGGTGCGGCCGGTGGCCTTGGTGCCGTCGGCGGCGATGAAGTTGGCATTGGTCGCGGTGGGTGCCACGGCTGCGAAGACGTTGGTAGCCGTCAGGTTGGTGGCACTGCCGGTGTTGTGCAGGGCTATGGGGTGGAATGTGGCGGTGCCAGCCTCGGTGCCTTGGTAGTTGCCGGCGAAGAGGCAGTTCTCGAGGGTGAGCGTGTTGCCGTCGCTCCAGCCTTGCAAGCCGCCGATGTAGTTCTTGT
>CALDLA010000082.1 GCA_937898415.1 uncultured Prevotellaceae bacterium | reverse complement strand
GCTTTCGAAGGCTGCGATGCCCTTCAGTATATCATATTCTCCACACCCGCCGGAGCACTGGCCAACACCGCTACCTCGGGCAACTGGAGCGGCTTCGCCTCGAAGCTGCGCGTCGCCCTCGGCAGCTATCTCTTCACCGCCACCGGCACCGTGGACGATGCGGCCTACAAGATTGCCACCGAGGATGACCTGCGCAACCTAGCTGCAGCCGTCAATGCCGGAAACAACGGCAGCGGCAAGACCATCCGACAGACCGCCGACATCGCTATAGCAGCACGAATTTCACGCCGATAGGCGCTGATAGCCACTATTTCCGCGGCACCTACGATGGCGGCCACCACGTCGTCAGCGGCCTCAACGTCAATACCAACTCCCAAAACACTGGCCTCTTTGGCAAAGTTGAGGGCGGCACCATCAAGGACCTCGCCGTGGTGAACCCCACTGTCAGCAGCAGTTATTCCAATGGCCATATTGGAGCCATCGTTGGCTACTGCAATAACAGCAGCTCGTATCGCAGCAAGTTAACCAACCTCTACACCCACGGCACCAACCTCGCCGTCGTCGGCCAGAACGATAATTCATCCTATTCTACCGTCACCAACGTCTCTCACGCCCACCTCATCACCCTCGGCAGCGGCATCACCAGCGTCAGCCTCGCCGCCACGGCAGCAGAGAACGGCTTCGTCTATGGCAGCGAGACCTACTACCGCGAGGGCCTCACGCTGACACTCGCCACTAACCTCAGCGAGCAAACAGGCTATCACATCACTTATAAGGCCGACGACCAGATCATCAGTAGCACCTACACGGTGAATAGAAACGACGGCGACGTGACCCTCAGCGCCGTAAAAGAAAACAACACCTACACCGTGCAGTTCAATGGCAACGGCGGCACACCTGCCACCATCGCCGACATCAAGCAGAACTACGATACAGACATCACCGCCCCCGCCGATCCCACGCGTGAGGGCTACACTTTCGTAGGCTGGAATCCGGCACTGCCCACGACGATGCCTGCCGGGGACATGACCGTCACGGCACAATGGACGGTACATACCTGCACCGTGCAGTTCAATGGCAACGGTGCTACGAGCGGAAGCATGGATGCACAGAGCTTTACCTACGACGTAGCGCAAAACCTCACCGCCAACGCATTCACCCGTGCCTTTACCGTGACCTATCACTACAACGGAGCAACGGGCGGCAACGATGACGCTACATCAACTGCCACTGCCACCTTCAACGGATGGGCAGAGAGCGCAGACGGCGCAATAGCCTATGACGACGGTCAATTGGTTAGCAATCTTACAACGGAGGATAATGCGACAATCCCCCTCTATGCCAAGTGGACCATTAACCAATACGCCATTTCATTCGACACCAACGGCGGCACGCCTGCCACCATCGCCGCCATCACCCAGGACTACGACACAGACATCACCCCCCGCGCCGATCCCACGCGTGAGGGCTGCACCTTCGCAGGCTGGAGTCCGGAACTGCCC
>CALDLA010000081.1 GCA_937898415.1 uncultured Prevotellaceae bacterium | reverse complement strand
AGGAGAAGCTCGTTTCTAGCGACATCATCGGTATGAAGTTCGGTTCACTCTTCGATGCTAACCAGACCATGGTCAGCAAGATGGGTGACGGCAACTCTCTCGTTCAGGTTGTTTCTTGGTACGACAATGAGAACTCTTACACCTCTCAGATGGTTCGCACCATCAAGTACCTCGCTGAACTCAAATAAGCAGTGAGAGCAGACGAAAGTTTGTTTTCAGTTTGTCGAGTCGCTTATTTGAGTCGACGAAGTCAACTCAAATAAGCGCACTTGATAATTGACAATTGAAAAATTATGCCGTCCGATTTTGTCGGACGGTTTTTTTTTGTTACATTTGCACACGATTATGCAGAAGATGATAACCATACTTGGACCCACGGCTAGCGGAAAGACACCGCTGGCAGCTGCCTTGGCGCGCGAGGTCGGCGGTGAGATTATCTCGGCCGACTCCCGTCAGGTGTACCGTCGCATGGACATTGGCACGGGCAAGGACCTGGCCGACTACGGCGACGTACCCTACCATCTGATAGACATCTGCGAGCCGGGCACGAAGTACAACCTGTTCCAGTATCAGCAGGACTTCTTCGACGCCTATAATATTATAATAGGTAGGGGTAGGGTACCCATCCTCTGCGGCGGCACCGGGCTCTACATTGAGGCCGTGCTGAAGGGCTACCAGTTGTCGCCCGTGCCTCAGAATCCTGAACTGCGTGCCCGTCTGGAGGGCAAGTCGCTGGAAGAGTTGACGCAGATGCTCACGGAACTGAAGACAAAGACAGGGTCGAACATGCACAACAAGACCGACGTCGACTCCTGTCAGCGGGCCCTCCGTGCCATCGAGATTGAGACCTACAACCTCCAGAACCCGACACCACGTCGCGAACTGCCGCCCGTCGACTCACTCATTATCGGCGTGAACATCGACCGCGAACTACGCCGCGAGAAGATAACCCGTCGGCTGAAGGCTCGTCTGGAGGAGGGCATGATAGAAGAAATCAAGGGACTGCTGGCAGAAGGAATCGCGCCCGACGACCTGATTTACTACGGACTGGAGTATAAGTATGTGACGGAGTACGTCACTGGCCGTACCACCTACGACGAGATGTTCCGTCAGTTAGAGATTGCCATCCACCAGTTTGCCAAGCGCCAGATGACTTGGTTCCGCGGAATGGAGCGCCGAGGGTTCACCATCCACTGGATAGACGCCACACTGCCGATGGAGGAAAAGGTTGCGCAGATCCTGGACTATGCATAAAAAGGAATACCTTTTCGATCTTCTCGCCTGTTTATAAGTTCTCATTACTCCCGGCCAGATTCTGCTCTCGCTAAAACACAGCCTTCGTGAATGGCGGCAAACGTGGCGATAGTGGCTACAATGGCGAAAGGAATGATTGACCATACTGTCATGGGGACTGCTATGAATAGCAGGAATCCCGTTGCCTTGTTCGCTGTGGTGTGAGGGAAGCAGCAACGCCCGGACATCACGAGTGCCGAAAGCTGATTCACGACTTTGATTACGACGATTACCCCAGCCCACAGCCATAGCCATTGCGGCAGTTCGAGTATTGGCAGGAGTTTCCATGCACAACACGCTACGAAGCAGATGTCTGCCACGCTATCCAGCAATGCTCCAGTCCTGGTGACACGTTTCAGTTTCCTGGCCAGCCATCCGTCGACTATGTCGCTGATGCCGCAGAGAGCATAGATTATCCAAAACACCACACCCGTCACATCACAAAGGAGCAGGCCCAAAGAGCCTGCAATCCTAAGTAGAGTTATGATGTTCGGCAACTGGGTCACGAACAACAAACTTGTCTGTATTTCATCATTGTTTATACTTTATTCTTGAACATATGCCTTATGGTATTCAGATAGTCCATTGGCGTGATACCGAAGGAGAATTTGAAAGCACTGTTGAAGGCTGCTGTATCTTTAAAGCCACATTTGCTGACAATGATATCCATTGAGTCGTCCGAGTGCTCCATAAGCAACTTTGCAGCGTACTCCGCCCGTAGGGAGTTGATATAGTCTTTTGTCCTCTCGGGATCCGTATAGCGTGGCACAAGCCTGCAGAACTCATCACGACTGACTCCCATGAACTCTATCAGCGCGTCATAGTCAAAGTCAGGGTCTGTAAATGGTTTTTCCTTGTTTACACGGGCATCCATCTTCACGAAGAAGGCATGTCCCTCATCCATTTTGGCCGCCTTGGTCGTCTTCGTTGCCAATTGCTTTTTCATCACCATTTCCTCCTGATCGTCCAGCGACAGTCCTCCGTCGCCGACTATAGCGCGGTAGTCATCCAGTGCATTAAGAATACGACGAAGCTGCTCATTTCGCTGACGGATAACCCTACTTTGACGCAGACCGAGACCTCCCAGCACGAGGAGCACTATCACAATGAAAATCAGTATTAAGATGATATTATCGGCCTCAGCCAGCGTGTGAACATGGGCATGACAGAACTGTGTTGTCAGTAATAACAACAAAGTAATTACGGCAATTCTCTTTCTCATAATTACAATCTATAAAATAGGTTTATAGCTCCTTGGCTGCAAAGATAGTGTTTTTTTGTGGTATTTACGACAGATTATAGCGTGAAAATACTACCAATTTTCGCATTTCTGCTATCAAAATGTGTGATTTCGTGATTATTATTCAAAGAAAAGTTGTAATTTTGCAACCATAAAGGCAAAGAAATGATACAGATTGACACAACAATAGTCAAATTATTACAGTCCGTTGAGCAGAACGGAGTGTGTGTGGAAAAAAAGATACATGGTTCCCCCACGACTGGTGTAGATGAGGTGTATCCGCATATCATTATTATTATGTGTATGAGCGGCAGTGCGCGTGTCATGTTCGACATGCAGGAATTGTTGATTCAAAAGAACGATTTTGGAGTACTCTTGCCTGGCCATGTCTTGCGACGCATAGCGTGTTCGGAGGATTACACCTATTCGTGCGTCATCATCTCAGCGGAGATGTACAGCGAACTGAAGACACATATCTTCAGCCATGGCTATGATAAGTTTGCAACCGTGCCGAAATGCCATCTGACCGATGTTCAAGCCACGCGCATGATGGCGCTGAACGAGCTCATAGGAGCAATTGCTTCGCACGACGTCTATGACCTGCAATTGCGTCGACAGATGTTGCTCTCGCAGTTGGCGGTGGGCTATGAGTTCATTAATTACTACCGTCGTGAGCAGGACAGGCTATGGGCGGAGAACCGTCAGTCGGAGCTTTACAAGCAGTTCTGCGACCTGGTGGTGGAGCACTACAAGAAAAACCGCAATGTCCAGTACTATGCCCAGCTGATGGGCTATGACCCGCGGTATTTCTCGAAGGTGTTCCGTCAATATAGCAATGGCTTCTCGCCCTTGGAATGGATTCAGCAGTATGTGGCGACGCAGGCCAAGCGTATCATGGACGCACATCCCGAGCAGACGGTCAAGGAGACCGCTTACCAACTCGGTTTTCCCGACACTGCTAATTTCTGCCGATATTTCAAACGGGCCACCGGCATCTATCCACAGGAGTATAAAAAGAGGATTTAAAATCATATTACTATCCGCCTCTCCCGTTTCCTTCAACTCGATAGCCCACTTGTACAGCGTCTCCGCATCACTGTCTCGCCAAGGGTGCAAAATGATACGATCAGTTTCCATCATTTCCTCCAACGTTTTAGCATCGGGAAGAAGCCGCGCATCATTTGCTTGTATTCATCCTTGGTCATGGGCTTGGGCATCTGCTTGTTAACTACGTCAACGAACTGCGCGCAATGCTCGATCATCTCGTCCATCGTACACTCCTGCAGGAACTTGCCATCTTTGTAGCAGTACTGGCAGTAATCATAATTCGTGCTGCCGTCGGCATTCGTGCCGCAGTCCTCGATACGGGTCAACGGCATGCCGCAACTTTGGCAGAACTGAGGGAGTTGTCCCTCTTGGAAGGACTTCTCCTTCTGGGGGAAGGTGGCGTCGTAGGCCTCGAAGGCTTCGGGGGTCTCGTCGGCCACGAAATAGCCCTTGGGCGGACAGTAAGTTCCCTCACGATTGCCCCAATAGCCAGGTATCAGTTCTTGGGCGAGGAAGTAAGGTACTTCGGCAACGCGAGGCTCTGCATGATAGTGAATCTTCATCTTGCTGGCAAGGTCGAAGCCTGCGTGCTTGTAGAACTCGATATTTCCCTCCATCTGCAGAAGGCCTATACCCATCTCCTTGGCTTTCTCTATTGCATACTTCAGTAGTTTCAGACCATATCCCTTTCGCTTGTAGTCGGGGTAAATGCTGATGGGACCGAAAGTCCAAGAAGGGTAGGGCGTTCCATCGTCAAGTGTAATCTCTGCTTTCGAGAACATCACATGTCCGATAATCCTGTTATCCTCCTCCATCACAAAATCCAGCTCAGGGATGAAGTCAGGGCTTGTTCTATACTGATTGAGTACGTAATGCTCTGTGCATCCGGGACGATAGACGTTCCAGAATGCCTCTCGCGTAAGGTTCTCCACCTCACGATAATCTTTTGGGGTTTCTAATCTGATAATCATGGTTATGCTTCTATGTTTCTATGTTTCTTTAATAGATAGACGTTGCAAACGTTACGAATAGTTGCAGGAAATATCGTCTCTTGAACTGTGAAAAACGCATAAAATGTGATAGAATTGAAGTAAAGGGTTCTACAGTACTATGTTAATCCCTCCAAATTTCTTTGATATTCTGCATAGAATTATGATGAATGTCACTTTTATTTAGTACTTTTGTACCTCGTATGAAACAAGGACGTATAGAAACGATAACAACAAGAATCATTAGCACCGCGTTTATTGTGGTGGCACTGGCCGTGTTCAAGCCCTTCGGATTGGATGCGTGGCAATGGCAGGCCTACGTACATCTGGTAGCTTTGGGTGTGATAGGTTTCTCGATCTGCATGATGACCGACATCATCTTGAACTATGTTGTCAAGATGCCGAGGTCGTTCAAGAAAGGTGCCGAATACATCATCCGCCGCAACCTCTGGTTCCAGTTCATCAACACGCCGCTCGTGGCATTGGGTATCTGTCTCTACCGCCACTTCGTGCTGAGCGACCGCGTAGCGGGTAATCAGTTCTCTGTGGTCAATTTCCTCGAAACCCTCGTCATCATCGCCTTCTGCTCCTTTGCCATCGGACTCTACTGGCGTTTCAAGTACCGCAGCAAGTATTTGGCAATGGAATTGGAAGAGACGCGACTGCTGAACGAGGAGTTGAAGAAGTTTTCGACAAACAAAGTAGAAAAGCTGAGCGAGGAGCCCCGTCCGCAGGAGCTTACCCTCACTGGCACGACTAACGAATCCGTCACGCTCCAGATTTCCCTCCTGTTATATATTGAGGCCGTTGGCAACTACGTCAAGGTGAGCCATCTGCGCAACAATCAGGTGCATACCGACATGCTTCGCACCACGATGAAACAGATGGAGGAAACATTGCAGGGCTATCCCATGATTGTCCGCTGCCACCGTGCTTTTTTGGTCAACCTTGGACAGGTAGAACAGATTGTCTCACATTCCGGCTCCACCCAACTGCTCATCGAGCACTGCCACGAATCGCTCCCCGTCTCGCGCAGCTATATGTCTCAGGTTCGCGCAGCAATCAAACGAGGACAGAGTGATGTGACACGGCCGCGATGGCTTCGACTACAGCGTGAAGCGGCCCTCGTCGCCCTTCTGGCGTAGAAACTGGCGGCGCTCGGTGGCCGACATGTTGCAGTCGCGGCGCAGGGCCTGGTAGAGGTTGATCTGCGAGCCGATGCCGGAGCGGC
>CALDLA010000080.1 GCA_937898415.1 uncultured Prevotellaceae bacterium | reverse complement strand
TTTGTTGCTCAGGAACTTATAAATAAAGTTAAACTAAAGTACTGCGGAATTTAGGTTTACTAGGTAAAATCACTGATTTTGGTTATTAAATTCACTGTATTTTGATTCCATGATTGCAAAGGTACGAACTATTCTGGCTACCATAACTTCGATTAGCGATATTCTTCCTGCATTTTTTGACAATAGCGATGCTTTATCAATTTCTTTTTCGTACCTTTGCAGCATACAAACTGAAACTAATCGTAGAAATGAAGAAATCAAGAGTACTGGCCTTGCTCCTTGCGGTAACCACAGGAGTACAGGCACAAATTACCCCCACGAGCCAGATGGAACGACTGGACCGTGGACTTGTGGTCATCCCCATAGGCACTACGCGAACGCTGAGTTGGCGCTTCCTCGGCACCGACGACGAGAGCAAGACGACGTTCAACATCCTACGCGACGGCGAGACAATTGTCGAGAACAGGTACGAGACCTTCTATAAGGACAACAAGGCTGGTAACAGCTACCAGATAGTGACACTGGTCGACGGTGTGCCCGTCGACACCACGGAGGCCGTGAAGCCCTGGGCCAAGAACTACCTGACGGTGAAGCTACAGCGTCCGAAGGCAGGAAGCGACTACGACTATTTGCCCAACGACTGTTCGGTAGGCGACGTGGACGGTGACGGGCAGTATGAGATCTTCGTCAAGTGGGATCCCTCAAACTCGAAGGACAACTCTCAGGGTGGCATCACCGGCAATGTCTTCATCGACTGCTACAAACTGGACGGCACTTTCCTCTGGCGCGTTGACTTGGGCAAGAACATCCGAGCTGGTGCTCACTACACGCAGTTCCAAGTCTACGACTACGACGGTGATGGCCGTGCCGAGATGATGTGCAAAACGGCACCTGGCTCACTGGACAGCAAGGGAAACTACGTGAACCAGGCCGCCACAGACGCGAAGATCAAAGCCGCCTCGAACACCAAGGACTGGCGAACAAGCGACGGCCGCATCAACGGCGGGCAAGAATACCTGACGGTCTTCAATGGTGAGACGGGCGAAGCCATCCATACCATCGCCTACTGGCCCAACCGCAATGCCAAGGCTGCTATTAGTGAGGCCGAGGGAACGTTCAACTGGGACGATCGCTCGGGCAAGAACGATAAAGGAAGCTACGGCAATCGCGGTGAGCGCTACCTAGCCGCCACTGCTTACTTGGACGGTCCTGACGGGCACCCTAGCGGCATCTTCTGTCGCGGCTACTATACCTTCGCCTATATCTGGGCGGTGGACTTCGACGGCACACAGCTGAAGCACCGCTGGCTGCATCTGAGCGACACCAAGACAACGTATAAGGTGATGGATGCCAATAGCAAGACAACCACCTACAAAGGGAACACCTGCACTTCGGGCTTGGGCCGCTACACGATGTATGCCAACGGCAACCACAATATGTCGGTGGCCGATGTCGACGGCGACGGCAAGGACGAGATTATCTGGGGCTCGGCAGCCCTTGACGATGATGGGAAGATGCTCTACGCCGTCGGCTTCGGTCATGGCGATGCCATCCACCTGGCCGACCTTGACCCCGACCGTCCCGGTCTGGAACTTTTTGACGTACACGAAGAGAAAGGTACGTATGCGTGGGACATCCACGATGCTGCCACCGGCGAAATCATCTGGAAAGGCGGACAAAGCGGAGCTGACAACGGTCGCGGTTTGGCTGCTGACATCTTAGGAGCCCGAGGCTATGAGTTCTGGTCGGCATACGGCGGCTTCGACAGCAGCTCGCGCAACCAGAACCCCTTCAATATGCTGACGGGCAAGCAGAATGGTTCGACAAAACCCTCGATGAACTTCCGTGTCTACTGGGACGGTGATATGCAGGACGAACTGCTCGACGGCACGACCATCTCGAAATACGGCGGATCGACGTTAGGCGTCGGCAGTACACCGATTGCCAACCTCGGTAGTCCAGCCTCGTGCAACGGCACGAAGGCAACACCCTGCCTGTCGGCAGACATCTTCGGCGACTGGCGCGAGGAGGTCATCCTCTGGAGCACCGCCGACAACGCCACGTTGAACATCTACTCGACAACTATGGCAACAAAATATCGCGTCCCCACACTGATGCACGACCACACCTACCGTATGGGCATCTGCTGGCAGAACACGGCCTACAACCAGCCGCCCCATTTAGGTTACTTCCTGCCCGACTACATCGCAGGCAAACTGACCAACAGCGTTGAGCCTCTACAGTTTGTTGCGACTAAGTTGCAACAAACAGAGCAGGTCTTTGACCTTCAGGGCCGCCAGCTCAACGGACTAAAGCGCGGGCTGAACATCATCCGCGAAGGCGGAAAAATCCGGAAGGTAATGGTTAAATAGGTATGCATAAGTCGCTAAAGATATGGTCTGTCTTTCTGATAGTCAGCATGCCCCTCTTCCTATGGGCAGGGCGTGCCGACTATCGCGTTATTCCTCTGCCGCAAAGTATGCAGGCAGATACAACGAAAGTGTTTACGCTACAGTCAGGCATGGGTATTGCCTACGATGCCGACAACGCCGAGATAGCCCGTACAGCGCAACTACTCTGCCAGTGGGTTGAGCTACAGACGGGCATCAGCCTCCAACTGACACCGTCTGCCAAGAAAGCTGCCATCCGCCTCATAGTCAGCGTGTTCTCCGCTGAAAAGAAAGGAAAGAAAACTGCTTCCTTGACCGACCAACAACTGGAAGCCTACACACTGAGGGTAGACAAAAACGGCGTCACCATTAACGCCCGACAAGCAGTCGGTATCTTCCGTGGTGCTCAGACCTTGCGCAAGAGTCTGCCAACGACTGGTCCTGTAGAACTTCCCTTTGTCACCATCGCTGACGAACCGCGCTTCAGCTATAGGGGTGTCCATCTGGACTGTTCGCGCCACTATTTTTCCATCGCCGTTATCAAGCAGTATCTCGACCTGCTGGCTTTGCACGGCTGCAACCAGTTCCACTGGCATATCACCGACGACCAAGGGTGGCGCTTTGAAGTGAAGGCGCTGCCCGACCTTGCCATAAAAGGCAGCGTGCGCCAGCAGACCGTCATAGGCCGTAACTCAGGCCTCTACGACGGTCAGCCCTACGGCGGCTACTACACGCAGGACGAGTGCCGCGAGATTGTCGTCTACGCTGCCGAGCGCTATATCAACGTCATTCCCGAGATTGACATGCCCGGCCACATGCAGGCCGCCCTCCACGTCTATCCTAATTTAGGCTGCACGGGTGGTCCCTATCCTGTGTGGCAGGTGTGGGGTGTGAGCAACGACGTGCTCTGTGGCGGCAACCCTGAGGTACTATTGTTCATCAAGACCGTCCTTGGTGAGCTTTGCGACGTGTTTCCCTCGCAGTTTATCCACATTGGCGGCGACGAGTGCCCTAAGGTGCGCTGGAAAAACTGCGCGAAGTGTCAGGCCAAGATTCGTGAACTGGGACTAAAGGACGACGGACATCATAGCCTGGAGAACCAGCTGCAGACTTATATTAACCGCGAAGTAGAGCAGTTCTTGAAAAGCCGGGGCAGGAACCTCATCGGTTGGGACGAAACTTTAGAGGGTGGACTCACAGAGAGTGCTGTCGTTATGTCGTGGCGAGGCGTCAACGGAGGCATAGAAGCAGCCCGCCAGCACCATCGCGTCATTATGACCCCCACCGACTACTGCTACATCGACTATTATCAGTTGAAAAACACGTGGAACCTGCCCACCGCCATTGGCGGCTATGTACCCGTTAGCAAAGTGTATTCCTTCGAACCCCTCGTGCCAGATAAGCTCACTGAGGAGGATCAGCAATTTGTCCTCGGCTCCCAGGTGAACCTATGGACGGAGTATATTACCGCTCCACAGCATCTGTTCTATATGCTGCTGCCGCGTCTCGACGCTATCAGCGAAGTGCAGTGGTGTCGGCCCGCTCAGAAGGACTTCGATGACTTCATGACCCGCCTACCCCGCATGATGCAACTCTACGACCGCCTCGCCGTCAACTACTGTCACGCGGTGGAATAGTCAAAAGAGCAACCGTCTCAACCTTAATAATGACCTCTTTTGCTGCGTTCTACGGTATTGTGATGATGCGGTCGCAGTGGCGGAGGTTCTCTGGACGCTGGGAAATCAAAATACGTGTACACTTCAGTCGGGCTAGGTGTTCGGCCACGAGCTGTTGGGTTACATTGTCAAGGGCTGAGGTGGCCTCGTCGAGCAGGAGGATGTCAGGATGCTGTACCAAAGCCCGCGCCAACAGGATGCGCTGACGCTGACCGCCGGAGATGCCGTATCCGTCCTCGCTGATAGGAGTCATCAGGCCAAGGGGCATGTGAAGGATTTCTTCGTCGAGCGCCACTAAACGAACGGCCTCCCAGACTTCTTCTTCCGTGGCCTTAGGTGCCGTGAACCGTATGTTGTCGAGCAACGTGCCTTCTATCAACCGTCCGTTCTGTAGGACAGTCCCGATACAATGGCTGCGCAGGGCGGACTTATTGATATCGTTCAAGTTATATCGGTCGTAGCAGATATATCCTTCGGTCGGCACCTCAAAGCCTAAGAGCAGTCTGAGCAGCGTACTTTTGCCGCTGCCCGAGGGGCCTAAGATGCCCACATACTCGCCTGATTTGATGTGGAGGTCGAAGCCGTCGAACAGCCAAGGAGCCGTGCTGTTATAGCGGAAGCGCAGGCCGCTGATGCTGATGCTACCCTCCACATGGGTCACCGACTGCTGATGCTGCACGTCCTCAGGCTCGGCATCGAGAATCGGCTGACAGAGACGGATTTCGGGCAGGATGCGCCCGAACTGCTTCAGGATGGTCTCTAACTGGCTGATGGTATCAAGGGCGATGCCCAGGACAGCACAGTAGGCGATATAGTCGGACAGGGGCAGACGGTAATACCAGGCCGCAGCGATGGTAATTATCATGGGCACCATCTTCACCACAAAAGCCAATGAGCCTGAATAGGTGTACATGGCAGGCTGGTAGGCACTGTTGGGCTCGGTATAGGCAAACTGCTCAGCCCACTTGCCGAAAGCCCGCTCCTCGGCTCCGTTGGTGCGGATTTTCTGGATGCCGCCAAAGAACTCGTAGAGCAGTCCGAACATCCGTGAGCGATAGGGTGTGACAACGGCCTGCACCTTACGTACATAATAATAGTTGAGCAGGATGAAGAACAGTTCGAGTGCCAGCACCCCGATGCCTACGAACAACAACGGCCCGCCATAGATGAAGAACTGAATGAAAAGGATGGCCGAGAACAGGGCCGACAGCATCGTGGTGAGCATGCTCTCAGTGAGCAGGCCGCTAAAATGTGACAAGGAGAGCACACGACTCGACAAGTCGCCTGCTGTCCACTGGCGGAAGAAGGTGGCGGGCAAGTGGAGGAGGCGCGTCATCAGGGCGGTCTGCAGCGCATATTCCAATTTGTCCTTCACACGGAACACCACGAGGCTGCGCGTTACCTGCAACATCACCAGACCGACGACGGCACTCACCAACAACATGGCTACCGGCAACAGCGCCCTGGCACTACCCGAGGGAATCACCTCGCTGAAGATTTGCTTAGTGACATAAGGCGTGAACATGGTGAGCAGCACTACGCTAATACAGGCCAGACAGATATAGCCCAGGTCTGTGCCGCAGAGACCCTGCCAGGCGAAGTGTCCTAAATCTCTTAATGACAACCGTTTGACTGGCAAGGGCTGGGTCAGACAGTAAGCCTCGGGCTTGAGCAGAACTGCCGACTGTCGGGACAGCATCACCACCCTTCTTGTATGAGGATTGACAAACGAGTAGCCGGCAAAGCCCGGCTTCAGCACCACGGGCATGTCATCGTCGGCCATGAAGGCTAGCAGACGGCCAGTCGTACGCTTCCACCAAGGCCCCGTGAGCGTCACCTCGCGGAAGAACACGCCACGGCTCAACAGCGTCTGTTCCAGTTGCTGGGGGTCGAGCATCTGACGGCTACTGTACTTCAGTTGTTTTAGGAACCGTCGGTCAATCATCGACATGAAAACATCGCCCGCACGGCCGATGGCCTTGCGGTTGCCCTCTATGCGCTGCGTCAGTTGTTCTATCGTCGTTCCCATGATGTGTTCAGCTGAAAATAAAAACCTTGGGTGTCGGCCATCAGTTGGTCGTGCGTACCTTGCTGTATCACCTGTCCGTTGTCGATAACATAAATGGTGCCACACTGGCGCACGGTCTCCAAGCGGTGGGCTATCATCAGCAGGGTGACGCCCAACTGCCTGATGCACTTCATGATGGCGGCTTCCGTTTGGATGTCGAGGGTAGCGGTGGCTTCGTCCATAAGCAGGACGGAGGGTTGCTTAGCAAGTACGGCGGCAATCTCCAAACGCTGGCGCTGACCTGCCGAGAAGTTCTGTCCGCCAGTGTCTATAGGGCTGTCGTAGCCCTTGGACATCTTCACCACCTCGTCGTGCAGTTGGGCACAAGTGGCGGCACGCACCACGGCCTCGTCGCTGATGCTCTCGTCCCACATCCGGATATTGTCGGCTATGGTGCCTTCAAAGAGTATTGCGTCTTGTCCCACGACACCGACGCTATTGGTGAGTGTTGTACGATGAATCTTGCTCACGGGCTTACCGTCGAGCAAAACCTCGCCCTCCCAGGGTGCATAGAGTCCCGCCACGAGCATGGCCAGCGTACTCTTGCCGCAGCCCGACTTGCCCACGAAAGCCACCTGCTCACCCGGACTTATGCAAAGCGACAGGTGCTCAATCAACGGGGGCATCGAACGGTCGTAGCCGAAAGTCACATCGCGCAACTCAATTGCACCCCTCAATATTTCTTCCCCTTCTCCGCATTCTCCTCTCTCGTCAACTTCCACTTCCAGCACCTCCTCCTGGCGTTCCAGTATGGAGTGTGCCTTGAATACATCCTGCATCATGTTGCTTATCTTGGTGATGGGAAATAGCATCACCGACATGAAACCCTGCGAGGCCAGCAGCATGCCAGGCGTCAGCTCGCCCTTCATGATGAACCATGAACCAAGACATAGCAGAAGGGCACCCGTCAACTGCTGCACAAGCAGGGGAAGGGCTCCCATCAGTATCATCTGGCGGGTCACTGTCACACGGGCATTCAGGGCTTGGGTGTAGAGTGACTCCCAACCACGGTAGAATCGTTGTTCAGCACCAGCTGCCTTAATGGTCTCTATACTGTGCATGCCGGCCATCGTGGCACTCTGCAAGTGACGCTCCGTAGCCTCCATGCTGTGTGCCTTGTGCTTCTGGTAGTCCATGCTCAGCCTGATTGATAGTACGATGGTGAATAGTGCTGCTATCTCTATCAGTCCTAACTTCCAATGATAGGCAAACAGCAGGTAAGAGAAGATGACGACGTTGAGCATCAGCACCAACGTCGGCGCCATGTCGAACAACTTGACGCCTGTAGTACCGATACCCATGTAACGGGCTATGAGGTCGCCTGACGAGAAACGGGCATGAGCTTCCATCGGCAGGCGCAGGGCGTGCCAGATATAGCGTGCCTGACTCATCAGACTGAAGCGCATCTCGAGTTTCCGGCGGTGGCCGTTCATCACCAGCCAAGCCACCAACTCGACCACGAATAGGACTATATAAAGCAGTGTCAGCGGCCAGAACCACTCAGGGTTCCTACCCGTGATAACATGGTCGGTGAACACCTGCTGGAAGAGTGGCGGGAACAGGTTCAGACCTATGGTAATGGTATAGAGCAGCATACTGATCACTATCAGCATGCCACCGCCCGTCATAAACCGGCGCAACAGTCCCCAAGTCGTCTTCCCGCTACTCACTTTTCACTTCCAAAAAGATACTGATACATTGCTCGGCGTTTTGTCTCTGTCAGCACATGACAATAGGTACCCACACCCATATCCACATTGTGTGGCTGGCCAAACGACCAGTCGTAGTGTGTGGAGTCTTGGGGAGCGGGGGTCAGTTCAACGATTACCTGCCAGGCTGACTCCTCCATACTGAACAGCGCCTCGGCCATCGCCGTACTCTTCAGCTGGTTAAGGATTTCCTCACGAGGGGTGGGATAACGGTCAATGCTCGTGATGACACCTCTGACGTAGCCTATCTCGTCGCGTTTCTCACCTTTAGGCCACACTTGGGCTTCCATCCCTTCACGCAGGCTATGCTGCGTCTCCATATCGACATAGGCCACCAGCATCGTGTAAACTGTGTGGTCAACTTTCTCTTCGCAGACCATACTGATCAGTGGCTCCAGTGGTTCGAAGCCCTCTCGCTCCTGCTTGGTGAAGAGCACCGTACCACTCTGACGGCTATGTACCAGACTATCCTTGCCCAGCGTCTTGACGCGAGCTATCAACTGACCGACGGCAACGGAGTCGCCGGTATGCACGAACATCTTTAGAATGGTCCCTTGTGACTCCATGGTCACGTCGTCAGTACCATGATGGGGAAATATCAGTCCGCTATACTCCACCCTGTCGGTCACCGTGCCAAACACGCCCCAGAAGACAAAGGCCACCAACAACAGCAGGATGGTACAGCCGATGAGCAGGGGCGACACGGATGTCACCCTGACATAGTCGTTCAGTTGTTCAGGCGACTCCAACCGGCGGGGATGGATGTCATCATTAATTTGCTTTTCTTTCGCCATATTCGCAATTTTTTGCAAAGATACTGCAAATATTGCAAACGAGCAAGGATTTAACGGAATTTGCGACAGAAATGCTGATTACTCCGAATATAACAGGCAACCGTCGGGGGTGACTCCAGCGGCACTCATCTTGATGCGCGTCTCCTTGCCGTTGTTATAGAAGGTGGCGGTGAAGCGGCCTTTGGCATCGCTGCGGGCGTTGGGGTTCCAGTAGAGGGTACGGCGGTAGTCTTTCGGTCGGTCGCCCACGGCGAGGCGTCTGTAGTCAGGCTGGTAGAACCCCACAGCCTCGTTCATGCCGTGCAGGTAGATGTGACGGTCGCGGAAGACCACCTGCCGCCCATCGGCGTCGATGGGCACCATCTCCACTGTTACATCGGCTAGATATTCACTACGCACCATCGTCGAGTCCTCGTTACGCGGCTCATAGTCGCTGAAGACGCGGATGTCCTGCAGACGAGACAGCTTCAGGTTATTATAGATAGCGGCGGCAGAGCGTGTCTGTTCGTTCTCCCGGACTATCTCCGCTATGTCTGAACTCATATTCCCTGTGGAATCGTAGTTACGCCAGTAAATACGGTCGTTCAGGCGTCCGTCCACGTTGAAATGGACGGGGAGTCCCATGTTGCCATACAGGAACTTGGCCACCTGAAGCGGGAACTGACGCATGTCGAACTTGCCGAACGACAGACCGTAGTCCGTCAGGTCGTTATAAATGTCGTAGGCATCGCGCACGATGGCTGGCTTCTTCCAATCGATGGAACGGCGGCCGCGGCGATGGCCCCTGACATTGACGTTGGCCAACTGATAGACGTCGTTCTCCATCGACAGTTCCGACAGCGAGTCCTCAATGATGGAGATTTCCCACTCCGGAGCATGGTTCTCGTAGTAGTTGTACTTATGGGTAAACACCGGGTAGGGCATGTCGCGCTTTACGAAGTAGTCAGGATAGGCGTCCTCACGATACACGGTGGCATCCTTGCGCGAGGTCATGGCCTTCTTCAGCGAGTCTTTTTCCTTATAGGCCTTGATATTCAGATAAGTGGCTCCGTAGTAGGGAGGAATCTCGAATACGAAGTGCCCGTTCTGGGTTTTTTGAACGCCCCCCACGATTTCATCGCCAAGGTAAATCTCGGCCTCTACCAGTACTTCGTGCTTGATGGTGGAGTGATTGATGCCTACCTCGTCGTTGGCATTTTCTATACCGCCATATTCTATCGTTGACGCATCAACTGAGGACTGCACGTCGTTCACGGTGTTGGACACCATCACCAGACCGTCACCTTCCTCCTCTTCTGCCCAGGGATTTTCAGCGTCGTCTTCGGGATTAGGTTTCTTGACGCCCACCATGCCAACACCCTTCTGCCAGTTCGTCACCTCTTCCTGTAACACCTCCTGTATGCTCAGCATTTTATAGACGTCGCCGCTGACGGTCATTGTCTTCTCTGGCTCGTAGCGCATGTGGCGGGCTGTGTCGGCCAGTTCCTTCCATTGGTACTTGCGCCATCCTTGCACCATCATCAGCAGGTCCAGACGGTCGCGGTGTTCCGCGTCGTTTTTCTCGAAGTAGTAGGCGGGATAGGCAATGAATCCGCGCAACTCTGACGACAGCAGCAAGTCGGTCATCAGGTTGCCGTTGTTGTAGGTTGGCTCGTCGGTTCCTGTGTCACGGATGGCCAATGAAAAGGTGGTCTCCGGCGACAACTGCACGCCGACGCTGATTTGCTCGTAAGGCTCGTAGGTTTTTGTGGGTTTGAGGGGAGTAATGGGAGTGATGAGACCTACGGGGCTCTTATCTCCCACAGGCACAAAGAACAGCCGGTCGGCTAGGATGCGACCCTCGCTGTCGAAAACCGTCAGGTCGTTCACGCCAGCGGGCAGCTCTGACAACGGCAGCTGTACGCTGACACTACCGTTGGCCAGCTGTTCCAGTTCCTCGAAATGCTGGAGCGAGCCTCGACAGAGGATGGACAGCCCGTACTGGAGGTCTGACGACAGTCCCCTGCCCTGAATGACGACGCGATCGCCGTCAAGCGTCATCACCACCCCTCTTTCTTCGGCCTTGGGCAGGTTGAACGAATACTTCTTCCCGCGCCACATAAAGGTGGCCTTCAGACGCTTGGCACTCGGCGTCACGGTGAACACGCCGCGCCCCATGTGGGTAGTGGCAATGTCGAACACCGTCTGGTCGCCGTCGGTCAACGTTCCCTTGACATCGACGGCCTCCAGGTTCTGATCGATGACGTCGAAAGCTACACGGGTCTCCACGCCCTCCACCAGATGACCACCCTCGGGATAGAACGTCACCTCCAAGTCGTCCTTCTTAGGCTTTTGCAGACGGGTCTTCGGACGCTGGTACATGCGGCGGGCATCATAGTCGCCGGGTTCCTCGGGCTTACTATAGATAGGTAACACGCGCGAATACAGGCCGTCCCAAACGCGGTAGTAGTCGGCGCACATCTGACGGTTCATGAACTTCCACGTCTCCTGAACGGTGTACATGTGCTCACTAACGCCGAAGTTCAGCATCCAGCGGGTGTAGGCCCGTAGTTCATAATAGCCGGAGTAGAGGGAGTCCTTTAGGGCAAACTGGCCGCAGGTGTAGTTGTCGGCTGATACGACAATCTGCTGACGCTCTACGAGCACACCGTCGGGTGACAGCAGTTCGACGTAGAGGATGTGGCTCATGTCTGTAGGATGCAGGTTGTCGGCCCGCACGACGTATGCCTTGTACCACAGGGTGTCGCCTACGAAATAGCAGGTATTATCAGTATGGATATACACTTTTTCCTGCACTTGTGACACAGACGACTGTTCCAGGGCCTCACGGATATCGTCGAGCGAACCGGCTCGGGCACCGCCCGAAACCAGCAGCAGGAAATACATCAAACAGAAAATATTCTTCATCTTTTGCAAAAGTTTTTCTTTTTGACGCAGGAATAGTCTGAAAGTTTAATTTTTATTCGTAACTTTGCAGCCGTTTATGTACAAACCACAATTCAACAAGCATCGCGTACTCGTGTTTCACCAGTTTGGGAACAAGGGGTGGTCGCTCTTCAGCTGTCTGGGCCGCGAAGTGGTCTGTTCCGTGCTCAGTGTCTCAACGCTTACCTATGCGTCGGCGGGCACCATCAGCACACAGCCCGTCGTGACCGACTCGACAGCCGTCAGCACTGCACGCGAATTACTACTCGACGAGGTGAGCGTCACCGGCAGCCGAGTGCCCCTGACAAGGAGTCAGGCTGCGAGAATGGTCACTGTACTGGAACGTGCCGACATTCAGCAGGCTCCGGTACAAAGTATCAACGATTTACTGAAGTTAGCTGTTGGCGTCGATGTCCGCCAGCGCAGTCCCATTGGCGCGCAGACTGACATCAGCATCCGGGGCGGCACCCAGGAGCAAATCATCATCCTGCTCAACGGCATCAACATCTGCGACCCGCAGACCGCCCACAACACCCTCGACCTGCCCTGCAACCTCGCCGACATCCAACGTATAGAAGTACTCGAAGGACCTGCTGCCCGCATCTACGGCACGTCGTCGTTGGTGGGGGCGGTGAATATTGTGACTTCATCTGGTGAAGGGTGTTTGGTGAAGGGTGAGGGGAGGAATGTTTCAGTCTGGACAGAAGGTGGTTCCTACGGCTACTCCAATATTGCCTTCAAATACACGCTCTTTACCCCTCACCCTTCACCCTTCACCAACGCCCTCTCCGCCTCCTACACCCGTTCCGACGGCTACAGTCGCGCAAGCAGCGGGACGCTGAACTCGGACTACAACGGCGCGAAAGCCTTCTACCAAGGGCGATACCAGAAAGGTGACGCACTACACCTGAGTTGGCACGTCGGTCTCGCCGACAAGGGTTGGGGCTCCAGCACGTCCTACGCCTCGCCCAACTGGCAGGCCGACGACCAGTACGAGCACACCACCAAACTTACCGCCGCCCTCCAGTCCACTATAGCGTGTGGCACAGTTTCCCTGCATCCCTCCCTCTACTGGAACCAACATCAGGACCGCTACGAGGGCTACCGCTGCCGCCCCGACCTCATGCCCTACAACTATAACCGTACCGACGTCTGCGGCCTGCAACTGAACAGCTACTTCGACTGGTCATTAGGCCGCACGGCCTTCGGCGCCGAGATGCGTAACGAGAACCTCGTCAGCACCAACCTCGGTGAACCGCTCACACGCCCCCACGCTATCCACGGCACCGACCGCGACTACACCCTTGGTCTGAACCGCACCAGCCTCAGCGCCTACGCCGAGCACAACCTGCTGCTGAGCCACCTGACTGTCTCAGCAGGCTTCGTCGTGGTGAAGAACACATGGGCCGACATGAATCCTACCGTCTATCCAGGCATCGATGCCAGCCTGCGCCTCAACCGGCAATGGAAGCTCCACGCCTCCTACAACACATCGCTACGCATGCCTTCGTTTACCGAGATGTATTACAAGGTACAAGGCTACAGCGCCGACCCTCACCTGAAGCCCGAAGAGATGCGCGCCGTCGAAATCGGGGCTACTTTCCACTCTTCATTCTTCACTCTTCAATCTACTTTCTGGCACCACCACGGTCATAACATGATAGATTGGGTCATGGACACCCGACAGGGCGACAATGCCGTATGGCAGAGCGTCAACCATACCCAACTGAATAGCATCGGACTGGAAACGAAAGCCACACTCAACACTAAAAACTCAACGCTAAGCATCAGTTACAGCTATATTCATCAGAAGAAGGACTTGGAGCTGGGACTGGTGTCGCAATACACCCTGGAATACCTGCGACATAAGTTGGTGGCAACAGCAAGGGTGCCTATCGTCGGCCACCTCACGCTTGACATGAACCTGCGCTGGCAGGATCGCGTCGGACAGTACACCGACTTCGATGGCAGCATCTTCAACTATAAGCCGTTCTGGCTGGTCGATGCCCGCCTGTCCTTGCAGAAGACGACCTACGAACTGTATCTGAAAGCCAACAACCTGCTCAACACCCGCTATCGTGACTACGGACTGGTACCACAGCCGGGACGATGGCTCATCGGCGGTATCAGCGTCACGCTATAGAATCAGAGAGAAGCCCCGTCGCTGTGACGGGGCTTCTCTGTATTTACTGCTTCAACTTAAAAGAATTCTCAATGCTACTCAGCTCTGCCTGGAAGGCTTTGTCCACCTTCAGGCGCTGTTCCACGGTGGAACAACTGTGGAGTACCGTCGAATGGTCGCGGCCACCTATTAACTGTCCGATGCGCGAGGCAGGCATCTTCGTGTACTTCTGGGCAAGATACATACTGACCTGACGCACTAGGACATAGTCGCGCTTGCGGCTCTTGCTGAACACGTGCTGCTGCTGTACGTTATAATGGCCGCACACCTTCTCCAGAATATCATCGACGGTCAGCGGATGATTGTCAATCTTGACGGCACGCTTGATGATACGCTCGGCCAGGCGCATATCGACATTACTGTTATAGACGATGGAATAAGCCATCAGTCCGTTGACCACGCCCTCCAAATCTCGGACGCTACCATTGGCCGTCTCGGCAATGAACTGGATGACGTCGGCGGGAATTTTCAGACCGTCGCGGCGACACTTGGCATTCAGAATGTCAACACAGAGTTGCACGTTGGGTTTTTCCAGTTCGGCAATCAGTCCGCAGGAGAAGCGCGTCAGCAGGCGGTCCTTCACACCGTCGAGATCGACAGGCGGACGGTCGCTGGCCAGGATAATCTGCTTGCCAAGGCGGAACAAGTGGTCGAAGATGTGGAAGAACGTATCCAGCGTCCTGGGCGACGTGGCCCACTCCTGTATGTCATCCACTATCAGCACGTCTATCGTCTGATAGAAGTTGATGAAGTCGTTGGTGGTATTGCGGCGCACCGCGTCAGTATATTGTACCTGGAACAGACGGGCCGAGACATAGAGCACACGCTTTTGCGGGTACATCTCCTTACAGCGGACACCGATGGCATTGATGAGGTGGGTCTTGCCACAGCCCGAGGGGCCGAAGATGAAGAACGGATTGAAGGTCGATTTGCTCGGATGCTCGGCTATCGAGATGCCCACGGTACGGGGCAGTTTGTTGGAGTCGCCCTCAATAAACGTCTGAAAGGTCTTGTGGATGTCCAGCTGCGGATTTAGATCGTGGGGGGTAGCGTCAAGCACCGTCGGCGACTGGTTAACGTGACCGTTGACGGCAGGCACGTCAATGTCGGCGGGCTTGTCAGCCTCCACCCTCTGGGTCAGTCGGTTGGTCTTATCCGTAACAATGCGGTAGTTGAGCTTGACGTTAGCCTTGAAGCTGTTGGTCAGCGCCCAATACATTAATTTGATAAAGTACTGCTCCAGATACTCACAGAAGTAGGCGCTGGGCACTTGCAGCAACAACGTGGCATCCTTCTCCGAGTAAGACTCGAAGACAATGGGTGCGAACCACGTTTTGTACTGCTGCTCGGTGACGTTCTGCCGAATCAGTTGGAGGCAGTTGTCCCAAAGCGCCTTATGACTGTTTTGCATCGGGCGTTTTTAGTTAATTAATTGTTACAAGATAATGCTTGTGCATTTTTTCATTTCGAGTGCAAAGTTCGCTTTTTTTTTTGAATTATGCAAATTCAAGAGAAATGTACATCAAAATGTTTCGCACGTAACTCACTTCATTAACGACTATTAGGGCGTTTCACAGATTTTCTCCAAACTCTCTTATTGTAGAATTCAAACCTTTTATCATTCAGGCAATTACGAAATTGGCAATCGGACTTTCAGGAAAAATATTATTTAGACGAAAATAAAATTACTTGTCTTTTTTGCCGAAAATCGAGAAGTGTACATAGCGCTTGGGATGGCTCTTCAAATCTATCATCAGCGAGTCGGCGTGCATCATCGTTGCATTCAAGTTGTTATACAGTCCCTGATCGCGCATCAACAGTCCCAGGGTGCCGTCGTTGCTGTTCAGACGGGTCGTCATCTGCTCCACGTTCCTTAGGGTCTGATCTACCTTCGTCATCGTGCTGGCGAAATCCAGCATGCTGAGATTACGCGTCAGCGTGTCGGTATTGGCCATCACGCCGTCGGCCTTGCTCATCAGTCCCGGCAGCTGGTGGTTCAGGCTGGCAGTAAGTCGGCTCAGTTCCTGGCTGGTGGTGGTCAGCCCGGCTGTGATGTTCTCAACGTTATGCAGGGAGTTGCCGATGGAGGGGTCAGCCAGCAGGTTATTGATGCTGGCTAGGATGGAGTCCAGCTTTGGCAGCATCTGCTCTATCTGTGGCACCATGTCGGCAGCCTTGCCCATGAGGCCTGATTGCATCTGGCCATAGATGGTATCGCCAACGGCTATCAACGAGCCTCCAACGGTTCCCAACTTCAATTCCAGACGCACGTTACCCAACAGGTCGCTGGCTATCTCGGCCGTCGTCCCCTGTGGCAAGTTCAGTTCTTCATCTAGTCCGATGACGGCCAGGATGTTGTCAGGACGGGCGTAGTCGTAGTCGAGCGACTTCACCGTTCCCACCTTCACGCCGTTGACATAGATGGGGCTGGAGGCCGACAGGCCGGTAACATCATTGAACTTCACGACATACGTGTTGCCACCTGAGAAGATGCTCAGTCCCTTCAAGAACTGCATACCGAAAAACAGAATGACAACTCCCACTATAGCCACCAGGGCTATCTGTACTTCCTTGGTAAAGAATTTCATATCGTTTACTTCTTACTATTCACTTCTTCACTTTTCACTTCTTCACTTTTCTCTTCTTATACTCGCGGATGGCCTCGTTGACATCCGTCTTCTTACCGTTCTTGAAGGCGATGATAAACGCTTCCGGGAACTTGCTGAGCACCTCCTTGCGCAACTGGTAGATTTCCTGATAGTTGGTAGAGGCTCCTACGGTGTACTTATAGATGCCGCCCTCGCGGTAATAGTCGG
Source organism: uncultured Prevotellaceae bacterium (assembly GCA_937898415.1). Lineage (GTDB taxonomy): Bacteria > Bacteroidota > Bacteroidia > Bacteroidales > Bacteroidaceae > Prevotella. Next base: position 19,680 of record CALDLA010000080.1, on the reverse strand, counting down.
CATCAGTATGTCCTTTCAGCAGCTTACTGTTCTTCTTCAGCACGCTGCCGCTGGTCAGGATCTGCACTTTGAAGACCGGAGCATCCGTCGATGTCTCCACAGTCGTTTCTTTCTCCTGTCGGGATTCCGGCTCATCCTCCTTGGGTTCCTGCTGTTTCTCCACAGCAGTTTTCACCACAGCAGGCTTCTCCGGTTCAGGTTCCTGCGTCTCAGGAATCTCGGTTATCGGCTTGTAAGGTGTCTTTATACCAGGCGACACCTTATTCTTATAGGCAACGAAAGCGTTGTAGAAACCACGTGTATATTGCTGCACAGCTTTGTCGCTGTTCATATACTGCTCCTCGTCAGCCGTCGAGATGAAGCCCAGCTCCATCAGGCAGGCTGGCATCGACGTCAGGCGCAGCACGGCAAGGTTATCCTGATAAACACCCTTGTCCAGACGCCCCGTCGCCGAGCAGATGTTCTTCTGCATGAACTTGGCCAGCTGGATGCTGTTCTCCAGGTTCTTGTCCTGCACCAGTTCAAAGAGGATATTACTCTCCGGCGAGTTCGGGTCAAAACCCTCATAATGCTGTTGGTAGTCTTTCTCGTAAAGGATGACGGAGTTCTCGCGCTTGGCCACCTCCAAGTTTTCAATATACCCCTGCTTGTTGCCGTCGCGACGACTGCGGCCCAGCGTGTAGGTCTGGTAGCCACGGGCGATATGCCCTTTCGGCAGCGAGTTGATATGGACGGAGACAAAGAGGTCGGCCTTGGCCTTGTTGGCAATCTCGGCGCGCTGCCACAGCTCAACAAAGCGGTCGGTCTTGCGGGTATAGACGACCTTCACGTCGGGACAGTTCTGTTCAACGATACGACCGAAGGCCAGTGCGTAGCGCAGGGTTAGCGTCTTCTCCTTCGAAATCTTACCCTTGGCTCCAGGGTCACCGCCGCCATGACCGGCGTCGATACACAGCGTAAATCGCTTCGTGGCACCATCCACGGAAAGCACCAAACCAAGCAATATGGATACGATAAAAATTAACTTCCTGTAAAACATCCCTGCAAAGGTACTGCTTTTCTGTTAAAAGACATGTAGAATTCAGTCAGTTTTATCATTTATTAAGTGTAGCTCCACCCCGGCCCCCTCGCTGTCAGCCCCCATCGGCGGCGTCACTTTGGTCAGACAGAGGTCAATGGAGGTGATGAGCGGGAAGTCGCGAAGGAGAGTCTTCACGATGCGTCCCGCAACGTGCTCCAGGAGTAGGGAGGGCTGCACCATCTCCGCACGCACAAGCCGATAAACGGCAGCGTAGTCGAGCGTGTCACCCACAGCATCGCTCTCCATCGCCTGTTGCCACGGGTAGCCAATGCGTAGTGTGACCTCGAAGTCACCGCCTACAATGCGCTCCTGGGGCAGCACGCCGTGGAAGGCCCTAAACCTCAGCCTCTCCAGTCGAATGTACGTCTGCAGCATCATTGGCTGTTTCCATTGCGTCGGCACCACTGCCGGCATACTTCTTCAGGGCGCGTTCCACGCCAATCTTCCACGTATTGATACTCTCGTCACGAAGTTCCAGCGAGGCTACCAGCTTGACAACGTGGTCAATGGGCATACCGTAGCGCAGTACGCCGCTGATCAGCTTCGCATAGTTCCAGTACTCAGGGTTGAACTTCTCTGAGAGTCCCTCGACGGTAGTCTTGTAGCCGCGCTTGTTCTCAAACTGAAAGTCATAGCGCTTGGTGCCGTCAGGGTTCAGCTGCTTGATGATTTTACCGTGTGTCACCGTCTTGGGCAGTACGATACCCTCCTCGTCGTCCTGCAGTCCGGTGAAGATTTCGTAGGGCCGACCGTCGAGCAACCCCACGAAGGCCACCCACTTATCCTTATTGTTCTGGAAGCGCACCACGTCGCACTCTAATACCTGCGGTCTTACCTCGACCACCTTCGGGCGCACCTCGCCCTGCTCGGTGCTCCCGCCAATGTTATTCTGTTCTTGTGACATATCCTCTTAATTTTGCTGCAAATTTCGGCAAAAAAAATGAAACAGCCAAATGTTTTGGTGAAAATATGATTTGCAATAATCGCCGCCACCCCCTATGCTGATGCGGGAAAGATGGCAAATGTCTTGCCCTGAAATCGACGTAGAAAAACCCCACTTTGTCTGGAGCAAAGTGGGGTGATTCTTTTTGGGGAACGCCTGATGAGGAATCAATAGAACTTGAAGTAGCGGCGGGCGTTGTTGTAGGAGATGTCCTCCACCATCTGGCCCAGAAGCTCGCGGTCGTCGGGCAGCAATCCCTTTTCGACGTCGTTGCCCAACAAGTTGCAGAGGATGCGGCGGAAGTACTCGTGGCGCGGATAGCTTAGGAAAGAACGGCTGTCGGTGAGCATTCCCACGAAGCGTGAGAGCAGGCCGAGGACGGAGAGGGCGTTCATCTGACGGATCATGCCGTCCATCTGGTCGTTGAACCACCAGCCGGAGCCGAACTGAATCTTGCCGGGCTCTCCTCCCTGGAAGTTGCCGAGCATGGTGGCGATGACCTCGTTGGCACAGGGGTTAAGCGTATATAATATGGTGCGCGTGAGCTTGCCATTCGAGTTGAGGTTGTTGAGGAAGGTGGACATGGCACGGGCGGTATTGAACTCGCCGATGGAGTCGAAGCCGGTGTCGGGACCGAGCTGACGGTACATGGCGGTATTGTTGTCGCGGATGGCACCATAGTGGAACTGCTGCGTCCATCCGGCGTCGGCGTCCATCTCAGCCATGACGGTGAGGAAGCAGTTCTTGTACTGGCGGATTTCGAGCTGCGAGAGCTGCTGGCCGCGCATGGCCTTCTCGAAGATGGTCTCAATCTGCGAGTCGGTGTAAGGCTCGTCGTAGAACTCCTCGATGCCGTGATCGGAGAGCTTGGAGCCCTGGGCCTCGAAGAACTCATGACGTTTCTTGAGGGCGTCGATCATGTCGGCGAACTTGGTGATGCTGACGCCGCTGACCCCTGAGAGCTGCTCGACATACCCCGCAAACTCGGGCTTCTCGATGTTCATCGCCTTGTCGGGGCGCCATGCGGGCAGCATGATGGGATCGTCCTGAGCCTTGTTGCGTGCGTACTCAATATGGTTGTGCAGGTCGTCGACGGGGTCGTCGGTGGTGCAGACGCACTCAACGTTGTAGTGCTTCATCAGACCACGTGCCGAGAACTCGGGCTGCTTCAGCTTTTCGTTGCATTCGTCGAATATCTCGCGGGCGGTCTTGGGCGAGAGCAGTTTTTCGATGCCGAAGGCGGTCTTCAACTCCAGGTGGGTCCAGTGGTACAGCGGGTTACGCAGGGTATAGGGTACGGTCTCTGCCCACTTTTCGAACTTCTCCCAGTCGCTGGTGTCCTTGCCTGTGCAGTAGCGCTCGTCGATGCCGTTGGTACGCATTGCGCGCCACTTGTAGTGGTCGCCGCCAAGCCATAACTCAGTGATGCTCTTGAACTGATGGTCGTTGGCCACCATCTCGGGAATGAGGTGGCAGTGGTAGTCGATAATGGGCATCTTGGATGCGTGGTTGTGGTACAGGTCCTGTGCGATTTCGGTCTCTAAGACGAAGTTCTTGTCGTTGAATTGTTTCATGAGTTTCTTTGGTTTTTAAGTTTTCGATTTAATTTGCTGCAAAGATAGTGATTTCCTGCCAAACGGCAAAACAAGCGTAACGAAAAATCTACGTAAACGATTGATTTAAGAAAAAAAGGAATTAAGGTAACTTCCTTAACTCCTTTAACTTCTTTAACTCCTAAGAATTACATCGTAGGGAGCTCCAGCCACTTGACGTAGCAGAAGTCCTGACGGTGAGGCAGCAGGTCGTTCTTCGGGTACATACGGACGGCGCTCTTATACTGTCCGGCCTGACGGGGAGCCAGCTTGGCCTCGAAGGTAAAGTTGTTGCCCTCGCTCTTCACCATCTTCAACGGCTCAATAGAGAAGACGTGTTCCTCGCCGTTCTTGTCGATATAGACATTGACCTTCTCCAGTCCGACGGCATCGTCGAGACCCTGCTCGTTGATGACATAGCGGAGGGTGTACTGCGTACCCGTGTAGAGTCCGGCAGCAGGAACGTCCCACTCGGCGCTGACGACGCTGATGGCATCCCAGCGCTCGGCCACGGTCTCTTTCCACAGGGCGATATCCCTTGCCAGCTTGTTGTTGTCCTTGGAAAGGGTCTTGAAGCGCTTGGCCTGCTTCTCGTAGAACTTCGAGTAGTAGTCGTCGAGCTGACGCTTCATGGTGTAATGGGGTGCAATCTGTGCGATAGAGTTCTTGACCACCTTGATCCAGCCCTTCGAGATGCCGTTCTCGTCCTTGTCATAGTAGAGGGGCACGATCTCGGTCTCCAGCAGTCCGTAGATGGTAGCGGCGTCGAGCTGGTCCTGATAGCCCTGGTTCTGGTAGGTGCGCTTCTCGGTGAGGGCCCAGCCGGCACCCTCACGATAGCCCTCAAGCCACCAGCCGTCCTTGACGGAGAGGTTGACGACACCGTTCATCTCGGCCTTCTCGCCACTGGTACCTGATGCCTCCAGCGGACGCGTCGGTGTGTTCATCCAGATGTCAACACCCGACACGAGGCGGCGGGCCAGCAGGAAGTCGTAGTCCTCGAGGAAGATGATCTTGCCCTGGAACTCCTCCATCTGCGAAATCTCGAAGATGCGCTTGATGAGGCCCTGACCGGCACCGTCGGCGGGGTGAGCCTTACCGGCAAAGAGGAACACGACGGGGCGCTCAGGATTGTTGACTATCCTGCTGAGACGGTTCAAGTCGGTAAACAGCAGGTGGGCACGCTTATAGGTAGCAAAGCGACGGCAGAAGCCGATGACCAGCGAGTTGGGGTTGAAGCGCTCGACGAGTTTCACGACGCGTGCAGGATCGTTCTGATTCTTCAGCCAAGTCTCCTGGAACTGAACGGTGATATAATCGAAGAGCTTATTCTTCAGCGCCATGCGTGTAGCCCAGATTTCCTCGTCGGGGCAGTTATAGATGGCGTGCCAGATGTCCTCGTTAGACTGGTCGCCCATGAACTTCTCGTCGAAGTACTTGCTATAAAGCTGACGCCACTCGGCAGCAGCCCACGTGGGGAAGTGTACGCCGTTGGTGACGTAGCCCACGTGGTTCTCCTCAGGATAGTAACCGGCCCAGATGCCGGCAAACATCTTCTGGCTGACCCAACCGTGCAGCTTCGACACACCGTTGACCTCCTGGCAGGTGTTGCAGGCAAAGGTTGACATGCAGAACTTCTCGCCGTGGTCGTCAGGATTGGTACGACCCATGCCGATGAACTCGTCCCACGAGATGCCGAGCTTCTGGGGATAGCCGCCCATGTACTTGCCGAAGAGACCCTCGTCGAAGTAGTCGTGACCGGCGGGAACCGGCGTGTGGACGGTATAGAGGCCGCTGGCGCGAACCAGCTCAAGAGCCTGGTTGAACGACAGGCCCTCGTCGATGTAGTCGCACAGGCGCTGCAGGTTGCAGAGGGCAGCGTGACCCTCGTTGCAATGATAGACGTCCTTCTTGATGCCGAGCTTCTTCAACAGCAGCATACCACCGATACCCAGCAGGATTTCCTGCTTCAGACGGTTCTCCCAGTCGCCGCCGTAGAGGCTGTGGGTGATGGGCTTGTCGAAGTCGGAGTTCATCTCGTTGTCGGTATCGAGCAGGTAGAGCTTCACACGGCCGACGTTGACACGCCACACGTATGCGTGTACCATATAATTAGTATAGGGAACGTCAACCACCAGGGGATTGCCGTCCTTGTCCAGTTCGCGGACGATGGGCAGCGAGTTGAAGTTCTGCGACTCATAGTTGGCAATCTGCTGTCCGTCCATCGAGAGGCTCTGGGTGAAATAGCCGAAGCGATAGAGGAAACCGACGGCGCACATATCGACGTTGGAGTCGGAGGCCTCCTTGACATAGTCGCCGGCCAGCATACCCAGACCGCCAGAGTAAATTTTCAGAGCCGAGTGCATACCATACTCCATGCAAAAGTAGGCCACGGACGGACGCTTGGCATTGGGTTTCACGTCCATATACTTCCTGAACGATGCATAGACGTCCTTGATGCGCTTCATGAGGATCTTGTCGCCTACGATTTCCTGCTTGCGGTTATGGGTCAGACGCTCAAGCAGCATTACTGGGTTGTGCTTCACATCGTGGTAAATCTCAGGGTCGAGGTCACGGAACAGGTCACGGGCCTCGAAATTCCATACCCACCACAGGTTGTGTGCAATCTCGTCCAAGCACTTCAACTCCTCAGGAAGGCTTGACTTTACTGTCATCTCCCGCCACTGGGGAGCGTTGGCATAATCAGCTTTAATCTTCATTGTTTTTAATTTAAGCCCCCTAAGTTAGGGGGGGTGGGGGTCTGAACAAGCGTTCATTAGCACCTTTTAAAATTGTTATTACTGTTGTTAATTGTCTCTATAAGAGGAGTCTTGACCTTTTCAAGCATCAGGTTCAGACCCCCACCCCCCTAACTTAGGGGGCTTTTACGGGCTTCAGCTTTCCGCAGAGCAATGTCGTAAGCCTCATCATAGAACTTGATGAACTCACTCCAGAGGGCCTTTTTCGACAGAGCCTCAGCCTTCTTGCGGCAGGCATCGACCTCCTTCTGCGTCATCGCCGAGAACTGGGCTACGGCATCCTTGATGGCATCGGCCACCTCAGAGTAGTTATAGTCGGTACGGTGAATCACCTTCACGCCGTCCTGCAGTTCGCCGTTATGGCCGAACTCAGCATTGGCCCAGAGTCCGAAACCGGCCAGGTCGGTCGTAATGCAGGGCACCTTGAAAGCGACGGCCTCTAGCGGCGTATAGCCCCACGGCTCATAATAGGAAGGATAGACACAGAGATCGTTGCCCAGCACCACGTCGTAGTAGGTCATGTTTACGATACCGTCCTCGCCGTCGAGATAGCAGGGCAGGAAGATCACCTTCACCTGCTCGTCCTTGCGGTTGTGCATGTCGTAGTACTTCATCATGCTCAGCACGTTGTCGTGGCTCATGTTGTGGAGCCAGTGGGTAACCTGCGGAACCTCCAACGGAGTATCATACGACTGCCCCGTCAGCAACCTTTCCTGCAGGTCCTTGCGCGGCTCGCCCACCCAGCCAGGCACCTCGATGAAAGCCAGTACCTTCTTCTTCAGCTCCTTGTCACGCAGCAGGCGGTTCATAGCCTCTACAAAGACGTCGATGCCCTTGTTGCGGAACTCATAACGTCCTGAGGTCGAGACTATCAATGTATCGTCATCAAGTGTTTCTCCAAGCAGTGCATTCGCCACGTCTAGCAGGCGTTTGCGGGCGGCCTTACGCTTCTTGGTAAAGGTGGCACCCTTAGGAACAAAACTATTGTCGAAGCCGTTGGGCAGTACCACGTCAACGGGCTTGTCGAGCAACTCGACGCACTCACGGGCCGTAATGTCGCTCACCGTCGTGAAGCAGTCAACGTGATGGGCCGTCTGCTTCTCAATGGAGTGCTTCGACTGCATATTCAGCTCACCGGCCATCTGGTCGCCGTTGTAGGCAAACAGATAGTCGTAGAGCGGCTTCTGGTTACCGGCAATCGAACGGCCGATGCTCGTGGCGTGGGTGGTGAACAGCGTAGCAACCTGGGGAAGCTTGTTGTTGAGATAGAGGGCTCCGAGGCCGCACATCCACTCGTTCGCGTGATAAACCACTTTCTGCTGCTGTCCGTCGAGATAGTGCTTGTAGAAACTCTCGACCAACAGCGCAGCGGCATACGAGAACATCGAGGCCTCGTCATAGTCGCCATAGGCGTGCAGCGAGTCCACCTGATATTTTTCCCACAGCCAACCGTAGATCTCGTTCTTCTTCTCGAAAAACGGATTGAAGTCAACTAAGACCGCAATTGGTTCGCCGGGCACCGTCCAGCGTCCAACTCTCACATGAAGTCCTTCTTTCTTGGCTTCCCACTGCCAATCGGCAAACAAAGCCTTATCTTCCTTGAAGTAAGGACTTTCTTTTTCTTTCCAGAAGTCAGGACCAATGAAAATGATCCTGTCCTTCATCCTGTCCTGTAGCGTCTTTGCCCGAGAAGAAAGTACGGTGTAGATACCACCAACCTTGTTACAGACTTCCCAACTCGACTCAAAGATATAGTCAGGCGTTAAATGCTCTTTTCCCATTCGTTATAATTATAAACGGCTGCAAAGATAACTAAAAAAATTCTAAACCTATCAATTTTGGACGTTTATTTTTACCGATTTCTCTGATTTATTGATTTATATTTGTAACTTTGTCAGCAAAAAAGAAAAACCGTGATGAAGAAAACCATCCTTACACTGGTCTTGGGACTGAGTCCGGTCCTGATGATGGCCCAGAAGGAGGCACGCTCCTTCCGCTGTTACCTCTACAACAGCGAATACGAGGTCTATTTGGACATCGACCTGTACGAAGAGAGCATCAACGTTCCCGGCAATGAACTGTATGGGCAGTTGCCGGGCTATCTGGGCAAGAAGAACAACCCTTTCTGCTGGCCCATCACCGCTGCGAAGGTGAAAAATGAGCAGACGGCCGAGCTGAGTCTCATCAACGACTACGGCAGCGAAGACTTGACAGCCACGCTGACCCGCGAAAACGACTCCATCTATGTGTTGAAACAGGAGAAGGGTAGCACCCTGAAAGTGCCCAAGAACGGGAAATGGCAAAAATTGCCGAAGTTGCTGAGCTTAAAACGGCGCTAAACGTCATGTATTTATAGTTAATAATTGCATATAAGCAACTATTTAATCATCATATTCTTAAAATTATTAGTCGTTTAAGATTTGAAGTGTTAATCGCAAAGCAGCGTTAACACAGGGCGGAGAATTGTTAAATTGGGACAAATCTTCATGACATTTTGTCAGATTATTAAACTTTGCGCTTAATTTTGCAGTCGGAAACACGTAAACCGATTATTAATTAAAACAAATGAATATGGATATGAAAAAGATTGTCAACATTGCAGTACCGACATCCGCTCTGGTAGCTGTCGTATTCTCCGTAGCAGCATTTACTAACACCAATGCCGCCACAACCCCTGAACAAGTTCCCTCACCCGCCGTCTCGGCACTGCCTGCCGGCCAGCCTGTAGATTTGACCTACGCTGCCGAGAAAGCGCTGCCCTCAGTGGTCTATATCAAGAACACGCAGAACTCGAAGGTGCAGACCGTAGAGTACAGCGACCCGTTTGAGGATTTCTTCAGCGACCCGTTCGGTGGCTTCTTCGGCCGCGGACAGGGTAACGGCGGTCGCCGCCAGCGCCAGGTACAGACGCCGAAGCGCCAGGCAGCTGGCTCAGGTGTCATCATCTCGTCTGACGGCTACATCGTGACCAACAACCATGTGGTGGATGGTGCTGACGAACTGACAGTCACCCTGAACGACAACAAGGAGTACTCGGCCCGCATCATCGGTGCCGACGCTACCACTGACCTGGCGCTCATCAAGATTGACGCCAAGAACCTGCCCGCCATCCAGATTGCCAATTCCGACGACGTGAAGGTGGGTGAATGGGTCTTGGCCGTGGGTAACCCCTTGGGACTGAACAACACGGTGACCGCAGGCATCGTCTCGGCAAAAGCCCGCTCAATGCAGGAGCCGGGAAAGGTGACGTCGATGATTCAGACGGATGCCGCCATCAATCAGGGTAACTCGGGTGGTGCGCTCGTCAACACCAACGGCGCGCTGATTGGCATCAACGCAATGCTGGCCTCTCCCACAGGCTCCAACATCGGCTACGGCTTCGCCATTCCCACCTCTATTATGAGTAAGGTGGTGGACGATATCAAGAAGTATGGTAACGTGCAGCGTGCCATGATCGGTATTCAGGGCGGCGACGTGAAAGACTATGTCGACTCCGAGAAGGACAAGGGCAACGAGGTGGACCTCGGCACGATGGAGGGCGTCTATATCGCCAAAGTCGTGGAAGACGGTGCTGCTGAGGATGCCGGTCTGAAGAAGGGCGACGTCATCACCCACATCGACGGACAGAAGGTGACGAAGTTCGGCGAGCTGACCAACATCATTGCCCAGAAACGCCCGGGCGACAAGATTACCATCAACTACCTGCGCGACAAGAAGAAGCAGTCGGCTACGCTGACCCTGAAGAACGAGCAGGGCAACACGAAGGTGGTGAAGAATGCCGACATCGATGTGCTGGGCATCGACGTGCGCCCCATCACTGACAGCCAGAAGAACCAGCTGGAAATCAGCTACGGACTGGAGGTGCTGAAGGTCAACGGCGGCAAGATGAAGGACGCCGGCGTACCGAAGGGATTCATCATTCAGCGCGTCAACGACGAGCCGATGAGAAGCTTCGACGACCTGCAGCAGGCTGTCAAAGACGCTTCGACATCGAAAGACCAGATGCTGGTCGTCAAGGGTATCTTCCCGACCGGAAAGCGCGGTGGTTTTGTGGTCTACCTGCAGAACGAATAAGCATCCCTAAACGGACGAAAAAGGTGGAAAAGGCAACTTTTTCACCTTTTTCTTTGGCTGTTTCAAATAAATGTCGTACCTTTGCCGAACGGCGAAAAAACATGAACCTCCATGAGACAACTAAAAATCACGAAATCTATCACCAATCGAGAGAGCGAATCTCTTGAGAAGTACCTGCAGGAAATAGGTAAAGAAGACATGATTTCCGTAGAGGAAGAGGTAGAACTGGCACAGCGGATTCGCAAAGGCGACCGAAAGGCATTGGAGCGCCTGACACGGGCAAACCTCCGATTTGTCGTCTCTGTGGCCAAGCAATACCAGAACCAGGGGCTGTCGCTGCCCGACCTCATCAACGAGGGGAACCTCGGCCTGATCAAGGCTGCTGAGAAGTTCGACGAGACGCGCGGCTTCAAGTTCATCAGCTACGCCGTATGGTGGATACGCCAGTCCATCCTCCAGGCCATTGCCGAGCAGAGCCGTATCGTCCGCCTCCCGCTGAATCAGGTAGGGTCGGTGAACAAGATCAACCGCATGCTCAGCAAGTTCGAACAGGAGAACGAACGGCGCCCGTCGATAGAGGAGATCTCGCAGGAGACCAATCTGCCCGAGGAGAAGGTTGACGAGGCCATGAGTGCCAACACGCGGCATGTGTCTGTCGATGCACCTTTCAGCGAAGGCGACGAGGGGTCACTGCTTGACGTTTTGATCAATGAGTCGTCGCCGATGGCCGACCGACAGTTGGTCGTCGAGTCGCTACAGGCCGAAATCAAACAGGCTCTGCGCATCCTCAACGAACGTGAGCGCAACGTGGTGGAAGCCTTCTTCGGCATCGACGGCCCGGAGATGACCCTTGAGGAGATTGGCGAGAAGTACGGCCTCACCCGGGAGCGCGTCCGTCAGATCAAGGAGAAAGCCATCCGTCGCCTTCGCGAGGGAACCAAGAACAAAATGCTCAAGGCATATTTAGGACAATGAAACTACATAATTATATCATCGCCGCTGCCCTGATGCTGGCAGTACTTCTGCCAGCCACGACTGCGGCCAAGAAAAGCAACGCCCCACAGCGGGTCTATCTGTTCGGCTTTGCCGCTTCGTTCAACGACACCATCGTACACTTCACTGAGATTCAGGCACTTGACAGTGTGACGCTGGAGGCCAAGCACCAGTTTCTGATGGCCAGGAACCAGTATTCATACCAGCTCAGTAACTATCTGACCCACCAGCAGATGCCTTACCGCACCTGTGTCGTGTTCTATGACAGGAAACTGAACAAGCTGCAGAAGAAGTTCCTGAAGATGAAGAAGCTCTACGCTACCAGCAAGAACGCCAAGAGCGGCAATGATGTCAGAACTATCACCAGCGACGAATTCAAGTTCACTACCGTCAAGATCGACAACTCTGAAGTCACTGAAGTAGAAACCGACAAATAAAAATAAATAAGAATCGCCCGCGTGGAGAATCATTCTTTCAAGATAGCCGGTCTGAACGTTCAGATCCTTTTTACCGACTCCGACAAGAACAGTATGCGGCTGCTTCCTTCGTTCCGTACGTTCGAGACGAAAGAGGCAGACGGTGATATCTTCTTCACCCTCACCGTCGACGACTCACTGCGCCCCGCCAAGGACAAACAGCTGATCAGGAAGTTCGATACGGGAAACGGCGACACACTGGTCTATCAACTGTCCGACGGCGGCTACCAGTACATCATCCGCGACATTCACAATCGCGACTGCTGTCTGCTCATCACCAACGAGCATTTTACTGAGTGCCGGTGTGCCCTCAACGGCGACTGGACTATGCGCTCCTTCGGGCTGAACGACGCCCTCATGCTCATCTTTGCCTTTGCCGGCAGTTATCGCCAGACCATGCTGATACACGCCTCTTGTATCATGCTCGACGGCGTCGGCTATCCGTTCATTGCCCAGAGCGGTACGGGGAAGAGCACCCATTCCTCACTCTGGCTCAAGCACATTGAAGGGGCCGAGTTGCTGAACGACGACAATCCCATTATCCGCATCATCGACGGGAAACCTTACATCTACGGTTCACCCTGGAGCGGCAAGACACCCTGCTACCGCAACCGCCAGGCACTGCTGGGCGCTGTGACCCGCATTGACCGCGCTCCGCAGAACAGCATAGAACGGCTGAAGCCCGTCAAGGCCTTTGCCTCACTGCTGCCCGCCTGCTCGTCGATGAAGTGGGACTCTACCATCTACCGGAATCTCGGCGATGCCGTCACACGCATCATCGAGACAACTCCCGTCTATACCCTTCACTGTCTGCCCGACCAAGAAGCCGCACTACTATGCCACAAGACACTGACTCAAGCATAAAAACGGTGATGATGGCCAACGAGGTGCTGCTGCCCGAGGTGGTGAGGCTGCTCAATGAGGGGCATACCGTCACCCTGCCCCTGCGCGGCTACAGCATGCGGCCCTTCCTGGAGGACGGCCGCGACAACGCGCTCCTGAAGAAAGCTACCGACATCAGCATTGGCGATGCTGTATTGGCCGAGATTGCGCCCCGCCACTACGTCCTGCACCGCATTGTGAAGATAGAAGGGCAGCACGTCACCCTGCGCGGCGACGGCAACCTCAATGTCGAACATTGCCGGCTGAGCGATGTCAAGGCCATTGCCATCGGTTTCTACCGCAAGGGGCGGAAAACGGCTGATCGCACCGACGGACGCAAGTGGCGCACCTACTCCTGGATTTGGATGCGGCTGCTGCCCGTGCGCCGCTATCTATTGGCTTTCTACCGCCGTATCTGGCTGAAATTATTTAAACCGATATAAGAAAAATGAAGACAAAAAAAGGATTCCACCTTCGCGACATCTGTGGCGAAAGCGTCATTGTTGCCGAGGGAGTTGAGAACATTGACTTCTCGAAAATCATCAGCATGAACGAGTCAGCTGCCTATCTCTGGAAGAAGGTTGAAGAACTTCCCTCCTTCACGGCCGACGACCTCAACCGTCTGCTTTGCGAAGAGTACGAAGTTGACGAAGCCACCGCTCAGGCTGATGCCCAGGCAGTGGCTACGCAATGGATTACCTCCGGTATTGTTGAGGAATAGCTTATTGCTTCTTGTCGGTATTCTTCGGGAACGACTCTCCATCCTTGAACACCCGTAAGGTCTCGCGGATGGCGGGGTCGTCATCATTCAGGTATTCCGTCCAAGCCTGCTCGTCGAGCACATTGTAGATGAGCCGGCTGTTGATGTAGCGCTCCAGCAGGTGATGGCTCTTTTGTATCATCAGGTTGCGGCGCTTCAAGCCGTTCTTATCGGCATAGGCGGCAAACAGCTCTACGGTGTTCAGCTTCTTCAGATAGGCCAGCAGGTCGCGCTTCGTCTTATACGAACTGAGCTTCTGGCGGTTGTCGTCCACATACTCGTAGGCAAACTGCAGTATCAGACCCGACATGGAGGCCTCTTTATAATAAGAGGTAATACCAAGCGTGTCCTCGCCCACGAAGATGTCGGGCGTGATGCCGCCACCGCCGTAAACGACGCGTCCGTTTCTGGTGTGATACTCCGGTCCCTCGTGCTTGATGCTGTCGCCCGAGAAGAATTCACCGTGCTGATAGCGGTTGAGCAGGTCTTCTTCATAGCTGCGGTCAGCCCCTGACGTATAAGGTTTCTGGATGCAGCGACCCGACGGGCTGTAGTAGCGGGCGATGGTCAGGCGGATCATCGAGCCGTCGTGCAGCGTGATGGGCTGCTGGACAAGTCCCTTTCCGAACGAGCGGCGGCCGATGATGGTTCCGCGGTCGTTGTCCTGAATGGCACCGGCGAAAATCTCGCTGGCTGAGGCCGACTCCATATCAATCAGCACCACAAGAGGCATCTGCTGGTAGGAGCCGCGGCCGTCGCTGCGGTATTCCTGACGCTGCGACCGGCGGCCCTCGGTATAGACGATGAGCTGACCACGCGACAGGAACTCGTTGGCCATCTGGACGGCCGACCCTAAGTAGCCGCCCGTATTGCCGCGCAGGTCGATGACCAGGTTCTCGAAGCCTTCCTGTCCCAGACGGGCCAGGGCTATCAGCAGCTCGGGATAGGTCTTGTCCCCGAAGTTCTTAATCTTGATATAGCCCGTCTTCGAGTCCAGCATATAGGTGGCTGTCACGCTCTTCGTGGGAATCTCGCCACGAGTGATGGTGTAGTGGCGCATGTCCTTTTCCTTGCCACGTATGATGCCCACCACCACCTTCGTGTCCTTGTCGCCCCTCAGTTGGTGCATGGCGTCCTCGTTGGTCACGTCCTTGCCCACAAAGGGCTTGCCGTCAATCTCCACAATCTTGTCACCCGCCAACAGTCCGGCTCGCTCTGAAGGGCCGTTGCTGATGACATTCTGCACGTGGAGGGTGTCCTTGCGGATGGTGAACTCAATGCCCACACCGAAGAACGAGCCCTTTAGGTCGTCGTTGGCCTGCTGGACGTCCTCCTGCGAGATATAGACGGAATGTGGATCCAACTCCTTCAGGATGGTAGGCATGGCCTTCTCCACGAGGTCATTCACATTGACGGTGTCCACATACTGGTCGTCAACGATGTGCAACAAGTCGTTCAGCTTGTTGCTGCCTGAGTTAATGATACTCAGTCGGTTGCCTGAGAAGCGGTTGGCGAAGAACGTGCCGATGAAGATGCCCACAACGACACTCAGCGCCAGCCACAAGGGCATGAAGCGATTCTTTCTGTTCATATCTGTATCACTCGCCTAAATATATGACTTCTATTCCTGCACGTTCCAGCAGGTCTATGCCGTCCGTCAGCCGGTATTTCTCGCCATAGACCACGCGCTTGATGCCTGCCTGGATAATCAGTTTGGCACACTCAATACATGGCGAGGCCGTGATGTAGATGGTAGCACCGTCGGAGTTGTTGTTGCTGCGGGCCAGCTTCGTGATGGCGTTGGCCTCGGCATGCAGCACGTAGGGCTTCGACACGTTGTTCTCGTCCTCGCAGATGTTCTCAAATCCTGTCGGCGTACCGTTGTAGCCGTCGCTGATGATCATCTTGTCCTTCACCACCAAAGCTCCCACCTGCCGCCGTTGGCAGTAGGAGTTCTCGGCCCAAATCCTGGCCATGCGCAGATAGCGCTCGTCCAGCTTATTTTGCTTGTCTTTTGATTCCATTTCTCTTCAATAATGCGTCTATGGTGGGTTCACCTCCCCTGAATCTCTTATAGAGCGTCATGGGGTTCTCCGTACCGCCCTTCGACAGGATGCAGTCGCGGAAGCGCTGTGCCGTCGCCGGGTTGAAGATGCCCTCGCGCTTGAAAACGGCAAAGGCGTCGGCATCGAGCACCTCGGCCCATTTATAGCTGTAGTAGCCGGCAGCATAGCCACCCGCCATGATATGCGAGAACTGTACCGTCATACAGGTGTCCGTGCGCTGACGGCCGATGATGGCTTTCTTCCAGGCCTGTTTCTCAAATGTCATGATGTCGTCCGTGAACGCATCCTTCTTCGTGTAGTAAGCCATATCGAGCAGACCGAACGACACCTGGCGCAGACAAGCCGTAGCAGCCATGAAGTTGCGGCTGCGAACGATGCGGCGAATCAGCTCGTCGGGTAGGGGTTCTCCCGTCTCGTAATGGAAGGCAAACGTCCGCAGGAACTCCTTCTCGATAGCAAAGTTCTCCATAAACTGCGACGGCAGTTCCACGAAATCCCACCATACGCTGGTACCGCTGAGACTCTCGAAGCGGGTGTTGGCAAACATACCGTGCAGCGAATGGCCGAACTCATGGAGGAACGTCTCCACCTCACCTAATGTCAGCAGCGCCGGCTTCCCCTCGGTAGGCTTCGTCAGGTTCATTACCACCGAGACGTGCGGACGTACATTCTTGCAGTTATCTGTGCCGAAAGGCTTGTGAACGTCCTCACGCTCCATCCACTGGCTCTGGTATTCCGTCATCCATGCTCCACCCTGCTTGCCTTGACGCGGATGGAAGTCGGCATAGAACACGGCCAGGAACGAGCCGTCCTTATCAAAGACCTCGTAGGCTTTCACATCAGGATGATAGACGGGGATGTCCTTGTTCTCCTTGAACGTGATGCCGTACAAGCGTGTGGCCAGTCCGAAGACGCCCTCGATGACCTTGTCCAACTGGAAATAGGGCCTCAGCATCTCAGCATCGAGGTTGTACTTCTTCATCTGCAACTTATGCGAATAGAACCCCGCGTCCCAGGGTTCCAGTTTCTCCTTCGACAGCTTCTTCAGTTCCTCACGCTCCTTGATGGCCGTCGGCTTATAGGCATCTATCAGCTCGTTCAGCAGTTTATAGACGCTACGCACATTACCCGCCATACGGTGTTTCAGCACGTAGTCGGCGTAAGTCTTGCTGCCCAGCAGTTGGGCTATCTCGCGGCGCAGGTTCACCAAGCGCTTGCAGATGTCGAGGTTGTTCTCTGTATTGTCGTGTATGCACACCGTATTGCGGGCCATATACATCTGGCGGCGCAACTCCCGCTGTGTGGAGTAAGTCATGAACGGCTGATAGCTGGGATAGTCCAGCGTGAACACCCAACCCTCCAGATTGCGTTCCTTTGCAGCTTGTGCAGCCGCCTCGCGGGCCGTCTCGGGCAGTCCGTCGAGCTGAGCCTCGTCCGTCAGGTGCAGCGTGAAGGCTTTCTGTTCTTTCAGCAGGTTCTGCGAGAACTGCAGCCCAAGCATCGAAGCCTCCTCCGTCAGTTGGCGCAGCCGGGCCTTGCCCTCAGCGTCGAGCAATGCTCCGCTACGCACAAAACCGTCGTAGCACGTATCCAGCAGCATCTTTTCCTCTGGCGTCAGCTTGCGGTGGTGACGATGAACGTACTTGATGCGCTCAAACAACCGCTCGTTCAGCCGTATGTCGTTGGCGTGCTTTGTCAGGATCGGTGACATCTTCTGTGCCAGCGCGTCCATCTCGTCATTCGTCTCAGCCGACAACAGATTGAAGAACACCGTCGACGTGCGCGACAGCAGGTCGTAGTAGTTGTCCTTCTCGTCGTCCACGCTGATAATGGTATTGTCGAACGTCGGCTTCTCGGGGTTGTTGATAATCTTCTCTATCTGCTCGTTATCACGGCGTATACCCTCCATGAAGGCTTCCTCGAAGTCCTCCAGGCGGATACGGTCAAACGGCGCCGTGTCGTGCGGCGTGTTGTAAGGCTCAAAAAACGGATTCTTCCGTTGATTCTCCTGATTCATAACAAACTTCCTCTATATTGAGGTGCAAAGTTACAACAATTATCCCATACAACCGCACTTTCCGCCACATTTTTAACTTTCTTTGGTGGAACCCGAAAAGTGACGTAACTATTCAGGCCGAATTGTGTTAATTTTCCAAAATCGCTTCGTTACTACAACTATTTTTCGTAACTTTGTAAGAATTCTCGGCTTTTCTTTGTATAAAGGCAGTCTGGAGGATTGAGGAAAAACTGGGTTACGAATTGGAGACCGTACTCAATTCCGCATTCTGCTATAAACTGCATCAAAGAACACCTGACGATGAACCACCAGCCGTACTATAGCCCATCATCGAGTGCAAAGGTACAAAGAAAAAATGATAACGCCAAATTCTTCAGGAGGCAAATTGCATTATGTCATTGTTTTTATGAAAAAGATTAGTAAATTGGAGGGTATTATGCCTGCCACTCCTTAAAAATATAAAAAGGAAGTGTTTTTCTGTTTGCCAAATCTCATAAATAACAAAAGTTGTATTATATTTGCACCAAAAAGTATTGATCTGACTCTTCATATTCTCAAACCTCTGCCACAGTTTGGCGCACCCTTGTCATACTTTTGCAGAAAAAACAAAGAAATATGGACAACGATAGAGGACAAAGTTTGATAACCAAATACGTCTGGGTAATAGAGACCATCTATCGCAGACGCAAGATCTCATTTAAGGACCTGAACGAGTTGTGGCTTCGCGATGACATCAGCAGAGGTGTGGATATTCCCAAACGCACCTTCGACAACTGGCGTTATGTTATTTGGGATATGTTCGGCATCAACATTGTCAATGAGAATCGTGGTGAGTATCGTTACTACATTGAGAATGAGGAGGACATCAGCAGAAACGGCCTCCGTTCATGGCTCTACAACACTTTCTGTGTGAGCAATGCCCTAGCAAATAGCCAGAGCATCAAAGACCGTATCATTCTGGAATACGTGCCGTCAGGTCAAGACTACCTACAACCTATCATCGAAGCGATGAAGGAAAATCGTGTGCTCAACATGACCTATCACAGCTATTGGAAGGACGAGGAGAACAACTTCGACGTGCAACCGTATTGTGTAAAGCTGTTCCGCCAGCGTTGGTATCTGGTAGCCCGTAGTACCTATTCTTATTATTATGAGAAAGGGCCTCGCATCTATGCCCTCGACCGCATTAACGATCTTCATGTAACAGAAGAGACGTTCGAAATGCCGAAGGACTGGACTGCCGAGGATTTCTTTGACGGCTGCTTTGGAATCATTGCTGAACAGTCTGTCAAAATCCAACCTGTTAAGTTAAAAGTATCAGCAGGACAGGCTAACTATATCCGCGACCTGAAGATGCACGAGTCGCAGGAAGAGATAGAGCGCAATGAAGAGTATAGCATCTTTACCTTCAATCTCCGTCCAGAGTTCGACTTCCAGCAGGAACTGCTTTGGAATGGTGAAGACATAGAGGTGCTGGAACCGCTCTGGCTCCGCAAGGAGATTGCCGGCAAGATAGAGAGAATGTGGAATAAATATAAGGAGGACAAATGATGAAAGATTTTGCAGCAATAGATTTTGAAACGGCTAACAATGAGCGCAGCTCTGTTTGTTCTGTTGGTATCGTCATTGTTCGCAACGACGAGATAGTGGATTCATTCTACTCTCTCATCCAACCAGAGCCGAACTATTATAACTACTGGTGTTCTCAGGTTCATGGTCTTTGTCATGAAGACACCGATGATGCGCCTGTTTTCCCCAAAGTCTGGTCACAGATAGAACCATTGATAAAGGGCTTACCTCTTGTGGCTCATAATAAGCCTTTTGATGAAGGTTGTCTGAAAGCCGTATTCCGTATATATCAGATGGATTACCCAGACTATGAGTTTTACGACACACTTTGCGTTTCGCGGCGAGTACTCCCTGATTTAGAAAACCACCAGCTTCAAACTGTTGCTGCTGCCTGTGGTTATGAATTAGAAGATCATCACCACGCACTTGCTGACGCAGAAGCTTGTGCCTGGATAGCAAGGGAAATAC
>CALDLA010000079.1 GCA_937898415.1 uncultured Prevotellaceae bacterium | reverse complement strand
CATAGCAAGATGTCTTTTGAGTTACTCAAAAGGTTTCGGGTTACCCGCGAAACTCTCATCTTGCCCTTGCAGGGAGCCGGGGGCTGACTCCGAAGTCGTCATCCCCTGATTTAGAAAGCGATAGTAACGTATCATAGATAATATGGAAGAAAACAAAAAGAAAAGGACGGGTCGATACCCGAAGAACAACAAGCGGACGCACTGTGTCATGGTACGCTTCGACGATATGGAATGGGCCAGGTTCCTCACGCTCTATGAGCAGTCAGGAGTCTATGCCAAGGCGGTTTTCGTCAAGTCGCGTGTCTTTGGCGAGACGTTCAAGGTCGTGAAAGTCGATAAGACAATGGTTGACTTCTACGAAAAACTGTCATCATTCCACGCTCAGTTCCGGGGGGTGGCGGTCAACTACAATCAGGTGGTAAAGGAACTGCGTAGCCATTTCTCTGAGAAGAAGGCCATGGCCTTGCTCTATCGTCTGGAGTCGATGACCCGCCAGATGATGGAGCAGGGACAGCAGATCGTGGCATTGGCAAAGGAGGCAAGGGAGAGATGGTTGCAAAGATAACGATCGGAAGTTCCCTTTTCGGTGCTATCAAGTATAACGCCGACAAGGTGAACATAGGGAAAGGCCAGTTGCTGGACACTAACAAGGTGTTCAACAACGGCGACGGCAAGGTCGATGTTGCACAGGTGTTGGCAGACTTCGAGAAGCGGATGCCCAGACAGATGCGCACGGAGAAACCAGTCATCCATATCTCACTCAATCCCCATCCTGACGATAAGTTGACAGACGGAGAACTGACACAGATGGCCCATGAATATATGCAGCGTATGGGTTATGGCGACCAGCCCTATATCATCGTCAAGCATGAGGATATAAACCGCCACCATCTGCATATCGTTTCCGTCCGTGTAGACGAGCAGGGCAAGCGTATTAAAAGCGACTTCACAAAACGGAGAAGCCTTGCCATCATCAGGGACTTTGAACAGAGATACGGACTGCATCATGGCAACAAGCGGGAAGAGGGGAAAAAGACAAACTGCATCCCCCCTGTTGATCCATCCGAGGGTGATGTAAAGAAACAGGTGGGCAATACAGTCAAGGCTGTATTCCTCGACTACCAGTTTCAGACCATTGGCGAACTTCGTGCGCTGTTGTCGCTCTATAACCTGACTGTCGAAGAGGTGAGGGGTAATGTCAGGGGTGAGGACTATAATGGGCTGGTCTATTCAGTCATTGATACCGACGGCAATAAGGTTGGCAATCCGTTCAAGTCATCCCTGTTTGGCAAGTCCGTTGGCTATGAGGCATTGCAGAAAAAGGCTGCATTCTCAAAGAAGAACATCAAGGATAAGAATCTGACTGAGCCGACCAGAAAAAACTTGGAGTATGCGCTTAGACGGACTTACGACAAGGAGGAGTTTGTCAGGATGCTCAAAGAAAAAGGCATTGATTGCGTCTTCCGTTATACCGATGAGGGAAGAATCTATGGTGCAACGTTCATCGACCACCGTACTCATTGTGTCCTCAATGGTTCACGTATGGGCAAAGATCATTCTGCCAATGCGCTTGAACAGCACTTCAATACGCCGTCAGAGGAACAGATTCCTTTCAAGGAAAAGGAAGAACAGGAGGAACAGCCGAATACTGGCAGCACATCGGCAGAAGGACTTCAACAAACCACTTCTCACGATGAGCAGGAACATTACGAAAGCAAAGGCGGTTTCGCATCATTCCTTGATGCTCTTGACATCCTCAATACCGACAATCCTGTCACTGTTGCGGAGGAAGAGGCGTTCCGTCGCAGACTACAGCGCAAGAAGAAAAAGCGTCGTAGCCCGAGACTTTAACCAGAGAACAATAGTATCAACAATTTAATTCAAATGTATTATGCAACAAGAAGATGATTTGAGGGCATTGGCGAAAATCATGGATTTTCTCCGTGCCGTGAGTATTATTCTCGTAGTGATGAATGTCTATTGGTATTGCTATGCGAGTATCGTGGAGTGGCATTTAAACATCGGTGTGTTTGACCGCATCATGATGAACTTCAACCATACCGCAGGACTGTTTCATTCCACGCTATACACAAAACTTTTCTCTGTTCTTCTACTTGCCTTGTCGTGTATGGGTACGAAAGGGGTGAAGAAGGAAAAAATAACTTGGAAACACATTGGCATAGCACTGGCAATAGGCTTTATTCTGTTTTTCCTTAATTGGTGGATTCTCAACCTGTCATTACCCTTTGAGTTCTGTACAGCCTTGTACGTTATGACACTGACCATAGGCTATATTTGTCTGCTGATGGGTGGCCTTTGGATGAGCCGTCTGTTACAGAACAATCTTATGGATGATGTTTTCAACAATGAGAACGAATCATTTATGCAGGAAACCCGTCTGATGGAGAACGAGTATTCCGTCAATCTGCCCACCCGTTTCTATTACAAAAAGAAGTGGCACAAGGGCTGGATCAACGTGGTCAATCCCTTCCGTGCCACTATCGTACTCGGTACTCCTGGTAGCGGTAAGTCGTATGCCATCGTCAACAACTTCATCAAGCAGCAGATAGAAAAGGGCTATTCACTCTACTGTTACGATTACAAGTACCCGGACTTGTCGATGATTGCCTACAACCATCTGATGAATCACATGGATAGTTATAAGGTGAAGCCAAAGTTCTATGTGATTAACTTTGATGACCCGCGCAGAAGTCACCGCTGCAATCCCATTCACCCGGACTTCATGACGGATATATCAGATGCCTACGAGTCTGCCTATACCATCATGCTTAACCTTAACAAGACATGGGTGCAGAAGCAGGGTGACTTCTTCGTGGAGTCGCCTATCATCCTCTTTGCCGCCATCATTTGGTTCCTACGCCTCTATGAGAATGGCAAGTATTGTACCTTTCCCCATGCAGTAGAACTATTGAATCAAAAATATGAGGATATCTTTCCGATTTTATCCAGTTATCCCGAACTGGAAAACTACATGTCCCCGTTCATCGACGCATGGCAAGGAGGTGCAGCAGATCAGCTACAAGGTCAGATAGCAAGTGCCAAGATTCCATTGTCGCGAATGATTTCCCCTCAACTCTATTGGGTTATGTCAGCCAGTGAGTTTACGCTTGACATCAACAATCCGAAGGAACCGAAAATCCTGTGCGTCGGCAATAACCCCGACCGACAGAATATCTATGGTGCAGCCCTCGGCCTGTATAACAGCCGTATCGTCAAACTCATCAATAAGAAGGGGATGCTCAAATCCTCAGTCATCATTGACGAGTTACCTACTATCTATTTCAAGGGACTTGATAACCTCATCGCCACCGCACGAAGCAACAAGGTTGCCGTATGTCTCGGTTTTCAAGATTTCAGCCAGTTAGTTCGTGACTATGGTGATAAGGAGGCGAAGGTGGTACAGAATACGGTAGGCAACATCTTCAGTGGTCAGGTGGTTGGTGAAACTGCCAAAACTCTGAGTGAGCGTTTCGGTAAAGTCCTTCAAAAACGCCAGTCCATGACAATCAATCGCCAAGATACATCCACCTCCATCAATACACAAATGGACAGTCTGATTCCAGCCAGCAAAATTTCTGGCTTAACCCAAGGAATGTTTGTCGGTGCTGTCTCAGACAACTTCGACGAACGCATCGACCAAAAGATCTTCCATGCAGAAATAGTTGTCGATACCGAGAAAGTTTCCAAAGAAACCAAAGCATACAGACCAATCCCCATTATTACTGATTTTACTGACGAAAACGGTAATGATAATATGGATCAGATGGTCAAAGAAAACTATATACAAATAAAAAAAGATGTTAAGGATATTGTGACTAATGAACTAAAACGTATCGCTGAGGATCCTGATTTAGCACATTTAACAAAGAAATGATTTTAGGGGATGTGCTTTTTGTTGAGCACATCCCCTAAAGATTCCAAAAAATCGAGAACCATACATAGAGTTGCAAACCGAGATTTAAATTGCCATCTGTTTAATGATGGATATTTAACAATGGCTATACAATAGAGATACTTAATATAATCTCCACGGCAAATAATCATCTCCGCATTTCCACTCACGCCAGAAATCCCAAATGTGTTCAATCATTAAGTCCGTCTGAAGTGAGGTATGCACTATATTCCCATTTTTATCATAGATTACTTTGATATTCTGTTCAAATGATTTGAATGGAACTTTTACCTTTGCAATCCTTCCAATAGCATTTTTAGGATTTTTGTTATCATCTAATACGGTACCAAAATCAGGTTTTTCTTCAGAACGATAGTTCCCATTGCGCAGCATATCAGAAACGGCATTAAATGGATCATAAATACTGTCCAATTTGCTAATGCTGATGATTTTGACTTTTGTTGCAGGATAATGAGTCTGCAGGAACTCTTCTAATTGCGCTTCTTCCTCAGACTTCATACATCCAGTTATTAACAATAAAGCCAAACAGATTATTACATTGATAATTATATTCTTCATTTTCTGATAATTTGTTGTAAGATTGTTTTGTTATTGATTATTGTTGTCGAATGGACTTTCATATTTTCCTTTAATCTGTACTTCTTTATATCATCATTACTAATATAAGTATAGGCATGAAAGAAATTTTCTCCATTTAGTATAACAACATTGTCAGAAATAGAATCAATATCACATTCTATAACCACACTTTCTCTACCTTCATATGTTGTTGATACTTGTCTTTTTACTTGGTAATAGTCATTATATCGGTACGGAATAAACAACTCAATTATTAGATTATTATGTATTGAATCTGAAGATACGACAATTCCATCCGCTTCAATTGTAAAAGGATACGGAATTTTATAAGTTGCATAACATATGATAGCAAAAAAAACGGTAACGATCATCGTCCCAGTACGTACTAAAATTGGAGGTATCTGACCCATGACATGCCTTACTTTCTCGCTTCTTAATTCGATCTTCTCTATATCCATATTAACAATAATTCAATTTCCTAATTCCAATTGATTCTTGACTAGATTGTAATATGTCCCTCGCTTTGCCGTCAGGGACTTGTGATTTCCTGTCTCAACAACCTTTCCCTTGTCCATGACTATTATCTGGTCTGCATTCTTTACTGTGCTTAGGCGATGGGCAACTACCACGACAGTCCTGCCTTTGTAGAATGTGCTCAGTTTCTCAACGATGGCACGTTCATTGCTTGCATCCAAAGAATTTGTCGCTTCATCAAGGAAGATGAACTTCGGATTCTTATATACTGCACGTGCAATCAAGATACGCTGCTTCTGACCTTGGCTTAATCCCATTCCGTCCTTTCCGATGTTTGTATTGAACTTCAACGGGAGAGCTATAACAAAGTCCTTGACATTAGCGATTTCGGCAGCCATTTCAAGTCTTTCCTCATCTATCTCGCCATCATCAACCGCAATATTCCTTGCAATAGATTCGGAGAATATGACACCATCTTGCATGACAACGCCGCATTGCCGCCGCCACCATTTCAAGTTGTATTCGGATATGTTGTGACCAGCAATCGTTATCTCACCACTCATTACCGGGTAATACCCCAGCATGAGTTTTATCAGTGTGGTCTTGCCACTTCCTGATGCCCCCACGATGGCCGTGATTTTCCCATCTGGGATATGAATGTTCACGTCCTCAATGGTCTTCGACAGGGCATGAGGGTCATACTTGAAGTCAATATTGCTCAATTCAATATCATGACATTCATTGTCAAACTCTGTTCTTGAACGATTGTAATCTTCCTCATTATCCTTCTTGTGAATCTCATTGATACGCTCAAGACTTATCTTTACATCCTGTACGGAATATATGAAGTGCATCAGTTGCTCTATAGGACTGTTTAACTGGCCTATGATATACTGCACGGCCAACATCATACCAAGCGTAAGACTGCCATTAATGACCGCAGTAGCTGAGACAACGGTAATGATGATATTCTTCAATTCGTTGATAAAAATGCTTCCAGCCTCCTGCGTTTGTTGGAGTTTCAGACTCTTCATCTGAATGTGGAACAGGTCTGCCTGTACATCCTCCCATTCCCAGCGTCTGCGCTGTTCGCAGTCTTGAAGTTTGATTTCCTGCATGGAGGTTAGGAATTGATAGGTTTTATTGTTGTTTGCTGCCTGTTGCTCAAAGAGTTCGTAGTCAATAACCTTACGACGTCGCAAAAACAGTGCCATCCATCCACCATACAGAATACTTCCAATAAGAAATATTAAGAAGATGAGCCTGTTATAGATCAACAGTACACAACTGAACACGGCGAAGCTAATCAAAGAGAATGCCACATTTAACGTCTGCTGTGTCAGGAATGAGTTAACCCGTGAATGATCACCGATACGCTGCATCAAATCACCCATCAATTTCGTATCGAAGAACGACATAGGAAGCTGAAGCAACTTGATGAAAAAGTCGCTTACCAATGAGATGTTGATGCGCATGGAGATATGCAGCAAGAGCCACCTACGGATAAAGTCAACCGATGTCCGGCTGAGGGTAATGACAAGTTGGCCAATCAAAATAAGCCAGATGAAGTCTATATCTTTGTTTTTGATGCCAATATCGACGATGTTCTGGGTAAGGAATGGCAATGCGAGTTGTAGCAAGCTACCGACAAACAGGCCAAGTATTATCTGGAAGAAATACTTTCGATATTGCTTGATATAGCCGAATAAGAACTTGAACGGCTTTTCTGTTCGTGTTTCATGTTCGTTGGTGTTATCGTAAAAAGCCTGAGTTGGTTCAAAAAACATGGCGATTCCTTTACCCTCGTTGTATCGACCCGTTCCTATCCAATGCTGTTTGAACTCATCCATAGTGTAAGTTATCAGTCCTTTTCCTGGGTCGGCTATATAGAACTTTTGTCTTTTCTTCACCTTATATAAAACAACAAAGTGATTCTGGTTCCAGTGAAGAATACACGGTAACGTTGCTGAGGATAGTTCATCTATAGTTAAACGACCACTAATAGTATATAATCCAATTTTAACGGCTGCGTCTCTGATGCCAAGAAGGGATACCCCTTCTTTAGACGCATAACATATATCAGATAAGCACTTTTGATTATACCTCTTACCATAATATTTGCATATCATCTGAATACACGCTACTCCGCATTGCATGGAATCTTTTTGTTTGATAAACGGATTCTTATTTAGCATATATTATACAATTATTGAGTATAAGCCATTACCAATTTCTCTCAGATTGTTCGTAACATACATATTATATCTTAATGGATTATCCTTAATTTCAATTATACGATCAGCAGTGCATTTCCAAAGTTGCCTATAGGAAGAACTATTGATTATAGAAAGAATGTTCATATCCTTATCCATAATGTTCCCAAAAGTTTGATTGTTTTTCAAACAGTTTTTGATATTCCCAAATTTATCAATACAAAGGCGTTTATAATAGTAGGGGTTGAATGAATGTGCGAGAATAAAATATTTTAGGTCGAAAATGCAATTCTTTGCATAATTGTTATTTGAAGTACAGAGTTCATTATAACTACTCTTGACATAATGAAAGTATTTTCCGCCAAATGTCTTACTTCTTGAAAAAGGTGCCCCATAGAAAATAATACTACTTATTATGTCTGCCTCTTTATTCTTACATATGTTATAAAAGAGATTCTTTTGTTTGTAATTTGCAACGAGTTGTGTACTTTTGATAGTGCTATTGTATATTTGAGAAAGCACATACTCTATTTCTTGAGCAGTTATCATTTCGGGTATTCGTATTTCCAAGAATTTAACTAGCAATTTATTGATCATGGATAGAGCAGCATTGCTATTATATTGGTGGGAGTATTCAATTACCATGTGTTTTATATGCTCTGGTGAAGAATAATTAAAATCAATATTGGGGAAGATATCCGTTTTCTGTTTAACTCCGATTATACCTTTGTCTTTAAAATATGAAATGGTTTCTTGAAGCAGATCCAACTGGTCTGAATAAATTCTTTCTATTTCGGAGATGCTGTAATCTCCAAATAGGTTGATAAGCGAAATGATACTATCAGTTATGTATGTGATAGTAGATTTCTGAGCGTTATAAATGATGCTCGATGTACTTCCTGTTACTATGAAACAATAAGGAAAAATGAAATAATGCAAATTATTTGTCATGACTGATTACGATATTAGAAAATGGAATCGTCGGCATAACGACCCGATACTGTTTTGCTTGATGACATTCACTTATCGTGAACGCATCTTTTCTATGTAGTTCTTTGACATCCGAGGTCTTCATCTTATCCATTTTATGGTAAAATAAAGGCAACTTACGAAGTTCTTCTTTGCAAAAGATATTGTCTTGTTCCATTTTTAATAAGCCATTTAGCTATAAGTTTCTCTAAATCAAAATTGCAGCGATTGCTTGGTGCCATAAATTGCCCTACGGGATTAACTTCTATGAATGTAAATTCACCATCCACTGTCTTAATTATATCAAGAGATCCCGTGTTAAGGGATAATTTGTTCATGAATAATTTTATTTTATTTTCTATCTCATAGGGAAATTTAAACGGAATCCATCGGATATGTTCAGACCCGAAAATTCTTTTCACATCATCATAATTTTTGTCATCAACTATAATGGCGCTTGCATATATGTTTCCATCCAAATAAAATGCTCTTATCTCAAAATCTTTATTGACTTTCTCTTGAATTAAAGAGGGGAAAAATATATCGCATTCAAGTTGAGTTATATCTTCGACACTAATAGAGTTTGTATATACGTTATAAGTCGTGTCTCTCATAATATAGTAACCAGAGAAACGTATCGGTTTTATTATGGAAGATGGATATTTTGACAAAAAATTCACAAGATCTTGTTTGTTATTACTTATCAAACATTTTGGCACTTTTAAACCACAATCCTGAGCATACAGAATAGATGTTAACTTGTCAATACTAACATTATAAGGTGCTGGAAACCAAATCTTTTCTTTTAACAAGAAGAAAATATGTTTAATTAGGTCATTAAGTTCATACTTTAATTCGAATAAAGCTTGGCTCATTGGATACCCAGATCTTAGATTCAGATTAATGTTATCTTCAAATCTTCTGAAATAAACACAACGTACTTCTTTTATCAAGTCAACCCCATTAAATATTATTCGTCTATTAGTGATATCTATTGACACTTTTGAAGAGTCATAAAGATCTTGCTGGGTGAGTTTCAGGAATGGAGCCTTGTAGTATAGAAGCCAATCAATGACTGGATCCGTACATTGCTCATATCCGAAAAAAGACAATATTAAAATCATTCCTATCTGATTTAAATTTCTTAAGATACTCCTTTGTTTATGGAGTACCTTAAGAAATGTTTTAGAACCTTAGAATTCAGTTCTGTGAACTGGTTCTATGATTGGTTGCGGTGTTCTCATTACCTTGGAAGGTGTCGTTGTTGTCGGAATCGTGATGCTGCGAATCCTCAGATGGAGTTGTGTCCTGAGCGATTGAGCAAGCCCCACCTTTGACATTGTTCAGTTCGGAAGTGTTTAACTTCTCAATGTCAGCAATGCTGACAAGTTCTTTCTTTTTCATACTTTAATTTCTTTTGTTAGAGTTAATACTGAAAAGCGTTACCCGGATTAGATACAGGAAAGGTGTCGTTGTTGTCGGAATCGTGATGCTGCGAATCCTCAGATGGAGTTGTGTCCTGAGCGATTGAGCAAGCCCCACCTTTGACATTGTTCAGTTCGGAAGTGTTTAACTTCTCAATGTCAGCAATGCTGACAAGTTCTTTCTTTTTCATACTTTAATTTCTTTTGTTAGAGTTAATACTGAAAAGCGTTACCCGGATTAGATACAGGAAAGGTGTCGTTGTTGTTGGAATCATGATGTTCTGAGTCTTCTTCAGAAGTACTCTGTGTAAACGAACAAACGCCGCCTTTGACGTTGTTGAGCTCGGAAGCATTCAGCTTCTCAATGTCAGCGATGCTGACCAGTTCTTGTTTTGCCATAATTTTAAAATTTTAATAAATGAAACTTATATGCGGTTTCGCTCCTTGAACGAAATCGTTTTGCTATTGGTCTTGAGTTTTCTGTTGCCCCACTTGTAAGTAACACTTATGCGCAGGTATCTGGAATCGTAGTAATTGTTGTAGCTTTGAATGTTGGCAACCGATTCTTTTTTCCGCTTGACAAGGTCCTGTCTGAATATGTCATTGGCATATATGTTTACTATCAGGTTGTCGTCCAGAAATGAGCCTTTCAAGCCAGCGTTGAAATTTGCGTAACTGTTGTCGTATGTCACACCTACATGATATGGGAAGTTATGAGAATAGTTCAAGAACAGTTGAAAACGCCGTTCTTTATCGAAGGATATGGTATTGTTGATGCGGAAATCGAAAGAACTTCCGTTTTGAGCAATATATCCATCAGCCTTTATTTCTGAACGGTTATAGACATAGTTGCCAGCAAGGAATGTGCTCCACCAGCTGAACATACGCAGGTTATATGATAGGTTTATTCCGAATTGGCGATTGTTATATATATTCTCGTATGTGCTGTATGTGGTGTTATCATCGTTCACATACATCATCTGCCCATAAGCATTATCTTCCCATTGATAATAGATGGTCGCAGATAAATTACTTCTTAAAAGATAGTTCAGTTCCACATTGTCGGCATACGATGGTTTCAACTGAGGGTTGCCTTCGTCGATATTATTGGGATTGGTGTACCATTTGAACGGGTTGATAGCCCGGAAATAAGGTCTGTTGATTCGCCGTGCATAGTTGATATTAAACATGTTTGACGGATTTGCGGTGTACGACAGATATACGGTTGGAAATAACTTGCCGTAGTCTGCTTTCACATCCTCGACATAGCTATGCGGGGTGATTCCTTTCACAAATGTATGTTCATAACGCAGTCCTGCCTGAATAGAGAAATAGCTGTTGAGACTGCGCTTTGCACTGACGTATCCGGCTATTGTCTTTTCGTTATAGTCAAACTCATTGCACCGTCCAGGTTCTGCGACATAATCATTTCCTATAAGATTGTAATACTTCATATCAGAGAGATTGCGGATGTCACTATACTTTGCACCTGTCTCAATGTTAAGCCAAGAGAAGGGTAACTCAAGATTTACCTCGCCCGTCCATATCCGATATGTTATTTCGTTTGGTTCACGGACGACGGCTTTTATTCCGTTGGCATGATTCAATGTGGTGAAATACACATTCTTGTCGGGAGAATGGTGTATATAGTTTGCAACGATACCTAATTTCTTGCCCAATGTATCAAGTTTAAGGTCATAATAGGCATTGAGGGTGTGTACTCTTGTGTTGCCTTTTTGAAGCAACTGTGTAGTAAGCAGTGAGTCAAGCGTGTTGCCACTCATATAGCTATATCTGTTGTCTGTATCAATGTTGTCTCTGCCATAGCTGAAATCGTAAATAACCCCGATTGTCGAGGCTGCCGATAGTTGTTGTTCCAAAACAATGTTGGCACCATAATTATTGTAGGTGTCTATTCTCTTGGTGTTGCTTGCCTGAGTTTTTGTTGGTTGAGAAATTGTGTAGTTTTCATTGACTGTTCCCTTGTTATGATTCTGACGCAATTTTATGGAGAGAAATGTACTGGATGTACGATAGTTCACTGTTGCATTTACATTCTCACCAGCAAAGGATCGTTGTGTGTATGATGTACCGACAGTGCCGTTCAGACCTTTGTCGGGATTAGATTTCGTTACTATGTTTAGCATTCCCCCGTTACCTCCAGCATCATATCTACTTGGTGGAGTGGTGATAACCTCGATGCTTTCAATATCATCCGACTGGAGTGACCTCAGATATTGCATAAGGTCATTTCCGCTCAGATAGGAGAGTTTACCGTTAAGCATTACTTTGACATCGCTTTTGCCGATTATGCCTATTGATTGATCTGTGATTTTGACTAATGGGGTCTGCTTTAGCAAATCAAGAACGCTACTTCCTTGTGACAAAGGAGTGGCTCCTACATAGAACACCAGCCTATCCACTTCACGCTTGATGATGGGTCGAGAGCCCTTCACCGTCACCTCGCCCAACATCTGCGTGTCGGGATGCATCTGAATAGTTACTATACTGTCTGCCGTTATCTCCCAATATTGTGAAACATAGCCCATGTAGGATATGTTTAGGTATTTTGCATCTTGATGATGGGGTATGCTGAAAGTCCCGTTATCGTCAGCAATTGCTGAGCCAGCATAAGTAGAATCCGCTTTCAAGAGTACGATATTTGCAAACGATAGAGGTTGTCGCCTTTCATCGACAACATTACCCGATATGTTTTGGGCGTTTGATTTAAAAGTCTCCAAACAGATAATAGTAGCTAATAATATGATTTTTAAAACTTTCATATGAATCATTAAAAAAGACAATGAAGATCCTGATAGTTCCACCTCGATTTTTCCTTTAGCATACCCCCGTCTACCTGTATTTGGATTATATAGTTGAAACTATAAAGACCGTATTCATTTATAAAATATAGTATACAAGGATACTGTTGTAAAACTTTTTGAACATTTCTACCTAATTGTAATTGTTGTCGAATGACCCTAAATGAATTACTCCATTACCTGTGATAATCACAATTACATATTTCCCATTTCCGAATTCAGAAAGGTCATAGGAAATTACATCTCCGTAATTCATTTGAGGATTGTCATAGACAATTTCATTGCCATTATGATATATAGCAATACTTCCATAACCAAGATTTTCCTGAAATGAAATGTTCAGAAATTCAGAATCTGAATAGTAGATTGCATTAATAGCATTCACATTTTGAGAAGGTGAACGCCAAATATCAGTTGGAAATTTAATACAACTATTTGCTTCTGATACTTCAAAATAATGAATGCTACTATATGTAGCTGAGCTTGCATTAATTGCAAAACATGCCATAATTAAAATAGCGAAAATAAACTTTTTCATACCTTTGAACTTTTTTGGCTGCAAAGATATGATGAAATTTTCGTTACTGCAAATTGCTTTTGCCTATTTGTTGCACCTTAGAAATATATATACCTTGAAAATCAGGAAATTATGAAACAGTCCTGCACTTTTCTAGGCTGTATTTGCAACAAAAATTATAATCGTGTTTTCTTCTTTATTCTGGATCTGGTAGAACGTACAGTTGTATCTGAAACACCTAAAACGTCTGCAACATCATAATCGTCATAACCCAAATTTTCGAGAATCAAGAATACGTATTGGCGAACACTTAGAGGTGTATATCGTTCTAACCAGCTAGAGAATACCTTATTATTTATGATTTTATAAAAGTCAACCAATGAGTTTAAATCCTCATCAGAATAATGAACTATTGGCTTTTTATTCTTTATTACCTCATAGATTGTATGTCCTTTTTGCAGTTCTGACATGATAGATTTATAGAGTGTTGATATATTGTCTTTCAGTTCATCAATCTCCTTTTGCTTTGACCTGTCAGATGTCTTTAATATCTTTATTTTCTCTATGTTTTTGCTGATTTCTTCCTCGTAATTAGATACTTTGCTTACGTACAATCCTATTTCATGTTGATACATACTTACTCTTTCTGAAAAGCTTTCTATTTTGGATTTGTAAGTTTCATTCTTGTTGGTAAGTGTATTTATAGTGCTGTTATATGATCTGACCCTCCTTTGGTGAAAACGCAGAAAAAGAAGAAGGGCAATACTGGCTAAAAAGGCAATAATAAGAGTATATAATATCTTTTGATATAATTCCGACTCGGATTTCGCTCTATCAAATTTTAACTGAAGTTCTTGTACTGTTTTAGAACTTTTGTTAATAGTATCATTCAGACTATCCAGTTTTAAGGAAATGGTGTATGCGTCATCGTAGTTTCCAACTTCTGCATAATAGTTCGCGACCATTTTATAGAACTCTTTTTTTATCTTCACGTCGTTTATCGACAAAGCATGATCCCAATATTCATTTGCTCTTATAGTGTCACCTCGTAAATATTCAATTTTTCCAAGTAACATCTTTGCATGAGGATTAGGGTGTATAAAGTCAGATTGCAATGCGTTATTCTTCGACATATCAATTTCACCTTTATCATAATACATCTCACCTACATCTACTAATATATCTGCTTTTAACACAGAATCAACGTCATCAATATATCGTAGTCCAGATTCTAAATAATAATAAGCACTATCCGACAAGTTAACCGCTGCATATGAAGATGCAACCATAACAAATGCTCGACCGATTAGAGTCCTATCTTTAAGCTCAAATGAACTGTCCAAGAATTTTTTTGAATACTCCAGAGTTAAGGCTGTATTATCTGTAATATAGTTCAAATAGCTAAGTCTTTCATAGATTTTGTTTGTTATTCGAGAATATCCATCTTCAATAGATAGATATTCCGCCTTCTTCAAATATTGAGCACTCACTTCAAATTGTTTATTTGCATAACTCATCATTCCTTTGTAATAATATGAATCTGCTAAATGATAAGAATCATTATTATTCTCAAAAATCTTAATACTATAGTCTATTAAAGAATCGTTATCTGGGACTTTTTGTTTTTTTATGTTGGCAGATGTATATAATAAACCATATAATGCTTTTAATTGATTATCTTCCAATGCCTCATAATCTATTTCTCTGAGAATAGATAATGTGCTGTCAGGACTTTCGTTAATAATATGCTCTGCCATTTCAAGAGATTTACTAATATTGCTCTGTGAGCATGACATTAAGATTGCCATAACGGTAACAAATAACCAGGGCGTATAAGATTTTTTTATATTTATATTCGTATTATAGTTCATAATCAAAACATTTACATATTGTTTGTGCAAAAATACGGATTTGTGACCGAACCGCGAAAGATACCGAACGGTATTTATAAATTTTTAAGAATATTGTATCATTTTGAATATAAAATTCTATCAAAATGGCTCAAAAATAGCATCACTCGCCCAAAAAGGAAGCAAGTCCACTTATATATGAACGTATTTGTTTATTGGTATTAAAAGATATAATATTAGATCGAAATAATAAGGCGCCGCATGTTAATTGAAAGTAAGTTTTAAATGAATTGATTAACCTTGGATTATCTTTCATTACCAGAGCATTTTGGGCAATATATTGGATTTCTTCCTCAATATATGATTCTATAACATTATCAAAGTTTGGATATAATTTTCTCGCCTGAACTATAATATTCAATAATGCCGGATTAGGATCTACTTGCCCATAATTCTCCGTTATATCTGTGCAAATCCTCTCAAAAGGAGTACGATAATAGCTAAAAAAACCTGTTATAGTTGAATTCGTAATAGAGACACAACTGATTTCTGATGAGTCAAACTTGCGAAGAAATCTTTCTAAAATAATGGAATTGAATAATTCACTCTTGTTCTTGAAAAAGTAAAAAATGGCTCCACGTGTCTTTCCAATAGAACTTTCTATCTGCTCTATTGTAATTGCCTCCCAATTATAAACAAATAGCAATTTATATGTTTGAGACAAAATCAGTTCGCGAGTATCTTTTTTTCTCTGCATAAAAAGTATGGGAACATTCACTTTCAACAAGCCATTGGGAGAGGCCGTAACGAAGTGAAGTCCCATACTTATATGATATGAGCACATATAGTACAAACTTCACATCTGTCTCGTTACTTCTTTTTCCCAATTTTAGTTGAAGACAAATATGAACCCTTAATTTTGTGCAAAGATACGAAGAAATATTTGATTAACCGTTCTTTTTAACAGTCAATAACACTACTCCATAAGAAAATCTTCCGCTTTCAGGCACTAACAATACTATTTTCTCTCCATCACAAAGAGATTTTGTTTTTACCAATTCATCCAATGCAGCAAAGATAGAAACGGAACCAATATTGCCAACACTGGTCAAATTCGTGAACCATCTGGACTCGTCAAGCGGAATTTTTCGACGCTGGATTTCTTCATCTAACTTATGATAAAAAAACATTGATGATATATGAGGTATCACATAATTGATTGAATTGGGATCTATGTCATGTTTTTGAAAAGCATACACTATCGCATCAACAAACAATCTGATTGCATGTTCGTTTAGGATTTTAACATTTTGCTTGACACACCAAATGGATTGTTTAGCACGTTGTTCATCATTAAAATGTTTCCAACCTATCAAAACACCCTGTTCATCAAGATCTCCCCCCATATACATACATGTTGGTTTGTCATTAGCATATGATATGGTTTCTATCCAATCAATACGAAGATTTAAATCATTATGTGGACTATTTTCTAACAAGCAACATGCTGCCCCATCAGACAACATGAATCTTAGGAAATCTTTCTCAAAAGCGATAAGGGGATTCTTTTCAATTTTTGCTTTTGCATTATACTCTTCTTCAAATTGTCTTGAGAAGAGTATCGGAGATATTAGTTCAGACGTAGAACATATCGCATTTTGAGAATTGTCAGACAAGATTGACATATACGCAGCCTTCAGTGATGCAATGCTTGTCATGCAAACTCCAGAAAAAGAAAAAATCTCCAGCGGATGATTAAAAGCCTCTCCATGTACCATTGACGCATGGGATGGTAGAAATTGATCTGGTGACGCTGTTCCACAAGATAAAACCTGAATCATAGAGAGTTCTTCTGGTGACAGCATCTTCTTAATGGCTAATGCTGCCAGTTGAGCATTTGTATGAGTTATGTTCTTTTTCTTGTCAAGAGCATAATACCTACATTTAATACCATTTTGTCTGAGGATAATGCTCCTCACTCTTGAAGGCCTGCCACCTATCAAACCTAAATAATCTTCCATTTCCTCGTTTTCAACAGGATTGTTCGGGAAATAGGATGATGTTCTCGTAATAAAAACCTCTTTTGCCATAATTACATACTATTTGTTATGTTGGGTGCAAAAATAGTAAAAATACGGCAAATAACAAACTATTTCTTTATAAAATCATAAAAATTTAGCATTTGTTCCAATAACTGATTGGTATTTAAGCCATCAGAAAACGAATTCATTAGAGTTAAACCATAATATATACAAACGAATTGTTTTGCACTATTTAAAAAATCTATGTCCTCTCGAATCTCTCCATTTTCTACACCTTTGTGTAAAACAGACACCCACATACTTATATCATTATTAACATTATGCCTATACCATGTATTCACATCAGGGAAAAAAGTGCTTGCCTCAAGTATCGTTGAAACATAAGCTCTGCTTGCGTTGTCCCTAGACATGTCCGGGAGTAATTCATATAGGCTGTCCATAGTTTCTCTTACACCTTTTATATAAAGATTAATATAATCACGGACAGAAGTGTAATCAGAACTGTTTACTTTAGCGGATATATTTTGTCTATCAATAACAAAATGCTTTATAATATCATGAAACAAGTCCTTCTTATCCTTTGCATAATAGAAGATGGCTCCCCTCGTTAAACCTGACTCATTCTCAATGTCACTTAAAGACACACCTTCGAATTGTTTTACAAGAAAAAGCCTAAATGCAGCTTTATACAGGGTTTCTTTGTTACTTTTGCGCATAATTTTCTTAATTTTGGCACAAAAATACATAAAAAATTTCATATTTCAATGAAAATTCGTAATTTTGTGCAACATACCGATAAGTTTGGTATGGGCATGGGTCCTGTTGTGTCAACAAAAGGGAGAAAATAGTAACGCACGGCAGGTCCATGCTTTTCTTTATTATTATATTAGAATAACCGTTTTTTATTCGAAATTGTAGAATTTTGTTGCAAATACCACACAAAAATAGTAAAAATGGCCTGATTTTAAAGCGTTTTTGGCTCTCAACGTGCAACATTCCATTTGGTATTTTAAATAATAATTTGTATCTTTGCAACAATTATTCTTTTTATGATGCTGTATTTATTCACCAATAACAATACAATTATGAAAAAAAGTCGTTTATTTCTTCAGAGTCAAGTATGCCACTGCATCATGGCAATACTTATGACCTTGGCTATGTCTGGCTGTTATGCCGATGCAGATGGTATTACAACATCAAATTCATCCTCTCTTGGATTATCAACGGATATAAACTATTCGGTTTCTACATTATCTCCTTTGGATGATGTTATGATGCAGGCTTTTTATTGGAATGTCCCTGTGGATGAGACAAACCTCAATGGAACATGGTGGGATAATCTTAGTGGGAAAGCCTCTGAATTAAAGTCAAGTGGAATTTCTGCTATATGGACTCCTGGCCCTGCAAAAGGAAACTGGGGAATCTTGGATAATGGCTATGGTATATACGACCACTATGATTTAGGTAATTATTATCAGAAAGGAAGTACAGAAACCAGATTTGGTAGCCGTTCTGAATTAGAGACGATGATCCAGACTATGCATCAGAGTCCAAGAATAAACGTTTATTCAGATGTTGTTCTAAATCACGTTTATTCAAGTGATGAAAATGAAGAGGTTAATCCTGCGGTAAAAGCCTATGTTTTTAATGAGGCTAATTCTGAACAGTTCATGCCTTATCCAGCCAATGAAATCAAGTGGGTTGTCCCCAATGCCTCAGCTGGTGACTATTACATACAGATAAAAGGCTATTGTTTGCCTTGGTCTTCTCCATCAACGGAAAGGGGATATGATGTCATGATAAGATGGGATAACAGCATAACTACAAATGATATTAATTGGGAATATGAACCAAATGATGGAGGAGGTTATTATAACACATTTCCTGCATCGGGCAAAACGGTGCGTGGACATATAGGCAGCCAGTCTGATATAGACGAATATAAAATAACGTTGACGACAGCCCATGATATTGAGATTCGCCTTACGGCTAAAAAAGAGTATGGTACACCAATGCAATGGATTGATGCAGGAAGTATGCAAGGATATTATCCTGTTGCTATATGGCACAATGGTTTAAATCTTGCAAGTTCACAACTGCAAGCTAGAACTAACACCTATATCACATATCCAACTCACACAGGAACAGGCGAGCCTAATTACAGCTGGACATATAGTCATTTCCACCCTGTTGACGTTAATGACTGGTTAGGGGGATATGGAACTGACGAAATCGTAACAAATACAAAGTTCTTCGGAAACGACTTCAACACTTTTGACACATCGGTACAGACTCGCTTAGGAGATTGGGGGAAATGGCTTATCAATACTGTCGGATTCGACGGATTCAGACTGGACTTCGTACGTGGATTCCAAGAACAGTTCGTAGCAGACTGGGTTAATGGCCTTCCTTTGGTAAATGGTGTACAGCCTTTTATTGTCGGAG
Organism: uncultured Prevotellaceae bacterium; assembly: GCA_937898415.1. Lineage (GTDB taxonomy): Bacteria > Bacteroidota > Bacteroidia > Bacteroidales > Bacteroidaceae > Prevotella. The sequence goes on along the minus strand of CALDLA010000079.1, from coordinate 17,479 downwards.
AATACTGGGGAGCTGATTATCGAATTAAGAATTGGGTTAATACTATCGCTTCTTTAGGTGCTGATGTTGACGGATTCGACTTCCCATTGAAAAATACATTAACAGATATGTGCAATAGTTCTGGATCAGATTTTGATATGTCATGGCTGAATCATGCTGGTTTGGTTCGCAATAATGCAGGTAATTCTCTGCCTGGAACGTCTGTCGTGACATTCCTTGATAATCACGATACGGGCAAGGAACATGACAAATGGGTAACAAAAGACTTCCATCTCGGATATGCATATCTATTAACACATGAAGGGAGACCATGTATTTTCTATCCACATTTCTTCGGTGATACTATTGTAGATGCAGATGACAGTACGAAAACCGTAACTCCACCATCATGGCTGAAAGACAGTCTTAAAGATCTTATAGTTATCAGAAAGACATATCTTGGCGGATCTCTTGTAGTTTTGAGTGAAATGGGAAATCCATATCCGTCAGGGGATGTACAGGATGTCTATATTGCAAGAAGGCAAGGAAATGGGACAAAGGACGGTGCTATAATCGTGCTTAACAACAATGACACAAATACAAAATCCTTATGGGTTACGGTTAATGCAACGGGATTCTCAGACTGGTCCGGACTAACTCTTGTGAACGTCCTTAATACAACAGAAACAGTAACCGTTCAAGCAGACGGACGAGTAGAATTAGGTGCTCCTGCTAGAAGTTATAGCATTTGGGTAAAACAGTCAGATCTGTAAAACAGCTTTTCGTTATGGATATGGAGATTCACCATATCCATAACTTTTTAGGTGTATGCATAAGAGAACTGTAGCAGAATGATGCATAAGAAACTTATCTTAAAACAAGATATGCTTGATGCATTCAAGAAACTTGGAATGCAACAGGGAATGACGGTGATGGTTCATTCTTCGCTGAGCAGTCTGGGCTATGTATGCGGAGGGGCACAGACCATTATCCGGGCTTTACTCGAAATCGTCACACGCGAAGGTACTATCGTGATGGCTACCGAGTCTTGGAAGAACCTCGACCCCGATGCAGGCGTTCACAACGAAGTAGGTACTGACGACTGGCAGGCTATCCGCGACAACTGGCCACCATTCGACAAACGCCTCACGCCGACTGACGGCATGGGCACAGTTGCCGAAATGTTTCGTCTCTGGATTTGGACTTATCGCAGTGACCATCCAGCCCGTTCCATTGCTGCCAACGGCAAACATGCGACCTTCCTGACCGTGAAGCACGACCATTCGGATATTTACGGCGACACATCACCCATGGGACGGCTCTACGAACTCGATGCCTACATCCTGCTGATTGGCGTAGGCTACGACAAAGTGACTTCACTCCATCTGGCCGAGGCCCGTGCCAATTATCCAGGTAAACATAACACGATTGCCCATAGTGCCGATTTCGAATGCGGCAAGCGGGTCTGGAAAGCATACGAGACGCTTGATGTCGATAGCAGGGACTTCAAGCAGATAGGCAAGGCTTTCGAGCAAACCCATCATGTGGCAAAGGTACGGCTTGGTCATGCCACCCTGCGACTGATACGCCAACGGGAACTGGTGGACTTTGCCGTGGAATGGATGGAAAAGAATCGTAAATGACTAATAAGTATAACCAATATGAAGAATCTGAGATTTTGGAAAGACGTTAATGTAGTGGTTGCCGCTTGCTTTCTCGCCGCTTGCTCTACGCAAAGGGAGGAGCCGTTGCAGCCGTTGGACGACGTGATGATGCAGGCGTTCTATTGGGATGTGCCTGTGGATGACCAGGCCAGGAACGGCACATGGTGGAATCACCTTTCTTCGTTGGCGCCGGAACTCAGGGCCGCTGGCATCAGCAGCCTGTGGACGCCCATTCCCGCAAAGGGAAACTGGGGCATCTATGACAGTGGCTATGGCATCTACGACCATTATGACCTCGGCAATTATGAGCAGAAGGGCACGGTGGAAACGCGCTACGGCAGCCGTGCGGAACTGGAGCAGATGATTGGCACGATGCACCAAGCGGGTATCAAGGTCTATTCAGACGTGGTGCTGAATCATCTCTATGGTGGGGATGAGAACTTCGAGGCCAATCCCGCAGTCACGGCGTATGTCAGGGCGGGACTTCATGAGCCGTACCCTGAGAGCGACATCCAATGGAAGAACGACACGGCTTATACGCGGACACATCTTTTCTTCCCGAAGCATACGGGTAAGGGCGAACCAAACTACGAATGGCACTATCAGCACTTCCATCCGTCGTCGGCATCGGACTCGCTGACTGACTTCGCCGACGATGTGCTGCGGCCACGCACCAAGTTCTTCGGCAACGACCTCGACACGTATAACGAGGAAGTGCAGCAGCGGCTCTGCGATTGGGGCAAATGGCTGAAGGGCACGATTGGCTTTGATGGCTTCCGTCTGGACTTCGTGCGGGGCTTGCAGCCTGAGTTTGTCAGCCGATGGGTAAATGGATTGCCGTTGCAGGACGGCCAGCAGCCGTTTATCGTCGGTGAGTATTGGGCCGAAGACGGACGGTATATCAAGGAATGGGTGGATAGCGTTGCTCAGGGCGGTGCCGATGTTCATGCCTTCGACTTCCCTCTGAAGTTCACGCTCACCGAGATGTGTAATAAGTCGGGTGATGAGTTTGACATGTCGCGCCTGGCTCATGCGGGGATGATACGGGGCTTCGGCCTGCCCGTTGATAATGTAGAGACCTTCGTGGATAACCACGACACGGGCAAGGAGCATGACAAATGGCTCGTCAAGGATTACGCACTGGCCTACGCCTATATCCTCACCCACGAGGGTACGCCCTGTGTGTTCTATCCGCATTTCTATGCCGTCACCCAGCACGACGTGGATAATCCGTCATTAGAAGTCACGGCATCTACAGACTTGCAGTTGGATATTCGTCATTTGATTGACATCCGCCGCCAGTATCTCGGAGGCACGTTGGCAGTCTTAACAGAATCAGACAAACATTTATACGTTGCCCGCCGTCAGGGAAACGGCCATAGGGACGGTGCCATCATCGTACTCAACAACCACGACACCGACACCCTCAGCATCACCCTCAATGTATGTCCCGACGGCTTCACTGACTGGTCAGGCCAGACGCTGGTTAATCTCCTTAATCCCAAAGAGACTATCACTGTCGGCAATGACGGCCAAGCCACGCTGTCAGCCCCCAATCGTTATTTTTCTATATGGTCGCCTCAAAGTAATCTATAACATCACGAATAAGAGTCTTCTTTATTAGGAGGCTCTTTCTATATATATAATAATGTATAGAGACATTCTTTCATAAAATATGATGAATATGACAAAATTTACAGCCAAACATTTAAAAAATATTAAATCTTGCATTTTTTCTGAATGTTTGTGCACCAGTTTACATACTATTTAGTATCTTTGCATCATACTGATTGGTATTTAAATTATATTTCGTATGGCAAAACTAAATATTGGAATGTCTTTTTCTGGAGGTGGTTACAGGGCTGCCACATTCCATTTGGGTACACTTTCATTCCTGAACACGATTCATATCGATGATGGAAAATCATTGTTGGATTGTGTTTCAGTAATGTCAACCGTCTCTGGAGGGACTATTACTGGACTAAAGTATATGCTTGCACTGGCCCAGAAGCAAGATATTATTACTATGGTGCATGAGTTGTTCGACTTTCTATATAATGAGGATTTGATTGAGGATGCATTTGCAAACATAGAAAAGGGACGGACAGGCTATGGGGCATCATTAATCAAAATCATGGCAAGCATTTATGATGCCAAATTGTTCAATCACTCTGTTATGGGCGATCTGATGGATTGTATCAATGATATACCAATCAAACATTTCTCGGCTAACGCAACAGATTTTGAAAATGGGCTGCCGTTCCGTTTTCAGGTTACAGAGGGGCGCATAATTGATGATACAAAATCTACATACGGAGTATTTGGAAATAGTAATCACAGGTTAAGACGAGATATTGCGCAATATGTTACATTGGGCGAGGCACTTGCTTGTTCTTCTTGTTTCCCAAGTGGATTTGAACCAATGATGTTTCCTGATGACTTCAAAGTATGTCAAAATGAAATTGCTGCAAAGAAAGATAGTTTTGGAATTATGGATGGGGGAGTCGTGGATAACCAGGGAATAGAACCAATCCTATTAGCAGAAGAGCGTATGCGAAAATGTGATAAAGGAAGAAAAGATAAAGCTTTAGAACTAATAATCGTATCTGATGTGTCAAGTTCGAACATGAACGGTTATTCTCCTTGCCAACAAAAGTTGCCAAAGAGCATCGGAGGATGGACAATTGCAAAATTGCGGCAATATGCCCTGTTTGCCGAATTCGTTATTTCGCTTTTACTGATTGTCGCTTTCTTTGCTAACAACCATTATATAATCGGAGCCATAGCTGTTATCTGGGGAATGGTAACCGTTGCAAATGTTGCGCTCCATTTGATCAATAATAAAATTGTAGGATTGCTTTCAAATACGATTATTGGGAAGAATGCATCATTTATTAACCACTTGTCTTTTGGCGATATTGAGTCCTTGCTAATGAATCGTGCCAAGTCTGTCATTATGATGAGTTCATCAGTCTTTTTGAAAAGAATCCGCAGAATGGCTTATGCAACTCTGTATAACGACAAGGACTGGCTGAATCGCTTGGTAACCAATACTATTTATGAACTCAGGGCTGGGGAGAAATGGGCCTCAAGATTCAAGAATGGCACCTTACCGGATTACCTCAAGCCATCAATGGCTATACAAGAAAATAGTTATAAAGCAGCAAATATGGGAACAACGCTTTGGTTTACGGAAAGAGACAAAGAGAAGGGCATCCCAGAAGCAATTCTTGCTGCAGGTCAGTACACAATTTGTTATAATCTATTGGATTACATTGATAAGATACAAAAGAAAAAAGACAATTTGAATGAAAACCATCAATTGATTATTGCATGTAAAAAACAGCTGCAAGATTCGTGGAAGAAATTTCAGGAAGACCCATTATGGATGGTTTCTAAGTATAAAAAGTAAATATGAGGAGAGTTATGTTTTTGTGTCTATTGCTAATCTTACTATCAACTGTCTGGGCTTGTAGAAAGACGGATGAAGATCGGCTTGTGGAATACCTGAAGCAAGCATATCCTCCAGAATATGCAGAGCATGTAAAATTGGGGGTACTTGATAGTGTATATGATCCTTACGATTCTTTATGCACACTGCTGAATATAATTGATAGTGTAAAAGATATGCCTATTATGGATGCCATACTTCACGATAACCGTAAGAAGGCCAATGCCCTGGGCAGAAATGCGACCATATATGAATCTGGCGGTTATACAAAGAATATTGTCGTCATCTATGATGCAAATGGCAATATTAAGCATACCTCCATCCAATCCGAGAAGAAAGGAGAACAAATTATGTTCAGATTCTTCCAAAGATACCATAGAGACCCATTTTGGGAAGAAGCTCCGAGATAAGAAATGTAATTTGCCAACAAGAAAAAGAATAATAATATGTATAAATATAATAGTGCCTATGATTCTCAGATGCGTGAGATAATTATCCCATTATTGGGATTTAGGGAATTTCATCATACAAATAACAACAATGATGAACATGATGACTTGGATGACTTTATAGGAAGAGAAAGCATTATAAAAAAACTACAGGCATGGCTTGAAGAGAAAAAGGATACAACGAAAAAATATTCCGGAGCTTATTTGATTACAGGTTTCAGGGGTATGGGCAAAAGTTCATTCGTGCATAAGGCCATTCAGGATATGATGTATAAAACCAAGAAAAAGAGTGGCTGCTATTATGTACCTATATCTATTAATGTCGGTAATGATCTGTTGACAAGTAAGGAATTACTTTATATTATTTGCAAATTGCTTTCAGCCGAATTTGAGAAGAAAACGCGTTTGAAAGAAAATCTAAAAAGTAGACTAAATGTTTTCATATTCCAATTCATTTCCTTTATTTCATTTGTGTTTTTTCTATGGCTCACTTTATGGGGAGACTTATGGGGCTTATATGCGGGAGTATCATGTTTATTCTTTTTTGTGTTCATATATACTAACCAGATTTGTAATGGAATATGGAAGCTAACAAACTGTTCAAAGTTCATTACTGTCTGGCAAATCAAGAAGATGTTTGATTATTTGGAAGAACGTATAGACAGTGAAACAACATTGACCAAAAGAAACGAATTTAATGCTAAAGCAGGATATAAAGTCAATTTGGACGAAGATGATTTATCTGTAGGTTTTGGATATAAAAACGTTTCCGGCAAGAAAAGAATTTATCCAATAGCGCACACTCCAGAGATACAGGATTTGTTGGTTAATCAACTATCTCTGATAAAGAAATTGCCATTTGCCAAATTTCGCTTTATCTTTGTCATAGACGAACTGGATAAAGTTTCGCCAGAGGATAACGAAAAACAAATTGTACCAGAATACGACTCAACAAATGTAGTAAACGGTAATTCCACATACCGTAGTAGACAAAAAGCCTTAGCGGGTTTGCTTGCTAATATGAAGTATTTTATTTCAAGTTCAGAAGCCAAATTCATATTTATCACAGGATATGATATGTACGAAGCAAGTCTCGCAGACATATCTAACCGAGAGTTTAATCTCCATAGTATATTTAATGGGCAAATCAATGTTAGCAGTTTTTTCAGGAAAGCAGGAAACAGCAAGGGCGCTGATTCATTGATAGAGGAATTCTTGTGCCACGCTTTATTAAAGAAAGGACGGGAAAAGGAACAACGTAAAGATTTGTATGACTACTCAAATTATTACTTAATAAGATGGGACGAATTTCAAAAAGACAGATATGAAAAAAAGTTAGAAAGAAGGATTATTTTTATACGTCATTTCCTTACTTATCTATTCTATATGAGCAATGGCTCTCCCAAAAAACTAGCTATTTATATGGAAAAATACATAAGGAGCCAAGAGCGTATAAAAGAAAAATACGAAGAAAATGGTGAAGTCAACTGGAACACAAGAATTAAAGAAATAACGTTAGGAATCAATACTGATGAGAATTGCCAGTGGTACCTTTATTTTGATGAACGGAGTATTCATAAGATAGAGTTTATAAACTATATCATCTATCCAATGATTAAAAATCTGATAGCAAAATCCAGCATTTATAATGATAAACTACTGGTATCGACCTCATTCATGATTTCCAACTTGTACAAATTTCACAAATCAGGCTTCTCGCTGAGGAATCTGGAGTATATGCCAGAATTACTTGATATTAACAAAACACCTGAACTTCGGGATTTTATTGGAGGAATATTGCAGTTCTTGAATCAGACGCATATTGACGAAGCCGTTATCAATTTGTATAAGTTCAAATTTCCGCTTCGACTTTCAGAAGAGATTACTTTTTTCTCTAAAACGGCAGAAGAAACCTCTTACCTCTTTAATTTTTCACATGATGAACTCTTGTCAATAAAGAAATTGTATAATCAGCAACTGGAACATTATACAAATGTTTATTACGAGTCTCCTGCAGTAGCAAGTGTACGACACATGCTTGGAGATATTTATATGTTGGAGGAGAATTATGAACAAGCGATTTTTGAATTCAATGAGGCGAGAAAGGCAATCCACAGACAGAAAGATGAAGAAGAAAAAAATTCCACAAAAGACTTCAGTCATATACTTTTTCTGATTCGAGTATCACTAAAGCTTGGTTTAGCGTATGAAAAAAGAAAAACATTTGATACAGCTTATGTCACCTATGAAAAATTGATAGAGGAAATCCTAAACATGGCAAAAGATGCAAAATTCTTTGGCAGAAAAATATATCAGACAACAGACATCATAGGCGTCCTGAAGAGTAATTCATCTTTTTTTTCCAATATACGTATAATGTACTTAGGAATACTGGCAAAGATTGCTGTTCTAGAAAAAATGGATCTAGGTGGAATCAGAGATAAAGATATGATTCTGCTATATAAAGAATTTGAGCAAATATATACTATTGCTGATGACGAAATCAGACCACTCTCAATTATTGATTTCTTTACAAAGCTTGGAGACATCCTATATTTTAAAGGATGTAATGAGAAGAAATGGATCTCAGATGCGAAAGATTATATAGGATACATGGATTGTGATGATATCATAAAGGAATGTCAACAATGTGAACACAAGAAAAAAGCCTCTCCTTGTTGCGCATGTCTATATTATAGAATCAGTATCAATAAATGTCTGAAAGAATTGAAAACGCTAAGTGGCTCTACTAACGATGTCTTAGAGTTGTTGAAAATACTCTATGATGAAAAAAGACAGATGGAGATTACGATAAAAGGTAATCTGTTCATGATGGCAATGGCAAATGCCTTAGTAGGTTTAGGAAATACACAGTATGGATGTGCAGGAGTTGAAAATAATGATTCTATGGCTCCATTCTTTCAATATATGAATGAACATTTTTTCTCCCGAAAGGAGGAATACGATGAGAAAACAAAAGCCCCAGCAATAGATAAAGCAATTCTGTTCAACAAGTCTCAATTATATTATTTGGCTGCGGCAAAGACATATGAACTATTAACAGACCATAAATCTGCCTATAATATTTATGTACAGATGTTGGACGCAATATATGTGTTTTATCAGGCTTACCCTCAGAAACAGATACCCGATGAAACAATCAATTTCTGCAAGGAACTTACCAAACAGGCAATCAATTGTACTTACTGGCATTATGACAATATAAACTGTGCTGAGATAGATACAATCAAACATGAGTTAGCAAAAAAACAGATTGATCAAATCAATCTCCAATACTTAAGTTCATATCCAGAGATAGAAGTGGCTATTTATAAATATTATAGCCTTTGCCTCTTGGGTGATATTTATATACGAAACAGTGTTTTACGGCATGTCCTCAATTCTCGCCAATTGGGACAGGATAAGTTGGTAGCAACATTAACCCAGAACATCCAGAACTTATATTTTAAAGTATTAGTGAACGAGGATATTTTATCAAGAATCATTCCTAAATTATATGATTCTATAAAAGATGATAATCATAGTCTGGCTGACACGATAAATTATATTGCTGACTACTATTATAATGCAGATATAGATTCCATGCTATGTCAACTGAACTGGGGTATACTTGATGATGTTAACGATGTATATGACAAGAGATTCTGTTTGTTGGATTATCTCATAAAAGACAGTCTTTTCTGTCTGAATCGAATTACGGAATTAATAGCTCCGTTATATAGTACCACATTGTATAACAATGCATTTATTGGTGAAATTTTTGAAATAACATTTAACTGGAATCACCTGCTAATCTGTATGCGGGAGATTTTCGAGTTTACAGAGGCTACGGAAAAAGATAGTTTTCTCTACGACCTTAAAAATAGATGTTCTATTTTCAATAAAAACCTTGATGATCCGTTAAGGGCATGTGGTAACTTATTATCTATTCTCGATTCATGGAAAAAATATAATAAAGAAGGAAAATCAAAGGTGGAGACTCTTTATGAAAAGGTATGTCCTCATAATAACAATTACCTGACAAGTACCTATTTAACAGGAAATGCCATCGACTTCTTTAACCGTTCGTTGGAAATGCATTCTTCAGGTAAAAGTTACAAAGAAATGATAACAACACTGTTCTTTCTGGAGGATGACTTGCACAACGATTCTAATTATCTGAATTATGCAAGCGAAGTGTTCTTGATAAATGCAGGTTATATTAGTGAGAAAATAAAGAATTTAAATAAATATTCTCTGGAAAAGAGCCATTTGTTAGATATTGATAATTATATAAGAAATTAAAAAAATTACTCCTATGGAAAAAATCTTTAAAATTTGTTGTCCGTGTATTTGTGTGTGCTTATGCGTTATTGTTGTGTCCATAATAGGCATTAGTGTTTATTTTCTTAAACAACATTTTGATTGGCGTCAATTGGTAATTGGAGCCTCATTACTTATTTTATTGATTATGTGTATTTGTGTAATATATAATTGTTGTAATATAAAAAAAATACGATTAAAGAGTGAAGATATAGAATCCAAACTGAAAAACATCGAAGATGGTTACAAAGATATTTCAAAGCAAATGTCAAGATGCTCCTTCTGTTCTTCAGCTATTGCAAATGATAGTATATATAAGACGATTGAAAAAGTTGCCGAAACATTTTGCAATAAGAATTGTGATGGCTCTAAATTAAATACCTTTAAAGATGTAGTTGACGCTATTATAAAAAGTTACGAGTCAGACCGGAAAACTCTATCAAATAGTGAAAATAGTCAAGAGGAAGAGAATAATGGCACAGATACAAATGATGAAAGCATAACTAGACAATAAAATTGGAATATGGGAAATAGGGTTTATTATGGAGAGTATACACTCAAGCATTGGCTTGATCTGATACTCAAAAAGAATATTGTCTTGCCGGAGTATCAGAGATACTTCGTATGGGACGAGAACAGGGTGAAGACACTCATAGAGACTTTTAACAGAAATCAGTTCGTACCTCCAATAACGATTGGGGCGTACACGAAAGGAAATACGGTTCAAAACCTGATTATTGATGGCCAGCAACGATTGACAAGCTTGCTGTTGGCGTGTTTGAACATCTTCCCCGACAAAACTAAATATGCGAAATTAGTTGAGAATTATGCTAATGAGAATGATGACATAACAGACGATGAGGATATGCCATACGATAATCTGCTGGAATGGAGATTCTCAGTTCTTACCGAGAAAGGTAGTACGCTGGATGATATCCGAGACAAGATATTGGAGGGCAATTATAAATCATTGGGATTAACCCTTACTGAAGATTTCCTAAAGACTCATTATTTAGGTTTTTGCTATCTTGTGCCGGAAACATCTACAAATAATTCGCAGAAGAAATTCTATTCTTCCGTTTTCCGGAATATTAATATCCAAGGCGAACCGCTTCAACCTGTCGAAAGTCGTCAATCACTGTATTTCCTGGATGAGAGTCTTATAGATTTCTTTGAGCCTTCCTTTGGTAAAGAGGTACTATTAGATGCCAAGAAATATGGAGGTGTCGGGCGAATGGATTTCGTTAGATATATGTCGTTGCTTACCCAATATCATATAACGAGCCGATTCTCTTCTGTGGCCTATGGGTATAGATTCAAAATGGAAAAATACTACGAGGAATACATCTATTCTGTAGTCGGTGAGGTGCCTTCTGATAAGTTTGGAAGCTTTGAAACGTTGTTTCCCCATAAAGACTTCACAACAGAGATGAACAGGCTAACAACCTATATAGACCAATTGGACCTTAAAGGCATATATAGTTCTATTATCAATATGGATATGTATTTTATGGGATTGATATATCATGTTGTTATCCTTAAACACAATCTCATTATTAATAACGTTGAGGGTTTCAGGCGTAATGTCCAATCAAAGATAGATGAATACAAGAAGGACAAATATCATTCAAGGAATCCTGCGGCGCTTAAGCATTTAAAAGCCCGAATGGAGAGCTCCATTAATATATATAATAGGTATATATCAAGATGAAACATACAGATTTTATATTATCTCCTATCACAAGTCTCCTAAGTGAAACGGTTACAGCTTGTGTCGGAGTAGGCGATGGAATGGGGACATCAACTATCGCAGAGCACATTATGCAGTCTCTGTTTCTCCGTATGACGGGCTTTCAGGAACAAAAGATGAAATGTATATGCTGGGAATTGGCAACCTATGACTATGAATATCGGTATACACGTTTTAAACAAAGCCCGCTGGGAGAATGTTCAAACTACAGAGAAAAGAATCTGGTAATAAATGACATCATTAGTTGTAGCAAGAAGATAGATGATTCGTATGGCATACTGGATAATATGGCGAAGACGCAAATCATTCAATCCGTGTTAACTGACATGGATAACATCATAGTAAATTCAAATCTGTATAAATGGCAAGGCAGACAATATGAAGATTATAAGCTGATTGCAAAAGAAATAAAGCATGGTCATCTTCTTGTCGGCGGGAAGAACGGTACGGTGTCTCTATTTCAAGAAAACAAGAATGGTATAGGTGGAGGGTATAAAGATTTGTTGTTCATCTATGACAAAGTTTATCGACATAGGAACAGGTGTGCGCATAACACCCTGTCTTATCAGGATAATCTGCCTACACTTAATAAATTGCTGGACAATGATTATATATATGAGAATTATTTTTTACGGTATGCGATATTGATTTTAATAGATAAGATCGTAATAGCACTCTATAAACAATATCTATCCGCGATGGAATCTTTTTGACGGCTTATGAAGAAAATACTAGGATTAATGATGAGCGTGCTGCTGGCATTAGGATTGTTGAGTGCATGCAGCAAATCAGATGACGTGACCGATATCAATAATCACAGTGAAAAGGATGGAACTGGTACGATTGAGAAGGGTAGTGACCTGATGGTAGGTTTCCAACTCCAGAATGAAGATGGTATGGAATGTTACGATTTTAAGGAGGGTGATAATACCATTTTCTGGCTGGAGATCAAAAACGATACTGATGAAGATGTTATATTGTCTCCCTTTTCAGAGGTTTTGGGCTTTGATGTTTTTACCGTCTATTCACAGGAAGGGGTAAAGATCGGGACGCCTTGGGATGTAATAATGACAAGCTTTCGTGAATGTGAAATTATCGGGGCACATAATTCTGTCGTATTTGTCTGTCCCTGGTTTGACATCCCGGCATTATATTATAATGGAACCCATCATTACTATTCCGAATATTTCTATAAAAAGGATGATAAATCACCACTTCCCCAAGGGGAATACTTCTCTGAATTTGATATCAAACTAAATGGAAAGACGATAACTTGTTACCGAAAATTTGATATAAGGTAACATGTCGCTTTTATTTTGTGCTATATTTGTCTAAAATTCATAGTTGAAACTAAGTTAAAGAAAAAATGAAAAAAAGGAGAGTTTGTAAGCAGGGGAAGGTACAGAATTGTCAAAGGACAAGATCTGGCCTATCTGGTATGCCCATCATTGATAGGAGATCTCTATCTGTTAAAATAAAAAAGGATGGTGTAATCAATGTTGCCGCCAAATTGGTTGGAAAGCCTGGTATAATCATTCCCCCTACAGAGGGACTATTAGGTAAAGAGGTTGCTATAACCATTCAAGAGCTCGCAAGCAAGAAGGTAATTGGACCTGAAGCTTTGGTTAAAGTTCAGCTCAAAGGGCTTAAACTCGAACGGGCTGGTGGCGTATGGCCTCCATATATGGTAAAATTGGAGAAAGGAATAGTTATAAACGTTGAAAAAATTAAGAAAATATGATGGAAGAAGAGAAGAAAGAAAAAGAAGTTATGGAAAAAGAGAATCCATCAAACAAGTATTCAGACGGGGAGCAGATCAAGAATTTTATGAAAGAAGCATCGTCTAAGAGGGATACGATGGGTAGGCAAGTCATATATACACTTATTGCCGTTTTGTGGGCTCTCACATATTCCGAAGAGAATGGAAAGATTACTGCCAGTATCTGGTTAGTGATATCTTTCATTTGCGGAATACTGTATGTTTGTTTAGATTACCTGTATCATTTTGTGTCTAACTATTTTTATAAAAGCATTCTGAAGAATCATTTCATACCAGAAGAAAATGGCGGTATGGTGTATAAGGATAGGATCTCCAGTAAAATAGTTGATTGTCGAACAAGATGTTGGATGGATGTGGGTTGTTGCTGGAGTTTCATTCTTATGCTACTCCTATTCTTCACCGCAATACCACTGATCATACACGTGGCATCTCTTTCAGAGTAAGCGCTCGGAAAATAGAAAAATGCAAGAATTTGCGGTGAAACATATTTTTTTTATTAAAAGAGTAGGTACTATACGGAGAAATATGTAAATTGAACTAAAATGCAAAATACAGATGCACTTTCATAAAAGTCCTACGTTTGCATTGGCGAGTTTGGAAATATTAATAAGAGCAATATGACAAAGAAGAAGAAAAGAAAGATTATGCCTGAAAGGGATTTGAATAGATACACGAAATACCTGAATATTTTCCTGCTTATCCTTAATATATTAGGGGCTCTTGGAAATGTGCTGATATTTAAAGATGTGTGGATGGCGCAAAGAAACGCTGTAATCCAGTCTGGCATTAATATCGCAAAAGAAAATCCCCTGTTTGAAATTCAATATTTCGAAATTGAGAAACATGTTTTCCTCTCTCTCGCTTCTGGAAAAAACTCTTCGGATTCTCTTTATTCTGACCCCTTGAAAAATTATTATGTCGCAAATAATAATATACTGAATGTGAATGCTGATGATTATTCTTCTTTTTATACGGTAATAGTTCTGTCAATTAAGCAAATTGGAGGAGGATTGGCTAAGGATGTAACTGTTGAATATGAATGTCTGTATTCCTATTGCGGTTTGGATTACTTTACTACAACGGGGGATGATGTTATGGGCCTAGAGGAATATACAGAAGACATTTTAGGGAATAAAGTAAAAAAAGAAAAGCATGTAATCAAATATGGCGACATTCCTACTGGACGAGGGCTGCTATTACCTCTATTCCTAGTAGATAATATGGAATCAAGAGAACAGGAAATACCACAAAATGACGAGAGCAATACAATCTGGGCAAGGACAACTCCTGTGGTTTTGGTTCCAAAGACTCTTTCATATAAGAATCCTTTCGATGGCAAAACTGTTAGTTTTGAAATCAGGAAAATGAATAATTCCAACATAACATATTCTATGTATGTTGAGGGGCGTGGGTAATTGTATTCCGGCGATTTCTTGTTGCCGATGCAGTCAGAGAATTTCTTGCAAAAGGCATTGTCTGAGCAACGATATTCTTTGACGTAGCTAAAATTGGCAGAAAGTTTGTCGGGAAAGCAGTTTTACGATAATTTAGTTGTTTTGTTGTATCCAGCACTTGAAGACGGGATTCTTTATGGTATAGGTGTCTATATGGATGACTTAGCCTGTCCTTCATCAGGCGCTTGATACTGCTGAAGAGCGTGCATATGGGGAGTGTAGCCAACTGTAAAGGTGACTGTCCACAGCTCAGCGTCTGCATCATTCGCTATAAGCAATCGACCGAGTACAGGTGCAAACACCTATCTATAGTGACAGCAGCTACGATTATCATTCTGGATTGCAACTGTTGTTGATTTAAAAGTGAACGGGTATGGAGCGGATTACACACTACACTCACCACGGACAGCATCCGAGATCTACTCTAACTTTTCATACAGGAAGCAGAAAAACCAAATAACAAATAATTCAGTTTTGCAGAAATTGAACTTTTTATCTGCATCTTTTTATTTTCCATTTTCAGCCAATCTCTTTTTTATCTCTGCAACTTTACAGAAATATTTACTAATTTCAAGAGGATTGCCTGATGGACTTTCATTATAGTTCCTTACCATACAGACAGTACAATAGTCTCGTTGAAGACAACCCTCGCATTCCTTGAAATCCTTACGTTTCAAACTGCGAAGATAACCCACTTTACCTGAGTGATACCAAATATCTGCCAATGAATTATCTGCTAAATTACCTAATATATATCCCTGCCAACCCGCACATGGAAAAACATTACCGTTTTGTGCCACACAGATTGACGAATTGCAGACACTACAAATATAGTCATCTGGTGTCTTCTTCCTATTATCAGATGCTTCGCTTAATAATTCACTCTTATAATTATCGTTTGTAGTAAGTTCATCGATAATTACTTGTTCCACTTCTTCTTCACTTAGGCGGTAGAGAAGATTCGAGGTTCCACCATTATACTGTCCAATTAGCGTGTAGTCATATCCAACAGAAACATTATATTGAGCGGCCCACACTTTAATCTCCTTGTAGCTGTCAAAATTGGTTTTCATGATTGGACAACTTATCTGAATAGGTATGCCTTGCTTAACAAGACGTATGACGCCATTCATAGTTTTGGAGAGGCTACCTTTTGAATTAGTAATTGCATCATGTATTTCTGGTTTCATTGAATAAATGGAGGTTTGAACACCAAGAAGTGGATTTCGTTTCATTTCCTCAATGATGTCATCATCAAGCAGAGTAAGGTTTGATAAAACATTGACAGACATGTCGCACTCCCTACAACTTCTAAGAAATTCCCTGAATTGTGGGTGTAACATAGGCTCACCACCACTAATTGTGACATGCTGAATTTTCAGATCTTGGCATTGTTTAATCAAATCAAAGAACATGACTGGAGCCATGACTTGATTTTTATATTCGTGAGGAATATAACAATGGACACATCGCTCGTTACACTTACTCACTATCTCTATATGAACGCTAACGGGAAAAGGATTGTCACCAAATCTCTTCTCAAAAAAAGTTTGAGTCGTAATTGTTGAATTATTGGTTGCATTTACTCCTATTGATTTATTTCCGACTTCGTGTGGAATAGAGCAACAAGAATTTGCTCTACATTCGTCTTCCGATTCGCCAGTTATAATAAAACCAGCTTCTGACAAAGACTGTAGTAATGCTTCAACATCACATCTCAACTGATTTATATCGACATCAACAAATTCATTCATTGCCCTATCCACGATTTCGTGTAGTGAGAGAGGTTTTTTTTCAAGGCAAGACAATATAACGGCACCACTTTCAGATACGATTTTATCTCCCAACACATATGATGTATTGGAAAAATGGTATCCGAAATTACGGTTGTCTGTTATATAACCGAAGTCTCCGTAATTACGGAAGATAACATCTGGTTTGATTTGATAGTATTTCATATATAAAATAACAGTCAGACGATATTATTGCATATCGTCTGACATCTTTTAGCGTCCGCCAGGTCCTGGAGGATTGCATGGTCTGCCACAAGGCCTTCTGTTAGGACGACAATCTGCCATCTTCACAGTGCTTTGGGCCACCAATGTTGGAGTTTGATATTTCTTCATACTCAACTTTTTTAGGCCACGAAGGCAATTAATACTCTCCCCTTTGGGGCTTAACTAACACTGACCATTCTCTCTTATGATACAAGACAATGGTACTACATATTACAGAACAAATAATGTGCCAAATATGAATCTGCTAAGATGTCTTGCAAAGATATGACATTATGTCATAGTGCCAATTAAGTTAATTATTTATCTGACAGCAATAATTTATACCAGCAATAATTTATTATACAGTTTTGAAGAATTTGTGTTAAAAGTTTGTTTTGTTCAATAATTATTTGTAATTTTGTACCCGCAAATGAGGTCGATAAAGAGTTATTGATGTTTACGCAAATCGTGGAGAATTTCGGACTCCTGTATGTAACTAATTCGTAACCTCTCCAAAATAATGGCTATAATCATTACTGAAAGTCAATAAGTTATCAAAAATCGGCGGTTTATCTGAAAATGACATCCTGCTCCAATTTGAACTTCAATGCGCTTAAAGCTAAATGTGGAGT
>CALDLA010000078.1 GCA_937898415.1 uncultured Prevotellaceae bacterium | reverse complement strand
ACCCAAGACCTTCAGAACCGGAATCTGACGCTCTATTCAGCTAAGCTACGGGACCGTTTTCTAAAAACGGATGCAAAGGTACGACAAAAAAGTGAAAAGTGAGAAATGAAAAGTGAAAAGTTTTGAGAATTAAAATCTTTTAAGGATTAACCCCTCGACGCAAATAGACAGCAAAAATCAATGATTGATGTCATTTTGCAAAATTTTCTATCCTTTTTGTTTGCAATTTAATATTTTATGCTTACCTTTGCACGCAAATTTGAAAAAATCCGATTATGAGCAAACTAATCAAACCCATAAACTACGAACGTCTGATTGATACGAAACAGACGGAACAGGGTATCAAACTGATTAAGGAATTCTTCCAGCAGAACCTGTCGACGGAACTGCGGTTGCGCCGCGTGACGGCTCCGTTGTTCGTGCTGCAGGGACTGGGCATCAACGACGACCTGAATGGTGTGGAGCGCGCCGTGACCTTCCCCATCAAGGACTTGGGCGACGCCCGTGCCGAGGTGGTTCACTCGCTGGCCAAATGGAAGCGTCTGACGCTGGCCGAGTACCAGATAGAACCGGGACACGGCATCTATACGGACATGAACGCCATCCGTGCCGACGAGGAACTGGACAATCTGCACTCGTTGTATGTGGACCAGTGGGACTGGGAGGCTGTCATCCGCAAGGAAGACCGCACGTTGGCTTTCCTGAAGAACGTGGTGGAGCGCATCTATGCTGCCATTCGCCGCACGGAGTACCTGACGTGTGAGACTTATCCGCAACTGAAACCTTTCATGCCGGAGAAGATCAAGTTCATACACGCCGAGGAACTGCTGAAGATGTATCCTGACAAGACGCCGAAGGAGCGCGAGGATGCCATCTGCGAGGCCTACGGTGCTGTATTTATAATTGGAATTGGCGGTGAACTGGCCAATGGTGAGAAGCATGATGGCCGTGCGCCGGACTATGACGACTGGTCGACGGTGGCCGAGGACGGCCGCAAGGGACTTAACGGCGACATCCTTATCTGGTATCCCGTACTGGGCCGCTCGTTCGAGTTGTCATCGATGGGTATCCGCGTCGACAAGGAGTCACTGCTGCGCCAGTTGAAGATTGAGCATCAGGAGGGGCGCCAGCAACTCTACTTCCACCAGCAATTGCTGAACGACCGTCTGCCGCTCTCGATAGGTGGCGGTATCGGTCAGAGCCGTCTCTGCATGGTATTGCTTCACAAGGCTCACATCGGCGAGATCCAGGCCTCGATATGGCCGGAGGACATGCGCCGTGAGTGCCGCGAACTCGGTATGCCTCTGATTTAGTTCAGATATAGTTATTTATTCAAAAAAACAAAAACATTATGAAGAAAATCATGACCCTCGCTGCTTCTGCAGCATTCGCAATCTGCTGCATGTGCAGCTGTGCTACCATTAACTCAGGTGCCGCCATCGGTGAAAAAGGAGCTATCGGCCAGAAAGTAGGTGAAACCACTTCAAACATCTTCCTCGGTCTCTGGAGTTCCAAGGGTGAGCAGAACAACATCAAGGAAGCTGCCAAGAACGGCGGTATCAGCAAGGTATCGCAGGTTGAGTACATCGACAAGAGCATCTTCTTTGGCCTGGTTATTCAGCACACGACCCGCGTCTATGGCGAGTAAACGTTAAAAGGTGAAAAATAAGGAGTGAAAAGCGTGGCTTTTCACTCCTTTTTCTTTATCTTTGCATCTTCAATAGTCATAACGTATGGAAGAATATATTGTTTCGGCACGAAAATACCGCCCGATGTCGTTCGACACGGTGGTTGGACAGTCGGCCCTGACGACTACGCTGAAGAACGCGGTGAAGTCGGGTAAGCTGGCGCATGCCTACCTGTTCTGCGGCCCCCGAGGGGTGGGCAAGACGACGTGTGCCCGCATCTTTGCCAAGGCCATCAACTGCCAGAACCCGACGGCCGAGGGCGAGGCCTGCAACGAGTGCGAGTCGTGCCAGTCGTTCAACGAGCAGCGGTCGCTCAACATCTTCGAGCTCGACGCCGCCTCGAACAACTCGGTGGAGCACATCAAGACGCTGATGGAGCAGACGCGCATCCCGCCGCAGTTAGGCAAGTACAAGGTCTTTATCATCGACGAGGTCCATATGCTGTCGACAGCGGCGTTCAACGCTTTCCTGAAGACGCTGGAGGAGCCGCCCGCACACGTCATCTTCATCTTGGCAACGACAGAGAAGCACAAGATATTGCCAACCATCCTGAGCCGCTGCCAGATCTACGACTTCGAGCGCATGACGGTGGCCAACACGGTTGACCACTTGAAGCACGTAGCCGAGAAGGAAGGCATACAGTATGAAGAGGAAGCGCTGGCCGTGATAGCCGAGAAGGCTGACGGCGGCATGCGCGACGCCCTCTCCATCTTCGACCAGGCCGCCTCGTTCTGCCAGGGGAACATCACTTACCAGAAAGTTATTGAAGACCTGAACGTGCTGGACTCTGAATACTACTTCCGGCTGGTGGACTTCAGCTTAGAGAACAAGGTGACGGAAGCGATGGTGCTCCTGAACGACGTCATCAACAAAGGTTTCGACGGCGGCCTGCTTGTCCAGGGGCTGGCCAAGCACGTCCGCAACGTGCTGATGGCCAAGGATGCCCAGACGCTGCCCCTGCTCGAAGTGAGTCAGCAGCAGCGCGAGCGCTACCAGCAGCAAGCCCAGCGTTGTCCCACCCCCTTCCTCTATAAAGCCCTCCAGCTGATGAACCAGTGCGACATCAACTACCGGCAGTCATCGAACAAGCGGCTGCTGGTGGAACTGACGCTGATAGAGGTGGCTCAGATTACCCAGCCGGAAGACGCGCCCGGCAGTGGGCGTAAGCCCAGACGACTGAAATCCCTGTTTAAGAAACTGATGCAGCAGCCGCAGCCCAAGCAAGAGGCTCAGCAGGTAGCCCCGGCTCCGACCGCTACATCCGCTGCTCCGGCAGCACCCGCCCAGTCCGAAACAGCCCAGAAGCCCAAACCCACGTTGAAGGCCGGCTCGTTAGGACTTTCGTGGAACAATCTGCGCAAGATGTCGGCGCCGCAGAAAAAGATGAACATACTGCCCGGCACGATGGGTGCCGAGAACATCAGCAAGGACGACGCGACCACCTTCAGCCAGGAAGACCTGGAACTGCAGTGGATGGCCATGTGTAACAGGATGCCCCAGAAACTGGTGGGCATCGCCACCCGTATGAAGAACATGACCCCCGTCATCACCGAGATGCCCAAGGTAGAGGTGGTCGTGGGCAATGAACTGATCAAGCAGGAAATGGACAAGATACACGGTAGCATCGTGAACACGCTGAAGATGTATCTGCACAACAGCGCCATCGTACTGGACATCCGCGTCGACGAGCAGCACCAGGAGGTGAAGATCCTGTCGCGCCGCGAACAGTTCATGGAAATGGTCAAGGAGAACAAGGCCGTCGAAGCCCTGCGCTCCGTCTTCGACCTTGAATTGGCATAATCCAAAAAGACAACAGACAAAAGATAGAGAATAGCTATGAAGATCATGAGGAATTTTGCGAAGGCCGTCGCCCACGTATGGCACCTGCCCTTCGTCAAGTATGGAGTGATTACGATTATCGGCGTCGTGCTGGTAGGTTTTGTCGGCGAGAATAGCTTGCTGGCCCATCTGCGCCACAAGCACTACATCAGCTCGCTCTCCGACGAGATTAGTGTGTACAACGAGCGCTACCAGAACGATATGCGCCAGATTCGTGAACTGAACCGCAACCCGAAGGCTATGGAGCGCATTGCCCGTGAACGCTACTTCATGAAGCAGGACGATGAGGACATTTTCGTGCTGAGTGACGACGAGCGTGATATCCAGACCCTATCCATTGAGAGTGAGAATGAGACAGCTGAATAAAATCCAGAACACCATCTTCCTCGTCGGTTCCCTGCTGATGGTCATCGGTGCCGGTGCCAACCTGCTGCAGTGGCCCATCGCCCCCTATTTGTACGCCTTGGGGGCACTGGGCTTCACGTCCATGCAGATGCTGCAGCGCTACGAGGGCCAGAACTTCGCCATCCGCCGCCTGCGCCGCATCATGCTGCTCAGTGACGTACTGTTCCTTGTGTCGGCCGTACTGATGTTTGCCAGCCAGGGCAACGTGTTCCATCTTGACCACCTTACCTACCTCCAGTACGTCTATAACAAATGGGTCATCACGCTGCTCATTGCAGCCATTCTTCAGCTCTATACCACACACCGAATCAGTCATGAACTGGAAAAAGAGGCAAAAAAACCCTAAAAGTTTGCGCAATTGTTTTAAATTGCGCAAAATTTTTTTTTTACCTCAATATAACGTTGTACATTTGCAGCGTCAAGCAATAATAATCTTATGAGCAGAATCATATACGCATTGTTAATCGTCAGTTCCCTGGTGTCATGTGCCGAAAGCTATTCGGTGCAGGGTTCCTCATCGGTCTCTGCACTTGACGGAAGCAAGCTTTACTTGAAAGCCATCAAGGACAACGAACTCAAGAACATCGACTCGTGCGAGGTCGTACACGGACAGTTCCGCTTTGCCGGACTGCTGGACACCGTCCGCATGGCCAACCTCTTCATGGATGACGAGAGCATCATGCCCGTAGTGCTTGAGAAGGGTGAGATCAGCATCAAGATTGACAATGCGTCGCAGACCGTAGCGGGCACACCGCTCAACGAAAAGCTCTATGAGTTCATCGACTTCCACAACCAGCTTGACAACCAGATGGCGGAACTGTCGCACAAGCAGAGCCAGATGCTGCTTGAAGGCATTGACGAGGCTGTCATTGACCAGCAGCTGACCGTCGAGGCCGCCGAGATTGCCCGCCGCGAGGACAGTCTGGTCACCAACTTCATTGTCGACAACTTTGACAACGTCTTAGGTCCTGGCATCTTCATGATGATTACCAGCAGCTACCGCTACCCGGTGCTGACCCCGCAGATTGAGGACATCATGAGCAAGGCCACCCCGAAGTTCAAGAACGACCCCTACGTCAGGGACTACTATCAGGTTGCCACCGAGAATCAGGCCCGCCAGACGGGTATGCACGACGTTCCGGCAACAGCAGCCCCCGTGCCGTCGCAGGACGGCGCCGACTCGCTGCAACTGCCCGTTCAGACTAAACTGCCCGCGATGACGCAGGAACCTCAAACCAACGCCACACAGACCGATGAGACGACTGATTGAAGGTGGCACCATCGTCAATGAAGGAAAGGTCTTCGACGGTTCCATTGTCCTCGAGGGGAAAGACATACTAACGATTACTGAAGGCAACAAGCGTCCCGAGCTGTCAGTCGATGAAACGATTGACGCCTCGGGATGCTTTGTATTGCCAGGCATCATCGACGACCACGTACATTTCCGCGAGCCGGGACTGACGGCCAAGGCCGACATCGACACCGAGTCGCAGGCGGCTGCCGCAGGCGGCGTCACCAGCTACTTCGACATGCCCAATACCGTGCCTCAGACCACCACACTCGAGGCGCTCGACGAGAAGTTCCAGTTGGCGGCCCGCAAGAGTCACGTCAACTACAGTTTCTTCTTCGGCGCCACCAACGACAACAGCCACCTCTTCCCCCAGCTCGACAAGACCCGCATTCCCGGCATCAAGCTCTTCATGGGCTCTTCTACGGGCAATATGCTGGTGGACCGTCGCGAGGCGCTCGACCGCATCTTCGCCACCGCAGGCATGCCCCTCATGGCACATTGCGAGGACACGGCTATCATCAACCGTAACATGGCCCAGGCCAAGAGCCTGTATGGTGACGACCCCGCCGTCAGCCATCATCCTGAGATACGCAGCACCGAGGCTTGCTACGAGAGTACCCGACTGGCCGTAGAACTCGCCAGGCAGCATCATGCCCGGTTACACGTGGCCCACCTGACCACAGCGCGCGAATTGGAGCTGTTCGAACCTGACAGCCGCATTACCGCTGAGGCCACCGTCAGCCACCTTTATTTCTGCGACCGCGACTATTCACTCTTAGGCACCCGCATCAAGTGCAACCCGGCCATCAAGACCGAGCGCGACCGCGAAGCCCTGCAACAGGCATTGACCGACGGTCGTATCGCCGTCATCGGCACCGACCACGCCCCCCACCTGCTGTCGCAGAAGGAAGGCGGCTGCGCCCGTGCAGCCAGCGGCATGCCCATGATTCAGTTCTCGCTGGTCACGATGCTCGAGCTTGTCGACCGTGGTGTACTGACCCTTGAGCGGCTGGTCGAGCTGATGTGTCACAACCCCGCCCGCCTGTTTGGCATCGAGGGGCGCGGATTCCTCCGCCCCGGCTATCGGGCCGACCTCGTGATCGTACGCCCCAATACGGGCTGGACCGTCAGTCCGACGGACATCCTGAGCAAGTGTGGCTGGAGCCCTATGGAGGGGCACATGTATCTGTGGCAGGTGCAGCAGACGCTATGCAACGGCCATACCGTCTACCGTCACGGGAAGGTGGACCGAACCTACATCGGCGAACCCCTACGCTTTCATCACGCAACATGAGACTTGACTACAGCTTAAAGGAGGTGACGCCCTACATCAACTGGATATACTTCTTCCACGCATGGGGCATCAGCAGCATGCCGCAGCAGGACAAGGACAGCCTGCGCCATGAGGCTGAGGAGCGATTGTCGCGCTATGCCGACCGCTATCGCACCCATGCCGTTTTCGAACTCTATGATGCTTACAGCGATGAGGACGATATCGTGGTTCAAGATATGAGGATACCTTGTCTGCGTCAACAGCAGCAAGGCAGCGAGTACCTGTGCTTGGCCGATTTCGTCGGCAAGCAAGATCGAATGGGCGTCTTCGCCACCACCGTGGACCACGGGCTGGAGACCGATTTCGACGCCGACCCCTACGAGAAGATGATGATGCAGCTGCTGGCCGACCGGCTGGCTGAGGCCACCGTCGAACGGATGCACGAGGCCGTCAGGAAGGAGTACTGGGGATATGCTGCCGACGAGCAGCTGACCATCCCCGAGATGCTCAGCGAGCAGTGGCAGGGCATACGGCCCGCCGTCGGCTATCCCTCGCTGCCCGATACCAGCCTGAACTTCTTGCTCGACCGTCTGATTGACCTGAGCCAGATAGGCATCCGATTGACGACTAGCGGAGCCATGAGGCCTCATGCCAGCGTCAGCGGACTCATGATGGCTCACCCCGCCGCACGCTACTTCACGGTGGGAAAGATTGGCGAAGACCAGCTGGCCGACTACGCCAGCCGTCGTGGCATACCTGTTGAACTGATGCGCAAATTCTTAGGAGGCAATTTATGATGACCAGTCTGCTCATGGTCCTGCTGGATCCCGATACCTATATATGGATAGCCGCGCTGGTGCTGGCCCTGCTCACCGTCGGCGCGCTGCTGCTCTGTTGGCGCTCGCGGCGCTGGTGGCTCCGCGCGTCGGCACTCCTGGCCGTACTGCTCGGCTGGTTCGTCCTGATCTATGGCGTCTTCGTCGGCTTCCGCCAGTTGGAAGTCCGCCACGTGGAGTTTGCCTCGAAGGACCTGCCGCCATCGTTCGACGGCTACCGCATTGTGCAGTTCAGCGACGCCCACCTCGGCACGCTGACAGGATGGCGCGAAGAGCTGCTTGTCAGGGCCATTGACAGCATCAACGCCCAGAAGCCCGACCTCATTGTCTTCACCGGCGACTTGCAGAACAAGTATCCTGAGGAGATTGAGGAACGCGTAAAACTGCTCGCACGCCTCAAAGCCAAGGACGGCATCTGCTCCGTACTGGGCAACCACGACTATCCCGAATACTCCGATCGCGACGAGTTCCACCGCATGGCCGACCTTGGCCGCACCTGCTCGGCTGAGGAAGAACTGGGGTGGTTTCTGCTCAACAACTCCTACCACCGCTTCCGTCGTAACGGCGAGGCCATCTACATTGCCGGTATGGAGAACGACGGCGAGGGCCGCTTCCCGCAGTTGGGCAGCCTCTCGTCGGCACTCATCGGACTGAACCGCCGGTCGTTTGTCATCATGCTCGAGCACGACCCCTCCTCCTGGCGCCGCAAGATACTGCCCCATTCCCACTGCCAGCTGACGCTCAGCGGCCATACCCACGGCGGACAGTTCTCGCTGCTGGGATTCTCGCCCGCCATGTTCCGCTACCGTGAGTGGTACGGCATGCACTATGCAGGAGAACGTGCGCTCAACGTGTCATCCGGACTGAGCGGCGTCGTCCCCTTCCGCTTCGGCACTCCCCCTGAAATTGTTGTCATCACACTCAAGAAGAAATGAAATACCTCTATTACGTCTATCAGCTACTGGTCGGCCTGCCCGTCCTGGTTATCATCACCATCGTCACCGCCCTCGAGGTCGGCATAGGCTGCGCCATCGGCAATGGCCACTTCTGGAGCTACTACCCCGGCCGCTGGTGGGGAAAGATCATCGTGCGAAGCCTGCTGCTGCCCATCACGGTCGAAGGGCGCGAGCACCTGGAGCGCAACCAGTCCTACGTCTTCGTGGCCAATCATCAGGGCGCGTTCGACATCTTCCTCATCTATGGCTACCTCGGACGTAACTTCAAGTGGATGATGAAACGGTCGTTAGGCAACATTCCCTTCGTCGGTTTTGCCTGCCGACGCAGCCACCAGATATTCGTCGACAAGCGCGGACCGAAGAAAATCAAGGAGACCTACGACCGTGCCCGCGAGATACTGAAGGAGGGCTACTCCGTCACCGTCTTTCCCGAGGGCGCCCGCTCCTTCACCGGCCACATGGGCAGCTTCCGCAAGGGGGCCTTCGCCCTGGCCGACGAACTGCAGCTGCCCGTCGTCCCGCTGACCATCAACGGCTCGTTCGACGTACTGCCCCGCCAGCGCGGCTTCAACTTCGTGAACTGGCACCCCCTGCGGCTCACCATCCATCAGCCCATCTACCCCGTCGGCCAAGGGCCTGAGAACGTCGATGCCACCCTGCGCCAAGCCTACGACAGTGTCATGTCCGGCCTGGTGCCCGAGTATCAGGGCTTCGTCGAGAATCCCGATCAGTAAAGATTGATGGGCACTACGAGCTTGAACGTGATGTTACGCCCCATGTTGTAGACGCCGCGACGTCCGGTAACCACGTTCTCGTCGGTATATTTCAGCCGGCTCAGGTGGTTCTGGTAGGCCTTGTTCAGCAGGTTGTCGGCGGTGATGTAGAATTCAGCTATCTTCTTGCCTTTCACTTGGATGTCCGTTCCTGCTGAGAGACTGAGCAGGCCGTAGCCGGGCGTCTCGGTCTCTGTGTCGTCGGCACGGTAGATATGCGTCTGCTTCAGGTAGCAGTCAAGACCGGCAGCGAGGTAGAGATTGTTGAGCAGCGAGCGGTAAACGGCATTGGTCGCATGGTGATGGACTACGGTCGTGTGAGAATGGTGGAAGAGTTCCCACTTCAGTTCCGACGACCAGTGGGGAGCCGGCGTGAAGGGCAGGTACTTCGTATCAGCATCAGCGTGCAGCAGCCGGGCATCGACATACGAGAAAGTGTTCGAGAAATGGACGGAGTGGACGGGGTGGAAGTCGACGCCAGCCTCGAAGCCCAACAGACGGGCATCGCCCTGCGTATAGACATAGGTGAGGTAGCCTTCCTCCATCTCCTCAGCCACCCGATGGGTGAAGATGTAGTTATCGATGCGGTTGGCAAAGAGAGCCAACTGTGCCGAGACGTAGCGCGAGGTGAAGTCGAGCCCGAGGTCGGCCTGCAGGCTGTATTCCGACTTGAGCTGCTGATTGCCCAGTTCATAGCGGACGGAACCCTCATGCACGCCGTTCGAGGCCAGTTCGCTCATATTGGGTGTGCGGAAACCGCGGGCGAGGTTCAGGCGCAGGTTAAAGTGGTCGTTGATGTTGCTGACGACACCAACGCTACCCGTCAATCCATTGAAATGACGTGTAAAAGAACCCCCTAACTTAGGGGGCATCATATCACCATGCAGCCGCCGGTGGTCGTAGCGCAATCCTCCGTTCAGCGTCCACCGGTCACCCAGGTTCTTGGTGGCAGTGGCATAGACGCCGAAGTCGAAGAGCCGGTAGTCAGGAATCAGGTACTCCTCACCCTCGTTGCCCGACTTCTGATACATACCGCCGATGCCCGTCGACAGCTTCCAGCCGTTCCACTCGTTGGTAATGTATCGCAGGTCGTAGGTCAGCGTGTGCAGCTTGAAATACAACTCGTATTCATCCGTCGACTCCTCAAACTCCTGACGGCGGTTCTGCTGATAGCCGACGATGGCCTTCAGATAGCCTGTCGCAAGGTTCAGCGAGTTGTCCCACACCACTTTATAGTGCTTCACCTGCTGAAAGGGCAGCGACTTTCCATAGCCATGATCCGTGAACCCCTCACCATGAACCAACTCTCCCGTCTCCGGGTCGCGTTCGCCCTCGACGATGCCGGGCGTCAGGTGGTAGGCCGTTCCCGTCAGCCGCGAGTGTCCCCACGACTTGTGTACGCCCAGCATCAGGCGCCCTGCCTGTTCGCGGAACTGTGCCCCCGGCACGTAGCCGTCGTATTTATTCTTATAGGCGTGAGCCATCTTCTGGCTCCAGCGGGCATCCCACACCAAGCTGTTCTGATGCCCGGCCATCGACAGGTGATAGCCGAAGAGCCCGTTGTTCGTCTGATACTCCGTACTGACGTTGGCCTTCATCTCGCCCTCGGCCAGCGTCGGCTGCGGATGCAGGATGACCACACCCGCCATCGCGTCGGAACCGTACATCAGCGAGGCCGGCCCTTTCAGTATCTCCACCGAACCTACACTGTTGCCATCGACCTCCACACCGTGCTCGTCGCCCCATTGCTGACCTTCCTGGCGTACGCCCTCGCTCATCACCACCACGCGGTTGTAGCCCAGTCCGCGGATGATGGGTTTCGAGATGCTGCCGCCCGTGGTCAGCTGGCTGACCCCCGGCTGGTGGGCGATGGCGTCGATGAGGTTGGTCGAGGCCGTAGCCCGCAATACCTGCGGCGAGATGATGCTGACGGGAGCCGTCGAGTGCTTCAGCTTCACGTCGCCCGTCACGCCCGTCACCGTCAATTCGTTCAACTTCAGATGGCGGAAGAACATGTCCGTCGAGTCCTCCGCATGAATATGCTTCACTTCTTGTGCCGCCGCTGCCGTGCATATACACAACAGCAGCAAAATGATATATTTTGCTTTCATTCTTGATGGATTAATGATGTATTAATAATTGTATGTAAATGTCTCGTGTGAATCAGATGGTCGGAGGTCCCCTGGTTACAATAGCGCCACAGCAGGAAGTATAACAATCGCATAAAGGCTGGGCGCTGTATTTCTTACATACATGAGCATATATTGTGACAGCTATCATAGTCGCTGTCAGCATCGACAACGTGAGGAACTGGCACAGCACACAGTCGTGCGCCCAATGGGGTGTCACCGTCATGTGGCCGTGACAACTATGATGCTCACAATCGGCGCATTCCGTTTCTATAGTCTCACCAGTCTCATGGATGTGAACCGACGACAGCAGAAGCATTGGCACAAACACTGCCAATAGCAACCATGAGGCTATCTGTTGTTTCATCGTCAGTTCCATGGCTGCAAAGGTACTACTTTTCCCGGAAACGCCAAAAGATTTCGGGCAAAACGGACAAGAATTGAAATAATATTCGTAACTTTGCAAGCGATATCAAACATTACAGTCATGACAACCGTAGAACTCAGAACATCCATTGTGGCAGAACTCGACCAGATGAGTGTCGAGATGCTGGAGAGCGTGTCGCATTATAAATAATATGCACAAGACAATGAACATTAAGAATCTTTTCGCGCCCTCGGCCACGGGGCTGGGCGGCGCAGCCACTCCCCTCCCATGTAGGGGAGGGGCAGGGGTGGGGTCAGTGACTTTACTCCGCCGGGCGGCTCTCGTGCTGCTCATGATGGTGCTCACGACGGCGACGGCGTTGGCGGGGGATGTGACCGTAACCAGCGTGACGACCAGCTGGGACAGCGGCAACACTTACAACGTGACCAGCAATGTGACCATCAGCGATGCCGTCACAGTGACAGGAGCGGTGACGCTGAACATCAGTTCGGGCATGACGCTGAACGTCAATAGCGGTATCACCGTGAGCGACGGCGGCTTGCTGACCGTCACGGGTCAGGGGACGCTGAACGTCCGCGGAAAAGATGGGCTTAATTATGATGAAAATGATGGCACACCAACTGGCGGTACCCCAGGTGTTTATGGAAATATCACCGTCTATGGCGGTAACGTCACTATAAATGGCGGTAGAGGCGGTAATAATAATTATGGTTCAGATCATACCGCTGCTGAAGCCGGCGGATATGGTGTTGATGGCGTTCTCACCGTTTATGGCGGTACCGTCAGAGTAACTGGCGGCGGTGGCGGTAACGCCTATTATGGTGGACAAGCTAAAGTTGGCGTTGATGAACTCATTGTTTACGATGGAAACGTAAAAGTCAATGGCGGCGATGGTGGTAACGGCCACTTTGGCGGAGACTCTGGTGCGGGCGTTCACAACATAACTGTCAATGGCGGCACAGTCGAAATCAACGGAGGACATGATAGTTTATTTCATGAGATTCTATGTACTGCAGCATTCGGTACTATTACCTATGCTGACATGATCGTGGCAGAGGAAAAATACAATTATGATAATGATTTCGAGTTGCTCAATGGAAATAAGAGCCAGGCAAGTCACTTGCGCTTTCACCAGGACTTTATTCAGGACGGCGACACTTGGACTATCAACCATAATGTGGGCTGGAACTACTTCTGCGACCTGCTGGCCAACAACGACAAGGGCTACTTCACGGGCAAGACGGTGAAGCTGGGCGCAGACATCGGCACGGCGGAGAACCCCGTCATCCGCATGGCGGGCGAGACCCACCACGACTTCACCGGCACGTTCGACGGTGACGGCCACAAGCTGACCTTCAACTACAACGGCATCGCCGACGGCGTAGCGCCCTTCCTCTACGTGGACGGCTGCACGATTGAAAATCTGCACGTCGACGGCAGCATCACGAACTTCGGCACGCGCGCCGCAGGCATCGTGGCCAGACAGAATGGCGAAGTCACCATCCGCAACTGCCGCTCGAGCGTCATCATCAAGAGTGACAATATCAAAAAAGGTTACCACGGCGGACTCGTGTCAAAGATCGAGAACTATGCCACGCTCAACATCGTGGGCTGCGTTTTCGACGGCAAGATGCTCGGCCGATCCGACAAATGCGGCGGATTCGTGGGCGACCATGACTTAAATGGAACTGTCAACATCAGCAACTCGCTCTTCGCCCCCGCCGAGGTCTCCTTCAGCACGCTGAATAGCGCCACCTTCGCCCAGGGCACCGAGCCCATCGTCACCAACAGCTACTACACCCGGACGCTCGGCACGGCGCAGGGCACGGCCGCATTTGCCTATACTTCCGAACCCGACGGCATCGGAACGGAAGGCCCGACATACGACGTCAGCGGCATCACGGCATACACGAACGGCATCAAATACGGCACGGAATACTACATCGCTGCACCTACAACCCTCAGCCTCGCGGCCAACCTGGTGGACGGCAACTACTGGACGACGTTCTACTGCAGCGCGACGGGCTACGGCATCGACGCGGGGGAGAACGCCTGCACCTACACGGCGACGGTGAGCGGCACGGAGATTACGCTGCACCGTCTGGGCAAGGTGATTCCGCAGGGTACGGCGGTCATCATCGTGGGCGAGGACGCGAGCATCGGCATCACGACGAGCGCGGCCGAGGCTGAGAACACGGTGGAGAACGACCTGCACGGCGTGGACGTGGCAACGGCTGTGAGCAGCGTGATGACGGGCGCGATGGCGGGCTGCACGCCGTTCGTGCTGAGCTACAAGGACGGCACGGGCTTCGGATTCTTCGAGTACACGGGCGCGAACCTGCCGGCACAGAAGGCGTTCCTGGCCATCGATGAGACGAACCTCGAGGCCCTGGCGCGCGGGCTGACGATGACGTTCGGCGACGACGCGACGGGGATTCATGAGATTACCGACCCCACCCCCGGCCCCTCCCCTGCATGGGAGGGGAGCAGCGCGTGGTTCACGCTTGACGGTCGCAAGCTCGGCACGAAGCCGACCCAGAAGGGCGTGTATATCTATAAAGGTAAGAAGCGAGTGATTGAATAAGAAGTGAATTCTTGCGACAATAACCCCGGGTTATTGTCAAATAGCCCTGCCTTATTGCCCAATAAGGCAGGACTATTTTTTGCCCCCCGACTGAAAACAAGCGCTAAGCTAACGAAGAGTGCATACCTAATTCAGTGTATTTACACGCTAAATTCAGTGAATTTACAAACCAAATTCAGTGAATTTACATTGTAATTTCAGTGAATTTACCGAGTAAATTCAGTGAATTTAGCTAGTTAATTCAGTGAATTCACTTTGTAACTTCAGCGAAAGAAGCTCACAACTGCGGTTCAGGCGGGCGAAGGTGACTACCCAGCCACAGAATCAGAGGGAATGGAAATAGGATTCCCGCGTGTATGCGCGAGAATCCTGTTTTTGGTCATGCTCCTGCGACTGCGCGCAAATAATTACGGAAATTATTTGGTGTTTTAATCTCTTATTTGTACCTTTGCACTCGATTTTGAAGTTATCAACTAAAAATACAAGCAATTATGGCAGAAATGAATTTTGGTGGCGTAATGGAAACTGTAGTCACCAGCAAGGAGTTCTCACTCGAGAAAGCACGTGAAGTATTGAAGGATGAGGTGATCGCCGTCATCGGTTATGGTGTCCAGGGTCCCGGACAGGCTTGCAACCTGCGCGACAACGGCTTCAATGTCATCGTCGGTCAGCGCCCCGGCAAGACCTACGACAAGGCTGTGGCCGACGGCTGGGTGCCCGGCAAGACGCTCTTCTCTATCGAGGAGGCCGCCGAGAAGGGTACGATCCTCTGCATGCTTCTGAGCGACGCTGGTCAGATTCAGCAGTGGCCCACCATCAAGAAATACCTGAAGCCCGGCAAGACGCTGTACTACAGCCACGGCTTCGCTATCAACTGGAGCGACCGCACGGGTGTGGTTCCCCCGACGGATGTCGACGTTATCATGGTGGCTCCGAAGGGAAGCGGCACCAGCCTCCGCACGATGTTCTGCGAGGGTCGCGGCCTGAACTGCTCATACGCCGTCTATCAGGACGCTACGGGCAAGGCCAAGGAGAAGACGCTGGCCTTCGGTATCGGTATCGGTGCCGGTTATATGTTCGAGACGACGTTCCAGCGCGAGGCCACGTCTGACCTCACCGGTGAGCGCGGCTCGCTGATGGGTGCCATTCAGGGCCTGCTGCTGGCTCAGTACGAGGTGCTGCGCGAGAACGGCCACTCTCCCTCGGAGGCTTTCAACGAGACCGTCGAGGAGCTCACCCAGAGCCTTGGCCCGCTCTTCGGTGCCAAGGGTATGGACTGGATGTACGCTAACTGCTCGACCACCGCTCAGCGTGGTGCGCTGGACTGGGCTCCCCGTTTCCACGACGCCATCAAGCCCGTCATGGAGTGGCTCTACTACTCGGTGAAGACCGGCAACGAGGCTCAGATTACCATTGACGCCAACTCGAAGCCCGACTACCGCGCCGGACTGGAGAAGGAGCTGGAGGCTATGCGCAACCAGGAGATGTGGCGCGCCGGCGAGACCGTCCGCAAGCTGCGTCCTGAGAACCAGGAACTGTAAGAGATACTGAGTTTTTCAGATATTTGCCATCATTTTGGCTCGTTTTACCAAGACATGCGGTAAGTCGGCCAAAATGGTGGCAAATTGTTTGTGTTTTCATTATTTTTCTGAATTTCTGCTTGTTTTTCACGGAAAAGTATTACCTTTGCAGCGCATAAACAGTTAAACTTAACCAAATGAAAACAAAACAATGAAAAAACAAGCAATGAAGAGCCTGACGCTGGCGGTAGTGCTGGCAGCGTTCAGCAGCACGGCTGCTATGGGGCAAAAAAAGCAGGACACGGAATGGATGAAGGACTTCACCAGCCGTATCACACTAAACGGTTATGCACAGGGAGGATGGTCCTACCAAGACCCGAACGACCAGAAACAGAACTCCTACAACCTGAAACGCACACTGCTCTGGGCCAAAGCCCGCATTACTGACCGTTGGTCGTTTATGTTTATGCACGACTTCTCAAGCGTAGTCCAAGAGTTCTATACCGACTACCGCATTACCAAGGACAACACGCTCACCGCCCGACTGGGACAATTCAAGCACTCGTACACGATGGAGAACCCGATGTCGCCCACTCAGCTGGAGCTCATCGACGTCTATTCGCAGGCCGTGCTCTACTTGGCCGGTGAAGGTCCCGACCCACTGAACGGCGTCAACTATGGCCGTGACATGGGTCTTGAGCTCTACGGCGACCTGCTCCAGGGCGTCCTGCGCTATAACGTCGCGCTGATGAGCGGACAGGGCATCAACCGCAAAGACCGCAACAACCAGAAGGACTTCATCGCGAAGTTAGAGGTGCGCCCCGTGGACGGACTGCGCATCGTCGGCTCGGGCTATCTGGGCACGGGTAATGCCGTCAATACAGCCGCCTGGAATCCTGACATCAAGGTGGGCGACAACTATAAGCGCAACCGCTACAGCGTAGGTGCCGAATACAAGACGCAGCCCTACTCTGAGGGGCAGTACAAGGAGGCCCGTCCGGCCAGCATCCGTGCCGAGTGGCTCGGCGGTGAGGACGGCGACGTGAAGAGCCGTGGCGGCTATGTCACGGTGTGCATCCCCGTAGTTGATGCCCTCGACGTCGTGGCCTCAGGCGAGACCTTCGACCGCAACACCACCGTGGACGGCTGGGACCAGACGAACCTGACGCTGGGCCTGCAGTACTGGTACTACAAGAAGTGCCGTCTGCAGCTGCAGTACACCCGCTGTCTCTGCGGTGACATGATTGGTAAAGACTATAACTGGCTACAGGCACAGGTGCAGGTGGCATTCTGACTTAGCCCCCTAAGTTAGGGGGGTGGGGGTCTGAACAAGCGCAGATGCCAACCTCCTGACTTCACAATAAAAGATATAGACTAAATAAGGTCTGATAAACGCTTGTTCAGACCCCCATCCCCCTAACTTAGGGGGCTTAAAACTATGTTCATTAAAGTAATATTAACGATTATTTTCCTGGCCGTAATGGTTGGCGTGGGCGTTTACTCACGCAAGCAGGCCAGCAGTGTTGACGGTTTTGTGTTAGGCGGACGCGCCGTAGGCCCCTGGCTGACGGCCTTCGCCTTTGGTACTTCCTATTTCTCGGCAGTGGTCTTCGTGGGCTATGCCGGACAGTTCGGATGGAAATACGGTCTTTCGAGTGCGTGGATTGGTATCGGTAATGCCATCATCGGTTCGCTCTTGGCGTGGATTATCCTGGGTCGCCGCACGAAGCTGATGACGCAGCATATCGAGTCGCGCACGATGCCCGACTTCTTCGGCACCCGTTTCAACGACCAGGGACTGCGCGTGGTGGCCTCCGTCATCGCCTTCGTGTTCCTTATTCCTTATACCGCAGGCGTCTACAGCGGCATCTCGCGTCTCTTCGAGATGGGCTTCGACATCCCCTATGAGTACTGCGTCATCATCATGTCCGTCCTCACCGCTGTCTATGTCATCATCGGCGGTTACAAGGCTACGGCCATGAACGACTTCATACAGGGCATCATCATGCTCTTCGGCATCGTTGCCGTCATTGCTGCCGTGCTGAATGCACAGGGCGGACTGGCAACGGCTGTCGAGAAGCTGGCTCAGATTCCCTCGGATGCCGACCCGGCTGTCAACGGCGGCTTTGCCTCGTGGTTCGGCCCCGACCCGTGGGGACTGCTCGGCGTGGTCATCCTGACGTCGCTCGGCACAATGGGACTGCCACAGATGGTGGGTAAATTCTACTCCATCACCGACGAGAGTGCCATCAAGCGCGGCACCGTCATCTCTACCATCTTTGCCTTCATCGTGGCTGGCGGCTGCTACTTCCTCGGCGGTTTCGGACGTCTGTACGACCCCGTCATCAACGAAGCAACAGGCAAGATTGCCTTCGACTCCATCGTTCCCGCCATGCTCGTCACCCTGCCCGACGTGCTCATCGCCCTCGTGGTGCTGTTGGTGCTGTCGGCATCGATGTCGACGCTGGCCTCGTTGGTGCTCACCTCCAGTTCGACGATGACCCTCGACCTCATCTACCGCGACAAGAAGTCGCTGCCCGGCGAGGTGGAGGACGGTACCATCGACGACATCGTGGCCGAGAAGATTGAGCGCCGTAAGGTGGTCGTCATGCGCGTACTGATTATGTTCTTCATCGCCATCTCGCTGCTCATCGCCCTCAATCCCCCGACGTTCATCGCCCAGCTCATGGGTATCTCATGGGGTGCCCTGGCCGGTGCCTTCCTGGCTCCGTTCATGATGGGTCTCTACTGGCGCGGCGTCACGACTGCCTCCGTCTGGGCCTGCTTCATCTGGGGCGTCGGTCTGACGGTCATCAATATGTTGCTTGGCAACCCCATCAACCCCATCAACTGTGGTGCCATTGCCATGGTGGGCGGCTTCCCCGTCGTCTGGATTGTCAGTCTGCTGAGCAAGAAACTGCCGCAACAGACGGTGGACAGCATCTTCGAGTGCTACAAGTAAGAGCAAACGACAAGATGGATAGAAATAGGGACACCCAACCGGATGTCCCTATTTCTGTTCTTCTTCCAACAGCGGCAGGGGATGCTTGACGTCCTCCTTGATGCCGAGTTTCTTCATCTCGTTGGCCTTTTGCAGGATGCCGCGAGTGCCGTCGACGGACTTCTGCATATCGGTGAAGTCGGTGGTGAGCATGTCGATGTCGCGGCTGAGTTTCTGGGTGCGCTCGGCAAAGAGGCCGATGCGGGAGACGAGTTGTTCGGCCAGACCGACAATCTTCTTCTGGTTCTCGGTCTGCGAGTGCTGGCGCCAGGCTATCTGTATCATGCGGAGGATGGCAAAGAGGTTCTGGGTGCTGGAGATGAAGACCTTCTTGTCGAAGGCCTCGGTCCACAACTTGGGGTCGCGGGCCAAGGCTACCTGCAGGGCAGCCTCATTGGGGACATACATGATGACGAAGTCGATGGCCGTGCGGGGCTGCTGGATGTAGCGGCTGTAGTCCTTCTGGGCCAGTTCCTTGACGTGGGAGCGGAGGCTCTGGACGTGGCGGTCGAGCATCTGCTGACGGACAGCCTCGACGGGTTCGTTGACGTAGTCATAGTAGGCCTTTATCGAGACCTTGGCATCGATGACGACATCCTGATTGCCTGGATAGTGGAGCACGACGTCAGGGCGCATGGAGCGACCCGTGTCTTCGTTGCGGACGATAAAACCGTCTTGGTCGGTGATGGTGTCCTGTACGTCGTAGTCGAAACCCCGCTTAAAACCTTGCGAGTCGAGCAGTTCCTGCAGCACGAGCTCTCCCCAGTCGCCTGCCTGCTTGGAGTCGCCGCGCAGGGCATTGGTGAGTCGGGTGGCCGTGCGGTCCATCTTTTCCGCCTGTTCGCCCACCTGCCGCAGCCGTTCGGTGAGCGAGGCAGCGGTCTTGGCAGCCTCGCGGTCGCTCTCCTGGATGGCCTTCTGCAGTTCGGCAAAGCTGTCGCCGATGGGTTTGGTGATGTGCTCCATCGCCTCGCGGTTCTCGGTCTTCAGCTGGTCGCTGGTCTTGTCGAGCACTCGGACGGCGAGGTTCTGGAACTGTTCGCGCACGACGTTCAGCTGCTCCTGAAACTGTTCCTGGCGCAGCCGGGTCTCGGCAGCGTTCTGCTCCTTCTGCAACTGCAGGGCGTTAGCCGTCACCTCGGCCTGCACCTGCAGGGCGGTGTAACGACGGTTAGCCACCAGATAAGCAGCGACAACGCCTATCGCGATGCCGATGATGAGCGAGATGATGATTTCAAGCATAGTGTAATATTACTCGTCAGGCAGGAACAAGGGATCCTCGGGCATGACCATCACAGGTTGCTGTTCGGCAGCCTTCAGGACTTTCTCAGAGACATATTTCTTGTCGACCACCAGGCGGAACATGAACTCACGGAACCAGCGGTCGGTCATGATCAGACAGCCCTTCTGCCCCCAATCGGCGCCCCAGGAATTCTCCACCTTCCACTTCGTGGCATTTCCCTTGGCGTCGAGGTCGACGGCGCAGAGGGTCATGGCGTGAGTGGAGCCGCTGTCGAACGTGGAAATGCGCTGGGCCTTGTCCATGCCGAAGGAGGTACCGAAGAGGGCACCATAGTCGAAGTTCTCGGTGTCGGCATAGCCGCGCTTACGGTCCAGGAACTTGCCGACGTCGTAGCTGCTATAGAGTTTGCGGCCGTCGCGCAGCGAGGCAATGGCCATTTTTTCTATTTCGTCCATCGGCAGGTTGACGTAGCGCCAGTTGTGACCGTCGTAGGTATGGCGGTCCCATTCTACCTCGTAGGTCTTATAATAGGGACGGCGCGGGTCGTTCATGGCCATGATGAACGTGCCGTTCAGCGGGCCGCCCACCACCTCATGGTAGAACGACTGGGGGGTATATTCACGGGCTTTGCCGACAGAGCGTCCCTCCTTGGTCTTGAAGGCGTAGGTGAACTTCTGCGGCGGCTGGCCGATGGTCATCTCCAGCATGCGGTACACCTGAGCCAGCATCCGCACCTTGGCCTTGTTGAGCGAGGCCTGGCTCTTGTCTTTCTGTACCATGTCGCGCAGCTGCAGTCCGAACTCGCGCAGCTTGGATGCTATCAGCGAGCGGGCCTTCGACGTGTTGTCGCTCGAGAATGACTCAGGCATCACCTCCTTGGGCACAAGGCCGTACTTCTCGGTAAGGTCGGCCACGCCACAGAAGGTACCGCCGTCGTTCAGCGGATAGTGGAAGAAGAACTGCACGCGCTGGTCGTCAATAGGCTTCGTACCGGTATCGATGACCCCCTGCAGCATCAAGTTGGCCTTCTCCAACTGATCATAGAAAAATAGGTACGCCTGCGAGAACTCCAACTGGATGGAGTCGCGCTGCTGGGTATAGTTGGAGCGCAGCACATTGAAGCCGCTGAACATCCAGCAGCGGCCGCTCGACTTCTGGTCGGTTATGGACTGCTTAGGGGTCTCTATACTGAAATAGGTGTCGAACGCTCCGGCATTCTGATGGTTTTTGGCCAGGTCGTCGATGGCATTGGCGGCCACGGCATTGATGAGCGCTTGACTGACAGGTGCCTGTTTCTGTTCCTTCACAATGTCTTTCAGCATGTCGGCGGAGAGCCCGCCGCCCTTGGTCTGTGCCGAAGCCATGCTCGTGCTTCCCATCACACAGAGGGCAATGATTAGTCGTCTGTTCATAGTCGTATCGAAAATATATTTTGCAAAGATACACTTTTCTGCCCACTTTACGCCGATTGGGGGGGCATATTTATAGGATTTTAATTGATTTAGGTCATGTTTGCGCACACAATTTGCAAAAACGAGCCCCAAAAAGGATAATGAACCGCAAACAATGTATACCTTTGCAGCCGAAAATTGAAACATTTTTAGGATAATAACCATTTAAAAAAGAAAGAAAATGAAGAAGATTTTAATGACTATGGTTGCTGCTTTTGCAGCTGTGAGCATGAATGCTCAGGTTTACGTCGGTGGTTCACTGGGCCTCGCCTCTTTTGACAACGGCGACAAGTCCAAGACCGCTTTCAACATCATCCCTGAGATTGGTTACAACCTGGATGACAACCTCGCCATCGGTGTCGCTTTCGGTTATGCTTCTGGTAGCACTTCAGCTGCTTGGAATCTGACTGACTTCAACGACGACCTGAAGGTTTTCGCGGTTTCTCCCTATATCCGTTACACCATTGTGAAGCTGGGCAGCGTTTCTATCTTCGCTGACGGTGGCATTGACTATGCTCATATTGACAACGACGGTGACAAGGCAAACGCTTTCGGCGTGGGTATCAAGCCCGGTCTGGCTGTGACGCTGACTCCGAAACTGAGCTTCGTTTCTCACTTCGGTATGCTGGGCTATCAGCAGGCTAAGGCTGACCATGACGGTGCAGAGACCATTTCTACCATTGGTCTCGACCTCAGCAACAACCTCAGTTTCGGTCTGTACTACAACTTCTAATCGTACAGCCATTAGGAAGAATTTAGCCGCATCTCTTGCAGATGCGGCTTTTTTTGTGTACCTTTGCCGCCATTATGCCACAGGAACAAACAGCAACCCGAGAACGGCAGCGCACGGAACTGCGTGAGCCGCGCCGATACAAGGTGATCATCTACAACGACGACTTCACCACGATGGAGTTTGTCGTGAAGATACTGGTCGACGTGTTTTTCAAGTCTCAGACCGAGGCCGAACAACTGATGTTACAGGTACACCACTCCGACAAGGCCGTGGTGGGTATCTACTCCTACGACATCGCCGTGTCGAAGGTGCAGAAGGCCACCCAGATGGCACGTCAGGAGGGGTTCCCCCTACGACTGACTTACGAACCCGAAGGTCGAGATTAAGCTCGATGTGAAACATCAACAAACAACGACAATGGCAGATATCCAACAAACCGAACGCGCCAGCAAGATACTGAACGACACCCTGCAGTACTGCATGCAATACAGGCATGAGTTCGTCATGCCCGAACACCTGCTGATGAGGCTGACCGACGACGACAACTTCAGGTCGGCCATGAACATCTTCTATTCGCCCGACGTGCTGAGACACCGGCTGAAAGAGCAGATGGAAACACTGGAGACCGTGCCCGAAGACAGGGACTACGTACCCGAGACGTCGGCACAGATGTCGAGAGTGCTGGAGATTGCCTGCCAGCAGGTGTACTACAGCAGCGCCAAGGCCGTTGATACGCCCCACTTGGTGATGGGACTGCTACATCTGGACGACTCGTGGGCCTGCTACCTGATGAAGGACGCCCTCTACGGCAAGGAGAGCAACTTCATGTCGCACCTCATCAACTTCTACGACTTCGACGACCGTCTGAAAAAGGATTTCGGCGAAGAGGATGAGGATGACGAACAGCCGCAGCAGACGCCAGCCTGGCAACGGCTGGTCAGCTGCATGAACGACCTGGTGGACGGCAAGGACCCGCTGATTGGCCGCGAGGCCGAGCTGGAGCGCACCATCCAGGTGCTGTGCCGCCGCGACAAGAACAACCCGCTGCACGTCGGCGAACCAGGCGTTGGCAAGACGGCACTCGTCTGGGGACTGGTGCGCCGCATCAAGGAGGGCAATGTCCCGCAACGTCTAAAAGGCAGCCGCGTCTATCTGCTCGACATGGGCACCCTGCTGGCCGGCACCCAGTACCGGGGCGACTTCGAGAACCGCATCAAGATGGTGATGGACGGCATCAGCAGTGAAAGTAGCAACAACATTGTCTATATTGACGAGATACACACGCTGGTGGGAGCCGGAGCCACGGGCGAAGGGGCGATGGACGCCTCGAACATGCTGAAGTCCTATCTTGAGGCGGGCAACCTGCGCTTCATCGGCTCGACCACCTACGAGGAGTACAACCGTCACTTCTCGCGCTCCAAGGGACTGGTGCGCCGCTTCCAGCAGATAGACATCAGCGAGCCGACGGTGGAAGAGACCAAGAACATCATCCGCCAGCTACGGCCTAAGTATGAGGAGTTTCACGATGTCGTGTATGAGGATGCCGCCCTCGACTTCACCGTTGAGGCCAGTGCCAAATACGTCAACGACCGGTTCCTGCCTGACAAAGCCATTGACCTGATAGACGAGGCCGGCGCCGCTTTAGAGCTAACCCATAATCCCCATGAGTCTCATGAGCCCCATCCCCTCTACCCAGTCGTCACCAAACAGCTCATTGCCGGCATCCTGGCCAAGACCTGCAAGGTGGACGCACTGGCCATGAACGACGACAACAGCAACCTGGAGACACTCAGCGAGCGCATACTCGCAAAGATATACGGACAGGACGAGGCCGTCCGTCAGGTGGTGGAGGCGGTGCAGATGGCCAAGGCCGGACTGCTCGACGACAACAAACCGTTAGGCTCGCTGCTGTTCGTCGGTCCGACGGGCGTCGGCAAGACCGAAGTAGCCCGTGTGCTGGCTCAGGAACTGGGCATCGAACTGGTGCGCTTCGACATGAGTGAATACACCGAGAAGCACACCGTGGCCAAGCTCATCGGCTCGCCAGCAGGATACGTGGGCTACGAAGACGGCGGACTGCTGACCGACGCCATCCGCAAGACACCTAACTGCGTGCTGCTGCTCGACGAGATTGAAAAAGCCCATCAGGACATCTACAACATACTGCTGCAGGTGATGGACTATGCCCGTCTGACCGACAACAAGGGACGCAAGGCCGACTTCCGAGGGGTGGTACTCATCATGACATCGAACGCCGGGGCACAGTACGCCTCGCAAGCCAGCATCGGCTTCAACGGCAACACGTCACGCGGCGAGGCCATGCTCAGTCAGGTGAAGAAGACGTTCAAGCCCGAATTCCTGAACCGCCTCAGCGGCACGGTGGTGTTCCACGACATGGACCGCCACATGGCCACCCTCATCCTGCGCAAGAAACTCGGTGAGCTGCAGGACAAGCTGACAGCCAAGCAGGTGACGATGACGCTGACCGACGAAGCCTTCGACCACCTGCTCAACCAAGGATTTACGCGCGACTACGGAGCCCGCGAGATGGACCGCGTCATCGGCCAGCAACTGAAGCCCCTGCTCATGAAGGAGATGCTCTTCGGAAAGCTCAAGCAGGGCGGCAGCGTCACCATAGAAAAGAAGAACGATGGTCTGGCAATTGGATGACGACCTATGGTTCCCCGACCCACGTCTGGGCGACGACGACGGGTGCCTTGCCTTTGGCGGTGACCTGAGTGTCGACCGTCTGCTGCTGGCCTACCAGCACGGCATCTTCCCATGGTTTGCCTACCGTAGAGGTGAACCGGTGTGGTACTGTCCCATGCAGCGCTTCGTCATCTTCCCTGACGAGATTCACATCAGCCACTCCATGCGTACCTTAATGAATAGGGGCAGATACCGCCTCAGCCTGAACGAAGACTTCGAGGGCGTCATCAGCAACTGCGGCCAACTGCGCATCGACGAGGATGGTGCGTGGCTCGGCCCCGACATGATGGCCGCTTACACCGAACTGCACCATCAGGGCTTCGCCGCCAGCGTTGAAGTGTGGGAGGACGAACGGCTGGTCGGCGGCCTCTATGGTGTCAACATCGGCACCGCCTTCTTCGGCGAAAGCATGTTCTCGCTGGTACCTAGTGCTTCGAAGCTGGCCCTTATCCATCTCGCCCATATCATGAAAGAAACTGGCGGGTCGATTATCGACTGCCAGTTTCATACGCCCCACCTCGAATCGATGGGAGGCCGTTACATCAGCTACGATGAGTATATGCAACTCATCAGCAAGTAGCTAATGAATTCCTAATACATTCCAAACCGAGAATCCTGTCCTGGAGTCGGCTGTCCCCGTGGGGTCGCCAATCTCAGGCAGT
This sequence comes from uncultured Prevotellaceae bacterium, assembly GCA_937898415.1. GTDB lineage: Bacteria > Bacteroidota > Bacteroidia > Bacteroidales > Bacteroidaceae > Prevotella. Next base: position 11,717 of record CALDLA010000078.1, on the reverse strand, counting down.
CCTACTCCTGGGATATCGATGTCAGATCCGTCTTCCATCGCCGTCCCCGTGATAGAGGCTTGCAGCAGTTGAGCCTCCATCTCTAAATCCATCTGCTCCACGACAGGAGCTATATATCTGTTCTTTTTCATACAAACTTCGTTTTTTATTCTACTTCACCACTTTCTTACCATTTTGAATAAATACACCCTTCGTCGGCTTCGAAACGCGAACGCCCTTGAGGTCAAAGAACTGTTCACTCTTCACTTTTTCACTATTCACTAGCGTAGCGCTAACGCCTGTTGTCTCACCGTCAACAGTGAAGCCTGCCAAGCGGGCACCAGCTGTCTTCGGCGTGAAGTAAGTACGGGTTCCCTTCAGGGTGATTGTCTGGTTAGCCTTGCTCAGCTTACCAGCGGAGATGACATAGTCACCCTCCTTCACCACGTCGGCTACGGTATAGGTTCCCATGAAGTCGAACGTCGTACCCTCGGCCTTCACCTCACCCGGTGTCACGGCAATACCCTCAAAGGTCTTGCCTGCAGCCACGTCGGCGGGGAAGTACACCAAGTAAGGCTTGTTGGCCACGAAGCTGTCCACCTTGCGGAACTTCAGCGTCACGGCATTACTCTCACCTTCTTCGCCGGCCAGTTCGACAATCACGCAGTCGTTGAATGCAGGAACAGACATCGGCAGACAAACCGCATTCCAGCCCGCCTTGAACCCACGGTTCAGCGTCACGTTGGCATAGTCACTGGCCGCAGGTGCCTCGGTAGCATCTTCATCGATAGTGATGTCATCAGCCTCAGTCTTTATGATGGAGAAGCCTGTCATGAAGGTATTTCCGTTTACGCCGACACTCAGCACGTAGTCACCATCCTCCTCGGGGGTGAAGTACAGTTTCACCTCCCTGAAGCTTCCTGCCTCCGTACATGGGGCTTCATTCTGTCCATAGCTTTGTGACTTAACAGTCTCGCCGCCTTTCAAAATGGTCAGGGCAAAGTCATGATTTTGTCCCTTTGTATTCCATGAGCAGTACTTGGCCTTGGCCACATAGAGCTGTCCACCCTTCAGCGGCATGGTGTAACCAGCCGTTTCGCCGTAGTTATAAGTACCCGGATGTACAAACAGTCCGACCTCGTCATCGGCAAGACATGCCTGCCCGTCCTCTCCGTTGCCCTTGAAAGTCTGACGCAGGTTACCACTCTTGGCCACCCAGCCCTTCAATGACACATTCTCGCTGGTCGCCTGAATAGGAGCCGTGGCAAACGAACCGTCGTAGACAGCATCCACATCTTCAGAGTTTGCTGCCCACTCAATGTCATTGACCAGACTCTTCAGCCTCTCCACCTTCAGCGACGGCATACCGTTGGCATCAGTATTCTGAATCTGCGCAATGGTCTCCAGCGCCTCCACATTATTATAGGGAGCATACTCACCCGACTCGAAGCCTAATGTCGGAGCTACGGCCATCTCCTTCAGTGACTGCACATCACTCTCATCAGCTACATCGTCGAGTTTCCAGGCAGTTTTCTCATCGCTAAGCGTCAGCTTGCCATCAGACACAGTCAAGTAACGTCCAGTTTGAATATTCCGTATCTGATAGCCGTCACTTGACTCCTCGAAAGCCCAATAGGGATAGAAGAAACTCTTCTGAACATGTCTCTGAGCATCAGACCAGATACCATTGTTCTCAACATCATCCCAGAACAGATTACCCTTCGGGGTCTTGATGGTGGCGATGCCAGCACTATTGGTGCTGAATGTAAACTTCTGCTGGGAATCAGTTGTCGTTACGCCCTCTGAACCATATCTTCCTCCGATGGTTACATAACTCTTACCATTGTCCGGTGTCAAGAAGTGTTCGCCCTCAACCTGTGCCGTGTTCGTTGAGCCACTACTCGTCATATAGAGTTCGAAGTTATCCCAGATAGTCCAGTTCTTGGTGTCATCCGTCTTGATACCCACCGTCAGGTGGTTGTCAGTAACGGTAACCGTCAGCTCATTCCAATAACGTCCGGCTGTAAAGGCTGCCGAAGCAGAACTCATATCGTTTGGACCACCTTCCTCTCTCTCAATGAACGATTGCTGTTCTTCATTGGCGTAGAAATAAGAAGCATTGGAAGAACCCTCGTCCGCACGGTAGAATCCCTGCACCCTTAGTTTATAGGTTCCATTGGGCACAGCAATTGACTGATAGATATGAGGAGCGACTCCCTCATTATTACCGTCACCACCATGGAAGTATTCAGCGCACTGGTTATTGTCATTTCCACCATAGGAGAATTTTCCTACCCAGCCTGATTGTCCGTACGTTCTGCGCAGGTTACGACTGATATTAGCCTCGGTCAACAGGAACGTGGCGTCATTGTCAATCGACTCAATATTGGCCAAGCGGTCACCAACGGATATAAACTGCCACTGAGCCCATTCGCTATCGCTGCTCTCAGCATTATTCGCCACAACTGTAGAACCTGCAGCTGCACTTATATACTGTGAACCGTCAGCAGTAGAAAGGGCGTACTTACCACTACCAAGATCAACCACATAGATATTGGTAAGAACATTATCTACATACGTTCCTGTCAGATAGTGATTCTCTGCATTGTTATAGGTATAAGAATCAAAGGTATAGACACCCTCGCTGACCTTCTTCAGTCCGAACGGAATGCCATGCTTAATCAACGATGCCCGTGTTCCCCAGTCGTTGGCACCGCCCAGATACCTACCGGTAGCCACATTGCGGATATAGAAGTCGCCCTCGTCCACCTCGCTGTAGACTGCTAACGAAGGTGTCGCATTGACCGTGACATAGCAGGATGCATATTTCCCACTGCCATCCTTGGCAGTAGCAGTAATAGTTACACTACCATTACCTACAGCTGTCACTTTTCCATTGTCCACTGTTGCCACATATTCGTCGGATGTCGTCCATTCCACATCCTTATTATGGGCGTCTTCCGGAGCAACGGTTGCATTCAAATACAACTCATCGCACAAATTCAGCGATGCACTGGTCTCATTCAAAGTAATGTCCGAGACATAACGGATCTCCTCAACCTTCTTCAACTTCCAGTCATAGAAGGGCATCCAGGGCGTACCACACCATGTGGGCGAGGCCACGCCGATGGTCAGGTCTTCGCTGCCATTCAGGTAGGCGTATACCGTGTTCACATATTCATCGTTGGTCGAAGAACGCAGGGCTGCGTTGTTAGCCGCCTGATGGTCATACCAGCTCTTCAGCTGCGTATAGTTATCATTGGCATACATCCAGGCCGTCACATTGGCCTTGTCACCAACACGCTTGGCTGCATCTGCATCAGCAATACGCCAAACGGCCTTCACCGTAATCTTATACAGTCCGGCGGGCAGGTCCTTGATGGTCTGCTCAGCACCGCCAATATAATTCCACACCTCAGCACCGCCATTGAAGCGGATAGCGTCCACCTTATTGCCTTCCTCACCTGTCTGGTTGCGGCGCTGGTTGTTGTAGGACAGAGCTGTCCAACCGTCGGCGTTCGACTGTAAAGAGGCGTTGGTTATCATGTTGGTCATGTCAGCCTCACCATAGCCACTTTCCAAGGTTTCCTCGAAGTCTTCCTCCGACGAAGCACTCACGCCAAAGCCATTGGCAACAGAAGCAATTTCCTCATTCTTCCGTTGAGCCAGGTCAGCGGCATATTCTTCCTCAGTCAGTAGTGTCCACACAATAGCATCACTGGAACTCTCAGCATCGCTCAGATATTGGTAGTTCCAAGTGGGTTCTTCTGTCGTCGTAACGTATTTTCCCTCTCGTTTCAGCAAGTAACCGTCATCCGTCTTTTCAATGAACCACTTATAGGCGGCTTCTTGATCAGTGTATTGTCTATTCAGATACTTGGTCTTATTATCTGCCAGCGACTGGTCAATGTTCTTCAGCGTGTAGGAGCCGTCACCCTGTATGGCGGCCTCAAAAGCTATACCAAAACGGTCGGTCACATTCTCTGTTCCGTAGTTACCACCGCGGGTCAGATAACGATAGTCGGCATCGTTGCGCTTGAAGTAGTAGATGCCATTGGCAATGGTCGGGCCGTTGATGGCAATCGAAATACTGCTATTGCTTTCCTGACCCTCATAGCCGACGACACCAGAAGGCACTTCTATTGTGTACGTACCACCTACTTCTAAGGACACATCACCGAACGTAGCTGTCAGCACCTTGCCCGACAGCGAGAACGCACCCTGAGCGACCTCTGAACCGTCCTTCTTCAGGATGGCCTTGGCCGAGCTGTTCAGGATGGCAAAGGTTGCCGTATTGTCATTGGTTGTTGCTTCACTGAAGGTAAAGTCAACGGTGGTCAGTGTACTCGCAAAGCTTCCATCGGGAATGCTCGATGTTGCATCACCGACTACATAGGTATAAGAGAGAGGACTCACTGTCAAGCTGTTAGCCGATGGTGACTTCACGTAATAGCGTCCTTCTTCCAAGGTCTGTTCTGCCTGTCCGAAGGTGGCATCCACAGAAGCCGCATCGGTCATGAGTATGGATCCATCCTTCGTATAGACAATAGCACTTAGCGTCGATGAAGTGAGTTCATAATCGCCACCTAACGTAACATCAAAATAATACCATTTCTCAGCCTCCATCGCTCCGGCTGACGGAAGGGCAACTGCCTCAGAACCGATACACGGACCCAGATACTCCAAGTAGAAGTTACTCCAGATGACCCAGTTCATGTTGTTTTCGTTCGATATTCCGAGTGTCAAAGTATTGTCCGTTACAATCGTTGTGACGGAGTTCACATATTCTCCTTTAGAGAAAGAGGTCGATGCTCCGTTCATACTTTGTTCTGTTTCTTCTCCATTGGCATTAATCGGTCCCATTGCACTTTTATCATTATTGGCAATAAGGTAGGCAGGATCGGTGCCTCCGTCGTTACGATAGAAACCTTGATTGTAGACCACATACTTACCATTCGTCAGATTGCTTGCCTTCTGGGTATACGTAAACGCATTTCTGTACGACTCTGCGCATCGGTTATCAACCTTACCACCGGACTGATTAGGAGAGCTATTACCCCCCGAACCTGTACTATTGATTTTCAATGCCCAAACCTTATTCTCCCAAGGTCGGTTGAAACAAGTGTTGTCAAGTTGGAAAGTATAGTCCTTCACAGCCTGGCGCTGAGCCTTCGTGATGATAATCCAATAATCATTATCTGTGCCTGAAAGGGCTGTGAGATTGACAGCCGGATTATCACCCTCCGCATTGGTCTGATAAACCAGATAGTTTTCTCCGTTACTGATGGTATAGACATTCGTGTAACCACTTACTGAAACCGGGGTGAAAGTCCACGGAGCAGAGGCTGCATCCAAGTATCCGTTAGTTCCAAGATAGTCATCGGGGCCACCTGCATTGTATCGGGTCTTCACACCCGTATAGATGGTGTAAGCACCGTCAGCTGCTGTAAAAGTCAAAGCCTTACCTGCATTGTCAACTGTGGCACGTGTACCCCAGTTCATACCATTGTCAAGAAACCTACCGGCTCCGATGTTGTAAAGGAAGTAGTCGCCGCCTTCCGCTACCTCAACGCCCTCGGTCCAGGTCATGTTGTAGGACGCCTGTCCCCACGCAGCCGTCGCCCCTGTCAGGACGAGTGCCGCTAATAGTAGTTTTAGTTTTCTCATACTTTGTATCGGTTTTTAGTTATCTGTTATAAATTAAAAAACGGGTTGTCCATCTCACGACCGAGGGCAGGATCCTCGGCATCCGTATCAAGGTCGACGGGCACTGGCGAAGCCTCCAACAGCGTATCCACGCCCAACTCCATCACCTCCACTTCGGGAGCTATATATTCGTTCTTCTTCATAAGACTTCAATTCTTCAATACTTCAATACTACTTAACCACTTTCTTTCCATTTTGAATGTACACACCCTTCTTCGGACTGCTGATGCGCTGTCCCTTCAGGTCGAACAACTGTTCACTCTTCACTCCATCACTCTTCACTAGCGTAGCGCTAACACCTGTTGTTTCGTTAGCGAAGCGGATATCCAGACGGGTCGCATTGGCAACCACCGGCAGGTAGGCACGGTTCCAAGCCACCATCTGACCGTTAGCCCGGTAGAAACCGATCTGTCCGCCGACACTGTTCAGGATGCAGTTCACCACACCGTTACCGCCGTCAGAAGCCACGGCCTTGCCCTCGCCAGCTACTAACTGATTACCAGTAGCGGTGTCGGTAGATGATGCAAAGGGAATAGCCTCTTCCTTGTTTCCCCCCTTATAATAAAGAACCACGGGCGTACCCGCACGAACCTTATTAATCGGGGTCAACACCACGAACCCGTCCTCAACAGCTGCCATATAGGCCTTGATCTCCGTGTCAGTGAAGTCCAGGTCGTTACCGCTGACATAGGTGGCATAACCGCTTGGGCCGACGCTGACAGTCTCTGTGGAAACGACCTTCTTCATGATGAAGTCGGTCATAAACGTATTTCCATTGGCACCAACACTCAGCACATAATTGCCCGCCGTCTCTGCCGTGAAGTTCAGTTCAACCCTCTTCAAAGCACCGGCTGTCGTACATGCTGTGCCGTTCTTACCATAGCTTTTTGTAGCTACCGTCTCTCCGTCCTTCTTGATGATCAGCGTAAAGTCGTTATTCGAATTATCTGCCCAAGCACAATACTTCGCCTCCACCATATAGTCGGCCCCAGCCTCTAACGGCATGGTGTAACCTGGTGTCGTACCGTAAGTATAAGTACCAGGATGCACAAACAGTCCTACCTGGTCTATTGCATCTGCCAAGCAAGCCTTACTGCTTGAACCTTTGAAGGTCTGACGCATATTGCCGCTCTCCGTCACCCAGCCCGGCAACACCACGTTTTCACTCGTGGCCTGAATCGGTGCCTTCGCTAGCGTTCCGTCATAGATGATGTCCATCACTATGGCGTTCGGAGTCCACACGGCATTTGTCAACGTCTGACAGGCCTCACGGAATCCTTCAGCGTATGGCTTCATTTCCTTCACCAGAGCCAAGGCCTGTAGAACCGCTGTATTGGTATAAGGCGCATACTCACCCCGGCTAAAGCCGAGCGGATAGCTCTCAACAGCAGCTATGAGTGCAGAAAGCGTCTCCAAGTCTGAGATGACAGGAGCCGTCACTTCGCTACTGGTAGCACTGCCGCCATAGAGAGTCGTAGCCTTGACGTGGAACTTACCACCCTCTACACCAAGACCGCTCAAACTGACCGTCTTAGTCATCTTGTTACTCTCCAAAAGGTTGCGGTCGTCGCTCAGCGTAATCAGCGTCTGCCAACTGCTGCTTCCCTCTGGCTGATACTCTATCGTCAATTGGTCAGTAGCATCTGTATTACCATTACCGACAGTGAACGTAATCGTCTGCTCATCCAAATCAACAGTGTAATCCAGCGTTGGTGTTTTTACGCCGTCAGCCCACCAAACGGGAACTTTTATATAGTTGGCATTATAGGCAAAGGTGGAACGGTGATCGCGGTAGACCTGTCCGGCAGGCGTTAAGCCTTTACTGACATTGGCATCCCAATACATATAATTGCGCCAATGGTCATAACCGTAGATGGCGTAGCGTTCTATATAGCCGCTCTCCTCCAACCGTTCAAGCAATGCCTGTAAGTACTGACGTGCTTTGTCATCCGTGTTGATTACACTTGCGGCATCATTCCACGTCGCTCCCACCTCCAGCTCCGTCAGCCAGATGGGACGTTTGACGCTGTTCCATAGATTCCAGTAGGTGTCAGTAACATACTGAGCATAGGAAGCTGCGTTGCGTGATCCGATGGGCAGATAAGCATGACTGACAGCAATGTCACAACGCGAATGGTTGTTATTCTCATCAACATACTTAAAGTATTGCGTCAGATAGCTGAAGTTAGCATTATTTTGTGGTTGCGGTGAGCCAATACGGCCACCTCCAGCCTGCAAGTCTGCATTACAGCCGTAAGTCGTCCATTCCGTGATGGTTCCTTTATCGTTGAGGGGACAGTCACATATTTTATCCCCATTACTTTTTTTACCGTGCTGCTCCGAGTGGTCAGGTTCATTGATTGAGATGGCAGCCGTGGCCGTCTTATTGTTCACATCGCTGGCCGAGGGCCAATACACGTGTTGACGGCAGGGTACATACTCCATGTCACTGGTTGAACTATAACCTGCACTCCACGACCAATACCAAGTAGCGCGCAGGCCGGAACCGCCTGTAGAACCGCCCGTGTTGCCCCAGCCTTTCTTCGACAGATACTCCCACTTCTTGATATTCACCGACGACACACGCTTTGCCAATGGGTTCGGCAGCGTCACCACTTGGTCAGCATGGTCGGCCACAAAGACGCGGCTATATCCCTTTCCACCTGTTTCACAGGCCAAAGTAGCCATATAGCCGCGACGCAGGATAAAGCTGGTCATCGTGTTGTTCTGTCCCTCGCTACTCAGATTGCTATGGTTACCCACGGTCAGCGTAAAGCTTCCGGCAGTGCCTTCGCAGTTCATCACTACCGACGGTATAGGAATGACGGCAGCACCGTTCAGGTAGATGGCCACGCGGCAGTTCACGTCCTTCTGGGCTTCTACACCGTTGATGGTGACATACTTCAGGTAGTTCTTACTGACATCCGACGGTACGATATTATCAAAGATAAGCCACGTACGGTCGCTGCCAATGTTCACCGAACTGGTGCCCAATATCGGGTTGTCGTTCGACGTGATATGGATGTCAATGGCGTCACTGCGATTGATGGTCTTGTTGTTCAGCTGACAATAGTCAATCTCCTTCACACCCTGGTCATTGGTATAAACAGCCGACTCGTAGGCCTGACGGGCCTCTTCCCAATTGCTGCCCGTGACAGGAATGACGGAAAACTGTCCGTGACTGCTCTTGCGCTTATCATAGTAAATGCTGACGTAAGTTGAGCCTTTATTGGCTCCGTCAACACCCACGAAAGCACTCGTATTCTTTTTATTAGTAAGGTATGCGTAACAGTCTGGGCCTGTCATCTTCCAACGGAAGCGGGTATCGGTTGACTTCGACTCCAACGTCACACTCCAATTATTGTCACCACTGGCCGCCAAGTACTTTCCGCTGCTCTTCTGCTTCAGCAGGAAGTAGCCACTCTCGCCTGACGACTCAGCTACAAACACATAGCCATCAGTTTTCGTACCATAGGCCGACAGGGCTGGGCCATCGCCCGCCTCGTTACTGCCCAACAATTTCTCATAGATGTTCAGCCAGATGTAATACTCGCCGCCAGCCGTCAGCGCGGCCTTCATCGGCATACACCACAGCAGGGCCACGGCCATAGCCGCCACCCGTCCTAACAGTCTCATTCGTTTGTTCATATAGTAATTTTTCGGTTATTAGTAATCGACTGCAAATATACAACAAATTTTCGACACTACCAAATTATTTCCCCCCAAAAAAGACAAAGATTGAAAGAAATCCCAAATATCGTTAATGACGAATGACCGTTATGACAGCCTGTCTTATTTAAATAAGACGAGAGGACTGACAGATTTTTTGGTAGATTTTGCGGTTTTTTCCGTGATAATTAGTATCTTTGCAATCGAAAAAACCTAAAAACGGAATGTTATGAAGACAAAGTTTCTCTTTTCGCTTGCGCTGTTGCTTGCTGTGATGCAGGAAGTATGGCCGCAGGACGCGTTGCGCTCGGTGCCTAAGAAAGTGAACGCGCGCGATGCCAGGATTACGAATATTGGCGTGGTGGCTTCAGACATCATGGTGTGGAAGACGGAGAATGCACAGACCCAGCAGAGCGATACAACCGTAACGTCGGAGTCGTATATTCTCTGGCAGTCGGACGGCTCACCATTCCTGGCGAGGTGCGCATTGACGGCACGACGTACAAGGTAACCACCGTCAGCCGCTTTGCCTTCCGACTCTGCGATCAGGTGACGAGTGTTAACATCCGTGAGAATGTGACGAAGATTGAAGAGTTTGCCTTTATAGGCTGTTCCAATATCACGGAGATTACGCTGCCTGCCAGTCTGACGACGCTCGGCTCCTGTGCCTTTGCCAGTTGCTATGATGCCCTGAAGACGGTGACCTGTCTGGGCGAGACACCTGCTAAGTGGGAGAGCAACGACGTGTTCCGTCGTAACAAGTCGAGCGACGCGCTCATGTACGGCTACGACAAGCAACTGCTGGTAGCCCACTCCGAGAACTATAGTCATGCTGACGGATGGAGGTTCTTCCCCAATATTACGTTCGGACAGGGGGCCTTTTACGTCTATGATGCTATAGACCTGACGCTGCTGCGCGACCGCTCGAACGTCAGTTATTCCGAGAAAGCTCCTCTCACAAAGGTGGTATTGGTCAACGATATTGATATGTCGGGCGTGGAATGGTCCCAAGGCATCGGACTGAGCGAGGAAGAGCCCTTCGTTGCCCAGTTTGACGGTCAGGGACACACCATCAGCAACCTTACGGTGAGGGGTGAGGGCTCTGCCGGCTTCATTGCGCACTATGGCGGTCGACTCATTGAGAATGTGACCTTCAAGAACTGCACCGTCGAGAGCACGAGTAATAAAGGACCCGCTGCCGCTGTTGTGGTGGGCGAGACGGGCAACATGCAGATGAGCAAGGTATGGATAGAAAACTGCACCGTCGACGCCCGTGGGCCTGTCGGCGGACTCATCGGAAACGGCCTGTCCCCGAGCGTTGAAATCAATGACTGCGTGGTGAAGGATATCACGCTGAACGTCCGTTATCTGGAAGAGCACGAATACTATGCTGCTCCTCTTGTCGGACATGTTGTCGGCGGAAGAGCCTGGCGTTGTGCCGTCATTGGGAAGTATAATACCAGTTATGACAATCCCGCCACCAATTTCTTCATAAACAGTGTGTCGTGTCCTTTCGTTGGCAAATGCGAGGCGAGCGGCGAATTCTATGTCTATGACAGCTATGTGACCCACGGTCGATTTGCAAAGAATACCGGTCCGTATAACCCGTATGTCAAGTATGACAAGGACGTGGCGATTTGCGGCAAGACGATAGATATCATCAATGCCAACGGAGAAGCGGTACAACTGACGCTCACCCCAGATGATATGAAGACGCTCGTTATGGCTGGTGTGCTCGGTAGGCTGTGGATCTATGCCGAAGGCAGATATCCCATGTCTTACGCCTATGCCGATGAAGACGACCCCGCAGACCTCTATCATAGTGACGGCGATATGCCGGCCCATGACGAAACGGGCATCCTCCACACCATCGACAACGACGGCACACACCGTTACTTTGACCTGCAAGGCAGACAGCTGGACGGCAAGCCAGGCAAGGGCATATACATAGATAACCTTAAGAAATATATTAGTAAATAAAAAATGATGATGAAAAAGAATTATCAAACGCCGACCCTGAAAATCGTCAAGCTACGTAACTCCTCCATCTTTGCAGCTTCTCCTCCTTCTCCTTCTACAGATGAACCTGCAACTGAACCAGCCGGTGCTCGCTCGTTCAGAGACTTTGAGCCCGATGAGTAGATGGTAATAAAACGGTGAGCTGAATTCCCTCAGCCCGCCGTTTTTTATATACCTTGTTTCCTATTTATCCCAAATAGGTCGTTAGAGTTTTAATTTTAATCTCACTTTTCGTCGCATTTCGATTGAAATTTTTGCCTCCCCCGTGGGTCCGTATTTTTTTTCTCGTGGGCGCGCAAATTTCTTCTCTCAAATGCATTGCAAAGGTACGACATCAGCATTGC
>CALDLA010000077.1 GCA_937898415.1 uncultured Prevotellaceae bacterium | reverse complement strand
TGGAGGGGCTGATTGGAAAATTTAGCATCCAAAACTATTAGTTGCGGATTTTAGGGTAAATACAGTGAATTTACTTAACCTGCGGTTGAATACTCCCGATCGTCCACATCGACGACGTCGCGTCAGGCCTCCTCTACTACGTAGCGCCCCTCCTGACGATGACGTCGGGAGGGGCTTTTCTTCATAATTCTGTTTTTGGGTTACTTGTTGCCGTCACGACGATTACCACGATTCCAACCACGCATCATCTGGCCTCCGGCTGACGGGTTGTTCCATCCGCGCAACATCTGGCGGTGGAAGCGGTCCTCAGCCTTCAAGACGTCGTAGAGCTTGCTGGCAGAGATGACGCTGAGGAACTTGTTGTGATAGGTCTGCTGGATGCGCTTCAGCTCGAGATCATACTCGTCGCGCTGACGGATGGCCTTCTCACAACCTTTCTCGTCGGCAGGCTTGCCCCAGCCCAACTGGCGCTGACGCTCGTAGACGGCACGCTGCTTGGCCTGCATCTCCTTGTAAATGGGGAAGAACTTGGCGGCCTCGCGGGGGGTCAGGCAGGCTTCCTTAGTGATGAATTGCTCCAAGTCGGCCTGGAATTTCTCAGGCGAGAACTTCGGCGCCTGCTGCTGTTGCTGCTGTTGCTGCGGCGTGTTGAAATGCTGCGCCATAGCTGTCGTCGTCAGGGCGAGTACAAACAAGATGGTGGTCAGTCTTTTCATCTTTATCATTAATAATCGCCTGCCAGACAGGCATAAATATCATTATTGTCAGCCATCACATAGTCGGCCACGTCCTCAACGTAGGTATCGGTAGTAGTCGTCTCTGCCGTCGCCATCTGCCCAGGAACTTCAGGAGACATGAGATAGAGGGTTGCCGTGAAAAGGACGGCCACCAGACAGGCGGCAGCATACATCCACGGCCTGAGTCTTACCAGAATTCCCTTACGGGGCTCTTCGGGCAGTTTCTCCATCACCTCGGCAGTCAGACTGTCGAAATAACCTTCGGGAACACGGAACGGATTCCTGTCTCCCAACCGATTCTTGATATATAATTCTTCGTTCATCATACTTTATTGACGTATCTAATTGTATTTGGTTTAATCGTGTGACTTAAAAAATTCGGATATTTTCTTGACGGCGATATGATAGGAGGCTTTAAGAGCTCCTTCGCTGGTGCCGAGCATCTTGCTGATGTCACTATATTTCATATCGTCATAGTATCGCAGCAGGAAGACGGTGCGCTGCACTTCGGGCAGCTTGGCAATGGCTTCCTGCAGCTGAGCCTCGGTCTCGTCGCCGTCAAAGTAGTCATCGGCCATCAAGGTGTTGGCCACGCTGAGATCCTCGTCATCGGTACTTAGGGTGATGATATTCTTCTGCCGACGCAGGAAGTCGAGGCTCTCGTTGATGGCAATGCGTGAGAGCCAGGTCAGCAACTTTGAGTCGCCGTGGAAGGAGCCAATGCCCTGCCATGCCTTGATGAAGGCGTTCTGCAGCACATCGTTTGCATCGTCATGTGACAACACGAAGCGGCGTATCTGCCAGTAGAGCTGTTCGCTGTACTGACGTACCATCGTCTCAAACGCCCTGCGCTGTGTCTTGGGGTTGGACAGTTGTTCTATTAACAGTCGGTCGTCTATCATTGCGTATAGGTGGCCAGCGATTCCCTGATGACTTTGTCGTAGCTGTAGACATCGGGGTAATACTGTAAAGTGCCGTTAGGAGTAAGGAAAATGGTATAATAGGAAATAATAAGAGGTACACGCGGAGAAACTTTGAGCCAGCTGACCAGCTTCGGCATCGGAGCTGCCGGGTCGAGAGCGTCCACCAGGTCGCGTCCCCAGTCGGTCTCAGGCTTCATACCCATGGAGATGCGCAGCTTGTCAAGCAGCTGTTCGTCGGCATCGTCACCCAACAAGAACTTGGCCAGTTCGAAGGGGTGCTGCACACGGACACAGCCGTGAGAGACACCACGGTTGTCGCGTCCGAAGGCTCCCGGGCTGGAGGTATCGTGGAGGAATACGGAGAAGTTGTTGGGGAACCGGAAAATGATGCGTCCCAAGGAATTACCTGCACCGCCCACTTGGGCTACCTTATAGTTGCCACTGCGCAACATGGATGCCGAAACGTGCTGAGGTGAGAGGCGCTGACCGGTCTTGCGGTCGGCAATATAATAGCGGTGACGGGCGAAGTAGGCAGAGTCGCCGCCGTGGTGGGCAACATCGTCGCGGATGATACTCATCGGTATGGACCACTCAGGGTTGACCTCCATGTGGGTGATGCGACTGGCGAGCAACGGTGTCTTGGTCTTGACGGCACCGCAGGCCACCCGCATATCGACGATGGAATCAGGGCACACAGCCCAGAGGTGGAAAGCAGGCACATTGACCACCACATAGCGCTTGGAGGACTCAACCTTCAGGGTGTCGCGCCAACGGCAGCGCTCCATGTTGACCAAGATTCGGGGACGCTGTGAGTCGGTGGCGGCATGCAGCTTCTCCATCAGCAGATGATAGAGTTTGCCATTGGGTTCGACTTGCCTGAGATAGTCGCCCAGGCTGTCAGCGTTGACATGGCGAAGGGCACGGACAGTATAGGCATCGTTAGGATGCTCCATGCCGACGTCGTACAGATGGCGGTAGGCCATCACGCGGCCCGTGGAATCTCTGTCGCGGGCATCATAAGTGTTCAGCACATAATTCGGATTGACAAAGCCGAAGCGCTGACCGGTGACGTAGCGCAGATAGGCTCTAGTCAGATTGTACTCTAGACGGGCCACCACTTTGTTGATGTCGTCAGACTGGTCAAAGCTAAGGGTGCGCATACGATCCAGATCTTTCTCAATCTGATCCAGGCGGAAATGCCTGCCCTTGAATCCCATCTCAGGTAGTTTGGCGCGTAGCGTAGCCAGCAGGGTGTCAGCACGGTCGTCAACACCGGCAACGTCAATCCACACGAGGGGACGGCCTTCCTGATAGTATTTCCGGACCCGTCCGACGACGGGATTGGCGTCACGGTCAGACACAGAAAAATGCTCTAAATTCTCCCGAATGTCCTGGGAGTTTAGAGCATATCCTTGTACCTTCATCTCGTCGAAGGCATCTAATGTCAAATTCCGCTGAAAGGGGGCTACTGCCTCATGGCATCCAGTCAAGAGCAGTGCAAAAAGCATCAGGACTATAAAGTGTATCAGCGCACCTGAATCTTTCTTACCACCTTGCCGACCTTCAATATGTAGCAACCTTTTGGAACGTTTAATTCTACACGTTGATTAGCACTTTCTATCTTAACCTTCATCACCTGGCGTCCCGTCAATGACACGACCACCAGTTCCTGACCCTGAGCACCAGTGACGCAGACCGCCTGTCCCTCGACAGTAATCTCCGGCTGCTCGTCCAACTGCTCCACAGCGCCTACCAACTCCATTTCAGAAGCCGCAGCGGTTAGAGGGGAGTAGGCCATCAAAAAACCTGCTATTGATAATATAAGTAATCGTTTGGTCATATATGATGCATTTGATTATAATCCGTGCAAATATACGACATTTTCACGTAACTACCAAATTATTTTCAAAAAAAATGCAATATTTTATATTCTTAGACGTTAATGACGTCCAATTCGTTAGTTAAACGGGTATTTTCGAACACTTCGCGGGCTTCCTCAAGCAGAATGTTCTCGTCCTCATAACGTGAACTGTAATGGCCTAAGATGAGCTGGCAGACGCCGGCATCGCGGGCCACCATCGCTGCCTGACGGGCCGTCGAGTGGTTATATTTCTGAGCCATCAGCAGGTTGTCCTCACCATAAGTGCTCTCGTGGTAGAGGGTGGTCACGCCCTGTAGTTCCTTGTGGAGTTCAGGCATATAACGGGTGTCACTGCAATAGGCATAGCTGCGAGGCTCATCGGCAGCCGTCACCAACCGGCTGTTGGGCACCACCGTCCCGTCGTCGGTCACCCAGTCGGCTCCATTCTTGATGTTCTGTATCTGCGACGTAGGGATGCCGTAGAAGTCAATCATCTCGCGACGGATATGCGGTAGCAGGGGTTTCTCACGGAAAAGGAAACCGCACGTCGGCAAACGGTGGGTCAGCGGAATGGTCTCCACGGTCAACGAACGGTCTTCATAAATGACCTCACGGCGAGTGGCATCAATGGGATGAAACTCAACCTCATAGCCTAAATCATGACAGAAGAGGGCCATCTGACGCTGCAGCATGTCATTCAGAAGCACGTTGGCATGGATATGTAGTTTGGCCGTACGACCCAACAGTCCAAAGGTGGAAATCATACCAATCAGGCCAAAACAGTGGTCACCGTGCAGGTGGGAGATAAACACATGGCTCACCTTGGTGAAGCGAACCCTGCAACGGCGAAGCTGCATCTGAACACCCTCGCCGCAATCGACCATGAACAACTTCTCGCGTACCTCGACAATCTGGGCCGAGGGATAATGACGAAGGGTGGGCAGCGCACTGCCACACCCTAATATGTGTATTCTGAACGGCTCCACGCTACGTCATTACATTTGAAAATCCTCAACCTCCTCGAGCTCAATGTGAACATTGCTCTTATGTTCGCGGTAACGGCTATACTCATAAGTGTCTTCCAAATCCTTGAACACCAATGTGTCAGGACCGATGGCTACGATGTCGTAAAGATTGGTCTCAACCGCATCACCACCGCCTTCACGAACAGCCACAATTTCTAACTTACCATTGTAGAGTTTCCAGGAACGATAGATCAACGCAGGCTGGTCGATGCTCTCGGCTATTCCACCATCCTTGATGCGGATACCCATCTCGGAACTGCCGTCAATCGGGTTGGGCATGACCCAGTCGCCTAGCAAAGCCGACTGGTTGATGACCTGACGGGCCGTTGTCTTATCCTTCAGTATCACGGCCATGCGGTCACCACTCTGGAACCCGCCAAAGCACAGGCCTTTCTCGTTAGCCTCAGCAATGCTCAGGTTCACCGTATCACCCACATCGGTTATCAGTTGCAGCGTGTTCATAGCCGAACCGTCGCCACAGATGCCGTAAAACGTAGAATCACGATTGATGTCGACGACGGTTGTTGAGTCAGGCTCACTGTACACCTGCTGTCCGCCACCTTTCTTTCCGCAGCTGCCCATGACCATCGCCACAGCAGCCACCCATAATACTGATTCTAATTTCTTCATAAGCTATAGAGATTCTCTTTTCCTTTTGCTTCGTTCCAGAGGGCGTCCATCTCCTCGATGGTCATCTCCGTCAACGGACGGCCGGCACGGATGCTGTGCTGCTCGATATAGCCGAAACGGCGAATGAACTTCTGGTTCGTACGCTCAAGGGCGTTATCGGGATTCAGCTTGTAGAGACGGGCGGCATTGATGATCGAGAACAGGAAGTCGCCCAACTCATTAGTTGACTGTTCTTTGTCTTCTTTTTTCAGTTCTGCCTCCAACTCTTCCAGTTCCTCATGGACCTTTGCCCACACGTCCTCCTTCTGCTGCCAGTCGAAACCTACGTTACGGGCCTTGTCCTGTATGCGATAGGCCTTGATGAGCGTGGGCAGTGCCTCAGGCACACCTGACAACACGGTCTTGTTGCCGTCCTTCTCCTGCAGTTTAATCTGTTCCCAGTTCTGCAGCACCTGCTCCGAGGTCTTGGCTTCTGAGAAGTCAGAATCCTCACGGGGATAAATATGCGGATGACGGAATATCAGCTTGTCGGCCTGGATGTTACAGACATCGGCAATGTCAAAGTCCTCGGTCTCGGAACCTATCTTGGCATAGAAGATGACATGCATCAGCACGTCGCCCAACTCCTTGCAGATGTTCTTACGGTCATCACGCACCAGGGCGTCACACAGTTCGTACACCTCTTCTATTGTATTGGGACGCAAGGACTCGTTCGTCTGCTTCTTGTCCCAAGGGCACTTTTCACGCAGTTGGTCAAGAACGTCAAGCAGCCGTCCGAAGGCTTCTAATTTCTCTTCACGTGTATGCATCTTTCAGTTCTTATCTTTCTTTTTCTGCGGACAAAGGTAAGCATTATTTTCGAAACTGCGGCGCTTTTGCACACTTTTTTGCAAATTATTGTCGGGATTCGCAAGAAAAGTTGTAACTTTGCACCCGTTTTATAAATAGGTATATGGAAATAGCAAGCAAATATGACCCGAAAGAGGTCGAAGGAAAATGGTACCAGTATTGGTTAGACAACAAACTTTTCAGTAGCAAACCCGACGGACGCGAGCCTTACACCATCGTGATTCCACCGCCCAATGTGACGGGTGTACTCCACATGGGACACATGCTGAACAATACCATCCAGGACATCCTGGTCCGCCGTGCACGAATGGAAGGCAAGAACGCCCTCTGGGTGCCTGGCACCGACCACGCCTCCATCGCTACGGAGGCCAAGGTGGTGAAGAAGCTGGCTGAGCAGGGTATCAAGAAGCACGACCTGACCCGCGAACAGTTCCTGGAGCACGCCTGGGACTGGACCCACGAGCACGGCGGCATCATCCTGAAGCAGCTGCGCCGCCTCGGTGCCTCCTGCGACTGGGACCGCACCGCCTTCACGATGGATGAGAAACGCTCACAGAGCGTCATCAAGGTCTTCGTCGACCTCTATAACAAGGGACTCATCTACCGCGGCCTGCGTATGGTGAACTGGGACCCCAAGGCACTCACCGCCCTCTCTACCGAGGAGGTCATCTATAAGGAGGAGCAGTCCCACCTCTATCACCTCAAGTACTACGTCGCCGACCTCACCACCGTGCCCGAGGATTCTTCCGAGGGCAACATCATCCACCGCGATGAGCGCGGCTACTACGCCGTCGTCGCCACCACCCGTCCTGAGACCATCATGGGCGATACCGCCATGTGTATCAACCCCAAGGACCCGAAGAACCAGTGGCTCAAGGGCCACAAGGTCATCGTGCCACTCGTGGGTCGCGTCATCCCCGTCATCGAGGACCGCTATGTCGACATCGAGTTCGGAACGGGCTGTCTGAAGGTGACCCCTGCCCACGACACCAACGACTACATGCTGGGCAAGACGCATAACCTCGAGACCATCGACATCTTCAACCCCGACGGTACTATCAGCGAACAGTCGCCCATCTACGTCGGCATGGACCGCATGGACTGCCGCCGTCAGATTGCCAAGGACCTCCAGGAAGCCGGACTGATGGAGAAGATTGAGGACTACACCAACAAGGTGGGCTACTCCGAGCGTAACCCTGACACCGCCATCGAACCGCGCCTCTCCATGCAGTGGTTCCTCTCGATGAAGCACTTCGCTGACATTGCCCTGCCCCCCGTCATGAATGACGAATTGAAGTTCTATCCCGCCAAGTATAAGAACACCTACAAGAACTGGCTCGAGAACATCCAGGACTGGTGCATCAGCCGCCAGCTGTGGTGGGGCCACCGCATCCCAGCCTACTATTACCCCTCTGCTACCAACGTGCCCGACGGTTCTCCGTCGGGCGAGAAGTTCGTCGTCGCCGAGACCCCCGAGAAGGCCCTCGAACTGGCCCGCAAGGAAAGCGGCAACGCCAACCTCCAGCTCTCTGACCTCCGTCAGGACGAAGACGCCCTCGACACTTGGTTCAGCTCATGGCTCTGGCCCATCAGCCTTTTCGACGGTATCAACAACCCCGGTAACGAGGAGATCAAGTACTACTACCCCACCGCCGACTTGGTGACCGGCCCGGATATCATCTTCTTCTGGGTGGCCCGTATGATTATGGCGGGCTACGAGTACATCGGCGACATGCCCTTCCGCAACGTATACTTCACCGGTATTGTCCGCGACAAGCTGGGCCGCAAGATGTCGAAGTCGTTAGGCAACTCGCCTGACCCCATCGAGCTCATCGAGAAATTCGGTGCCGACGGCGTCCGCATGGGTATGATGCTCTCAGCCCCTGCCGGCAACGACATCCTCTTCGACGAAGCGCTCTGCGAACAAGGCCGTAACTTCAACAACAAGATATGGAACGCCTTCCGCCTCGTCAAGGGCTGGAAAGTCGCCACCGTTCCCGACGGTTCTCCGTCGGGTAACAAGATTGCTGTCCGCTGGTTCGAGGCCAAGCTGCGCCAGACGGCTGCTGAGGTTGACGACCTCTTCAAGAAATACCGCATATCCGAGGCACTGATGGCTGTTTACAAGCTCTTCTGGGACGAGTTCTCCAGCTGGTACCTCGAGATGGTGAAGCCCGCATATATCAATGGTGAGGCGCAACCCATCGACCGCGAGACCTACGACAAGACCCTCGGGTTCTTCGAGACCCTGCTGAAGATGCTGCACCCCTTCATGCCTTTCATCACTGAGGAGCTGTGGCAGCATATCTATGACCGCAAGCCCGGCGAGAGCATCATGCGCGACAAACTTGTGCTCAGCGGTTTACCCGCTGAGGACGAACAGTTCATCACCGCCTTTGAACAGGTCAAGCAGATTGTCTCTGGCGTCCGCACCGTCCGCTCGTCGAAGAACATCGCACCAAAGGAGCAGCTCGAATTGCAGGCCATAGGCAAGAATGACTATACAGAGTTCAATACGGCCATCATGAAGATGGCTAACCTCAGCGCCATCAACGTCGTCGCTGAGAAGGACGCCACCGCCTCTGCCTTCATGGTGGGCACCGACGAGTTCGCCGTTCCCCTCGGCAACCTCATTGACGTCGAAGCCGAGATCCAGAAGATGGAGGCTCAGCTGCAGCACCTCGAAGGCTTCCTCGCTGGTGTCATGAAGAAGCTCTCCAACGAGCGCTTCGTGGCCAATGCCCCCGAAACCGTCGTCGCTATGGAGCGCAAGAAACAGAGCGATGCCGAGGAGAAAATTGCCTCTCTCAAGGAGTCCATCGCCGCCCTGCGTGGCAAGTAATGATACGCTAAGCACTCATAGCAGACAGTTGTATACTGCTATGAGTGCTTTTTCCTACTTATTCTTATTATTGAAAGTCGTTCAGCAGTTGTGTAACCGTTGACACTTCCTCCTGTGTCATTGCCGGATGACAAGGCAGACTGAGTTCCTGCTGGTGTATCTGTTCCGTGACAGGGAGCGAGAGATGTTTCCACGCTGCATAGCACCGCTGCTGGTGCGGAGGAATGGGATAGTGAATCATGGTTTGTACGCCGTTGCCTGCGAGATACTGCTGAAGTTCGTCACGACGGGAAGAGAGAATGGGGAAGATGTGGTAGACGCTCTCTGAAGGTGTAGGAAGAGTAATATCCGGATGATGCACCTTATCAAGATAATAGGCGGCAATCTTCTGGCGGCGGGCATTGTCAGTATCAAGATGGCGCAGCTTGACATCAAGTACGGCTGCCTGAAGCTCATCGAGGCGGGAGTTGCGTCCACAATAGTCAAACACATACTTCTGACGTGAACCGTAGTTGGCCAGACTGCGGATGATGGCAGCCAGTTCATCGTCGTTGGTGGTAATGGCACCACCGTCGCCGATGGCACCAAGGTTCTTTCCTGGGTAGAAGCTGTGAGCAGCGGCGTGGCCGAGGGAGCCGGTTCTTCGCTGCGGCAACGCTGCAGTACAGCCAACAGCAGGAGCGAGGCATCCGTGGGCTTGGGCGTTGTCTTCGATGAGAAGGAGGTTATGACGCTGGCAGAGGGCAGCGATGTGCTCGGTATAGCCACAACGGCCGTAGAGATGGACGAGCATCAGGGCTCGGGTCTTCGGCGTGATAGCCTGCTCCACGAGACGGTCGTCTATCTGAAAGGTGTCAAGGCGAGGCTCAACGAGAACGGGAACCAGACGGTTGTCAATGATGGCCAGAATCGACGCAATAAAAGTGTTGGCAGGAACAATCACCTCGTCGCCTTCGTATAGCTGTCCCCTTTCCATATAGGCACGGAGGATAAGGGTCAGCGCATCTAGTCCGTTGGCCACCCCGATGCAGTGCTTCGTGCCGATATAGGCGGCATAATGCTGCTGGAAACGAGCCGTGGCCTCGCCATGCAGGTACCATCCGGAGTTGACCACCTCGTCAACAGCCTGGTGGATTTCGTCGGCATGCATCGCTGTGATGCGATTCAGTGGGAGATAAGGTACTGTCATAGGTCGTATTCGTAGGTGTCGTAACAGACGGCACGGGCACCAAAGCCCTCTTTCTGGAAAATCAGCTGCTCATTAAGGTCGGCACTATCGCTGACCGTCGATTTACCAAAGTCGATATAAGGATAGTCCTCGTAGATATTATTAATAAGGTGGTCGAAGAGCAGGTCGATAGCGCCATGCTGTTTGCCAAAGGCATTAGCCGAGATGTACTGCGTATGGAGTACCTGCGGGGTCAGAAACAGCAGGGTGCCGCCTACGGGTGTTTCACCGTCGAAAACCATATAGAGCCGAATCTTTTCAGGGAAGCGTCCATGTAAGAGTTCCAGTTCGGCAACCGAATGAACGGGGCGTACATCATATTTGCCTGTCAGATTCTCATTCAGTATCTGCCAGAAAGCAGCAAAGTCTGTGCTCTCGGCAATGGTCAGGCCCTGTCTGCGAGCCTTTCGGATACCAGATTTGCGGGATTCCGAAAAACGTATTTTCCGGTCGCCGATAATCGCTGAGGAAATGTCGCGAATAATCAGTCGGGCATGACAGACGCTGGTCAAGGCGTAGAGATCTTCCTCGGCAGGCAGCTGGTGGTAAATCCAGGGAACGGCCTTGTAGACGACGTGGCGGAAGCCGTTCCTACAGAGCATCTCATTGAGTTCGCGGAAGAGTTCGCACACCTGGGCAGCCTTCATCCCTGTCCCCATCACCAGCCCACCATAAGTCAGACCACCATGACTGACAAGGGTGTCGTCCTTCACATGAGCGGGCATAACGGCCACCAGACGGTCATGGTCGTAGAACATCATAGAATAATCCTGGAAACGGTCGGCGTGATAGTCCATGAAGCGACGGTCAAAAAGGAACGTGCCATTCTTTGATTTTGCAACGAACTCGTTCCACTCCTCAAACTGCTGAGAGCCGCATTGATATAGATTTATCTGCATCCCATGTATTCTAAGAATTCTTCGTAATCATAGATATAGTCGTCCTCCTCGAAATGGTCGGAAGCCAGAACCAGGCAGACGGCACCGCTGGAGAAGTCGTCGAGCGTACGCCAGGTGTTGGTTTCGATAATTAGTCCCTGCCACGGGTGGTTCAGCAGCACCGTCCGGCGCTCATGGCCATTGTCGAGGGTGACGGTGAACGAACCGCTTAGCGCCACCACCAACTGACGCAACCGCTTATGGGCATGGCCACCACGACTCTCACCGCCCGGCACGTCGTAGACCCAGTAGGCACGCTTGATGTCGAACGGCACCACGCCAGCCCCCTCAGCCACCGTCAGATTGCCGCGAGGGTCAGTAATCTTGGGCAATTCTATCAGCTTAATGTCTAAGGTCGGCATAGGGGTCAGTTCCAAGGATGGTCTTAGCCAGTCGTTTGGCCTTGTCGCGGAGGGCATTTACATCGTCTCCCACCTCTCCGTAGCAGAGTACGACACCCATGCGGCGCCCCTTGTGAGCCTCGGGCTTTCCAAAGATGCGGATGCGTGTACGGTCTTCCTGCAGAGCCGTCTCTAAGTTGTAAGGTAGCAAGGAGCGGTCAACAGGCGTAGAAGCCTCCGTCGGCGACAGGATAACTGCCGAGGCTCCGGCATGCTCGAGATGGATGCCGGCAATCGGCAGTCCCATGACGGCACGGAAGTGTAACTCAAATTCTGAGAGGTTGGTGGTGTGGCCCAGCGTCACCATACCCGTATCATGGGGACGTGGCGATAGTTCAGAGAAAATGACCTCGCCCTGCTTCGTCAGGAAGAACTCCACGCCCCAGATGCCGGCACCTGTCAGTGCGCGAGTCACCTTGTCAGCCATCGACTGAGCCTGCCTCAGGGCCTCGTCGCTAATCTTGTAAGGCTGCCACGACTCACGATAGTCGCCACCCTTCTGCACATGGCCGATAGGCGGACAGAAGAGCGTAGGCCAACCGTGCAGCTGGGTAATCGTCAGCAGTGTGAACTCAGAGTCGAAGTCAATGAACTCCTCGATGATGACTTCCTTCACATCGCCCCTACCCTCTTCCATCGCTTCCTTGAAAGCCTGCTCCAGTTCGCCATCGTTGTGGACATAGCTCTGACCGTGGCCTGAAGAAGACATCAGGGGTTTGACGACGCAGGGGAAACCTATCTCGTCGGCAGCCGTCTTGAACTCCTCGAAAGTCTTGGCATAGAAGTACTTGGCTGTTCGCAGACCCAACTCCTTTGAGGCGAGGTCGCGGATGGCACGGCGGTTCATGGTGTAGTTGACGGCACGTGCCGAGGGAACCACCTGAATACCCTGCTCCTCGAACTGGAAGAGGCGCTCTGTACGGATGGCCTCAATCTCAGGTACGATGATGTCAGGCTGGTGCTTCTTGACAACAACCTCCAGGGCATCGCCGTCGAGCATGTTGAACACTTCACGCTCATCAGCCACCTGCATGGCCGGAGCGTTGTCATAACGGTCGCAGGCAATCACATACTGGCCTGCCCTCATGGCGGCAATCACGAACTCCTTGCCGAGTTCACCTGAGCCTAAAAGCAATATTTTCTTCATCTATTCTTATACATGTTCTCGTAATACTTCTGATAGTCGCCTGAGGTGACATTGTCGAGCCACTCCTGATTGTCAAGATACCAGCGGACGGTTTTTTCTATTCCCTCCTCAAACTGGAGGGAGGGTTCCCAGCCAAGCTCCTTCTGGAGTTTCGTGCTGTCGATAGCATACCGCAGGTCGTGGCCGGCACGGTCGGTAACGAAGGTGATAAGGTCCATATCTTCACCCTCCTTGCGACCTAAGAGGCGGTCGACGGTCTTGATGACCACCTTGATGATATCAATGTTCTTCCACTCATTGAAACCACCGATGTTGTAGGTCTCGGCAATCTTGCCCTCATGGAAGATGAGGTCGATGGCACGGGCATGGTCCTCGACAAAGAGCCAGTCACGCACGTTCTCACCCTTGCCATAGACAGGCAACGGCTTGCGATGACGGATGTTATTAATAAACAGAGGTATCAGCTTCTCAGGGAACTGATAGGGACCGTAATTATTCGAGCAGTTGGTCACGACGACGGGCATGCCGTAGGTGTCGTGGAAAGCACGGACGAAGTGATCGCTCGACGCCTTGGCGGCTGAATAGGGAGAATGAGGATTGTACTTCGTGGTCTCCAAGAAGAACTTGTCGCCGTAGGCCAGATGATGCTCAGCACTCGAGGCGGTCGTGGTGAAAGGCGGTTCGATACCCTCTGGATGCGTCAGCTCCAAGGCACCATAGACCTCGTCCGTCGAGATATGGTAGAAACGCTTACCCTCATACTTCTCAGGCAGCGACTCCCAGTAGAGCTTGGCAGCTTGCAACAGCGAGAGCGTTCCCATGACGTTGGTCTTGGCAAAAGTAAACGGATCCTTGATGGAACGGTCCACATGACTCTCAGCAGCCAAGTGGATGATGCCGTCCACCTTCTTGTCCTGCATCAGCTGGTAGAAAGCGTCGAAGTCGCAAATATCCATCTTCACAAACTCGTAGTTGGGTTTATCCTCGATGTCCTTGAGATTTGCCAGGTTGCCGGCATACGTCAGTTTATCGAGGTTAATAATGTGGTAATCAGGATACTTGTTCACAAACAGGCGCACCACGTGGCTTCCAATAAAGCCTGCGCCACCGGTAATTACAATTGTACGTTTCATATTGTTAATCTCCTAATGTTATTACTTCTAAATCCTTGAATTCCTTGCCATCGATGACGAGACGGATGAGTGTACGGTCCTTGTGCCAGCCCTGAATGCCCGCAGCACCGGGATTAATGTGCAGCAGGTTGAGCGTCTTGTCGTACTTCACCTTTAATATATGAGAGTGTCCGGCTATAAACAGCTGCGGTGGATTGGCAAAGAGCGTGGAGCGGACACTGGCGTCGTAGTTGCCTGGATAGCCGCCGATATGCTTGATGAGCACGTCGACATCCTCGCACTTGAACCGGTTCAGTTCACGGTACATCAGACGGAGGTCGCCACCATCGCAATTACCACAGACAGCACGGAAAGTACGGAAGGCAGCCAACCGCTCAGCCACCTCAATGCTACCGATATCGCCGGCATGCCAAATTTCGTCACACGGTTCGAAATAGTGCAAGTATTTCTCGTCCCAATAGGCGTGGGTGTCGCTCAATATACCTATTCTCTTCATAGTTCAAAACGTTTGCGGATAAACGTGGCAATCAACTTCTCGGTTTCCACCAGTCCCAAGACCGATGAGTCGACACAGAGGTCGTAGCTTTCAGCATGTCCCCACTTCTTACCCGTATAGTAGTTATAGTAGTCGGCACGCTTCGACTCTCCTTGTTCAATAAAGCGCCGAGCCTGCTGAGAATTTGAAAGTCCTTGTTTGGCCATCACCTGCCCAATACGGAAATCTATGGAGGCAGTGATGAAGATGTTGACCACATCCCTACGGTCACGGAGAATATAGTCGGCACATCGACCCACAAACACGCAACTGCTTTCATCAGCCGCCTTGCGGATGGCATCGCTCAAGAACTTGAAGTATGAGTCCTGTGTAAAACCCTGACGGTCGTAGTTGGCGGTCATGCCGTTCGGCAAATGGAGAAACGAACGGAAGAAGCTCTTATGTTCATCGTTCTTCTCGAAGAAATGCTCGGATAGTCCACTTTCTTTAGCCGCCAAGTTCAGCAGTTCCTTGTCGTAATACTTGGCACCAAAATCAAGAGCCAACATCCGGCCTATATCATGGCCGCCACTACCTAACTGGCGGCCCACATTAATGATAATATGGTTACTTAGCATAAGTCTTGAATTTACGGAGATACCACAATAACAAAGGCCATGTCATGGCAAACGATCCAAAATCACTGAAAGGCATGGAGTACCATACACCATCCAACTGCCACCAAAACGGCAGCAGGTAAGCCAACGGCAATAGCATGAACAGCTGGCGGCTCAGCGACAAGAAGATAGAAATCTTCACCTTGCCGATGCACTGGAAGAAGTTCGTTATGACTGCCTGAGAGGCAATAATCGGGAATACCAGCATATCAAGTCGTATACCACGAGCCGACATCTCAATCAGTGTCGGGTCTGTCGTGAAGATACGGGCTATCTGATGCGGGAACAGCATACATATCAACCAACCTATCAGCAGGATGGTAGTGCCCACGGCAATAGCCAGCCACAGACAACGCAACATCCGGTCGAACTTCTCGGCTCCGTAGTTATAGCCTACGATGGGTTGCATACCCTGGGTAACGCCCATGACGAACATGAAGAACACCATCGCCATCGAGTTGGCTATCGAGTAGGCACCCACGGCCATGTCACCGCCGTAGCGCACAAACTGGTTGTTCATGAAGATGACGATGACGCAAGAGGTGGTTTGCATCAGGAAGGGCGAAACGCCAATCGCCATGATATTGCGTACCAGATTGGCCTTTAAACGGTAGATACCGCGCTTCAAGTGCAGCAGTTCACGCTTGTCCGAGAATAACCGCATCTGCCAGCACAGAGCCATCGACTGTGAAGTGATGGTAGCTAATGCTGCACCACGGATGCCCCATCGGAACCACCAGACGAAGGCCACGACCAGCAGGATGTTCATGCCCACGGTGAATAGCGTGGCATACATGGCATGGCGTGGTTTGCCCGCAGCTCGTAGCACCGCATTCATTCCGAAGTACATATGCGTGATGACGTTACCTGCTAAGATAATCTCCATAAACTGGCGGGCATAGGGCAGCGTGGCATCACTGGCACCAAAGAAGCGAAGGATGGGGTTTAGAAAGACAAAGCAGACGACCATGAACAGGAAACCAACAATCAAGTTCAGCGTCACGGTGTTACCCAACAGGTTCTCGGCTGTCTTGTAATCTTTCTGTCCCAACTTCACACTGATGCACGTCGAGGAACCGACACCGACGGCAGCACCGAAGGCCGCACTCAAGTTCATAAACGGGAACGTGATGCCCAGACCGGCAATAGCCTCAGGTCCCACCACCTGCCCAATCATGGCACGGTCGATGATGTTATAAAGACTCGAGGCGGTCATTGCCACAATAGCCGGCAGGGCATACTGCCACAGCAGACGGCCGACAGGCTTCTGACCCAGTTCGAGGGTAGCTTGCATATTATCCATATCAATGTGCAAAATTACATTTTTTTCTTGATACTGCCAAAAGAAATTTGGTTTTTCGCTCACTTATTCGTACCTTTGCACCCATGATACGTCTCTTTACCATACTACTGACCTTCATACTGACCCTCAACGGCCACGCTGCCACCAAGATGAGATACCCTGGCGGCAAGCAATATATGTACCGACTGACACTCACCGACAAGCAGGAATCCCCGTTTACGCTCGACCATCCTACCCGATGGCTGTCAAATAAATCCGTAGAACGCCGCCGTCGCCAGGGACTGGCACTCGACTCCACCGACCTGCCCGTCTCGCCGAGATACCTCAAGATCATACAGTCGCAAAAGGATGTCAGCATCGTGGGGAAAAGCAGGTGGAACAACACCGTACTGATTCACTGCCACGACTCGCTGGTTGCCGGAAGACTCCGCCAACTGCCCTTCGTCAGTAAGGCAGAACTTGTATGGCTGTCGCCCGACTCCATCGACAAGCAACCGCGATTCGAGAGACACCACCCCCACTTCAACCCCTGGGACTCTATCAGACACGAACGCTACGGCGGAGGCAAGGAACAGATTGAAGCCCTCAACGGACAGCAACTGCATAACCAGAAACTACAGGGACAGGGCATGACCATCGCCGTGCTCGATGGCGGTTTCAGAAACGTGAACAGCATCCCGGCCTTCACCCGCGTCCGCATCGACGGCATCCGCGACTTCGTCTGGCATAACCCGCTGGTGCCATTCCCCGAGAACCGTGACGAACAGATCTTTTACGAGACAGATCACGGCACACGGGTATTGTCGGCTATGGCTGCCAATGAGCCGGAGGTACTGACGGGAACGGCTCCCAAGGCACACTACTGGCTGATACGCTGTGAAGACCAGATGACGGAGCAACCCGTCGAGGAGGATTATTGGGCCATGGGTGCCGAACTGGCCGATTCGGCTGGTGTTGACATCATCAACAGCAGTCTGGGCTATCATAACTATGACGCACCCCATCACAGTCTGGAGTACGAAGAGCTCGACGGACAATCGACACTCATCAGCCGTACCGCCTCGCTGCTGGCACACAAGGGCATCATCCTGGTCAACTCGGCCGGCAACACCGGCATGGGACCGTGGAAGAAGATCTGCGTTCCCGCAGATGCTCACGAGATTCTCACTGTGGGTGCCATTAATCCTGAGGGGATGAACGCCCCCTTCTCGTCAATAGGACCCACGCAGGACGGACGTGTCAAGCCCGACGTCATGGCTCCCGGTTCTCCAGCCGTTCTTATCTCTGGCCGGGGCGCTGTCGTCCGCGATATGGGTACGTCGTTCTCCACTCCCATCGTCAGCGGACTGGTGGCCTGCCTATGGCAAGCCTTCCCCAAGAAGAGTGCCATCGACATCATCAGCCTGATACGGAAGACAGCCGATAACTATCAAACACCCAACAATATATACGGTTACGGTAAGCCCAACTTCTGGCAGGCCTACACGATAGGGAAACTGGAAAGTGAGGAAGTGAAAAGTGATGAGTGAGAAGAGACTTTCGCTATTGGAGCTCAACAGCCTCGTCCGCGAACTGATTGAGATGGAGATGCCCAACGAATATTGGGTTGAGGCCGAGTTGTCGGAGTGTCGTGAGAGCCGCGGCCATTGCTACATGGAACTCATTCAGCGCGACGAACGCTCTGCTACGCCCGTCGCCCGGGCCTCAGCCAAGTGCTGGGCCTCGAAGTGGATGCTCGTCAGGGCTCATTTTGAACGCACGACCGGCCAGCAGCTGCGGGCCGGCATGAAGGTGCTGCTCAGCGTCTATGCTCAGTTCCACGAGGCATATGGATTCTCGTGGATTGTCACCGACATCGACCCCAACTACACCCTTGGCGACCAGGCCCGGCGCCGACAGGAGATTATCCGCCAACTGAAGGAGGAAGGCGTCTTCGACCTCCAGCGCGAACTCCACCTGCCGATGTTTTGTCTGAACATCGCCGTCATCAGCAGCCAGACGGCTGCGGGCTACGGCGACTTCGCCGCCCAACTGGCTGACGCGACCTTCGCCTTCCGCACCCGGCTCTTCCCCGCCACGATGCAGGGCGAAGGGGTGGAACAGAGCATTATCGCTGCCTTGGAGCGAATTTATGAGGCCCATGAGGGGACTCATGGGAGCCCGTTCTCCTTTGACTGCGTCGTCATCATCCGCGGCGGTGGCGCCACCAGCGACATGTCAGGTTTCGACACCCTGACACTGGCCGAGAACGTGGCCAACTTTCCCATACCTATCATCACCGGCATCGGCCACGACCGCGACGAAAGCATTCTTGACATGGTGAGCCATCAAAGGGTAAAGACCCCGACTGCTGCCGCTGCCTTCCTCATCGACCATGCCCAGACAGTACTTGACTGTCTTAACGATGCCCAGAACCGCATCAGCCGTCACGCTATGCAGCGGATGCTGACACTCAACGCCCAAGTGACGGCACTCAACACCCAAATCGCCAACATCTTCTCTGTAGTCAAGACGCGCCAGGAAGCACGACTCAACCAGATGTACAGCCGCATAGCCCATCAGGCACAGCAGCGGCTCGTCACACGCCAGTCATCGCTGACCGCCCTTTCCGACCGCATTCCCATGCTCCTTGACCGCCGTCTGCAGGCAGAGAAGCACCGGTTGGAACTGCTGACGGAGAAAGTGAAGACCTTTGATCCCGCCCTACTCCTGAAGCGCGGCTACAGCATCACGATGAAGGACGGGCACGCCGTCAGCGACCCCAAGGCCTTGCACCCTGGCGACCAGATAGAAACAAGACTCGAAAAAGGAACCTTCAAATCCACCGTTATATGAAACAGGAAATCAAGTACGAAGCTGCCTTCGCAGAACTACAGGCCATCGTCCGCCGCATGGAAAACGATGAACTCGACATCGACCAGATGTCTGAGCAACTGAAGCGTGCCCAGCAGCTGATCAAGCTCTGTAGGGACAAACTGACCAAGACCGACGAAGAAATCAAGAAGATTCTCGCCGAGGAGTAACAGAGAGAGAAGGAAGTCGCTGACTACCTAAGTTTCAAGGCATCGCCGACGCGGATTTCGTAGTCGGGACTCAGGTGGTTCATCTTGTAGAGCGACTTCAGACGGATGCCGTGAGCCTGGGCGATGGAGTACATCGACTCGCCCTGACGGACATAGTGTAGGTGGTCCTTATATTCCTTCGGCGCGCGCTTCTGCTTTTTCTTCAGCCAGATGATTTCCCCCGCCTGCAGCCGGTCGTCACGATTGCGCTCATTATACTTCGCAATCTTCTTATATGAGATGTTGATTTCCTGACCGATGGAACGGAAAGTATCGCCGCGACGGGCATAGAGGTAATAGTTCTTGTTGTAAATCTTGATGGGGTGCAAGGGCTGACCGTTCACGTTGTGATCCTTCGAGTGCTGAGTCATGAAGTGGTCGTAGTCCTTGGCCGTGTCGTACTCATAGAGTTTGTATAACTGAATGAGGTCAATAAGCCGGTAGGCATACTGGGGGTCAGTGGCATAGCCGGCAGCCTTCAGCCCATGAGCCCAACCCTTATAGTCGGTAATCTTCAGCGAGAAAAGGCTGCGGTAACGCTGGCCGGTAGCGAGGAACCGGGAGTGGTCTTCGAAGGAGTCGAAGGCCGAGTCGTAGGCACGGAAGCACTCGTTGCGGGCGTCATCGTCCTTATAGACCGTGCGCCCCGTCCAGCCGTGACACTTGATGCCGAAGTGGTTGTTGGAGTTGAGCGTCAGCCAACCCTGCCCTGCCCCACTCTCAAGAAGACCCTGTGCCAGCGTGATGGAAGCAGGCACCTTCCAACGCTTCATCTGCTCAATGGCAATATCCTTATGTTGGTCGATATACTGCTGGAACCGCTCGTTCCATTTTATCTGTGCAGAGAGCGTCAACGGCAGCAGCAACAATAACAAAAACAATCCTTTACGCATAAAAACTAATTCTATTCAAATGATAACTTCTGAAGCCGCTGGCGCAGCTGTTCTGCCTCCGACTGGCGGATACTGAGTTTGATTTCACATGTATTGTCGTAGGTCTGGCTGACGATACGGGGCGACATGTCCTTGACAATACGCATCACATCGTTCATCATGGGGTAGGCAAACGAGTAGCTGACAATCTCCTCCACCTGACGCGTCTCCACCTCGCAATGGGCAATCGCATCGGCAGCGGCCTCGCGGTAGGCCACAATCAGGCCGCTGGTGCCGAGATTCACACCGCCATAATACCGCACAACGACAATCAGGATGTCCGTCAGCTCGTTGGAGTTAATCTGTCCGAGGATGGGCTTGCCTGCCGTCGACGACGGTTCCCCGTCATCGTTAGCGCGGAACTCCTGTCGTTCAGGGCCGAGCATATAGGCATAGCAGACATGCCGGGCATCGTAGTACTTCTTACGATAGCCCTCCAACAGCGTCTTCACCTCGTCAATGGTCTCGACGTGGTGGGCAAAGGCGAGGAACTTACTACGCTTCTCGGTGTAGTAGCCCTCACCTGTATTTGCTATGGTCTTAAATTCGTCTGTCACGACAACTTGTGAATGACCAGTCCCGAGCGGAGCTTAGGCTCAAACCACGTAGCCTTCGGCGGCATGATCTTGCCGCTGTCGGCAATGTCCATAATCTGCTGCATCGACACGGGATAGAGGGCCAGGGCGGCGCGCATCTCACCGCTGTCCACACGGCGCTTCAGCTCACCAAGACCACGCAGGCCACCAACGAAGTCTATGCGCTGCGAGGAGCGCAGGTCGCCGATGTTCAGTATCTGGTCGAGGATGAGGCGGCTGGAGATATCGACATCGAGTACACCGATGGGATCGCTGTTGTCGTAGGTTCCCTCCTTGGCCACAAGGCTGTACCAATGCTGGTCAAGATAGAGCGAGAACTCATGGAGACGGGCGGGCTTGTAGATATCTGTGCCCTTGTCTTCCACCTCAAAGTTCTGCTTCAGCTTTTCTATGAACTGCTCTGATGTTAAGCCGTTCAAGTCCTTTACCACGCGGTTGTAGTCGAGGATGGTCAGCTGCGAAGCCTGGAAGCAGACGGCCATGAAGTAGTTGTACTCCTCGTCGCCACAATGATGAGGATTCTGCTGCTGTTTCTCGGCACCCACCAGTGCGGCGGCAGCCGAACGGTGATGACCGTCGGCGATATACATCGTCGGTATCTTATTGAATTCAGCGGTGATGGTGTTGATGTCCTGCTCGTCACTAATCACCCAGAACTGATGGCGGAAACCGTCAATCGGAGCAATGAAATCGTACTCGGGCTCCGTCTTGGAGTAGCGCATAATCAGCGCGTCGAGTGCAGCATTGTCGGGATAGGCGAAGAACACCGGTTCAATGTTGGCATTGTTCACGCGGACATGCTTCATGCGGTCTTCCTCCTTGTCGCGGCGCGTCAGTTCGTGCTTCTTGATATTGCCCTTCATGTAGTCGTCCACATAGGCGCCAATCACCAGGCCATACTGGGTCTTTCCATTCATCGTCTGGGCATAGATATAATAATGCTCGCACGAGTCCTGCACCAGCCAGCCCTTGTCCTGGAACTTCTGGAAGTTCTCGGCAGCCTTCTCATAGACGCGTGGGTCGTACTCCGAAGTGCCCACGGGGAAGTCGATCTCGGGTTTGATGATGTGATACAGACTCTTTTCGTTGTCGCCGGCCTCTGCACGGGCCTCCTCACTGTCGAGCACGTCGTAGGGACGGCTCTCAACCTGTTCCACCAGCTCCTTCGGCGGGCGGATGCCTTTGAATGGTTTTACTATCATAATTCTTTCTTTATTTTCTCAATCATTTCCTGATATTCGGTGTCCGTCAGATAGACCTTGCCGGGATTCATCTGGAACGTGCCGCCATAGTCGGGGCCGTCCACATATTTCGGAGCCAAATGGAAGTGCAGGTGCGACAGCTTGTCACTATAGGCACCATAGTTGATTTTCTCCGGATTGAAGGCCTTCTGCATGGCACGGGTCACGCGGGCCACATCGGACATGAAGGCATTACGGTCGTCATCCGACAACTCATTCAGGTCGTTCACATGGTCCTTGTAGGCCACAAGGCAACGGCCACGGTAGGTCTGCTCTTTAAACAAGAACACACGCGACACGGACAGTTCGCAAATCTCAATCATCAGGTCGTGCAACGTCTGATTGTTAGTGCAGTACAGGCACTGCTTGGGGTCACTTTGCATAGTCTTATCGATTAAATTGAATAATATTGGGTGCAAAAGTACGGAAAAAGTATGAATTATCAAAATAAATCCGTAACTTTGCAAACTGAAACCAACGAAAAAAAGAAGACATGAATAAACAACTGCTAACCATTGCATGCTCCTGCATGCTGAGTTTATCCGTCAACGCACAGTCTTTCGAGACCGCAACCGAAGCAGTCAACAACATGAAAGTGGGCTGGAACTTGGGTAACACGCTCGACAGCAATTCCGGCGATGTCAATAATATGTGGATTGAGGCATATACCAGTCGCACCCCTTCCGACTATGAAACGGCCTGGGGACAGCCCGTGACGAAGCCCGAGCTCATCAAGATGTTCAAGGACGCAGGATTCAATGCCGTCCGTGTTCCCGTCACCTGGTATCCGCACATGGAGGCCAAGTTCCAGAATGGGCAGACCACGTGGGACCCCGTGACCAACAGCATCGGCAAGAAGATACAGGCCAACTGGATGAAGCGTGTACACGAGGTGGTCGACTACGTCGTCAGCCAAGGCATGTACTGCATCCTCAATGTGCATCACGACACAGGGGCAGCCAACACCGCGTGGGTCATTGCCAGCGGTGACGACTATGCGAAACAGAAAGACCGCTTCGAGGCCGTCTGGACACAGATTGCCGAGGAGTTCAAGGACTATGACGAACACCTGCTCTTCGAGGGCTACAACGAGATGCTCGACAAGTATGACTCCTGGTGCTTTGCCACCTTCGGTCGTTCGGCAGGCTACAATGCCACCGACGCCACCGATGCCTATAAAGCCATCAACAACTATGCCCAGAGCTTTGTCAATGCTGTACGCGCCACCGGCGGCAACAACGCCCAGCGCAACCTCATTGTCAACACCTACGGCTCATGCAGCGGCAGCGGCAACTGGAACACACACCTGCAGGACCCGCTGAAGGAGATGAAGTACCCGACGGATGCCGCAGGTGCCGGACACATCATCTTCGAGATTCACACCTACCCCTCGCTGGTCGAAAACAACAAGAACCGCACCATCTCCAGCATCCAAAGTGAAATCAACGAGATGGTCAGCGCGTGGAAAAACCACCTTGCCAGCAAAGGAGCACCCGTCATCGTCGGCGAATGGGGCACCAGTAATGTCGATGCCAGTACGACCGACTACGACGCACGCCGTCCGCTCATGCTCCAGTTTGCCGAGTACTTCGTCAAACGGTGCAAGGCCAACGGTATAGCCACCTTCTACTGGATGGGACTCTCCGACGGCAGCCCCCGCTCCGTACCCGAATTCAACCAGGCCGACCTCAAGGATGCCATCATCAAAGGCTACTATGGCGAGGGCGGCTACACCGCCGTGCAATCCGTCAGTGCCACCGCCTCACAGCCGCCCCTCACCTACGACCTGCAGGGCCGTCGCGTAGCCACTCCCCGCAGAGGCCTCTACATCAAGGACGGAAAGAAGTATGTAAGTTATCAATGACAAGGATAAGTTTCTATTCCTCCATCAACTTGCGATAACGGATGCGCTTAGGCTCTTCCAAACCGAGGCGCTGGGCCTTGTTGACTTCGTACTCGGAGTAGTTGCCCTCGAAGTAGAAGACGTTTCCTTCGCCCTCAAACGCTAAGACATGGGTACAGATGCGGTCGAGGAACCAGCGGTCGTGACTGATGATGACGGCACAACCGGCAAAGGCCTCCAAACCTTCTTCCAAAGCACGAAGGGTATTGACGTCGATGTCGTTGGTAGGCTCGTCGAGCAACAGCACATTCCCCTCCTGCTTGAGGGCGATGGCCAAATGTAAACGGTTGCGCTCACCACCTGAGAGGACGCCGCACTTCTTCTCCTGATCGGCGCCGCTGAAGTTGAAACGGCTCAGGTATGCGCGCACATTAATATCCTTACCGCCCATGCGAATGGTCTCATTGCCCTGACTGACCACCTCATAGACCGACTTGGCCGGGTCGATATCCTTATGCTGCTGGTCGACGTACGATATCTTCACGGTCTCACCGACGCTGAACGCACCCTTGTCGGCATGCTCCAGTCCCATGATGAGACGGAAGAGCGTGGTCTTACCCGCACCGTTGGGACCGATGACGCCGACAATGCCGTTGGGCGGCAGCGTGAAGTTGAGGTCGCTGAAGAGCACCTTGTCGCCGTAAGCCTTGGCCACATGCTCGGCCTCAATGACCTTGTTGCCCAGTCGCGGACCGTTGGGGATGAATATTTCGAGCTTTTCCTCTTTCTGCTTCTGTTCCTCGTTGAGCATCGTCTCGTAGCTGTTCAGACGGGCTTTTCCCTTCGCATGACGGGCTTTCGGGGCCATGCGCACCCACTCCAGCTCGCGTTCTAACGTCTTGCGGCGCTTCGAGGCCACCTTTTCTTCAAGTGCCAGCCGCTGCGATTTCTGCTCCAGCCAGCTCGAGTAGTTGCCCTTCCAGGGGATGCCCTCGCCTCGGTCGAGTTCCAGAATCCACTCAGCCACGTCGTCGAGGAAGTAGCGGTCGTGAGTGACAGCAATCACCGTTCCCTCATACTGCTGCAGGTGCTGTTCCAGCCAGTCGATAGACTCGGCATCGAGGTGGTTGGTCGGCTCGTCCAACAGCAGCACGTCGGGCTTCTGCAGCAACAGGCGGCAGAGGGCCACGCGGCGACGCTCACCACCGCTGAGGTTCGTCACAGGCCAGTCGCCCGGCGGACAGTTCAGCGCGGCCATTGCGCGTTCCAGCTTTGAGTCCATATTCCACGCGTCAGTAGCGTCGATGATATCCTGCAGCTCAGCCTGCCGGGCCATCAGCTTGTCCATCTTGTCGGGGTCTTCATAGTATTCGGGCAGACCGAATTTCACGTTGATATCGTCATATTCTTTCAAAGCGTCGTAAACGCTTTGCACACCCTCCTGGACGTTTTCCTTCACCGTCTTCGCTTCGTCCAATGGCGGGTCCTGCGGCAGGTAGCCCACCGAGTAGCCGGGACTCCACACCACCTGCCCCTGGAACTGCTCGTCGAGTCCGGCAATAATCTTCATGAGGGTCGACTTACCGGCACCGTTCAAACCGATGATGCCGATTTTGGCCCCATAGAAGAAACTGAGGTAGATGTTCTTGAGCACTTGCTTCTGGTTCTGCTGAATGGTCTTGCTCACTCCGACCATCGAGAAAATCACTTTCTTGTCGTCAACTGTTGCCATAGTGTTTTGTTATTTTATTAATTGGGAGTTAAAGAATTCAGGAGTTAAGGAATTCAGGAGTTAAGGAATTCAGGAGTTAAGGAGTTAAGGAATTCAGGAGTTAAGGAGTTAAGGAGTTAAGGAGTTAAAGGAGTTAAGGAGTTAAAGCCGTATGCTTAACGGCGGCCACCGCCTCCGCCGCCGAAGCCGCCGCCACCGCCAAAGCCACCGCCACGACCACCTCCGCCGAAGCCGCCGCGACCGCCACGACCACCTCTGCCCTCGCCGTCAGGTCCGCCGCCCCATCCGCTGCTGCCGCGACCTCCGAAGAAGTTCATGCGGTAGCTGACATGGATCATGGCGTACGACGTGATGGCGTTGACCTCCTGGTCGCGCCAGCCGTTGGCATTGACCGTTCGCGAGAAATTGGTCTGCTCGTGCAGGATGTCATACCACTGCAGCATAATGGTGAGCGGTTTGCCACGCAGGAAACTATGGCTGAGTTGGGCGTTCCAGATGAGTTCATTGGTATTGAGCGTCTCGTCGCTGTAGCCGCGCTTGCTGTAGACGTGGAAGTCGGTGGCCAGTCGAGTCTCCCAGGGGAAGATAATCTGGGTGTTGCCGCCGTAGCTGAAGTTCCAGGTGGTCAAGTTGCGCGATGCCTGTAGCCGGTTCTCGGTGCGGGCGTAAGTGGCCCTTGTGTTCAGCGAGAAGTTGAGCCACTTGTTGCGGAAACTCAGCGACACGTCGGGCGACAGGTTATAAGTATGGGTAACGTTGCGGTCGGGGATGGCGGTATGGTTCAGGTTGACATAGCCCACCTGATGGCGGTAGTTACCGTTGATGCCGCCGCTGAAGTCCCATCGGTTCAGCGTGTCGAGGCCGATGTTGAAGGAGCCGCCGCCGTTGATGTTCCAGTTGCCGTTGATGTTCTCAGGACGGCTGATGCGACCGCCGGTCTGCTCATTGTAGGTGACGACGTTGCCCACGCTGTTGGTGGTGGTCGACCAGTTGGCATTGGCGCTGAAGCTCCAGTGGCGCACGTTTCTGGGCACCATGAATCCCAGGCTGTCCTCGACGAGCTGTGGTGCGCGCTGCTTCTGGAAGTTGGTGCTGAGGTTGTAGGTGAACGAGGGTTTCAGTCCCGGGTTACCCATGGTGATGCTCAGGGGGTTGGTGTCGTCGTAGATGTCGAGCAGCTGGGTGATGCTGGGCTGCTGTGTCTGTCCTCGGAACTGCACCTGCCAGTTGGTCTGCTGGTTGAAGCGGTAGCGCATATTGAGCGTCGGCGAGAAGTTGGTGACGGTACGGATGGTGTCGATGGGCCGTCCCAGGTACTGCTGTATGAAGTGGGTACGCTGGGGCTGTCCAGTCACACCGAGGTTCATGTTGATCTTGTCGCGAACCAGTCGTAGCTGCACGTCGATGTTCTGTCCGTACTCCGTACGCTCGGAGTAGCGGCTCAGGTCGGGGCGCAGATACTCCTCGTAGGGGTTGTCGAAACAGCCGAAGAGCCGGGCCCACTCGCGGTATTCGTTGAGCACGCTCTCAAACTGCTCTGTCGTCAGGTCGGGGAAGTCGTAGGTGGAGGGATCGTTCTTCTGATAGCTGTAGTTGTAGCGGTAGTTCAGCTGCAGGAAGATACCCTGTGCGCCGAAGCTGCGGTTACCGCCGCCACGTCCGCCGCGTCCGAACGGTCCCCTGCCCTGCTGCCGCTGTGTGGTGTCCACGGGTTCGGGCTTCGGTTTGAAGTTGTAGAGCGGCTCGGTGTAGGTGACGCCGATGGAGTAGCTGAAGTTGTCGCTGGGCGTCCTGGTGTATCGGTTCGTCTGGTAGGTGGAGTCGTTGCCGAACCGGTCGGGCTGCTGGTAGAGGCGCACCATCGAGAGGTTGGCGTTCTGGTTACGGCCGTCGCGGTAGTTGATGTTCGAGCTGACGGCCACGTTGCGTCCCTTGGTGCCTATGCGGCGGTAAATCTGCAGCTGCGAACTGATGTTCTTGTTCTCGCCGTAGCTCAGCGACTTATTCTCGCGCCCGTTGACGACCAGCCCTAACTCGTCCATATAGTCCAGACTCTCGCGGCTCAGCGGGTCGGTGACGAAATCATAGGGGTCTACTTTGTACGACGCATTGTGTGAGAACGAGCGGCTGTCGTTGGTTCCGAAGCTGACGTTCGGACGGAACGACAGGGTGGTCAGCGAGTCGATGGCCCACTGCAGGTTCATGTTCCCCGTCCAGTTGTTGCTGCGTGAGTAGCTCTGGCTGACGCTGTTCGAGAAGGCACCGCCCCGGGTGTTGACGAAGCTCTCCGAAGCCGTCCGGTTCCAGTTGTCGGCGTCGTTGTGAGTCCAGGTGACGCGCCCGCTCATCCGCAGGTTGCTGCCGTTGGGTTTGCGCTGGCTCTCGTAGCTGGCGTCGAGTGCGCCGGTCTTGGTCTCGCGCTGTCCGTTGCCGTTGCCGCGTCCTCGTCCGCCACGTCCTGAGAAGTTGCGGTCGTTCACGTTGTTGGCATTGCCCATGAAGGTGTAGCGCATGGCGCCGAAGGGCTTCATGGCCGTCAGTCGGATACCGTAGCGGTTATCGGTACCATAGCCCACGTCGGGGTTGGCCTGGATGCCGTTGCGGGCACTGCGCTTGGTGGTGAACTCCAGCACGAAGTCATCATTGCCGTCGTCGACACCCGTCATGCGGCTCAGGTCGCTCTTCTCGTCATAGGCCTTCACCTTGTCAACCACGTACGAAGGCAGGTTCTTCATGACCGCGTCGTTGTTGCCGGTCATGAAGTCGCGACCGTCCAGCTTGAACTTCTTCACCTCCTTGCCGTTGATGCTGATCTTGCCCTCGTCGTCAATCTTGGCACCGGGCAGCGCCTCGACCAATGCCTCAATCACCGAACCTTCCGGCACGCGGAAGGCATCGGCGTTATAGACCACCGTATCGTCCTTGATGACCATCTTCGGCACATTGGCCGTCACTAGCGCCTCCTGCAGCTGCACGGCATCTGACTCCATCTTGATGTCGCCCAGTGAGAGCTGGCGCCGACCCACGGTCAGCGGCTTGTTCTGCGTCTTATAGCCTAAGAAGGAGATTCTGAGCAGGTAGGACCCGGAACTGACACCCGTGATGGAGAAACGCCCGTTGGCACCTGAGAAGACGCCCTTGACGAAGGTGGTGTCCTTCTGTCCCAGACGGTAGAGCTGCAAGGTGGTTCTCACCAGCGCCTCCCGGCTTTCTGCGTCAATCACACGTCCTGTCAATGAGCCCTCTTGAGCGGAACTTTCGAGTGCCGCCAGCATCAGAGTCATCACCAAAATCAATAGGTGTTTCATAAAAAATTCAGTTTCCGCTTTGGTCCAATATGCTTGTTAGACCACGGAAACTGAATATTGTTTAATAGAGCCGTCCGACTCTTAACATTCTTTTTGTTTTCAGTCTTTCTTCAGGGGAACCAGCACGCTGAACGTCGAGCCCTGGCCCTCGGCTGACTCCACCATGACGTCGCCGCCTATCTTGCGGGCAAAGTCCTGACAGAGCTGGAGTCCGAGGCCGGAACCTTCCTCACCACCCGTTCCGTAGGTCGTCTCGCCCTTGTGGAAGATGGAGCCGATGCGGTCGGCGGCAATGCCCACACCGTGGTCGCTGACGCTAATCTTGGCAAAGTCGGCGTCGGGGGTGGTCACGGCTATCTCGATGGTGGAGTTTTCGGGCGAGAACTTCACGGCGTTCGACATGAAGTTGCGCACGATGGTCTTCAGCATGTCGTTGTCGGCACGCACGATGACGGACGAGCCGCTGTACGACAAATGGATTTTCTTGGTGGCGGCTATCATCTCAAAGATGTCAACCACGCCGGGAATGATGTCGTTCAGGTCAAGATCCTGCATCACCACGCTCAGGCGGCCCGTCTGGCTCTTCGTCCACTTCAGCAGGTTGTCCAGCAGGTCGTGAACCTCCTCGGATTCCTTGTTGGCCTTGTCGAGCAACTCGAATAGTTCAGGGCCGACCAGTTCGGGCGACGTCGAGGCCACCACCAGGTTGAGCACCATGCGGATGCTGGCCATCGGCGAGCGCAGGTCGTGGGCAATGACGGAGTACATCTTGTCGCGGTTGGTGATGGTGGCCAGCAGTTCGCGGTTCTGCCGCTGGATGGTACGCTTGGCGTCGACCAGTGCTATCTGGTGCATGACGCGCACCAGCAGCTCTTCCTTGTTAAAAGGCTTGGACAGGAAGTCGCTGGCACCCACCTGGAATCCCTTCACCAAGTCGGCAGGACTGTTCAAGGCCGTCAGGAAGATGATGGGGATATCCTTCAGCTCCGGGTCCTTCTTCAGGATGACTGCCGTGTCGAAACCGCTGATGTCGGGCATCATGACATCCAGCAGAATCAGGTCAGGCTTCTCGGCCTTGGCCTGCTCTATACACATATTACCACAGTTGGCGGTGCATACCTGGAACTTCTCGTTAGTCAGTAATATCTTGAGCAGCAGGACATTGCTGACAACGTCATCGACAATAAGTATCTTGTAATCACTTTTGTTGATTTGCGATTCTAAGGTGTTTTCTGCGTCCATGTTGATTCTTAGTTATAATTCCGTATGCAAAAATAAAACAATAATTTGAAATCACCAAATTATTGCACTACTTTTTTTCGGATTTTATTCCACCGTCACCGACTTGGCCAGGTTTCGGGGCTGGTCAACGTTCTTGCCTTTGCACACCGCCACGTGGTAAGCCAGCAGCTGTAGCGGGATGGTAGCCACCAGCGGTTCCAGGCACTCCAGCACGTCGGGCAGCTCAATCACCTCGTCGGCAATCTTCGAGATGACGTCGTCCCCCTTCGACACGAGGGCAATCACCCTACCCTGCCGGGCCTTGATTTCCTGGATGTTCGACAGCACCTTTTCATACATGGCGTTGTGGGTGGCAATGACAACCACCGGCATGTCGGAGTCAATCAGCGCAATGGGGCCGTGCTTCATCTCGGCCGCAGGGTAGCCCTCAGCATGGATATACGAGATCTCCTTCAGCTTCAGCGCACCCTCCAGGGCCACCGGGTACGAGTAGCCGCGACCCAGATAGAGGAAGTTATGCGCGTAAGTAAAGGTACGCGCGAGGTCCTTCACCTTGTCGTTCGTCTTCAGCACCTCACGTATCTTGTCGGGCACCTCGCTCAGCCCCTTCACAATCCGCAGGTACTCACGCCGGTCGATGGTACCCTTGGCCTCGCCCATCGCCAGTGCGATCATCGTCAGCACCGTCACCTGACCTGTAAAAGCCTTCGTCGAGGCCACACCAATCTCAGGCCCCACATGGATATAGGTACCCGTATCGGTGGCACGGGCTATCGACGAGCCGATGGCGTTGCAGACGCCGTAGATGAAGGCTCCCTTCTCCTTGGCCAGCTGAATGGCGGCCAGCGTGTCGGCCGTCTCACCGCTCTGCGAGATAGCCACCACGACGTCGCCCTTCGACACCACGGGGTTGCGGTAGCGGAACTCCGAGGCATACTCCACCTCGACGGGTATGCGGCACAGCGACTCAAGAATCTGCTTGCCGATGAGACCCGCATGCCACGAGGTGCCGCAGGCCACGATGACCACGCGCTTGGCCGACAGCAGCTGGCGGCGGTAGTCAATCAGCGCCGAGAGCGTCACGTGGTCGGCCTCCACGTTCACACGGCCTCGCATGCAGTTGGTCAGGCACTCGGGCTGCTCGAAGATCTCCTTCAGCATGAAGTGCGGGTAGCCGCCCTTCTCTATCTGGCCCAGGTCAATATCAACCGTCTTCACGTGCAGCTCCTGCGCCTCGTTCTGGATGCTCACCACCCGCAGCTCCTCGCCGCGGCGGATGACGGCGATGTTGCCGTCCTCCAGATACACCACCTTGTCAGTGTACTCCACGATAGGACTGGCATCCGAGCCGAGGAAGAACTCGTCCTGGCCGATGCCCACCACCAGCGGACTCTGCTTGCGGGCCGCGATAATCTGGCCCGGGTCGCGCTTGTCGAGCACGGCGATGGCGTAGGCGCCTATCACCTGCTGCAAGGCCACCTGCACGGCCGTCAGCAAGTCCAGCTGCTTGTGCTCCTTGATATACTCTATCAGCTGCACCAGCACCTCGGTGTCGGTGTCGCTCACGAACTTCACGCCCTCAGCCCCCAACTTCGTCTTCAGCTCGGCGTAGTTCTCGATGATGCCGTTATGGATGATGGCCAGGTTCCGCGACTCCGAGTAGTGCGGATGGGCGTTGCGGCTCGACGGCTCGCCGTGGGTCGCCCAGCGGGTGTGGGCGATGCCGATGGTTCCGCCGACGTCCTTGTCAGCACAGTACTCACAGAGGTTGTCCACCTTGCCTTTCGACTTATAGACGTTCAGTTCCCCCTCACCATTGATGAGGGCCACGCCTGCCGAGTCGTAACCGCGATACTCCAGTCGCCGCAATCCCTTGATCAGAATGGGGAAAGCGTCCTTCTTACCAATATATCCTACTATTCCACACATGGTTCTTTCTTCGTTTGTGTTGCAATCTGGCTGCAAAGGTACAACTTTTCCCGAAAACACCAAAAGATTTCGGGCAAAACAGGCAAGAATTGAAATAATATTCGTACGCTTTGCACGCAAAGCGTGCGAAGCCGCTGCTTTATTACAGATGACGAATCAACCGACTTTAATAAAAACGACAACAAATATGAAACAACAAAAAACAAACAGATTGATTTCACGGGCGGCGATGATGCTGCTCATGATGATGCTCACGACGGCGACGGCGTGGGCCGACACCGAGACCGTCAGCATCGAGAACCTCCACGTATGCGGCGACATCTACGCCAGCGGCAAGTACGCCGCAGGCATCATCGCCGACGAGGACCAGAGCATCCTGTTCCTCAGCGCGGGTAACACGCTGTACTATCCCAGCGGCTTGAATGGCGGCGTGACCATCAACCCCTTCCGCGCCTACTTCAAGATAGGCGAGGACGAGACAATGGCAAGGCAGCTGACGGCGTTCAACCTGAGCTTCGGGGACAGCAGCGAGAGCACCGGCATCCGTGAGATAAATACTGACCCCGCCCCCAGCCCCTCCCCTACAGGGGTGGGGAGCGGCGCGTGGTTCACGCTTGACGGCAGGAAACTCGACGGGAAGCCGACCCAGAAGGGCGTGTATATCGTTAATGGCAGGAAGGTCGTGGTGAAGTAGGCCGTGCTCTCCCCTCCCATGTAGGGGAGGGGTCGGGGGTGGGGTGAGTGACTCTAGTAACCTCAAACCATTCGGCGGACGAGGACAATACAGACCCCACCCCCAGCCCCTCCCCTTGAAGGGAGGGGAGAAGCGCAGAAAGCCCCTTGATGGGAGGGGAGAGCGGCGGAGAAGCCCCTTGAAGGGAGGGGAGAGCGGCGCAACTCCCCTCCCTTGTAGGGGAGGGGTCGGGGGCGGGGTCAGAAATCTAAAGAACAAAAAAGAGTTACAGACCCCACCCCCAGCCCCTCCCCTTGAAGGGAGGGGAGATTCCCGGAGAAAGCCCCTTCGAGAAGCAGAATCGACCCTCAATTCGGACGGCGA
Source organism: uncultured Prevotellaceae bacterium (assembly GCA_937898415.1). Taxonomy (GTDB): domain Bacteria; phylum Bacteroidota; class Bacteroidia; order Bacteroidales; family Bacteroidaceae; genus Prevotella. Next base: position 4,117 of record CALDLA010000077.1, on the reverse strand, counting down.
CGCCCGTCGGGAAGCAGAAAAATCCGCAAGACGCATTGTCGTTTCGCGGATTTTTCTTAACTTTGCAACCAGAATACTAACCGACCAACAATATGAAACAGACCATCCTTAACATCCTCCTCGCCCTCTGCGCACTCGCAGGGACGGCGAACACGGCACTGGCCGAGAGCAAGACAGTGACCTACACCATCACCTCGGAGCCAGTCAGCGGCTACACGAACCGCTACACGTTCACCTTCGTGCGCAGCGGCAACAGCTTCGGCTACAGCACCGGCCAGAAGACCGTCACCATCAATGACATCACCACCGCTACGTACTTCCATGTGGAACTCGACGACGGCCTGGGGCTCCAACTCAACCTCAGCCAGGCAGGGCTGACCTTCGGGACCTACGAAGGCCGCACCGGCATCCGGGTCAACTACGGCGGCAGCCAGAAGGACAACCTCACCCTGGGCAGCTCGCACTACTACGTGACCCATGTGAAGATGGCCGACCTCAGCGGCAATGCCCTTACAGGAACCGCCAACCCATGGATAAGCACCAGCGGACAGCTCGACAAGGACGTGGACATGGTGACCGTTGACGACGCCCTCGGTGCCCTCAACGCGTTCAGCGCCACCTTCTCCGGCGCGCAAACCTTCGGGCAGCTCACCGTGACCTACGGCGACCCGCGAGAGTACGCCATCACCTTCAACGACGTGGAGGGCCTCGCCAACCCCAACCCCGCCAGCTATAACGTCACCACCAGCGCGTTCCTCATCACCGCCCCCTCGCGCACCGGCTACACGCTCGGCACCATGACCTACACCGACGCCCTGCACACCACCGCCACCCCCGTCAACCTGAGCCAGACGCCCATGAGCATCCAGCGCGGCGACGCCGTGCAGCGCAAGGCCATCGCCTTCAACGCCTCGTGGACGGCGCACCAGTACACCGTACACTACGACGCCAACGGCGGCGAGGGCTCGATGGACGACCAGGCCCTGACCTACGACGAAGGAGCACTGGCCGCCAACGCCTTCACCGCTCCAACCGACTACGTCTTCAACGGCTGGAACACCGAGGACGACGGCAGCGGCACCGCCTACACCGACCAGCAGGCCGCGCCCAACGTCAGCCCCGACGACGGCGCGACGGTCACACTCTACGCACAGTGGCGGCCGGTCGCCGGCTCGTGCGGCGACAATGCCCGCTGGAGCTACGACGACAACGGCACGCTCAGCATCACCGGCACGGGCGGCACATACGACTTCACTTCGGGCTTCCGCCCCTGGGAAACATATAAGGACGCCATCACCACCGTCAGCATCGGCGACGGCATCACCAATATCGGCAACTCGGCCTTTGATGAATGCAGCAACCTCGCCACCATCACCGGCGGCAACGGCCTAATCGACGTCTACCCCTCCGCCTTCTTAAACACGCAGTGGTTGAATGCTCGCAAAGATAATAACATCGTCAACTACATCGGCCGCGTAGCCTACTTATGCGGCAATGGCGTCAGCGGCGACGTCACCCTCGCCGACGGCACCATCTCCATCACCATGTTTGCATTCGCCGGTATCTCGGCCATCACCTCCGTCACCATCCCCGCCAGCGTGGCCACCATCTATCCCTTTGCCTTCTACGATTGCCACGCCCTAACCACCGTACACGTCCTTGCCGCTACGCCGCCCACGCTCGGCGATGGAGCCTTCTACCTCCAAAACAGCTCCCTCACCCGCACCTTCAACGTGCGCAGCGCCGCCTACAAGACCGCCTACGGCTGGGCCGACATATATAATAAGGTGGATGAATACTCCTACAACAACGACTTCCAGATGCGCGTCGTCAGCACCCTCGCCCTGCCCGACGGCATCAGCATAGTGCCCGAGACATCTGCCTCGCCGGTCACCATCCTCGGCACCGACTACTACGTGGAGGGAGCCGACATCACCCTGAGCGGCCTCGACACCGACATCATCGACCACGGCAGCTTCACCGCCGGCACGCGCTACGCCGTCGGCTACAACGACGGCGAGGCCCGCACCGACCGCTACACGCCCGACGCCAACGGCCAGGCCATCGTCACCATGCCCGCCGCCGACGCCATCGTCACCGCCGAGGAATATGCCATCGCCGTCAAGTACATCGACGCCGACGGCAAGGAGAAGACCTGCACCGACTTCACCATCGTCAATGCAGGTACAACATCACTCTCTAACGGCTGGTTCGTCGTTACCGGCGACATCACTCTCAGTAGTCTTAGTACCAGCGGCAACATCAACCTCATCCTCTGCGACGGCGCCACGCTCACCCTCCAGAACAATACAGTGATGACTTCAATCTATATGTCAGGTAATGGCTCTATCGCTATCTACGGCCAGACCGAAGGCACCGGCACCCTCAACGCCAATCTTATCCATGCCACATATTCCTCTCGTTACATAGATATCAACGGCGGCATTATTAATGCCCGTTTACAAAACGATGCAAGTCAAAGAAACTATGGCATCCGCATCCGCCGCGGCACGGTCAACGCAACGACATCCAATTCACAGACAGCCATCTACATCAGCGGAGGTCTTCTCGAAATCAGCGGCGGCACCGTAACCGCCACCTCCACCGGCAGCGCCATTTATGTCGGAGGCAACTTCACCATGACGGGCGGCTCCCTCACTGCTGAGGGCACCGGAAGCACTGCTATAAATGTTAATGAAGTAATCACCATCAACGGAGGCACCTTAAGCGTCTGTGGCACCAATAACGCCATCTTTGCTAACTATGTAGTAACCATCAGTGGCGGCAACGTTAGTGCCACCAGTACCGATGGCAATGGCATCGACGCCTTAGGCAACATCACCCTTGGCTGGAAGAACGCCGAAGACCGCATCTACGTCAGCAGCTACAAAACCAACGGTAGCATCAGTGTGATTACTGGACAGACCCTCTACAACGGCACCGAAACCCTCAGCGGCACCATCTACGACAACATGAACCCTCAGGGTCCCATCGGCGACCTCTCCAATCTGAACGACAAGACCCTCATGGGCGTTGACATCCTCCTCGACGACGACAGCGCCCAGCCCGACGGCAGCAAGAACGCCGACCGCATCGCCGCCCTCGCCGCCGACGGAAAGCAGCACAACATCATGCTCATGGGCCGCACCCTCTACCGCGACGGCGAATGGAACACCCTCTGCCTGCCGTTCACGGTCAAGCTCATGAACAACGTCACCACAAATGAAGACCACGTCTTCCACGGCGCCACCGTCATGTACCTCAACACTAACGACTGGTTCGACAGCGCGGGCCAAATGCAGGATTATGAAGCCGCCGGTAGCCACCGCAGCGGACAGGTGGATGCCGACGGCAGCCTCTACCTCTACTTCAACCCGACGATGGACGTCAACGAATTCCACGGCGACATCGCCGCCGGCTATCCCTACATCGTGAAGTGGGGCACCAAGGACAACCATCCCACTACTGACATCGTCAACCCCGTCTTCCAGGGCGTCACCGTCACCAGCACCACCCCTGACTTTGATACCACCGACGAGGGCCGCGACGACGCGACCGGCCTCGGCAACGTCACCTTCCGCGGCACCTTCGCCCCCGAGCCCATCTACGCTAACCCCGCCACGAACCTCTTCCTCGGCGCCGCCAACAAGCTCTACTGGCCCACGGCCACCGACTTCGAGCTGAAGCCCTTCCGCGCCTACTTCCAGCTGAACAACGGCCTCACCGCCGGCACGCCCTCGTCGCCCAAGGCCGTCCGCGCCTTCTCGCTCAACTTCGGCGACGACGAGGCAACGGGAATTATAACCACGAATTTCACGAATTCCACGAATTCAAGCAATGAATGGTACACCCTCGACGGTCGCAAGCTCGACGGGCAGCCGACAGCCAAGGGCCTCTATATCCACGGAGGCCGCAAGGTTGCGATTAAGTGAGAGGACTGCCGAGCTCGCTCGGGCAGTCCCGAACGGGAGCAAGCTCGAGCGAAGCTCAAGGTCGCGATTAAGTGAGAATAAAGCAGAGCTCGCTCATGCTTTATCGAGCGTGAACGAGCTCGAACGAAGTTCAAGGTCGCGATTAAGTGAGAATAAAGCAGAGCTCGCTCATGCTTTATCGAGCG
>CALDLA010000076.1 GCA_937898415.1 uncultured Prevotellaceae bacterium | reverse complement strand
ATTAACGGCATCCAACTGCTGATTACTGAAGCTGTAATGAGGACTGAGTAATTACGGTTGTAGGGATTACTCCCTGAAGTTTAGGGAAACCAGATGCGGATAGTAGGGAAATGTCTTTGCACGTCAGCGCTCCTTTCAATACCTTTGCACCGTCAAACCTCTTAAAACTGTACCACAATGAAAAGAATGATGATGATTTCCATGCTGGTCGTGCTGACGGCCGTGCCCTCAGTGGCACAATATGTGAGGCGTCCCTACTCACGCCCCGTCGCTTCCTCCTACAGGAGCCATTACACGACTGCCCAGTGTCACCGTTCGGCTCTTGACGGCTACTTCGGACTCCGCATCGGACTGGGCGTGGCCACCGTCAACGGTGTGCTCGTCGGTCGAGAACGGACACTGGAACACGTCTCCTATATATCCATGTTAGCGAACTTCGCTAATTTCCATTTTCCCATACTGCAAATGTACGAATTAGAAAGCAACGCCCACACCCACGGATAGACGGCTGGCACCCATAAAGTCCTTCAATTCTTTTTTTGTAGACCACCGATATTGGTATGTAAGACGAAGGGCAAAATAGTTGTATTTTGCGGTAATGCCGATGACAGGTGATATGGCGTATGCGTAATTCGCATGTTTCCACGCATCTTCGTATTCCTCAGGTAATTTATTGCCGTTCTTAACAGCCCTAAGAACACTTTCGTCACCCATCTTTGTCAGGTCTAAATAGTCCCATTCCTTTTGGCCATATCCGACCTTCGGGTATTTCTTGTTTTTATATTTCCCATAGTACATCTTACCAGTGAATCCAGGGCCGAAATGAATCCAGACAGGATTTGCAATCTTCACCGTCCACCCAAACGACAAGTTCAATTCGGGGAAGTCCTCGTCTCCATACATACACTCAGAGCGAATGGCGTCAAAGACGTATGTGTTGAGGTCAATTTGGAAGAAACCACCAACTTTATGCATATTGTATTTCCCAATGGAGAGACCAATGGGGACATCTTTACGAAATTCGTATGACAGGACTCGGGAATGCTCACTTTTGGCACGTAAGTTTGAGTTGATAACATTCAGGCGCTGGACTGCCGTAATCATATTGGCACATTCCTTTTCAACAACTTTTTCATAGAGTTCCTTGGCTTTACCATATTCTCTTTCATTATAGTAAAACTCCGCCTTGTTAAAAAGCGTGGAACAATCTTTTGAGAAGTTCCTTTTACAGTCTGTTACACGATCGTTGGCATAAGCATCGTTTGCATTGAGAGATAAAACTCTCGCAAAGTAAGCCCCTGCTGCTACATAATCAAGCAATCTGAAAGCCTCTTCTCCTTCCCGACGAAACAAAATAACTGAATCAGCTAAAGCTATATTATTGTCATTCTCCTCCTTGTCACAGTCAGAACATTCACGAGCCAACAAGAACTGATTTCGCGCTTCCTCATAGTTACATTTCTTGAATTCATCCATACCCTTGTTGCGATGTTCCCTATAGCAACCGGCATCTACCAGTGCATTGGGGTCTGTAACTTGAAAAACCAACAGCTGTTTGGGTTGCAACTCAAGTGGTATTTCCACAGACTTGTATCCACGAGAATAAATGGTCAGCACACGTCCGCGATAACGCTTGCCTGTCGGAAAAGCAATGTAGTAAACAGAGTCGGAGCCCTGTAGTTCGCATCGAAATGGATCTGCACTCTTGTCCATTGAAGAGGAGAATCCAAGGGGTATTGATTCGTGACAGTGGATTATCACCGCAGCCTCGTCGTTAGGACTGGTGTAAACGGCATTGGGCTGCGAGATGTCGTTAACCTCAAGAACATCTTGAGCAAACGTGAAGCATCCACAAAGAAAGAATAATGCGAAAAGGATTGTTTTTTTCATTGTAACAGTATTTACATTATTTACTTTTGATTTATCTGACAATACGGAAAGAGCCCAAGTGGTACGCATCTTCCTTTTGCGTGATGATTTGTCCTTGCTTGTTCTTGTAAGGCTGCCAGGTGCGTACCTGGATAAGAGGATTGTCCGGGTCACGGAAATCAATCATAAGGAACAAGAAACCTTCATCCTTGTAACGGTCGGTATGCCAGTATTGCTTGAGCGTAACGCCGTAGATGTCGTCATACTTCGGATGTTGGACGACATCAATATCCTCGAATTTCACATTTACGAACTTCGTGGTTTTGAAAACGTTGCCCAGATTGCGCAGATAGTCTTGCTTTGTTTGTTTGATATAGACCACCTTGTCGTTTTGAAGCGTCAGTCGGTCTAAGTCTGAATTAGGCTTTTCGCTTATGACCTTGCCCGTGACGATGAGAGCCTTGTCACTATATACAGTCGTAAGGAATTTCAGGTCTTTTCGGTTGTACGCCGTCCTGAAGTTTTCGACGAAGTCAATGATGACCTGACGACGGGCATAGTCAATGTCGGATGTCTTTTCTGCCATTATCTGGTCGTAACGGTGCATTTCTATCGCTATTGCCATCCCCTCGATTTTACCCAAGTGAGTAAAATCAATGGTTAGTTCTTGGCGTTGTTCACCTTTGTCAGCCTCAACCAGGTCTACCGGGATGCCTCTTACCTGATAACCATGAGACGTCTTGAGGCATTTGCTCATAATGGTTACGGGCGGACAAGTCATCGCACTACTTTTCCATATAAGCTCAATATCTTTCAAGGCATCAGGAGTGATGCTCTCCTTGCCGAGCTTGACCGATTTGGCCCCCCGGCTTGCTGCAGTGTTCATCGCGACTATCAGATTGTTGACATTAGTCTCCATTGTCGTCTTTAGGCTCTCGTCTGAAATGCCTTCCACGATTCTGAACAATCCGTCGGCAAAAGACTTTGTCATCGACACTAACAGCATCAACAATACCAAGGAGATTCCAAATAATCTATTATTCTTCATAACGGTTTCAATTTTGTTTCCTTTCTCTGAACATGTCATTGATGGATTCCTGGGGAATGTTTGTATAGAGGTCACCAAATATGGTGCTATGGGCATCAAGCAATTTAACGGTACCGACCTTTAGCTCCAGCATGTGTATGAAGTTTAGCTTTTGCTGGTAAAGCACAAGGATGGCCCGTATCTCACGCTCGTCTATGGAAGTGACGCTACAATACAACTGCATGTTTCGAGCAAGGAGATCGAACAGGTTCTGCATGGGAATTGTAAAGATGGGAATTTTCCCGCCATATTGGTGATGGCGCAACTCAAGGGGGTGTTGGTTGTCAGCAAGGCGGTTCAACAAGAGGTTTACCATCGTTTCCATCGGGTAGCGCGCGTCGTTGATAGGAACCCACGAGTCGTTGTCCTTGTACACGTAGAAATCAGAACGCAGGGACCTTATCTGGAAAGAATCGCCGCGAACGATATATATTCCTCTTTCAGCAGTTTCCATCAACCGGTCGTCTGGAACAATGAGCTGCGGATGCCAATTTTCTGTTTGTTTCTCAGAAACGAGCATCTTGTATATAATCTGGTCAGCATCGGCCTTGTCTGTCTGAGCCTTGATTGCAAGGGCAAAGAACAGGGCCAAGGATATGTAGACAAGTCTCTTCATCATTGTACTCGATAAAAGTTTCTTGACATTCCCGTCTTGATGGTTTTGCCTCGCTTGCCCCTGATGGGACTCATAAGGATGCTAAAATCCACTGGCTCCTGGGTAGCGACAAGGATAAAGGTCTCTTTCATTGGATTGTCAGAGAATATGAACGGCTCAGACTTAAACGACACCGTACTCATTGGGGGAACCAACAAATGTGCACAAGAGGCGGCCTCGTCGACAGGCAGGACAAGATACTTGTTGCCTTTTTCGTCGATGTCAAGCACATTGACATAAAGCATCTCTTCAGTATCATTATGAACACGCACATAACTGCCTATATTGCCCTCCACTTGCTCGGTTAGTGAGAAGCCTGTGTCACACGACACGAGTTCAAAAGACACGTTCAAATCTGATTCAAGCTTGTTGCCTGCAGAGCAGAGTTGCTGTTCGGCAGGAATACCAGGCTCCATCGGAAGGTCTCTCACGACACGACTCAACAGCAAGGAGTCGTATGATGCCGAACGATATGATGTGGCCGTCACTTGCATATAAGTGTCAGGATGAGACATCTTCTGGCTTTCATTGGAAAAAAGTTGCTTGACCAGATAACCCATATACTGTTTGGTAATGCTCCTAGACTTGGACTTGTTCAGCCACTGGGACACGGATGCTGTTCCTTCTGTTGAGAAAGACAACATTTTGTTGTCCTTTTCGTCAAGCAAGGTAACGGCACTATCTGCTCCGATATATATCATCGTGGTTGCATTTACAAGCGTCCTGGGAGAAAGCGGCTTTGACTTCTTCCCGTCAACGATCCTAGCATTGCCAATAACGGAGTACACCGTATAGTTCTGGGCTTGCGCTGCCAAAGACAATAGCAACAAGGCGATAACGATTATTCTATTCCTCATAAGTAAAAAGATTAAAGTGTTCCATACCATTTGGGTTTATGAAAATGGGAGTTTGCTTGAAATTAGTAAGACGGCGCACCTCCTTGTACAAATACATTTCCAGGTCCTGGGTGGAAAGTCCCTCGTCAAACTGCTGTCGGGCAGCCCCGTTAAACGCAGATATCAGAGCTTTTGTGAATGCGCCATTTCCCCATTCCGGATCCTCTTTCGACTTGGTGTCACTGGCGCTGGAGGCATAAAGCAGCATTCCGTTTTTGGTGCGACGTAGTTGTTCTATGAAGTGAGAGGTGGCAGCAGAGCGGTTTCCCTCGATCAAAGCTGCGGAATAGCATGCGTCGGCAAACACGATGAACTTGCAGTTGATGTCATCCGCCATCGACTTGAAGTCCCTGGCACTGAAACAATTGTATAGCTTATCGGTAGTTCCACCGTATGGTATGAAATAGAACCGGTCCTTCTCGTCACAGTAGCCATGCCCGGCATAAAAGAATATGCAAATGTCGTTGGGTGTGGGTTCCTGTTGTAGCCATTCCATTGCCTCAAACATATCTGATCGGCTTGCCTCCTTGTCGGTAAGTATTTTTACTTGCACGTCGGCAAAAGGCAATCCCTTTTTCTTTGACACGGTTTCCGCGAAGTCAGAGGCATCCTTTGTACACAACTTGAGTGGGGGAAGCTTTTCGTCTTGATAGTCACCAATGCCTATCGCGACACAGAAGAGACGGGGTAGATTCCCCTGGGCCACGTTTTCACGAATAAGACGAATTGAAACAGGTTCGCTGTTGCCTGCCTCGTTTTGGGCATAAAGCGTAATCGTACAGTCACGGTTTGGAACGTCCACCTCCAAGGTGTTGGCCTGCCTGACCGCCCGGTTGTTGTTCAAGTCTTTTTTCACGCCGTCAACCAACGCAAATACTTTCGTGGAGTTCTCAAGACCGTCTGCAAGTAGTTGATACTTGACCTTGACTTGGTCGGTATGGAAAAAGGACTGGTCGCGTGGATACAATATCTTGATTACCGGGACTTTCTTTTGCAGGATTGGGGATGCTGGGGTGTCCTGTCCATCACGTTCATGCAGTTCTCCGTCAAGTTGGATGTCAAAAGAAGGCAGCTCGGAGGATTCCGACATTTCTTTCCAACGTCTGCTCTCTGCGAGGTCCTGCTCTACCAACACACCATGTTCATAACATTCCGAAAGCGTCAGCTGGGCCTGCGAAAAACCCTTCTCGGCAGAAAATACAAGCCATTTCAATGCTTTGTCATAGTCACAAGGGACGCCGTGACCGTTCATGTAACAGAACGACAAGTTGTAGGCGGCCTTTGGATAGCCCATGTTGGCGGCACGCTTAAACCACATCACTGCGGAAGGATAGTCCTGGTCGATGCCTTCACCGTGATATAGTGCATAACCCAAGTTGAACATGGCCTCGACTTCATCATACGCGGCGGCTTTCAGATAGTATGCCACCGCTGCGTCATAGCGACCGGCCTCATAATGGGCGTTGGCCTTCTTGAGATACTCCTTTCCTTCGTCATCTGCCATCGTGGGCAACGACGCAAGAAAGGTAACGGCAATTATCAGGATTCTTATAATGCTCATATCAGTTCCCCTTTCCATATAGAGACTTGTTGAAGAGTTTCCAGTGGGTCTTGTTTTGCAGCCACTTGACAATGGCAGAATACATTTCCCGGATATCCTCGGCCAAAGCCAATCCTGCCAAAGGTATCAACAGGTTGACGTAATAACCCCATCGCGCATAAGCCAAGAAAATGACCCAAACGAGAATGGCGCAAATTACGAAATTGATAATTTTTGCTACGATGCTAAACACTATTGGATGCCGCTTTTCCGTCCTGTAACCGGCACACGCCGCAAGCCAACATACCACAAAAGCAATGATCCAACGGCCTACAAGCCCCATTTCCTTTGTGTCTCCCTTTAGATATGTATGGGCGGAATAGGCCAACACCATCGGGCCGGCCATTTTCCCCAAAGGTGTGAAATGCACGTCGGCCTCCTTATCAAGTGCTCCAAGTATGACGAGCTTCCCCTCTATCTTTTCCCAATGCTTAACAATGTTTTCGTACGTAATTGTATCGATACAATCGAAAGCAATGTCGTCGTACATAATCTTGCAATCATTCATCTCGCGCATCTCAGGTTTCTTCCCTTGATACAGGCAAGCCGCTGTGTAAGGGAGGGAATAGACAACGCTGTTGTTAAACTTCTGGAAGAGCGTGGTATTGCGAGTACATCCGCCCATCCTGATCTGGCCATAGTTGCAATACCCCCATTTAACGTTTATGCCGGCACTGTCTTTGAAAAATGAATACAAGCAATCGCGGAAAAGGGAATCTGTGGCATCGTAATCCCTCAGTTTGCATGACAACACTTGTTCGCATCCCCCCTGCCTCAAGGCGCGAAGCAGCGACGTGTCATTTACGGAGTCAAAGCTGGCGCGTTCAAAAATGATGTCAATGCACAACACCTTCGGCTTGCAACTCTTGATATCAGTAATGGCTTTTGCTATCTCATCTCTCGTTGACAGATTCGCCATGTCGACTATGACGATGTCTTTGTCGTTTTCGGGACGTGCCGAGTGTATCATCCCGTAATAGACATCTGTTATATGGAAGTCGTCAAAAGCAGCCTTGACGGGATCGAAAATCCCTATTCTCCCAAGAACAATATACAGCAGTCCTCCCAACAGAGCTATTGTCAGGCAGACCCCTATATGGTCAAGACTCAACGGCCTTGCCATTTTAATTTGGTTGAAAAGCCAATGGATAAACCTTCTAAACATACTCATACTCGGGGACAAAGATACGAACTTTCAACGAAACGACCAAAGAAAAATGCAAAAAAGATAAATGCGCCAATAAGTAAAATTCGTTATGAAATTCGTTGTCGTTATAAAACATGCGTAAGTTGAATATAACCTGATGAAGAGTTTGACAGGTAATGACGAGAGCGGTAGGGATTACTCCCTACAGTTTAGGGAAATCTGTCGCTGATGTTAGGGAAAATTCCTTGACCGATAGATAGTGTTTATGTATCTTTGCACCGTCAAACCTTTTAAAACTGTACGACGATGAAAAGAATGATGATGATTTCTATGCTGGCCGTACTGACGGCCGCGCCCTCAGTGGCACAATATGTGAGGCGTCCTTACTCGCGCCCCGTCGCTCCCTCCTACAGGAGCCACTACACCACTACCCCGCGTCACCGTTCGGCTCTTGACGGCTACTTCGGACTCCGCATCGGACTGGGCGTGGCTACCGTCAATGCCGACGACCGCTACCTGGACGGAGGTTCGCCGAAGGCGGGACTCAACGTGGGGATGGTGGCCGGACTGCAGCTGGCGCCTGCTACGCCTCTCTACCTCGAAACGGGGCTGTCCTATATAGAGAAAGGTGGGAAGGGCGGACCCTACGATGCCTACAACTATAGTCTGAACTATCTCGAGGTGCCGCTCCTGGTGAAATACCAGCACAACTTCGACCCCCTGACCAGCATCCAGCCCTTCCTCGGCGTCTATTGCTCGGCGGGCATCAGCGGCAACATCAAGGAGACCGACCAGCGCTACTCCCACAGCGCCTTCTCCGACGATGCCTTCAGGCGATTTGACGGCGGATTGCGCATCGGCTGCGGACTGCAGTTCGACCATCTCTATGCCGAGTTAGGCTACGACATCGGTCTGGCCAACGTCAGCCGCGACGAGTTCAACCAGGCCCACACCGGCTGCTTCTTTGCTAACGTGGGAGTGAATTTTTAGGGGAAGTTAGAAGAAGTTAGGAGAAGTTAGAAGAAGTTAGGGGAAGTCCTTTATATAATAAGGTGGAAATGTTAAAAAAGCATTTCCACCTTATTTTTTCTGCCAAAAAGTTTGGAGGGAACGCAGGATTGTATTACTTTTGCAGTGTTCTATTAAAGTAGTACACTAAAACAGTAATAGATATGATTGAAGTAAGAAACATCAGTTTCAGTTACCCGCACCAGAAGGAACGGGTGTTTGACGGTTTCAGCCTCAGGCTGGAGGAGAACAAGATTTACGGATTGTTGGGCAAGAACGGAACGGGCAAGTCGACGCTGCTGTACCTCATAGCGGGGTTGCTGCGGCCGAAGAGCGGGAAGGTGAGTGTCGACGGAATCGACGCATACGAGAGAAGGGCGGAGATGTTAGCAGAGATTTTCCTGGTGCCTGAGGAGTTCGACCTGCCGTCGATGACGCTGCAGCGCTACGTGGAGCTGAATGCGCCGTTCTATCCGAAGTTCAGTCAGGAGCGTCTGGAGGCTTGTCTGCGCGACTTTGAACTAACGACCGACCTGGATCTCAGCGCGCTGTCGATGGGACAGAAGAAGAAGGTATTCATGTCGTTCGCCTTGGCAACGAACACGCGGCTGCTGCTGATGGACGAGCCGACGAACGGCTTGGATATTCCCTCGAAGTCGCAGTTCCGCAAGACGGTGGCGCAGAACATGAGCGAGGAGCAGACCATCATCATCTCGACGCATCAGGTACACGACGTGGAGGCCCTGCTGGACCACATCCTGATGCTGAACCAGCGCGAGCTGCTGCTCAATGCCTCCGTACAGGAGATGATGGATAAGTACGTGTTCGAGTACCGTCAGCCCGGCGATATGGAGGGTGTGCTCTATGCCGAGCCGACGCTGCAGGGCAACGCCGTGATAGCTCAGCGTCAGGAAGGTCAGGCTGAGACGCAGATGAATCTTGAACTATTGTTTAACGCTGTAACGAAAGGATTGGTAAAATGAAACAGTTTGATATGACACGCTTCGGGCGCGTGCTGAAGCTCGATTTCGTAGAAGGTCGCAAGGCAATGATGTGGGGCGCACTGTGTATGTTGCTGCTCTATCTGTTCTTTTTCTGGTTTGCCCATAACTTAGGCTTCCATAGTACCCAATTTGACTACATCCACAACCCCGCCGAGGCGTTGCGAATGCGTATGGATGCTATCTGCGAAGGTGTCGGCGTGTTCAGCGCAATGGCCATGTTTATCTTCTTCCTCATTACCGCCAGCACCCTCTATCGCGGCGAGCAGAAGAAGCAGCAGCGCATAGCCTGGCTGATGTTGCCGGCTACGAACTTGGAGAAGTTCACATCGCGCTGGATTTATATGGTGGTATTCTCGATTGTAGGCGGCCTGCTGCCATTTTTCGTGGCCGACAGTATCCATGTTGGATATTTGTGGATGTCGGGCAATCCCGTGATGTCAGCCGGTGAAGACTTCTTCGAGGTATTCCCGCACACTAGCGTATACACGGCCGACAATCTGATAGAATTGGCAATACGGTACACCTGCTTTATATCCTTTCACGCCCTCTTCCTGCTGGGTGGTGTGTTCTTCAAGAAGTTCCACTTCATCGCCACCGCTGCCGTGTTCGTCCTGCTCGTAACAGGCTGGGCAACGCTCTATAATACACTGGGCTTCCACGACACGCCCATTCATACTCACTCTAACGTTTATTTGTACTATATGGTCGTCATGGCCTTCTGGCTCGGCCTCCTCATCCTTTTCACCTGGCTTGCCTACCGTCTGTTCTGCCGCTGGCAGGTTGTAACCCATAAATTTGCGAACGTATGAATTTTACTAATGATAAACCGATATACATCCAGATGGCCGATAGGCTGATGGACGAGATACTGGCCGACAAGTACAAGGACGACGACCGCATACCGTCGGTACGTGAGTACGCCGTGCTGTTGGAGGTGAACACCAATACGGCCGTCAAGGCCTACGACGAACTATCGCGTGCGAACATTATCTATAATAAACGAGGTCTGGGCTACTTTGTCACGCCTGGCGCCAAGAAGCAGATACTGAAGGAGCGCAAGAAGGAGTTCATGAAAGAGCGCCTGCCCGAGCTGTTCCGACAGATGAAGTTGCTCGGCATCACGTTAGAAGATGTTAAAGTTGCGTACGACATGCAACAATAGCAGTACTGTCTGCGTCTAAATAGATGAATTAATCAATAAACCCAATGATACACTTACAAGACGTCAACAAGACCTACTACGGAGCGCAGCCGCTCCACGTGCTGAAAGGCATCAACCTCGACATCGACGAGGGTGAGTTCGTCAGCATCATGGGAGCGTCAGGTTCGGGCAAGTCCACCTTATTGAACATACTGGGGATTCTCGACAACTACGACTCCGGGATCTATGAATTAGCGGGCGTCCACATCTGGAACCTGTCAGAGACGAAGGCGGCCTCGTACCGTAACCACATGATAGGTTTCATCTTCCAGTCGTTTAATCTCATCTCGTTTAAGAATGCCGTGGAAAACGTTGAGTTGCCATTATTTTACCAGGGCGTGAGCCGACGCAAGCGCCACGCCCTGGCTATGGAGTATCTCGACAGGCTGGGACTGAAGGACTGGGCGACCCACTATCCCAACGAGCTCTCGGGCGGTCAGCGCCAGCGCGTAGCCATTGCCCGTGCCCTCATCACGAAGCCTAAAATAATCCTGGCCGACGAGCCGACAGGTGCCCTCGACTCGAAGACGAGTGTCGAGGTAATGGAACTGCTGAAGCGCCTGAACCAGGACGACCACATGACTCAGATTATCGTGACCCACGACCCGACTGTGGCCCAACAGACTAACCGCATTATACGTATCAAAGATGGAGTTATTGAATGAAATATGGCAGACGGCGCGCCACAACAAGCTGCGTACCTCGCTGACGGGCTTCGCCGTGGCGTGGGGCATCTTCATGCTCATCGTGCTGTTAGGCGCAGGCAACGGCCTGATCAATGCCAACCTGCAGCAGAGCAGCCGCTTCCTCTCATCGTCGATGGTAGTCTTCGGCGGATGGACGTCGAAGCCCTATCAGGGACTGAAGGAGGGACGCGACATCCGACTGCACGAGAGCGACATGGAGATTACCGCGAAGGAGTTCTCGCAGAATGTCGACGAGGTGGGTGCGCAGTACAACACGTCGGCCACCATCAGCCTCGGACAGCAGTATATCAGCACGAGCATCAGCGGCGTCTATCCCAACCACACGAAGATTAACAAGGTGGAACTGCTGCACGGCCGTTTCATCAACGAGATTGACGTGAAGGAGAGCCGCAAGGTGCTGGTCGTAGGCAACAAGCAGGCGAAAGAACTGCTGGGAACTGAGACAACGTCGCAGCACAGCGAACAGGTGGAAAAGCTCATCGGACAGTTCGTGAACGTAGGGACGCTCGCCTTCAAGGTGGTGGGCATCTATAAGGAACAGGAGAACGGACGGTCCGACGCCTTCTCGTCGTACACGGCCATCAAGCGCATCTTCGGCGCCAATACTGACGATGCAGGCCGCATCGAGTTCACCTTCCATGGGCTGCCTACGGAGAAGGCCAACGAGGACTTCGAACGTGACTACCGTCACCGTCTGAATGCTGAGCATCAGGCGCATCCTGAGGATGAGGATGCCGTGTGGCTGTGGAACCGGTTCACCCAGAACCTGCAGATGGAGCAGGGCATCGGTATCATCCGCACAGCCCTCTGGATTGTGGGATTGTTCACGCTGCTGTCAGGCATTGTGGGTGTGTCGAACATCATGCTCATCACCGTCAAGGAGCGCACCCATGAATTCGGCATCCGCAAGGCCATAGGAGCCAAGCCCTGGAGCATCCTGCGGCTGATTATCGTCGAGAGTGTCATCATCACCACCATCTTCGGCTACATCGGCATGTTGCTAGGCATCTTCGCCAACGAGTATATGGACGCGACGATAGGTCACGAGACCATCGATACAGGTCTATTCAAGGCCACGATGTTCCTCGACCCCACCGTCGGACTGGATGTCTGCATCGAGGCTACGATGGTAATGATTATTGCCGGCACGATAGCCGGACTGATTCCTGCTTTCAAGGCCAGTCGTATTCGTCCTATTGAGGCATTAAGAGCAGAGTAAGTTATGAGAATAGATATTGATTCATACAGAGAGGTGCTCGACACCTTGACGCGCAACAAGAGCCGCTCGTTCCTGACGGGCTTCGGCGTGTTCTGGGGCGTGTTCATGCTGGTGGCACTGATGGGCGGCGGTCAGGGACTGAAGGAACTGCTGCAGCAGAACTTCGCCGGCTTCGCCACGAATTCGGCGATGGTGTGGGCACAGCCTACGAGCAAGGCCTACAAGGGTTTCCGTAAGGGCCGTTACTGGCACATGGACTACAAGGACGTCGCCCGCATCCGCCAAAGTGTTCCTGAGCTCGACGTTGTCACGCCCGTGTTGTTCTCCAATGGCGGCACAGCCTACTACGGCGACCGCAAGGCCACCATCGGCGTCACTGGCGCCATGCCTGACTTCCAGCGCATCAACGAGCCGAAAATCTACTACGGCCGCTATATTGACGAGGCTGACATCAAGGACCACCGCAAGGTGTGCGTCATCCAGAAGAAGACCTACAAGGAGCTGTTCCCTGGCGGTGGCGACCCCTGCGGTAAGCGCATCCGCATCGACAACATCTACTACCAGATAGTGGGCGTCGACTACAACATGGCCGAGGGCATCAGCCTCAGCGGCGAGGCGGGTACGGGCGTTATCCTGCCCCTCACCTTCATGCAGCAGGCCTACAATCGTGGTAACGCCGTCGACATGATTGCCGTCACGGGCCGCAAGGGCGTGGTCATGTCGAGCCTCACCGATCGCATCCGCGAGACAGTCGCACGTGCCCATACCATCGACCCGACGGACGAGCAGGGCGCTATGGTCTTCAACACCGAGGTGTTGTTCCAGCTGTTGGACAACCTGTTCAAGGGTGTCAACTTCCTCATCTGGCTTGTAGGCCTGGGGACGCTGTTCGCTGGTGCCATCGGTGTGTCGAACATCATGATGGTGACCGTCCGCGAACGTACCACTGAGATAGGCATCCGTCGCGCCATTGGTGCTACGCCCAAGATGATTCTCTCGCAGATTATCAGCGAGAGTATCGTACTGACGCTGGTGGCAGGAATGAGCGGCATCCTCTTCGGCGTACTCATCCTGCAGATGCTGGAGCTTGCGAATACCGAGGACGGCATCCTGGCCGCCCACTTTCAGGTGGGTTTCTGGACAGCCCTCTTCGCCGCTATCGTCATTGCCGCAATGGGCGTGTTTGCAGGACTGGCTCCCGCCGCCCGTGCTATGTCAATAAAACCCGTCGATGCCATGCGCGATGAGTAGTGCGTTTGGCGGTTCCCCCGCCAATATCCAAAGGAAAAACTAAAACAGAATATAAAAATGAAGAAGTACATCAAACTGATTATCGCAGCCATCGTGGCGCTGATTTTCATCGGAACGTTCGTGTTCCTGTGGCAGAAAAGCCTGCCCAAAGAGACGGTCTACAACGAGTTCGAACCCAAGAAAGAGGACATTCAGAAGACCACGATTATCACTGGTAAGATTGAGCCTCGCAATGAGGTGAACGTCAAGCCGCAGATCTCTGGTATCATCACCGAGCTGCTGAAGGAGCCCGGACAGTATGTCACCGCTGGCGAGGTCATCGCCAAGGTGAAGGTGATTCCTGACATGGGACAGCTCAGCTCGGCTGAAAGCCGTGTGCGACTGGCCGGCATGAACCTGAAGCAGGCACAGGTAGACTACGACCGCGAACTGGCACTGCACGACCAGCAGTTGGTTAGTGACGACGAGTTCGACAAGGTGAAACAGCAACTGCGTCAGGCCAAAGAGGAAAAGGCTGCCGCCGACGATGCCCTGCAGGTGGTGCGCGACGGCGTATCGAAGTCGAACGCCTCGGCTTCGTCAACTCTCATCCGTGCCACTATCAGTGGCGTCATCCTCGACATTCCCGTCAAGGTGGGTAACTCGGTCATCCTCTCCAACACCTTCAACGACGGTACGACCATCGCCACCGTGGCCAACATGAACGACCTTATCTTCCGAGGCAACATCGACGAAACGGAAGTGGGACAGCTAACCATCGGCATCCCCATGAAGATTACCATTGGTGCCCTGCAGGACCTGCAGTTCGATGCCTCCTTGGAGTATATCTCACCAAAGGCTACCGAGTCGAACGGTGCCAACCAGTTTGAGATCAAGGCCGCCGTCAAGCTGGCCGAGGGTGGAAAGATTCGCTCCGGCTACTCTGCCAACGCTGAAATTGTACTAGCTTCGGCTCAGCAGGTGCTCACCGTGCCTGAGAGCGCCATCGAGTTCAGCGGTGACACCACCTTCGTCTATATTGTCAAGGGCGAGGGCAAGGAAAAGAAGTACGAGCGTACACTGGTCACCACGGGCCTCTCTGACGGCGTGAACATTGAAATAAAGAAGGGCATCACGGCCAAGGACAAGGTGCGCGGCCCTGAAATCATCACCGACGACGATAAAAACGAATAAGTCATGAATAGGAATCTGCACATTAGGCTCATAAGCCCTATGAGCCTCATAGGCCTCATAAGCCTCATAAGTCCTATAAGCGCTGCTGCCCAACCCCACTCCTGGACCCTCCGCGAGTGTTGCGACTACGCCGTGAGCCACAACATCAGCATCCGTCAGCAGGAGAATCAGCGGCGCCAGCAGGAGTTGCAGTTGGCCAACGCCCGCAACAGCCGTCTGCCCGACCTCAGCGGCTCCGTAGGCCAGAACTTCTCGTTCGGACGAGGCTTGACTGCCGACAACACCTATACGAACACCAACACGTCGTCTACGTCGTTCAGCGTCGGTGCCAGCATACCACTGTTCACGGGTTTCCAGATTCCCAACCAGATTAAGATGAACCAGCTGAACTTAGAAGCTGCCACCGCCAATCTGGAGAAGGCCAAGAACGACATTCGTACGCAGGTGGCTCAGGCTTATGTTCAAGTGCTTTACAATCAGGAACTGGCAGAAGTGGCTCATCGCCAAATCAGCATCGACTCTATGCAGGTAGCCCGTCTGCAGGCCCTCGTCGACAACGGCAAGGCCAGCGGTGCCCAGCTGTCACAGCAACAAGCGACCCTCGCCCAGAGCCAGCTCACTGCCACCCAGGCCGACGGTAACCTGAACCTGGCACTCCTGACGCTGACCCAGTTGCTAGAACTGCCCACGCCCGAAGGCTTCAGCGTGGTTTCGCCTGAGGCCAATG
The DNA here is from genome assembly GCA_937898415.1 of uncultured Prevotellaceae bacterium. GTDB lineage: Bacteria > Bacteroidota > Bacteroidia > Bacteroidales > Bacteroidaceae > Prevotella. Next base: position 23,104 of record CALDLA010000076.1, on the reverse strand, counting down.
GGACTAATGGGACCAATGGGACTTCTGGGAGTGCTGCCTCTGTCCCCTCCCCTGACGTCGTCTTCGCCGAAGCGCTGACGGTCAAACCTGAGGTGCAGGCTGCGCAGTTAGCCGTCTCATCAGCCGACCACAGCATCGACATTGCCCGTGCCGGCTACTACCCCACGCTCAGTCTCAGCGGCGGTATTGGCACCAACTACTACACCACCAGCGGCTTCCCATCCGACGGCTTCGCCACCCAGCTGAAGAACAACTTCTCGCAGTATATCGGTCTGAACCTGAACGTCCCCATCTTTAACCGTTTCTCCACACGCAACAGTATCCGCTCCGCCAAGATAGAACGTGAAAACAGTCTGTTGCAGCTTGACAACACCAAGAAGACGCTCTACAAGGAGATTCAGCAGGTATGCCAGAACGCCATCACCGCTCAGACCAAGTACGAGAGCAGCCAGGTAGCCGTACAGAGTTCGATGGATGCATTCACGCTGATGCAGGCCAAGTACGAGAATGGCAAGGCCAACATCACCGAGTTCAACGAGTCGAAGAATAACTACCTGCGGGCAGCATCCGACCTGGTGCAGGCGCGCTACGAACTGCTTTACCAGCAGGCCCTCATCCAATTCTACCGAGGTCGCGACTTGCAGTTCTGAATTTTTCGAAAGAAGGAAGGCATCAGCGCCTTCCTTCTTCTTTTATTTACTTGGTCTGTTCAGCCTCAAGTTTCTCGATGTCGCCCGTTAAGGGGTTCAGCCAGAGGCGGGTACCGTAGTGTTTGTTGAAGAGCTCAGCACTCAGCAGTTCGACATTGCCGAACTGGCCGGCAGGGAAATCCTCGCTGCTGACCTCGTCGACGCCGTTATAGATGATGGAGCGCAGACGGCCAGGCACGTTGTAGTAGAGTCCCTCGGCGGCCTTCTTCTTTTTCTTGGCAGCGTCCTCATCAGTAGGCGGCAACTGCGTGATGTTCTTCACCGTAATATAATAAGGTGAACCGCTGACGTCGTCGGCATCTACCAGTCCAAAGTGTCGCGAGAAGCGGAAGAGGGGCTGCTGCAGCAGTACGCTGTCAGCCGTGACGACGAACACCTGCTCAGTGGTGTCGCGTGTGGTGACACCGGCAAAAAGGCTGGTCAATGCGCGGTCTTGCTCGTCCATCTGACTGAGCATCAGTTTCATCTGCTCGCCATCCTTGGGCATGAAGTCGGCCTGCCCTTTGATGAGTTGACTGCGACTGTCGCGGATGTCATAGATTTCCTGTGCCGTCAGCTGTGCCATCTTGGCTTTGCTGCCCGCAGCCAGTATCTCCTCGTTCATAAACTGGCGGGGATTGACGGCAACGGGCTTGGGAGCGGCCTTGAAGGGGACGAAGTCAGCCTGGGGGTTGGCGTCGGCATTGACAGCCAACAGAACGCCGTCGTCAGCCTGATGGACATTGACGGCTGAGGTTTTCTTGTTTAGTCGGATAGCATAGGCTTTCTCCGTGTCACGCACGCCGAAGGCCGACTGATTGATGGCGACGATGCGGTAGCTGGTCGACGGTTCCATGTTGACATCCGTCAGCCGAAGGTAGCGTTCAGCATAGGGAGCAAAGTCGCCAGGCTGGTAGGTGGTCTTCTCGATTTTCACTGCCACGCGTACAGCCGTCTTAGGCAGGAAGTAGATAATGCCCTCGGCGGTCTGCCCAGGCTGGTAGGGGTCGGTCACCGTCTGTGCCGAAACCAATGCGCAATGTATCATGCACAAAGCACAAATGAATAACTTTCTCATCTTTTATTTTTCAATTATCATTCTTCAATCTCTCAACCTCAGGAACGCCTTAGGCAGATACCTGATAAGGTCGCGGGCGATGAGGCTCTCCTCGCCCAACTCGCGGGTAGCAATATCGCCGGCCAAGCCGTGCAGGTACATGCCTACGACACAAGCATCATAACGATTATAGCCACGCGCCAACAGTCCTGTCAGTATGCCCGTCAGCACGTCGCCACTACCACCCGTGGCCATGCCGGCATTACCTGTAGTGTTGAACACAATGTGTCCGTCAGGGCAGCACAGGGCAGTGCGGTGGCCCTTCAGGATGACATAGGCCTGCAGTCGTTGCGCCAGGTCACGTGCCTTCGACAGGCGCTCGAAACTGTCAGCCGAGTGTCCCTCCAGCCGGTCAAACTCCTTGGGATGTGGTGTCATGATGATGTCCTTGGGCAACTGTTGCATCCAGGCACGGTGGGTGCTGAGGATGTTGATGGCGTCGGCATCGCAGACCAGCGGGCACTGGGTGCGCCTGATCTGTGAGATGATGGCAACAGCAGTCTGCTCGGTCTGCCCCAGTCCAGGCCCGATACCGACAGCCTGGAAGTCCTCTGTGTCGACAGCTTCAGAGAAGGTGGTCTCCTCACGGTCAATCTGGAGTACGGCCTCAGGCACTGCCGTCTGCATAATGGTCACGTTCTTACGAGGCGAGTGGCAGGTCACCTTGCCGACGCCTGAGCGCAGACAGGCCTCAGTGGCCAGAATGGCGGCTCCCGCCATACCGTAGCTGCCGGCAATGACGAGGGCATTACCCATGGTGCCCTTATGGGCAAAGGGGTCGCGCGGCAGCAGTAGCTGGCGCACGTCGTCCTCCTCGAGCATGGTGTACTGTGAGTCAATCTTCTTGATGCCCTCGCGGCTCAGTCGGATGTCGAGCACGCGAAGTTCGCCGATGTACTGCTGGTTCTCAGCAAAGAGCATGGCCAGCTTCTTCTGCCCGAGGGTCAGCGTCAGGTCGGCACGTACGATGTTGGTGCGAACGTTGTACGTGTTATCCTCGGTCATCAGTCCTGACGGCATGTCAATGCTCACCACCTCAGCGTGCGATGCGTTGATGTACTTCACCAACGAGGCAAAACCGCCGCTGAGCGGCTTGTTGAGCCCTGAGCCGAACAGGCCGTCGACCACCAGCATGCCACGCTCCAACTGGGGCGGGTCAAACTCGAGGGTGACTTCGGTGAACAGGTTCTTGGCCTTCTTGACCTCCGAAAGGCGCCGTTTATTCTCAGCACAATCGGCTGACAGGCGTCCGCTGATGTTGAAAAGGAACGTCTTCACCTGATAACCCCTCTCAGTCAGCATCCGCGCCACGGCCAAGGCGTCGCCTCCGTTGTTTCCAGGACCGGCAAACACCACAATGGGCACACTCATCGCCCACCGCTCAACGATGGCCTCAGTGAGTGTCTTCGCAGCACGCTCCATCAGGTCAATCGACTTGATGGGTTCGTGCTCAATGGTATAATTATCCAGCTCGTGTATCTGAACGCTCGTAAAAATCTTCATTCTGACCGCAAAGATACGACAAATTCAGCAGAAGACAAAACATTTTACCGATTTTCTTCTGATTCTTCCGTTTTTTATTTGTATCTTTGCAGCCAAATAGCATATCATTATGGACAGAATCACCATCAAGGACAAGACGTTTGAGACGTCGATGCCTGAAGCTGAGATTAAAAACCGAGTGAAGGAGCTGGCCCAGCAGATGAGCCGCGACCTGGAGGGCAAGAACCCGCTGCTGCTCGCCGTACTGAACGGTGCCTTCATCTTTGCCGCGGACCTGATGAGGGAAATGACCATCCCCTGCGAAATCTCTTTCGTGAAGCTGGCCTCCTATCAGGGCACCACGTCGACAGGAACCATCCATGAGGTCATCGGCATCAACGAGAACCTCAGCGGGCGCACAGTTGTCATCGTCGAGGACATCGTGGAAAGCGGCCTGACCATTAAGCGCATGATGGAGCAGTTAGGAACACGTAATCCTGCCTCGGTGCAGGTGTGTACGCTCTTCTTCAAGCCAGAGCGGCTGAAGGAGGACTTGAAACTGGACTACGTGGCATTCGAGATACCCAACGACTTCATCCTCGGCTACGGACTGGACTATGACCAGCAGGGACGCGGACTAAAGAACTTATACACATTAGTAGAAAAATGAAGAATATAGTGATTTTCGGTGCTCCAGGCTCAGGCAAGGGCACCCAGAGCGACAAGCTCATTGAGAAGTATGGCCTTAACCACATTTCTACTGGCGACGTGCTACGCGCTGAAATCAAGAAAGGCTCAGAACTGGGCAAGACGGCCCAGCAGTTTATTGACAACGGGCAGCTGATACCCGACGACCTGATGGTCTCGATACTTGCCTCCGTCTACGACTCGTTCGGCAAGGAGCATGCGGGCGTCATCTTCGACGGATTCCCACGCACCATTCCGCAGGCCGAGGCCCTAAAGGCTATGCTCAACGAGCGCGGCCACAAGGTGGCCGCCATGCTGGAGCTCGACGTGCCTGAGGACGAACTGATGAAGCGACTGATACTGCGCGGACAGCAGAGTGGTCGTGCCGACGACAATGAGGAGACCATTAAGAAGCGCCTTGTCGTCTATCATTCTCAGACACAGCCGCTCATTGAGTGGTACAAGAAGGAGGGCATCCACTACCACATCGACGGACTGGGCGAGTTGAACCGCATCTTCGCCGACATTAGTCAGGTGGTTGACAGTCTCTGAAACGGCTTATGCCTACAGCGGCTCAACGTAGCTGGCAACGAAATAATGGTAGACGGCCACGGCGATGAGCATGAACAGGATGACAATGAGCAGCAGCATGACGCCATTGACGAAGCCTAATATCTCGACGGTCTTCGACGGAACAACCGTCACCATCGTCCACTGCGTATACTTCAGGGGTGTGTAGAACAAGTAGCACTTACTGCCATCGTAGTCGTAGCTGACGCTACTCTCGCGCTCACTTGTCACGCCACCCTTAATCTTATCGACCAAAGCCTTGACCTCGTCGTCATCGCTTTGGTCGAAATGCTTGAAGAAGTTCTCCGTCAGGATGTGTCCACTCTCAGGATGGGTGATGAACGTGCCATCGTGGTTGATAATGAAACTCTGCGACTGCAAGTCCATCACGTCCGATATGAACGAGACGCTTTTGTTGATGGTGCTGTCCGTCTCATGCAGTTTGTCCGTCAACCAGTCGAGCGAGACATCAGCCCCGAGGACAGCCACCGTACGTCCTGACTTCTCGTGAATGGGCACCATATAGGCCGCCAGCGTCGTCGCATTATCGTAACCGTCGTAGAATGGGTCTGACCAGAAGGCCGTATCAGCCTTGATGACATCGAGGAACCAGTCGGCAACAAGATAGTCGAGGTCGGCGTCGCCCATGTTCTCAGAATAGATGACGTCAGGGTTCGCGGAGTTGCGCCATGCAAACGGACAGAACCTATGTTCACGCTCAGGATAGTAATAGTCCTCGATGAAACTGATGCCACAGCTACGCACGCGTGTTCCATTTATGACTATGCGCTCCATCACTCCCTTGGGATACTCGGAATCGTCGAGGTGCTGCTCCAAATAGTAGATGTTGTTGGTCACAGCGACATACACGTCGGACAGAACACGACGCGTATACTCGTAGGTTACAAGCATCTTGTTGTGGTAGCTCTCCGTATAGAACTCGCGCGTCGCCCTCCCTGCGAAACTGAAAATGAAGTATGACAGGCAGAGCACGATGACGCCCGACCATATCAACACTTTACGGGTCAGTTTCCCTGCAATATTTCTGTTTTCTCCGCTCATAGGTTATTATTTGGTTGCAAAGATAATGAAAAATACTTTTGTCTGCAAAAAAAATCCAAAATTTTTGTCTGCGAAGCCCACAAATTTTTAGTTTCAATCCTTGGTAGAATAAAATAGTTTTAGTAATTTTGCGGCAAATTTAAGTTTTTTTGATGGAGAGTAATTTTGTAGACTACGTAAAGATACTCTGCCGCTCAGGCAAAGGCGGCAAGGGTTCGATGCACCTGAAGCACGTAAAGTACAACCCCAACGGAGGCCCCGACGGAGGCGACGGCGGACGAGGCGGTAGTATCTATCTGCGCGGCAACCACAACTACTGGACACTGCTGCACTTGAAGTACGAGCGCCACATCTTTGCGGAGCACGGCGGCAACGGCGGCCGCGACAAGTGTCACGGAACTGACGGCAAGGACATCTACATCGACGTGCCCTGCGGAACGGTGGTTTATAATGCCGAGACAGGCAAGTACGTCTGCGATGTCACCTACGACGGACAGGAGGTGCTTCTACTGAAAGGCGGACGCGGCGGACTGGGCAACTTCCAGTTCCGAACGGCCACGAACCAGGCACCACGCTACGCCCAACCGGGTGAGCCGATGCAGGAAATGACGGTCATCCTGGAACTGAAACTGCTGGCCGACGTGGGCTTGGTGGGCTTCCCCAATGCTGGCAAATCGACCCTCGTCAGTACACTTAGCAACGCCAAGCCGAAAATTGCCAACTACCCCTTCACGACAATGGAGCCTTCGTTAGGCATCGTGGGCTATCGCGACGGACGCTCGTTCGTGATGGCCGACATCCCTGGCATCATCGAGGGCGCCGCTGAGGGTAAGGGACTGGGACTGCGATTCCTGCGCCACATCGAGCGTAACTCGCTGCTACTCTTCATGGTACCTGGTGATACAGACGACATCAAGCGCGAATACGAGATACTGCTTAACGAGCTACGACAGTTCAATCCTGAACTGTGCGACAAGCACCGCGTACTGGCCGTCACAAAGTGTGACCTATTGGACGAGGAACTTATGGAGATGCTACACGAGATGCTGCCTGACGATCTGCCCGTCGTCTTCATCTCAGCCGTTACCGGCTTCGGACTCGACGAACTGAAGGATGTGCTGTGGGCTGAGATGAACGCCGAGTCGAACAAACTGGCCGCCATCATTACCACCGAGTCAATAGCCCACCGCGACAAGGACATGAACCGATTCCAGGCAGAGATGGCCGACGAAGGTGAGGACGAGGACATTGAGTTTGTCGACGCGGAAGACATAGAAGACCTCGATGATTTTGAGTACGAAGAAGAAACTTAGGGCATAAAATGAATATATTATGGAAAAATCTTTCCCTAAAATAGCTTTGTTTCGCAAAAAATGTATATATTTGCAGCCGAATAGAGAAACAGAAATGGGCATCATGCCTGTTCGCAATCATATTAATTAACAAATTATCAAAAGTTTATGCAGAAAAGATTACTCTTTCTGATTGCCACGCTGTTAACAGTCTCGTTAACGGCATTGGCACAAATCACGACTTCAAGCATGGCTGGTAAAGTGACTTCCGAGACTCAAGACGGCGAGGAAGTCATCGGCGCGACTGTCGTGGCTGTGCATACCCTGTCGGGTACTCGCTACACCGCAGTGACCAACACCACTGGTCGTTTCTCCATCCAAGGTATGCGTACTGGTGGTCCTTACGAAGTGACCGTCACTTACATTGGCTATCAGCCAAAGACTATCAAGGGCATTGTACTCCAGTTGGGTGAGACTTACAATCTTGCCGTGTGGATTACTGAGAATGCCAACGAACTGGGCGAGATCGTTATCAGTGGCAAGGCCACGAAGCTGACGGTTGAGAACATGGGAGCAGCCACTAACATCAACAGCGCGCAGATTACAAACCTGCCCACGGTCACTCGTTCGATTACCGACATCACCCGTCTGTCGCCTTATGGCGGTAACGGCATGACTTTTGCCGGTAGCGACGGTCGTACCTCCAACTTTACGGTCGATGGTGCCAACTTCAACAACGACTTCGGTCTGAGCGACGGTCTGCCTGGTGGCGGTAACCCCATCTCTATCGAGTCTATCGAGGAAATGCAGGTTGTCATTGCTCCTTTTGACGTGCGCCAGACCAACTTCATCGGTGGTGGTGTCAACGCCATCACGAAGTCGGGTACGAATACCTTCAAGGGTTCGGCTTACATCTTCCACCGCAACGAGAATATGCGTGGTGACGCCGTGAATCGCGAGGCCATCAACGGTGCCCGTGAGAAAGACCAGCAAACCACCTATGGTTTCACCCTTGGCGGTCCCATCATCAAGAATAAGCTCTTCTTCTTCGTCAACGGCGAATTGATAAAGACACCGACCATCGCCAACCGCTGGCGTGGTTCTGACGAGGATTACCCCGCAGACCCGGAGAACTATATCTCACGCACGACGAATGCCGACCTGAAGGCTGTTTCTGACTATGTACGCGAGAAATACGGCTACAACACAGGTTCCTGGACCAGCTTCCCTGCTGATGAGAGCAACAAGAAGTTGCTGGCACGTATTGACTGGAACATCACCGACAAGCATAAGCTTGCCCTGCGCTATAACTACACGAAGAATATGCGCTGGAGCGCCGTCAACAAGACGTCTATGGACGGCGGTACCCGTATGTCCGGCGACCGCATGGGCCAGTACTCTATGTCGTATGCCAACTCGATGTACTCTCAGGACAACATCGTACACTCCTTCTCACTCGACCTGAACAGCCGCCTGACCGAGAACCTCTCGAACCAGTTCCTGGCAACATATACCAAGAAGGATGATATCCGCGGTACAGACTCTTCGACGTTCCCCTTCATCGACATCCTTGACGGTGCCGACTCCCCCAACAACTACATAGCACTTGGCTATGAGCTCTTCACCTGGAACAATGCCGTCCACAACACCGTGTGGAACATCAAGGACGACGTGACCTACTACATGGGTAAGCACAAGATTCTGGGTGGTCTGTCGTTCGAGCATCAGATGGATGACAATATGTATATGCGTAATGGTTCCGGTTACTATCGCTATCGTTCACTTAACGACTTCCTCAGAGGCGCTGCCCCGGAGATTGTCTGTCTGACCTACGGCTATGACGGTGAGACGGAGCCCGCAGCACGTGTCACCTACAACAAGCTGAGTCTCTATGCCCAGGACGAGTGGAACATTACTGACAAGCTGAAGCTGACCTTTGGTCTGCGCCTTGACGAGCTGATGTTCGACAACGATGACCTGCTGACAAATAACGCCATCCTGGCACTCGACTACGACGGTCGTTCCGTCGATACCGGCAAATGGCCAAAGAACCAGCTCATCTTCTCTCCGCGTTTAGGCTTCAACTACGACGTCTTCGGTGACAAGTCGCTGAAGGTGCGTGGTGGTACAGGTCTTTTCGCCGGCCGTATACCTATGGTGTTCTTCACCAACATGCCCAGCAACGGTGGTCTGGTGCAGTACCAGGCACAGCTTAACGGCAATACCAAGGTGTGGGACGCCAAATCAGGTGCCGCTGTCAAAGGCTATGAGAACTACGTCGGCGCCTATACCACTGACAAGGACGGCAACCGCTTTATCGACATGAACCAGTTTGCCGGCGACCTCTACACCAATCCCACCGCCTTGCAGCAGAAGCTGTTCGAGATGGGTTATCCCTCACACGTCACCAGCGACATGGGTTCTGTTCCCTCAGCTGTCAATGGTATCGAGAGCGACTTCAAGATGCCGCAGGTATGGAAGTCATCCCTCGCTGTTGACTATCAGATTCCCGTTTCCTTCCCCTTCACGGCTACCGTCGAGGGTATCTTTGCCAAGACTATTAACGACGTCTGCCTGACAGACTGGAGTATCCCCTCTGTCGGTGGTTTCACACGTCTGAACGGTGTCGATAACCGTCCTCTCTATCCTTCGGGCTACCGCACCAATACGAAAGCCTTCATCCTGAGCAACACGTCGAAGGGTTACCAGTGGAGTGCAAACGTCACGCTGAATGCCCAGCCGTTCGAGTGGTTGAACCTGATGGCAGCCTATACCCACACTGTAAAGAAGGAAATCACCGGCATGCCCGGTTCGGCTGCTGAGTCGGCCTTCACCTACGTGCCCACTGTCGAGGGTCCGAACAACATCCGCCTGCACAACGGTGCCAACGTGACACCCGACCGCTTTGTGGCCAGCGCTACCCTCCACGACAACAGCGGCAACCACTACTCGTTCATCTACGAGACCTGGCGCGGTGGTTACAACTACTCGTACATGATGGTTAACGACATCAACAACGACGGTTACAACTACGACGTCATCTACGTGCCCACCGATGCACAGGCCAGCTACTACGACGCCGACGGCAAGCTGCAGGGCAGTGGCGCCTTCCGCTTTGTCAGCGAGGATGATAAGACCCGCTTCATGGACTTTGTCCACAATGACGACTATCTGAAGGACCGTCAGGGTGACTACAGCGAGGCTTACTCGGTTTACAGCCCCTGGGTACACCGTGTTGACTTCGGCTACAAGCACGACTTCAAGGTGAACTTCGGCAAGACCAAGCACACCCTGCAACTCTCTGCCGACATCAAGAACGTGCTCAACCTGTTCAATTCCAGCTGGGGTGTGTCTAAGTACCTCAACCCCGCCATCGGCTCCGAGGCTCGCATTCTGAAGTACGAGGGTGTTGACGCTGACGGCTACGCAACCTTCTCGACGCCTGAGGCTATCAACGGCAAGACTGAGACCTTTGTACCCTACAAGAGCCTGGGTCAGTGCTGGTATGCCTCCATCGGTATTAAGTACATCTTCAACTAATAGAACATCATAGAAAAGATTATGAACAAGATATTTAAGTTTTTCCATACCTGTCTGGCTCTCTGCGGCATCGTCGCAACTGTCACCAGCTGTTCCGACGACGACGACCCCACGTACCTGAGTGAGGTGAGGGTGTCGCAGTCTCTCATAGCCTTCACCCCTGGTGGCGGCGACGTTACCATCAGCCTCACTGCTGCCGACAGCTGGACGATCGCCAGCGCCGACAAGGATGGCATGCCAGACTGGCTGACCCTCAGCCCCGAGACGGGTTCTGCCGGTACGCAAGATGTGACATTCAAGGCCACGGCTGCCAGTGAGACCCGTACGGCCAACCTCTACATTGAGTGCGCTGGTAAGAAGCAGTCGCTCACCATTCAGCAGGTGACCGAGAAACAGGATTTGCCCATCGTTCCCATCAAAACCGTCAACGAAGGTCCCGAGGGCAACTACCGCGTCAAGGGTGTCTGTGTCGCTGATCCCGACAACCAATATGGCAACTGGTACATCGAAGACGAGACAGGCCGCGTACAGGTCTATGGCACCCTCGACAAGAAGGGTGGCAAGGGTACCTATCCCATCAGCGGTGCCAACGGCTGGGGCTTCGGCATCGGTGACATCATCACCATCGAGGGTCCTGTAACGACCTACAAGGACGCCAAGGAATTTGTCGACGTCACCATCATTGCCATCGAGAAGTCGCTCATCAAGGTGGACTCCTTCGACGTGGCCGAACTGCCCATCGAGGGTGGTATTGCAACGGCTGCCGTGACGAGCAAGGGCAACGGCATCATCGTCGAGATTCCTGCCGAGGCTCAGAGCTGGCTCTCCGTCGTCGGCATCGACACCCATCAGGGTATCGTGAAGTTCAAGGCCGCTCAGAACGAAGGCGGCGACCGTGCAACAACAATCGTCTTCAAGACCACCGACAACAGCGGTAAGGAATACACCGCCGAGGCAGCCCTCTCACAGAAGGGTTCCATCCAGGAGGTTACCATCAGCGACTTCCTCGCTGCTCCTGTCGGCGACACGCAGTTCCGCATAACGGGTGTTATCACCAATGTAGCAAAGGCCGAATATGGGAATATCTACATCAAGGACTACAGTGGCGAAACTTATGTCTATGGCGTTGGTGCCAAGGGCGACTTCGAGAAACTGGGTCTGAAGGTGGGCGACATCATTACCCTCGTTGGTAAGCGTGCTGATCATAATGGCAAACCTCAGATGAGTAGTGCTCAGTATGAAAAGCACATCAGCGTGACCGAGGTTAGCCTTGCCGACTTCCTCACCAAGGAGGACAGCAAAGACGCCTACTACATGGTTACAGGCACCGTAAAGGATTTGCTTAACAATAAAGGCGAGGAAAACGACTTTGGTAATTTGCATCTTACCGACGGTACCAACGATCTTTATGTCTATGGTTGCTATTCTGGCTACGGTGCTCCGAAGGGCGATGCCCAGAAAGGGTTTATCAAGGCTGCTGACATTAAGGTTGGCGACAAACTAACCATGATTGGTTACAAGGACACCTACAATGGTTTAATAGAGCTCTGCGGCGGTATATACTTCTCACACGTGCCTGCCAATGGGGCTGAGTAAATCTACCTATCATTAATATCCAGAGGGAGGGCGCATCAGCAAATGATTTCGCCCTCCTTTTGTCATTTTGCCGACTATATGGAACAGACAAATCAATACATCAAGCAGTTTCCTGACCTCTTCAAGGGAAAGAAGATCATGTACGCCCACGGATTCGCCTCCAGCGGACAGTCAGGAACGGTTACCCGCCTCCGTGAGGTATTCCCCAACGCGACGGTCATCGCCCCCGACATCCCCGTCCATCCGCAGGAAGCCGTCGAGCTGTTAAATAAGGTATGCGCGCAGGAAAAGCCCGACCTCATCATCGGCACGTCGATGGGAGGTATGTACACGGAACAGCTGCGCGGCTTCGACCGCATCTGCGTCAACCCTGCCCTCGAAATAGCCGAGACCATGAAGGCCCACGGCATGACGGGCACCCAGCAGTTCCAGAATCCGCGACTCGACGGCGTTCAGGAGTTCTACGTCGACAAAGCGCTCGTCAAGGAATACCGTGAGGTGTCAGAGCAGCGCTTTGAAGGACTGACCGACGACGACCGCCAGCGCGTCTATGGTCTTTTTGGCGACAAGGACGACCTCGTTGACACCTTCGGAATGTTTGCCGAGCACTATCCGCAGGCCATCCACTTTCACGGCGAGCACCGCATGAACGACCACTCCTTCATGCACAGCGTAGTGCCCGTCGTACGCTGGATTGACGACCGTCAGCAGCAGCGTGAACGGCCCATCATCTACATCGGCATCGAGACGCTGAAGGACAGCTATAACAAGCCGGCCAGCAGCTGCCAGAAGGCCGTACGCCAGCTCATCGAGAACTATCAGGTGTACTTCGTCGGAGAAAGTGACAGCACCATATGGCTGGAAGAGTATATCAACGTGCCTGCCTGGCGACACACCATCTGCACGCCACGCCGCGACCTACTCTACGGCGACTATCTCATCGATGCCGTCAAGTCGGAGGGAACGATGGCGACACTCATCGAGTTCGGTTCCGACACGTTCAAGACGTGGGACGACATCATCGAATACTTCTCAAGACTTGGCGGACAATGAAGCGTATCATTCTCATCACTGGCGGCCAACGCTCAGGCAAGAGCGCCAAAGCCGAGGAACTGGCCCTCAGCCTGAGCGGGGCGCCTGTCTACCTGGCAACGGCCCACATCTGGGACGAAGAGTTCCGCAAACGTGTACGCCGCCACCAGCAGCGGCGCGGCCCCCAGTGGACGAACATGGAGGAAGAGCGGTGGCTGAGCCGTCACGATGTGACGGGTCGCGTGGTGGTCATCGACTGCGTGACGCTGTGGCTGACAAACTTCTTCACAGAGACATCTGACGTCCAGCAGACGTTGGAAACGGCGAAGAAGGAGTTCGACCGCTTTACGTCGCAGGACGCCACCTTCATTTTCGTGACTAACGAGATAGGTTGCGGCGGCATCAGCAGCAACTCCCTGCAGCGGCGCTTCACCGACCTCGAAGGATGGATGAACCAGTACATAGCTGCCAAGGCCGACGAGGTCATCCTCATGGTATCAGGCATCAACGTGAAAATCAAATGAGAACTTTCGACATACACTCCGTAGACAGGTCGCTCGAGCCCTTCATCCAGCAGAAGATTGACAACCTGAACAAGCCCAAGGGCTCGTTAGGACGACTGGAAGAACTGGCGATGCAGTTATGCCTCATCCAGCAGACGCTGGAACCATCGTTAGACCATCCCTGTCACTTGCTGCTTGGCGGCGACCACGGCATCGAGCGCGAAGGGGTCAGCGTGTCGCCACGCGAGGTGACGTGGCAACAGATGCTCAACTTCACCCGAGGCGGTGGCGGCGTCAATATGTTCTGCCGTCAGCACGGTTTCCACCTCCGCATCGTCGATGTCGGCGTCGACTACGATTTTAACAATATCGCCATCCTCGACCGCAAGATAGCCCGCGGCACCAAAAACTTCCTCTACGAGCCAGCCATGACGGAAGTAGAGTTCGACCGCGCCATACAAGTAGGCTCTGACCTCGTCGACGACTGCATCGCCGAGGGCTGCATGATCCTCTGCATCGGCGAGATGGGCATCGGCAACACCTCGCCCTCAAGCATCTGGATGCACCTTTTCTGCAACATCCCCCTCAACCAATGTATCGGCGCCGGTGCCGGTCTCAACAACGAGGGCATCCGTCATAAGTACGAAATACTGTCGCTAGCCCTTCACCGCCACGACAGTATCCTCTATCCTCTATCCTCGATCCTCTATCCTCTCATCCTCTTCGGCGGTTTCGAGATGATTGCCGCCATCGGAGCCATGCTCCGCGCTGCCGAGCGCCATCTGGTCATCCTCGTCGACGGTTTCATCATGACCGCCTGCGCCCTTGCTGCTACGCGGCTCTACCCTGCCGCCCAGGACTATATGGTCTTCACCCATTGCGGCGACGAGAGCGGCCATCGCCTGATGCTCGACGCCATGGGTGCCCGTCCGCTACTCCACCTCGGCCTCCGCCTGGGCGAGGGCACCGGTGCCCTCTGTGCCTTCCCCATCGTCGACTCCGCCGTTCGCATGATGAACGAGATGAACAACTTCCAAAGTGCCCACATCACCAAATACTTCTGAGAAAATGAAAACACAAGATGAACATACAGACAGACATCAGATGAGAGCATCATTGAATCCTTTCAAGTGGTACGACAACCTGTGGGCGGCACTCATCTTCTTTACCCGCCTGCCGTTCTGGCGACTGTACCAGCCGCCACGCTCGTCGTATGCCGCCGTTGTCGAGTGGTGGCCCCTCGTGGGCTGGATCACGGCTGGCCTTATGGCCGCCTCGTTGTACTTTGGCAGTATGGTGCTGCCCTACTCCGTCAGTCTGCTGCTCGCCATCGTCGTACGTCTGCTAACGACAGGAGCCCTGCACGAGGACGGGCTGGCCGACTTCATCGATGGCTTCGGAGGCGGCGGCAACGACCGTGAGCGCATTCTGGCCATCATGAAGGACTCGCACATCGGCACATACGGCATCGTCGGTCTCCTCTTCTACTTTGCTTTGCTCTACCTCTGCCTGCTGGCACTCTCACCCCGTGAAGCGGCGCTGGCGGTGTTAGCCGCCGATCCCTTTGCCAAGATGGTGACCTCACAACTCATCCTTATGATGCCCTATGCCCGTACGGAACAGACGGCGAAGTCGGGCACTATCTACCGCCGTCCCAGCACGGCGGCAGGCGTCTGTCTGGCCGTTCAGGGGCTGCTGCCGCTCGCCGTCATCTTCTGGTTCATCCCTTCACACTTCAACCTTCACAACTCGCCCTCCATCTTCTTCCCCTGCCTGGTCATGTATTTCCTTTACCGCATGATATGGAACCGACTGCGGGGCTATACGGGCGACTGCTGTGGTGCCGTCTGCCTGCTGGTGGAACTGGCATTTTACCTGGGTTTGCTCTTCAACTATGGAACGACATCATAAGCATAGAAACCTGAGTGCCACCATCAACACCATCAACACCTCAGCCGTACGGTTCACCCGTACGGCTTTTTTCATGTCGGCGGTGGTCAGCGGACGGTCGTTGGTGCCGATGTAAGGTTTATCGAAAAGCTGGCCAAAGTAGTAGTGCGGCCCGCCGAACCTGCAATCGAGGATGCCGGCAAGGGCTGCTTCGGGGTAGCCGCTGTTGGGGCTGGCGTGGCATCGCCCGTACTTACGGACGAAAGTGAAAAGTGAAAAGTGAAAAGTGAAAAGTGCAGACGACAGTATCATCAGCAGAGCCGTCAGGCGGGCGGGGATATAGTTCGCCACGTCGTCGATATGAGCCGCCCAGCAACCGAAGTCCTTGTAGCGCTCCGTCCGGTAGCCTATCATCGAGTCGAGCGTGTTCACCATCTTGTAGGCCAGCATGCCCGGAACGCCGAGGACGGCTAACCAGAACAAGGGGGCTATCACACCGTCGCTCAGGTTCTCGGCCAGCGTTTCGAGGGCTGCCGTGCGTACCTCCTGTGCCGAGAGCTGCGAGGTGTCACGACCCACGATGCGGGCTACCTGTTCCCTACCCTCTTCCAATGAGCGGTCGACGGCCAGAAACACCTGGCGCACTTCTCGAATAAGCGTCGTGCCGGCGAGGCAATAGAAGATGATGATGAAGGAGAGGAGTGATGGGTGAAGGGTGATGGGTGAAGGGTGAAGAGTGATGGGAGGAAGGGTGAAAACGAGACCTACGGCGTAGGTTGCTACAATCATGGCGATGCTCATTAGGGCACCCTTCAGCATACGATGCCGGCCTTTGTTGAGCCGACGTTCGAAGAAAGCTATTGCCTTGCCGAACCCCACCACGGGATGCGGCAGTCGCTGAGGGTCGCCAAACACCAGGTCGAGCACCCAGCCGACGATTAGCGACAGCACGTTAGTCATAGGCCAGGATTTTGTAAAGCCTATCCATATCCAGATGCTGACGCACATGGTCGGCCAGCCGGTCGTACTGCTGCTCCTTGAAGTCGGCAGTCATGTCGGCCGACGAGGTGATAGGGATGTTTTGCCGGCGCTTGTTGTCGATGCTGAGACTATCCTCGTCCTCGATATGGATGTCCTTGAAATAAGGAACAACACCCAGCACGGGCACTCCGCAAATAACTTCCAGCATCCGCCGTCCCTCCTCGAAAAGACTCAGGTGGCCGCGGAACTTGTTAATGATGATGCCCTTGATGAGCCGCCGGTCCTCCTCCGTCTGCAGGGCGATACTGCCATAGACAGAGGCAAAGATTCCCCCGCGGTCAATATCACCCACCAGGATGACGCTGGCATGAGCGTGTCGCGCCATCGGCAGGTTCACCAAGTCGTGGTCTCTCAGGTTCAGTTCCGAGATGCTCCCCGCCCCTTCCAGCACGATGGGGTTATAGTGGGCAGCTAGGCGATCGTAGGCATCACAGACCTCCCGACGGAAATCAATAGTACAACTATTGTCTTTATCTTCTTTAACTCCCCAAAAATCGAACTCACTCGTATTGCCTACCGCCCGTCCGTTCAGCACGACCAGACTCGTATGGTCATTCTGGGGCTTCAGCAGCAGTGGATTCATGTCCGTATGACAGGTCACCCCCGCCGCCTCAGCCTGAATAGCCTGGGCAGTAGCCATCTCGAGGCCGTCGGGGAGTGCGTAGGCGTTGGACGACATGTTCTGGGCTTTGAACGGGGCGGGCTGATAGCCGTCCTGACGGAAGATGCGGCACAAGGCCGTTGCAATAATGCTTTTGCCTACATCGCTGCCCGTCCCTGTCAGCATCACAGGGTGAAGTTTTTTTTCCATCATACAATTACTTATCTGGTTAATGTTGCTACATAGGTTATTAAATCACGTTACAAAGGTACTGCTTTATTTCGAGGCGTGCAAATTTTGGCACGAAAAAGACACCTTTACAGAAACTTGACTCTCAGTCCTACCACCAGCATACGACCAGGAGAATAGAGCGCGTACTTGCGGATAGAGGAGTCGATGCGACGGTCGACGCGGTCGAAGAGGTTGTCGATGCCAATGCTTGGATCAATCTGAATGTGGCTGGCAAGCGGAAGATGGAAGGTGGTGTGCAGGTTCCAGACGCCAAAGCCAGGTGCATCCTCATAGCTGCCAGTGTAGTAGGTCTTCGACTGCAGGCGTCCGTTCAGATTGACGTTCAAGGCGTAACGGCGCCAGTTGTAGTGATAGTCGGCGGCGACGGTGGCGGTATGGCGGATGCTGCGGTCGAGAGGCTGCCATGAGGTGGGGTCCGATGGAGAAGCAGCGGGAACGGCGGTGCGGGCGTAGGTGTAGGCGTAGTTGGCGGAGAGGTTGAAGCCTTGGAAGAGGTTGGCCGAGACGTTCAGTTGAACTCCCTTGACATCGCCCTTGTCGCTATTCTGATAACGGGCATAGCTCACCATCTTGTCAGCCTGCTCCTGCGTCATCTCCGGGAACTCCTTCATCAGCATCTCGCGGGTGGCATCGTCGACGTCGATGTTCTGTTTCACCACCATGTCGCTAATTCGATTCAGGTAGCCCGTCAGGCTGACGGCGATGGCATCAGTTCGATATTCAGCATTGAGCGAGAAGTAGTTGCTCTTCTCGGGCTTCAAGTCCTGATTGCCGAAGCTAATCTGGGCCTTGCCCCGGTTCACAGAGAAATAGTGGTAATAGAGCTCGTCAAGCCCAGGGGCGCGAAAACCAGCCGAATAGGTAGCGCGGAAGCGGAAATTCCCAGGGGCATACATCAACGTCACCTTGGGAGTGAGATGCTGGTCGAAAGTCTCATGATGTGTCAGCCGCAGGCCGAGCGTGGCAGTAAGTCCCTTAAGAAACTGATGCTCATGCTGGGCGTAGGCAGCAAGCGTATAAACGTCCTTGTCAATATTGCCGCTGGCGGCGGTGAGGTAGTCCTTGCGCCAGTCGGCTCCGAAGATGGTGGTGCCGTTGGGCGTGAGTCCTAAGATGGCTTTCACCTCGCCATCCATCATGCGCTGCTTCTTGGACTGTACGTAGTCGCCGACGGCATAGTCCTTTGTGGGCACGTCGTATTCCTTGCCGTAGCGGAAGCGGTCGACGGCGAAATTGGCTTGGAGAGAATTCTTTGGCGTAAACTTGTAGAGGCCGCCGACAGTCCAGCGTAGGCCTTTGTAGCGCATCTCGTAGTCGGTACCGCCTACTGGGGTTATGCCCGATGGAGAGGCATCGGGCACGGTGTTGGGGCGGTCGGTAATTTTGTAGGAATAGTCCAGGCCGGCGTTCAGGGACAGGTGTTGTGTGGGGCTGTAGGTGAATTTCTGCGCGAGGAGGTTGGAACGATAGCCCGTAAAGAGAGGGGCTATCGAGAGTTGCGTTTCCGTGTCAGAACCTTTCACGTATTCCAGGTCGTTGTTGCGGTAACTATCGGCGCGATCGTGGGTGAACGAGGTGTAGGAGCCGAAGCCGTCCTTGTAGATGTCGAGGGTGGCACTCTCTGTCAGTACGCCGTGACCGCTGACGGTAGTCGTGTTAGTAACGCTGCATACTGAACTAGTGGGCTGGTCGGTGATGATGTTGATGACGCCGGCGATGGCATCGCTGCCGTAGAGCGAGGAGGCAGCACCGTCGAGCACCTCGATGCGCTTCACTCGGGCCATGTTAATACGGTTCAGGTCGACGTTGTTGGAGATGTCGCCTGAGAGCTTCTGTCCGTTGATGAGGATGAGGATATACTTGTTGCCCAGACCGTTAAGGCGCAGTTGGGAGCCCATTGAGTTGGGAGCCATCGACACCTGAGGCAACATGCGGGTCAGGGCACCGTCGAAGGTGGTGATGCCCTGCTCACGAATCTCCTGGGCAGAGAGTACGTGTACAGGGGTGGCCGTCGACTTGAGCCGCTGGTGGTGGCCCGAGCCCGTCACCACAACGGGATTGAGCGTAATCTGCGCTTCTGTCGGCAGACCTGTTGCAGCCAGCAGGAGCATAAGGAACATCTTTCTGTAGTACATGCTTTCAATGGAAAAGGGGAGGCCTTATCCTCACGACAAGGCCCTCCCAAGTAAACTTACATAATAATAATACACGTATGTCAAAATGATATGTCGAGAGAGAGTTTATTCCTCAGGATACATGCTGTGATAAGCATCCTCCAGGAACTCAGCTTCCTTGGTGTGCTTAATCCATACGTTCAGGACGCCCTGCAGTTCGAGCAGACCCTGCGGGTGGTTGTTGACAACGGGAACGTTGACCTCATAGTCCTTGTGGCTGAAGAACTCGTACCAGCTGACGTCCTCGCTGTCCGGAGCCATCGGAGTCCAGTAGTCGTCGCCTTCGCCAGCCATGTCGTTGTGGGCGTGGTCACCGGCGATGGACATCAGGCCGTGCAGGAACATCTTGCCGCTGGTGATGCCCTTTGCCTCCATACGTTCAAGGACATCCTGCTTATAGTTGCCTGGCATGTCGACGGTGCCGACGAAGTAGTTCTTGTTATACTTCTGCAGTTCCTCTTCCAACTGCGTGTATCGAACGTTGGCCTTGAAGGTGTCGTAGGTGTCGGGGTTACCGTGACCCATAAAGGCTACAACGCCCTCCTGCGCCTCCTTGGCGTAGAGTGCATTCAGCTGCTTGGCCACCTCGGGCACGTCAACTTCGGGATCGTTCAACAGGGGCATACCGAAGAAGATGGCCTCGTCTTCTGCCAACTTCTCCAGATACTTGTCGTCGAGGTGGGCGCTGGCAATGTAACCATTGTTCATGAACTTCTTGACGCTGGCCACCACGGCGGCAAACTCCTCACCAGGAATCACCTGCAGCGACTGCACGTAGATCTTGCTGTACTTGGCAGCACCGATGGCGTGGAGCAGATAGCGGGGCTCATAGTAGTCGCGCTTCACGATGTTGCCGTTGTCGTCGGTATTCTCGCCGGCACTTGCACGGTTGATGCAGATGTCGCTGGAGAAGCAGACATAGACGTCGGCCTGGGGGAATGCAGCCTCGTAGGCAGCCTTGGTCTTGTCGAAGGCCTTGAAGGCGTTGTCCCAAGTAGAGCCGAAGGCTACCAGCAGGACGGCCACGTCCTTCTTCGATGCAGCCTTCTGAGCAGCCACCATCTTGTCGTTCACCTCGTACTCAGAAACGAGGTTGTTCACCGTTTTGTCGTCATCGTCGCTACAGGCAATGAACGCGGGGGCCATCATGGCAAATGCCATCGTAGCCAGGATAAAAGACTTAATCTTCTTCATTGTTTAAATTGGATTTAGTGGATAAAATATTGTTTTTGACTCTCTTGCCGTAATTGAACTTTATGTTGAGGGTGGCGTGTACCGTCGTTCCTGAGGTGTTGCTGCCCAAGTGGTAGGGACGCATGGTGCGGTCCACATAATCAAAGATGTTGTCGACGCCCAGTTCCAGCCTGTACGCCAGCATCCGGCCCGACTTCCCCAGGTCGTGGGTCGTGTTGATGCGCCATATCTGGTAGCCTCTTCCGTCGCCGTTGTTCTGATAGTAGCGCCTGCTGCTGCCGCGCGTCGAGAGACTAACGCCCAATTTGTAGGCGGGACAGAAGGTGTGGCTGTAGAGGGCCGAAGCGCTCCACTTATGGTGGGCCGTACCGTCGATGACGACATTGTTCATGCGGTCGTAGTGCTCGTCGTAGAGATTGGCTTCCGTGTCAAGATAGCTGTAGGCGGCGTTAAGGGTCAGCTCCTTCATCACCCGATAGGAAAGGGTGGCGTCGATGCCATAGGTCCGGGCATCATCCATATTCTTATACATACGCGCCTGTACCTTATTACTACCATCGCCCAGATAGGCGGTGGTAATGCCCGCAGGAATCTCGCCTTCCGACACATTCACCAGCGCTATCATCCGGTCCAGTTTGTTGAGGTAGCCCGTGACGGCGGCCGTGAACCTACGACCCCTGTATTCGACATTGGCAGAATAGTAGTTGCTGGTCTGAGGGTCGAGGTCCACATTGCCGATGTTGAAGAACGTGCTGCTGCCCATCATGTGGAGGTAACGGTAGTACAGCTCCTTGACGGTAGGCGTCTTGAAGCCCTGACTCCATCCTAGCCGGAAGCGGAAGTCGCCGGCAGAGAGCATGGTGCTGACCTTAGGCGTCAGACGGAAACCGAAGTTCCGGTTGTCCACCAGTCGCAGGCCCGCCGTCAGGTTGAACCATCTGAGCAGGTTGAACTCGTCCTGCACATACAGGGCCGACGTCCAGTCATCGGCCGTTCCCGTCGCCGTGCGGTCAGGAGCCTTCAGATAGTCGTAGCGGTATTCCGTGCCTACGTTCAGGATGTTGTCGTAGGGCAGGTAGAAGATGCCCTTCAGCTGAGCCATTACCCGCTGCTGGTCGCTCTGCAGCTTACTCTGGCCCGGCAACATGGCTACAGAGAACCATTCGCCGTTCTGGTCGCCATACTCCTCGCCCTGCAGCAACACATAGTCGTAGTGCTTGGCCGTATAGTCGTAGTAATAGGCATGCTTGTTCCAATCGACGTCCAGCGTGACGACATTCCCCTCGCCTCCCAAATGCCACTTTCCGCCTGCCGATGCCGAGGCATTGTTATAGCGCAGGTCGTAGGTATAGACATCGCAACTGGGGTGTGTACCGTTCTGGGGGCGGAGGATGTTCTTCTTGTAGTAGGTTCCTTCGGCATAGAGCTCCAGATCCTTCAGGGGCTGATACGTCAGCCGTTCGGCTATCTGCCAGTTACGGAACTTGTTCACCGTCTTGTTCCTGCTGTCTGTCAGCACCATTCCCTCGGCCCACTCCTCGGCGGTGTTCTGCCAACCGTCGCTACGCTGCAACTGGAAGTTGGTCTGGCTCATGCACTTGCCGAAAGCAAGTGACACAGTGTTATGCTGGCGCAGGTCGTTGTGGGTTCCGTAGCGGGTGATGTTGTCGACATAGACGCCTTTCTCCTTATGCTTCTTGGTGATGATGTTGATGACGCCGGCCATCGCGTCGCTTCCGTAGAGCGCACTCTGCGCCCCCTTCACGATCTCAATCTTCTCAATGTTCTGAGGGTCAATCAGACCGAGGTCGTTCTCGCCTCCCACGTCGCCATGAATGCGCTTGCCGTCGATGAGTATCAGTATGTAGTTGTTGCCCAGGCCGTTGAGCTGCATCTGACTGCCCATGTCGCCCTCGCTGAAGGCGAACGACGCCGTCAGTCCTGCCAGGATTTCCTCCAGGCTCTTGCCGCCATAGCTGTCGAGCATCCGGCGGGTAATGACCTCTGTCTGTACGGGCGCATCCTTCAGCAGGTGCTGCGTACCAGTACCCGTCACCACCACTTCCTGCAGACTATCGGTGCGCCATATAGATTGACCCTGCATACCGACAGCCAACAGCCAAAGGCTAAAAGCCAGTTTCTGTCTTAGATTCATCAATAGTTTCCATTTCCGTACCGCTAACTCCTGAACGGCCGTATTATCATTTGCAGGCAGGTCTTCTGACTTTCCCCAGTCTGCCTTACCTTCCCGACACTTTTCACTATTCGTTATTCACTTTTCACTAGCGAAGCGTCAGTGGCGTTATACAAGCAGACCTCTTAAGCGAGGATTACAGCTGCAGGTACAGTTCCGGACTCTCACCGGATTCCCTTACATCAGGC
>CALDLA010000075.1 GCA_937898415.1 uncultured Prevotellaceae bacterium | reverse complement strand
TAAGCAAACGACTGAGGAGGGGACTGACAGACTACGTGTGCTGCCAGCCCCCTCTTTGTTATGAGGGATATTGCTGCTTATTAAGGGAAGCGGGTCTGTTAACGTAGTTTAAAAAATGCCGTTTTGCCGAAATTTTTGTCCCAAATTATATACAACTTTAAATAATTTTTGTTATATTTGCCAACGAAACCTAAAACAATCAACATAAAAGCAATTGATATGAGAACACGTCATGCGCTTATTGTCTCTTTGCTCTGTTTGGTACATGCCGCTTTTGCCCAGGACTGGCACGTAGCTGACCCATACGCCTTCAACGACGAGACGGTGGTCTATGCCACCATACAGTCGAATGTACCCTCCGACCAGATGACCGATTTCGCAGTAGCTGCCTTCATCGACGGCGAGTGCCGCGTCGAGGCGAAGTCGCCCGTTGTGGGTATCGACGGTTCGGAATTCTTTATCCTCCGCGTAAGGGGCGACCAGACAACCGACTTGGGAAAGGCCATCACTTTCCGTGCCTACCACAAGTCCTTGGGCGAGACCTACGACCTCACCCCCGCTATTGAAGTTAATTATACGGGCGAAAGTGAGGGCGCCCCCTCGCGACCCATCATCCTCGGCCTGGAGCGCGAGGATATTGAGGTGATCCCCCTGCAAGGATTTTTCTTGGACGCCTACGGCCTGGCTGTGGGGCGGACTCTGCGCGTACAGTTAGAGCCCTATCCGTATGATGCCACCTTCAACCCCCGTGGCGTAGAACTCGTCTTCACGGGATCCATCCCGGGGTGGACGGCGATGGAGGTGCAGCACGTCCCTGATGAGCCGCTCAGCTTCGACCTGACTCCCCAGTATCCCGGCATCGTACAGATACAGGTGACCATGGGTGGTAATCCTGTCCCCCTGTACGGAATGACGGGCGGTCCGCTCACTTCCGTCGAGGCGAGCGCGCTAATCGACCTGCAGGAGGGCTGGCAATGGCGCAGCAATCCCTACGGCGACATCTTGAACTGGAACATCGGGAACATCTTCTCGAACGAACAACTGGTAGAAGCCCGCACACAGGACGGTCTGGTCTATAACGACCCGACGTGGGGCTACTTCGGCACCATCCTGGAGAGCGGCATTGCGCAGAACACCTGCTACAAGGTGAAGATGCGCAGTACGCCGATGCCCACCATCCTGCAAGGCGGCCACTACGAACCGGGCTACACCATCGTGCTCGACGGCGAGTGGACGTGGACGGGCGTTCCTTACTATTATGACCGTCCCATCAGCGAGGCCCTCAACCCTGAGCGGTTAGCGCTACCCGAGGGCATGGTCATCGTGTCGAAAGAAGACGGCTCGGCCGAGTTCAACGGCACAGAATGGCGAGGCGACCTCACCGTACTGCGCAGCGGGCAGGGCGTGATGGTCTACAGTCCGCTCGACGAGCCCTTCAATCTGAGGTTCACCCCGGAGGCCACCATGCCGCAAGGCACCCCCGCACCGGCCAGAGCGGAACAAGCCGCCACCGCCCGTTGGCACTACGACGCCAGCCGATTCATGAACAACACGACCATCGTGGCCGAGGTGGCCGGGATGCCGTCGCTCACGGATGACTGGACCTTGGGTGTATTCGTGGGCAATGAGTGCCGAGGCGAAGGCCACTTCGTCGGCGGTCAGTTCTTCATCACCGCCCACACCGACCGTGGCGAACAGGTGAGGTTAGTGCTGCGCCATGAGCCTACGGGCACCACCACCGACATTGTCGAGACCCTGACGACGGGTCTGATGCGCATAGGTTCGCTGCGCCAGCCCGTCATGCTTCATGCCACCGATGCCACCGTGGGGGTTAGCGATGCTTCGCATCTAGTGAATAGTGATGGAGTGAATAGTGATGGAGTGAATAGTCATTCTTACGACCTGACGGGGCGCCGCGTGGTCCACGGCAAGCAGGGCATCGTGCTGCGCCGAATGGCCGACGGCACCGTGCGCAAGGTGTTAGTGAAGTAGAACCAAGCAAATAACAATATAAACAATAAAAACCTAAAGATTATGAAGAAACTATTAACATTACTTTCGCTACTGATGGTGTCCATTGGGGCGATGGCAAAAGACAGCCACTGGACGATTAACGACAAGTATCCCAACCAGGGCTATGACACATGGATAGTTGCCAAATTCGTATCCAACGAACGGGACTACTACAACCAAAACAAGATTGATGTCTATGAGGTTGCTGCCTTTGTCGGCGACGAGGAGAATCCGCGTGCAACAGCAACTCCTACTTACTCTACCGATGCAAGAGCATTCCAGGTAGTTCTCCAGATTAAAGGTGATACAGAAGACGGAAACAAGCCCATCACTTTCCGTGTTTACAATTCCGAGACGGGAAATGAATATTATCTAGTCTGCTCGAATCCTAATGAAATAACATGGAGTTCGGAAACCGCCACCTATACACCTACCCTCACCCTGACCGTTCCGACACGAGTGGAATTGGGCGAAATCACCATGAACGTTGGCGAGAGTGTCAACTTGATGGATTATCTGACTGTATATCCTTCTGGTGCCAGTCTGCCATTGGGCATCGCATGGCGTGTGGCAGCCAGCGAATGTGCCACCATTGTGGGCAACACGCTGACGGCTGTAAAGACCGTTGACGAGACGCAATATTACGTCACGATGGGGGCAGCCGGCCAGAATAACCCCCTTACGGCCAGCGGCAAGCTTCATATTAACCAAATTGCAACCGGCATCACCATCAAGCAGTCGGCACTTACTTTCCGCATCGGCGAGGACGAAGGAAAGCTCACCGAGCTAATGATCACCTCATCCAGAAATCCATATTGGGTGCTGACGCCCGAAGGTGCGACGGCTCAGGTGTCGTGGGACATTAGCGACCCGACCGTCATCGGCACGAATGCTGCTGGTACTTACGCCTTGCTGAAGGCAGGCACCACCACGATGACGCCCTACGTGCCTGGTGGCGATGGCCAGGAAGAGCTGCGTCCTTCAGACCCCGACGCTATTACCATCACCGTCGTGCAGCCCGTCACCAGCATCAAATACTACTGGAGCGACCAAGGTAAAGCAAACATGGCCAATGTGAACGAAAACGTCTTTTCGCGCCTTGAAAGGATGGTCATCGTTAAACCTGAAAACGCCACCAACCAGGCCTACACTTTCGAAGCCAATCATCTGCTCGATAATGGTACCATGGACAAGGACGGTGTGATGCAGGGTGACGCTGGCATCGTGTTCACCAAGGTGGGATACTATTCCGTCACGGTCACTTCCGAGGACAATCCTCGATTATCTGATGTGATTAAATTCCAGGTCTTGAATCCTGCCAAGGAGGTGACACTCGACAATGCAGAACTGAACTTCGTGCTCAACGACAACGTCAATGCCATCAAAGAGGCGCTGAACAATAACATCCACATAGGCCCCGACGGGTACGCCACGGTCAATGGTACCATCAAGTTGGAGGGTGACGCCCTTACCCTCGGCAACGGTGGCGCGAAGATTACAACTGATGGCGCTGAAATCGACTTGATTGGCGCGAATGAAGGAACGGCGACCGTTAACGTCACCGTAGAGTGGAATGACTACAGTAACTATGACGGCACGGAGAACTCCATCACGAAACAAAACGACACGAAGAGTTTCACCGTGAACATTGTTGCAGGACTGCAGAGGTTCGCTGTGACCCATACACCCGGCACCAACGGCACCGGTACTTTGAAGTTCGACCCCATACCCTCAAATGCCAGCTATGATGCCGATGAAATCCTGATTGGACTGAGCAGCAGCGGCTATCCCGAAAGCTGGACAACAATCAGCAGTAATCGCTCGGTTGCCAACGGTGTCATCACCGTGAACTACACGGCAGGTCTGCCCGGCTCCGTATCCGTAAGCGCCACCTCGACAATCAATGGTGCCGTTACAACCTACGATCTGGTGACCACCAGTACTGAGGGAGTTCCAGAGGAGTTCACCGGCTTCACCGTCCCGGCAACCTATAGCTTCGCCAGCGGCTGGCAATGGCGCAGCAACTCGTATGGTAAAGTAAGCGATGAGATGAATACATTCTTCAACGAGACCTTTGTGCGTGGCTTCGGCGAGGCCCGTACGCAGACGGCCCTGATTATTAACGACGAGTTCTGGGGACTCTTTGCGACAGACGGATTCAGCATAGGCCAGGGAGATTGCTATAAGATTCTGATGAAATCAGCCGCAAGCACCACGCTGACCAGCGGCTCATTCGTGCAAGAAGCCAAGACCGTCAGCCTGAATAAAGGCTGGACGTGGGTAGGCTCGCCGTTCGTCTACGACCGCCTGCTGACCAATGCCTTCAATGACCTGAGACTGCCCACTGGCACCCGCATCGTTTCGAAGAACAGCGGATTTGCCGAATGGAACGGAACTGTCTGGACTACTGGCACGCTGGCAAAGATTGAGAAGAATCAGGGTTACCTGATCTACTGTCCCAGCGACGGCTACAATTTACCTTTCAAATCTGAAGCAGGAATGTCGCAGGGCGACGAGCCGGCTGCTGCCCGTAGCACCAACAGAAGCGTATGGCGCTACGACGACTCGAAGTTTGCCGACAACATGTCGATGGTCGCCAAGGTGAAGGACATCGACGACGTTGAACACTACACCGTAGGCGCTTTCGTCGATGGCGAATGTCGCGGCGAGGGCGTGGCCGTTGAGGGCTGGCTGTTCATCACCGTTCATGCCAACAGCGGCGAGCAAGTGACGTTCCGCCTGCACAACGAACTGACGGGCGAGTACTTCGAGGTAGCTGAAAGCGTGAAGTTCCAGCAGATGTTAGGTTCGCTGACGGCTCCTGTGAGTCTGAGTGTGCCCGCCTTCACTACCGGCATCAACGACGTGACGCGCCACTCTGACCCGATGGTAACGGAGTCTTACGACCTGCTGGGCCGCAAGAACCCGAATGCCAAGCTGACCATCATACGCACGGCCGACGGCAAGATGCGCAAGGTGCTGAAGTAATCCTTTCAAACGTGACACCATGATGATGAGCAGATCGATTCCTCGTGCGTACCTTATATTAATAGTACTGCTATGCCCCGTGGGCATGGCGGCACAGTCGCTGACGCAGAACTCCATCAGCACCATCGCCAAGAGCGATCCGCTCATCATCACGGGTGCCATCGGTACCCAGAACACCTTCTACAACTCATCGATGGGTACCGGCTACCGC
Organism: uncultured Prevotellaceae bacterium; assembly: GCA_937898415.1. Classification (GTDB taxonomy): domain Bacteria; phylum Bacteroidota; class Bacteroidia; order Bacteroidales; family Bacteroidaceae; genus Prevotella. Next base: position 33,466 of record CALDLA010000075.1, on the reverse strand, counting down.
TCACCGTGGGAAAACACGCTGAGTGCCAACCTGAACATCCAGCTCTACGGCATCTCCATGCCGTTCGCATTCTACTATTCCAACAACAACAGTTCTTTCTCATTCCCCCACTTCTCGTTCCACATCGACCCCACCTATAAGAACTGGCGCGCCCACATCGGCCGCTCGTCAATGGGAATGAGCAGTTACATCATGAACATGTCGTTCAACGGCATCGGCTTAGAGTACAACGACGCCAAGCTGCGCGCCGGTATCTTCTACGGCGAACTGCGCAATGCCATCAACGACGACCCCACCGACCCCAGTGCCCGCTCGCCGCAGTACCGCCGCATGGGCTGGGGCCTGAAGGTGGGCTACGGTGCCGGGCAGAACTATCTGGACCTCTACCTGCTCAGCGCCAAGGACCGCCAGAACTCGCTCAACGAATACTGGCAACAGATGATCAATCCGATGGAGAACGTGGCCGTCGGACTGAAAGGCGGACTGGGCGTCACCCGATGGCTGTCGCTGCGCGGCAACCTGGGTTTCTCGGCCTTCACCCATGACTACCGGGCCGAGCGCATCAAGAGTCCCACACTCGACAAGTGGGACAAGATCTTCGAAGCCCGCTACTCGTCGCTGATGCGCATTGCCGGCGACATCAGCGCCAACCTCAGACTGAAGAACTTCAACACCCAGATATCCTACCGCATGGTACAGCCCGACTATACCACCCTGGGACTCTACTATGTCAGCAACAACTACCAGTCGTTAGGCATCAACATGTCTACCTCCCTGTTTAAGAAACTATCACTTTCGGCCAACTTCTCCGGACAGGAGGACAACATCACCCGAAACCAACTATACACCACACGCGGCTTCGTCTACTCAGCCAGTGCCTCGATGCCCATCAACCAGAGGCTGCAGGTTGCGGCATCCTACAGCGGCTACCGGCAGGTACAGAGCGACGGACGGGCCCACGTCAACGATACCATCCGCATCGACCGACTGATGAACTCGCTGACCCTGACTCCCTCCTACAGCCTCACCGGCGACCACTACGACCACATCTTCTCGCTCTCGGCCAGCTACACCGAGAACAAGGACCTGAACAAATTCTCCAACGGCGAGAGCGACGTGAAGACGATGGCCGCCGGACTGAGCTACAGTCTCGGACTGAAGGACTGGGAGATGGACGTGACCTCCTCACTCTCGCACCAGCAGAGTAAGGGCTACAACACGAAATACACCAGCGACGTGCTCTCCGTCAGCACAGGCCGCTCATTCCTGAAAGAGAAGAACCTCAGCGTGTCGGCCGGACTGTCGCTGTGCTACAACGACGTTGAGAACCAGCAGCAGATGCTCTCCATTGGCGCCGACGTCACGGCGGGCTACACCCTGAAGGACCACGTGTTCTCGTTCTCAGCCAACTTCAACAAGTACAGCGACACCAACCTCAGCACCGATATGTACAGCTATGGTGCCAGCGAGATCACCCTCTCCGTAGGCTACACTTACACCTTCTCGCTCATGGAGATCAAACGGAAGGCTGAAAAGAAAAAAGACACCCAATAAGACCCACGAAATATGAAAAGAACGATCATATCACTGATAACCCTACTGCTTGCCGCCACTACCCTACTGGCGCAGGAAGTGACCATCAACGTGCAACCGGTGCAACCCATACTGCCGCCACAGGCCGGTCAGTATGTGGACAATCCCGGTAAGTTCTTCATCGTGCGCCTGACCAACAATACCGATGAGCTGCAGCAGCTGCACATCGGCCTGCAGATAGAACAGCGATTCCCCGACAACGTGCTGATGGTGCAGAGCCGCTACGGCCATATACCCCGTGTGCCCATCACGCTGGCCCCCAACCAGGTGAAGACGCTGAACCCCGTGGAGATGAAGACCCTCTTCACCCACTACGCCCTGGAAGACATCTACATCAAGGACGGTACGTACAAGGACTATAAGAACGGCATCTACGGACTGCTGCCGGAAGGCCAGTACGAACTGTTCCTCACCGCCTATAAATGGGACCCCCTCCTGGTGAGTCCCGTCACCCTGAGCGACCCGAAGAGCGGCAACACGATATTCAACGTGTGCTATCAGGCCCAGCCGCCGCGCTTCCTTACCCCCATCCCGAATGTCATTGCCGACGACCCGCTGAGTATGTATGCCGTGACCCGGGTGAACCGCAACAGCGCCATCTTCACCTGGGCTGCACCCACGCTGAACTGCAACGCCACAATGATTGGTTTCCAGTACAATGCCCGCATCGTGAAGCTGAGCGGCCTGACACCCGACGAGGCCATCGAGCGCAATCCCGTGGTCTATGAGCGCAACCGCCTGACCACGCCGCAGCTCACGATTCCAGAGTCCTACATCCGACAGATGCTGAACAACCAGGGTGAGAGCGAGATCTTTGCCCTGCAGGTGACGGCCACCACGACAGGCCATGACGTGAACTCGCTGAACTACACCCTCATCGAGAACGAGGGCAAGAGCTCCGTCTACCTGTTCCGACTGATTGACCCCTCGAAGGTGACACTCGCCGGAGAAGAAGAGGAGGAGGAAGAGGAAGAAAGTGAGGTGACCGAGGAGGGCGACGGCTACACGCTGACTCTGGACAGCGAGGATAGCAACCTCTACAAGAACGACTCGCTATATGTGTTTGAACAGCCGATGCTCACCGAGCCCAGCTTCAGCAAGGACAAGATGAGCCGCAAGATCTACTTCGGCGAGGATATCAACGCCGAGTGGCGCAAGGCCTGGTATGTCGGCGGACGCGGACAAGGACAGGACTCGGTGAAGTTCGAGTACACCGTACAGCTCTTCATCGGCAACCCCGCCGATACCCCTCAGGGAATCTTTGCCAGCAAGCCCATCGTCGAGCATAAGACGACGGAACTGAAGGACACCATCAAGTGGAACGACTTCAAGGAGAAGACCGCCAGCGGTGAGTATATGATCCTGCGCATCAAGGCCAAGGCCACCAACGAGAAGAGTGTCCGCATGCTGGCCGACTCGCTGAACTACATCGACTTCGCCCTGACGCAGCACTTTGACGATGACTTTGCCTGCGGCAACAGCACAGCCGACGTCAAGAACAAGGAACTTATCACGAAACTGCCGCCCAAGGGCACCAACCTGAAGATCAACTCATGGTACCTGACGCTGAACGAGGACTGCAAGCTCGATGACGAGAAGCACACTGTCAGCGGCACGGGCTGGATAGCCTGGAACCCCATGGGCACCGGCACGACGATGAACTGCCGCGTGGCCGTGAAGTTCGACTCGCTGAAGGTGAATACGGACAACATCGTCTTCTCGGGCAAGTGCCAGACTTACCCCAAGAGTTCGGTGGAGGAGAAAGGCTACAGTGCCGAGCAGGTGGTGGACAGCATCTTCTCACAGGCAGGCCTCGACAACATCTGGGGCTCCCTGTCGCTGCCGGACGAGGTGAAGGACAAGGTGGCGAAGACGGCGAAGGGCGAAATCTACGACGTGGCGACAGCCTATAATTTAGGAAAGTACTATGGCTATCTGAAGGAAGCACAGAACAAGTGGGAGAACGTGAAGAAAGGCGACGTGCTCGACCTCTACTTCCCCGTGGAGCTGCCCGACGCCATCAAGAGCAAGCTGCCGTCGGACTTCAATGTGCAGATAGCCAGCATGATGTTTACCCCGAAGTCGGCGGTGATGAACCTCATCGCCATGCTCGCCCTGCCCAACTGCGACATCATCCAGGACAACGACGTGCTGGTCTTCGGCTGTCCGCGACTCTGCATCTCGCCCGACCGCATCTTCCCCGAAGACGGCGTGCTGGCTCTGCTGAGCAACTTCAAGATTCAAGACCCGAGCAGCGACTTCTCGCTGACGTTCGTGGCGCCGAGTGAGCCGCTGAACCCGATGCCCAACGACGGCTGCTTCATCCGCTGGGAGAACGACGAGTTCGGCGGGTTAGGACTGGAGATTGCCGCCACCATACCCAATACTAATCGCGTGGTCGACGGAACGGTGCATGAGGACCTTCCGGCTCTGCTCGACCTACGCACCACCATCTATGGCAACAAATCGGCCGGCGACTTCATCGCCTACGGCTCGATGACGCCGTTCCAAGTGAAGGACCTGCCCGACTGGACGTTCAGCGTCGGCGAGGAAATCATCTTCGACCACAACCTGAGCGAGAACGGCAAGGGCATGCCTTCGCTGGAGTCGCTGATAGAGCGTAGTGACACGACGTTCAACCCGAAGGCCTGCGGCACACATGTTGAGAAGTCGTGGGACGCCTGGGAAGGTGTGTATATAAAGAACGTGAGCGTGGGCTTCCCGAAGTTCGCCGTCTTCAGCTCGGGCGAGAAGGGAGTCAGCGTGGGCGTTGAGGATATGCTGATTGACGGCAGCGGTGTGACGTGCTACGTGTCTGCAAAGAACATCCTGGAAGCCGAGACCGGCAGCTGTGGCGGTTGGAAGTTCAGCATTGACGAGGCCAAGGTGAACATCGTCCAGAACAACTTCAACAGTTGTCAGATCAAGGGTGGCTTCGGCATTCCGCTGTTTGGCAAGAAGAGCAACGACACGGAGGGCGACGGCGGAAAGGGAAAGGCTGAAGAGAAGAAAGGTGAGGAGACCGACGTCGTCTACACCTGCCAGATACGCCACCTGACGGACACGAATACGGTGCAGAAGTACTACACGTACGACCCTGACGGCAACAAGGTGGAGCACAAACGGTACACCTACGGCGAGAAGAGCCGCTATGCGTATATCTTCAAGACGGAGCAGGTAAACGACCTGTACATGAACTGCTTCGTGGCCGACTTGACGGTGCTGAAGGACCAGACGTACTTTGTGGTGGCTGCCGAGGAAGGCTTAGACGGCAAGACGAAGACCGACGTGGAGCTGCGCATGGCGGGCGACATCACCCTGGCGAGCGACAACTCAACGGTGAAGGCCCTGAAGGAGATAGCGGACAAGCTGCCCATCAAGGTGTCGATGCCCGGCATCCACTTTGCCAAGCTTCGTCTGAGCAACTTCAAGCGGGCTGACAGCAAGAAGTCGCTGGTCTTCAAGTATGCGCAGGACAAGATGAAGGAAGCCGACAAGGCTGAGGCGGACTGGGAGACGAGCCACACGAAGCTAATGACGCTGGCGAATAGCAAGGAGCTGACGCTGTCGGAGAAGTGCTACCTGGACCTGGGCGAGTGGTCGTTAGCGTCGGTGAAGAAGAAACTGGGTCCGTTCTCGTTCGAGCTGACAGACTATAAGTTCGGCTTCTCGGGCGAGGTGCTGTCGCTGGACATCGACGGCAAGATAGGCTTCTGCGGCGACAAGGTGACGGCGGGTGCCGGACTGGCCATCACATCGAAACTGACGATGCCGAGTGACAAGACTGACATCGGCGGCTATAAGCTGTCAAACGGTAAGGTGGAGTTCAAGAGCGTGACGCTGGAGTGCGACTTCGCGAGTGTGCTGAAGCTGAGCGGCAGGTTGGACGTGGTGAAGGACTCCGTGGACTCCAACGGCACAAAGCTGAGTGGCTATGCCGGCAAGGTGGACTGCGAAATCAAGGGGCTGTTCACCGTGAACTGCAAGGGCGGCTACTTCAACGTGATAGAGACGGACGAGACGAAATTAGCTGAAATCAAGGCCGACAACAAGGAAGAGGGCGTCGAGGAATACAAGGACGACAAGAGCTACGCCTTCGGCTACTTCATGGTGGAGATCAAGAGCGGCGCGGGCATCCGCATGGACCCGCTGGTCATCAACCGCATAGCGGGCGGTTTCTACTTCAACTGCCGTCCTAAATGGAACGACGATAAGAAGGAGTTCGAGAATCCGACGGCCGACTATGGTTGTATCGGCGTGTCGTTAGGCATGGGCTTCACCAGTTCGGCGGGTGAGAAGACGTTGAGTGCCAATGTCGACTTGAATGTCATTTACAAGAAAGACCCCGGCGGTGGCGGCAAGCTGACGACGTTCCTCTTCAAGGGCGACGTGAAGGCGGTGAGCGGCATGATCGATGCCAAGATGACGCTGCTCTACCAAAACGACGACACCGACCGCTTCCTGTCACTTGACATCACGGTGACGGCGGGCATGGAGAATGGCACATTGGGCAAGTGGATGGAGGCAGCCAACAACGAACTGGCGGCGATACAAGACCAGTTGAACAAGTTCCAGGAAGACCTCGATGACAAGGTGAAGGATTTTGTGCCGGATGCGAACGGTGGTCTGGCAAGCGCCCTTGACGACGACGGCGACCACGAGAAATCAGGAGCAAGATCGCAGAACGATACCGAGGATGCTAAAGCAAAGGAGAAAGCAGAGAATGCCGAGAAGAGTAAAGGCATAACGGTCAGCCTGCCCTTCCAACTGAAGATCACATGGAAGGAGAAAGGCGTAGAGAAGTCACCGGTACGCTGGCACCTCTATCTGGGTGAGCCTGAGAAGAGCAAGCGTTGCCAGATTATCCTGCTGGACTTCAAGTCGGCAATTGTGAATGTGAACATCGGTGCCGACGCGTACCTGTGCATCGGCAACGAGCTGCCCGGCAACGGCCGTCTTCCCGACATTCCGAAGGAGATTACGGACTTCCTCAATCCCAGTGGCGTCGATACGGGTGCCGACATGGGCAAGGCTCAGCGTTCGCGCAACAATGCCTGCAAGGCCATGATGGGTACCGACGTGAGAGGCGGTCTGATGGTAGGTGCCTCGGCCTGGGGCTTCATCGACATCGACCTGGGCCTGTTCTACGGCGGTCTAAAAGCCATCGCTGGCTTCGACATGGCATTAGTGAACTACGGCGACGCAGCCTACTGCATCAACCTGAAACAGGCGATGGGTAAGAACGGCTGGTATGCTACGGGGCAGTTCTACGCCTACTTAGCTGCCAACTTCGGTCTGCACATCAAGCTCGGTAAGCTCATCGACCGCAAGATCAGCATCGTCGATGCCGGTATCGGCGGCGTGTTCCAGGCCGGCCTGCCCAGCCCTACGTGGGTCGACGGCCAAGCCCGTGTGAAGCTGCAGTTGCTCAACGGCCTGGTGAACATTAACAAGTCGTTCCACTTCGAGTGCGGCGACTACTGTGAGGCGTTTGTTGGCAATGCGCTGGACGGTTTCTCGCTGTTCGGCGACTGCAGTATTGCTTCCGACAGTCTGAAATCAGGATGGGATGAGCAGAACGCCATCCTGACGCGCGACGCCAGCAAGTGCTACATCACCACCGAGGCATCGCTGAACAGCCAGTACCGACTGGTAGACCCATCAACGCAGAAGGCACTGGCCGACGATACGGGCTACGAACCCGAAGAACTGAAGATGCAGGCGTCGCGTACGTATGTCTTCAACTTCGACAAGAGTAACAACTATTACAACTATCACAGAGTTGGCGTGAAGGGGGCGCGGCTTCTCGAGATTACTCAGGCTGGCTACGACTATCTGAATACAACGTACATAGCAAGCGAACTTGGATTCAGCTCTAAAGGCAAGAAAACTATGGCACCATGGATTACCCACATGAATAATGGCTGGAAGAGCATGGAAACGAGCATCATCATGGCCAACAAGGAGGTGACGAGCACGAAAGTAGAGGACGAGAAAGATCATGCTGAATACGTGAAAAGACTGGATGAGTTGACGGCGTTGGGCGAGGTCAAGGAAATACCCATTAGTATCCGCGAGACTCAGGGCACCCGCTACCATTTAGGATTCACGTTGCAGCCCGACTGCTATTACATCCTCATACTGACGGGTACGGCCTACGAAGTGGAAGGCGGTAAGTGCTACTGGGTAGAGATTACTGAGGAGAAGGATGGTAAGATGCAAACGAACCGCCAGCAGTGGATACAGCACAAGTTCTTCTACTTCCGGACGAAGAGCAACGAGAGCGTCCCCGCCATGCCCACCGACCTGAAACCGTACGTGGCACTGGCATATCCTGCCGGTGATGACTTGGCGCTGTTCAACAGCCCTGAAGACCAGGCCATGGCCTATGATGGCGACTTGGCATCGCCCACCATCGCCCTGAACCAGGACATCAGTGAGCAGGCCTACAAGGACGGTCAATTGACATGGGAATTGCGCGACCGCCGTGCCGGCTCTACGGACTGGGACCATACCCAGACGATAGCCAACGAATTCACTTACAGTAATGGCGAAGCCTGCATCAACATGGGGCCCAAAACGCCGTTCGGGATCTATAAGCACAGCTTCGTGTCCAGCAAGAGGGAGATGGAGTACAATCTGCGGCTGGGCTACCGCTACAAGACGACAACGAAGTGTCCTCCCGTGCTCAACGCTAACTCTACGATGGAGGAGAACTGGGCTGTGTATAGGAGGTTCATCAAGTACTGGGGGTATAGCAAGAAGTTCAACACTTACCTGAAGGAACATGGCTATACATCGGCCACCTACGACCTTGATGCGGTGAAAACAAAGCTCCAATGTGCTCAGATGGTGCTCCGGGCCAAGAATTGGATTAATAGTACAAGTGAAGAAACAGTACGTACTCGCTGGAATGACTTTATCGAAAACGTCATGAAGGATTTAGACTGCCAGAAGGACACCACGATGTATCTGGTCGACCTGTGGTTCCGTGGCAACGATGGTAAGAGCTGGTACTACGGCACGAAGAGTTCCTTTGGGGCGGAATACACGCGAAACTACTTGCTACCCTACGAAAACGCATTCGTCGGCGTAAGACCTGCTTCAGAACCTCGCTACACCTACGACGCTACCTACGACAGGGCTCGTTCGATGCATGCCAACTATCTTGACAAGACTGCGTGCTTCTGGGGTTCCGACAAGCGTACGGATGATCCCTTCTTGTACTTCGCCTACCTCTCGAACTGGGTGTTCCCGAGCGGCGTTCAGCTGAATGCTTACGATTTCGACGACCTGCCTATAAAACACGCCACAGAGACGCTGACGTTCAGCTACAACGGTGTCGACGTGCAGGGCAGTGCGCTCATCAGCGGCATGGAGGGCAATGTGCTCGACCTGCGTGACAGAATGTACAAAGCCTGGAATGACTGGAGCTATAACAACGGCCTCCAACCGGAGTATCCACTACCAGCCGGCGACGGTCCACTATTTGAGTTGACCCGTGCCAACCAGGACGGCAAGACGTCGCAGGTGGTTCAGGCTTACGACAGCAATTACAGCGACTATCCCTATCCCCACAACCTGATGTACTACATCCGCGACTTCGCCGCCCCCTACTATGTGGCCTCCAAGCTCGACGACAAGATGAAGGAGATAGCCGACGAGCTCTATGACTACTACTATGACAATCGGAAGGCGTTTGGCAAAGACGGATGGCTGACCAGCAAGGCCAACACCTATATCAACGCCGACATCCTGGACTGGAACGACCTACACCGCGGTCAGTACCTTACCATCGAGAGCCGTGGTTTCAAGGTGAAGGTGCCATACTACCAGTTCCCGCTCATCTTCGGCGACTGTTTCGGCTTAGATACGAAGGGTGACCCGCTGTTTGATAACAAGTCTATTGACCGCGAGGAGCGCAGCTTCCACTACAGCGTCGCAAGCATGATGTCTTCAGACCGCTGGAAGACGGAGGTCTCGAACCTGATGTTCTTCCGTCTGCGAGGCGGCTATCCATGGGCCTACTACACGGATTCCAAATATAGCGACAACTATACCACAAAAGATGGTAAGAGGTACATCGAACGTGATGCATTCTCTACTGAGGCAGTCGATAGATGTACCTCCATGCCGCTGCTGATGTACCGTGTCGACAGCTATAATACCAATACTGGCCTGTACACCTATAATGGCTTGGGAGCAGCGAAAGTAGGCTATCTCTCTGACTATTTCACGCCCAAAACAATAGACCCGCTGAACGATGCTGACAGCCGAGTAAAAGGGTCGCTCTGGGACTGGGTACATTTTGTTGGCGCGCCCAAAGTGGAATGTAACGATAGCGAGGTGGAAGAAAGCTTCGACAAAGAAGAAAAGAAGTAGAAGAACCGAATAATAGAAGGATTGGAAAGATGATAAGACAACTGAAAACGATAGGGCTTATGGCGGCGCTGTTCATGCTGGGCAGCACCGCAAAAGCCCAGACACTCAAGGAGGACTCTGTAGCTATGGCGGACTCTTTAGCCAGAGTTGCCGACATGGCCGCTATCAACAGGGAGCTACTGACCTCGAAGATTCACCTCTTAGTGCGTCCCTACGCCGACCGCGTGGTGCTGCGCTGGGTGCCGGAAGACTACGTATCATGGCTCTTCCTGACGCACGACGGCGTGAATGTGCTGCGGCAGAAGCGCGGCAGCCGCGGCATCGACACCCTGGCGTATGCCCTGAAGCCACTGACCGAAGAGCAGTTCCGGCAGAAGTATGAGGTGAGCGACTCAAACGCCATGGTGGCCATGGGCGTGCTCTACGGCGAAGGCCGCAAGACTGAAGGGCAGACAAAGGAGAAACCTGGCAGCGCTGGGGCTAACATGGAGCTGAACAGCGAGCAGGACATCTCGTTCGGCTTTGCGATGATGGTGGCCGAGTGGCGACCCGACCTGGCCGAGGCGATGGCCGTAGGACTAACCGACCACACGGCGAAGCGCGGCGAGCGCTACGATTACTACATACAGCCTACTGTCTATGACAACGGCGGAAAAATTCTGTTTGAACCCGGTGTACGCGAAAACGTACTTACAGAGCCTTATAAGCCGGAGCCCTACACCCCGGAGATAAAGGACTCGTTAGCCAGTCCACGACGCCTCACCCTGTCGTGGGTGGACAAGGCGCACAGTAGCTTCGAGATAGAACGAAGGGCAAAAGGCGAGAAACAATGGGAGCGGGTGAACCAGAAACCCTACGTCACGATGGTTGATACCTATCAGGAGGGGCTGTCGCTGCTGAGCGACTCGGTGCCCCACAACGGCTTGTGGGAGTACCGCGTGATGGGGCACGACCCCTTCGGCGAACTGAGTGAGCCGTCTCCTATCCATGTGGCCAACGTCTATGACATTGAGCCGCCCGTACCGCCGCAGCTGAAGTACATCGTGATGGAGCATCCCGACACCTTATTATATAAAAAGGTATTGGCACACATCGTGTGGGAAAACCCGGAAACACAGTACGACGACATAGTGGGCTACGCCATCAAGTACTACAACGAAGAGGTCTACGGCCCGCAATGGGTGGTCATCACCGACGAGATGATACCCGTGACCGACACCGTCTACACCGCCGACGTGACCCACCTGAAGACCGGCATGCTCTGCGTGACGGCCTACGACCAGTCGGGCAACGAGGCCAGCTCGCTGGCGCAGCTCATCCGCATCACCGACTACAAGGCACCCGACGCCCCCGACTCGCTGCATGCCGAGGTGATGCCCGACGGCTACGTCATCCTGACCTGGGAGCCAAACCCCATTGACAACGACATCGCCTACTTCGACGTGGCCTTTGCCAACGACCTGAGCCATGAGTTCATGAAACTGAACGACGAGGGCATCAACGAGCGAGGCTATGTGGACTCGCTGGCACTCGACGTCAACCAGAAATACGTCTACTACCGGGTACGCGGCGTCGACTTCTCGGGCAATGTGGGGCCGTGGAGCGACTATATCCGCGTCAGCCGTCCCCACGTCACCCCGCCGTCGGAGCCTCATCTGGCTGAGTCAGGGCACGACGAGCGGAAGGGCATGCACATGGAATGGGTGGTGGGTACCGATGCCGACATGACCTACCACGTGCTCTACCGCCGACTGGGCGAGACGGGCCAGTGGGAGGCGATAGGCCGCTACGATGCCGACTCCATCATGCAGAAGAAGACGTACACCATCATCGTCGACGACAACCCACCCTACGACCGCAGCCAGCGTTACTACTACTTCATGGAGTCGTTCAACTCGTCTCCCTTCACGTCGAGCAGTCTGGCCGTGAGCTGGCTGCACCGCGGGCCAAAGGTCTACGAGGTGAAGATAGAACTGGTGGGTGACTACATGAAGACCAGCGACCAGGTGAAACTGGCCTGGGAAGTGGGTAAGCTGCCGTTCGACGCACCTTATTATTATTGCGTGTACCGCAAGCGTCAGGGCGAGAACGGCTTTGTCTATCAGATGAGTGTTCAGCCCGAGGAGCAGACCTATCTCGACGGACAACTCAAGGATGGTGAGGAGGCGGAATACTACGTGATGATACAGTGGAAAGACGGCCGCCAGAGCACCGCCTCGCAGACGATCAAAGTGAGGAAAGTGAGAAGTGAAAAGTGAGAAGTGAAAAGTGAGAAGTGAAAAGTTGAAGCGTATGAAGAAGATTCCTGCATTTTTCCATATTTTTGTTTTCACACTGCTCGCGGCGAGCTGTGGCGACTTCTACGATTTCGACGTCAGCGAGCCGTTGCCGACCCGGGAGATGACACTGCCCCGGCGGGTAGTGAACCTCGTGGTGGGCGACCACTACCGCATCCCCGTCACGTTCAACCCGTCGGAGGCCAGCACCGAGGCGGTGTGGTGGATGCTTGCTGATGAGGCCGTGGCCCAGTTTGAGAACGACACATTAGTGGGCATGGCCGAGGGGCAGACCGTGGCCTACGTAATCAGCGTGGCCGACAGGCTGACAGACTCCTGTCTGGTCAACGTGCTGCCGCCACTGTATGTACCCCCCAAGGGTTATATCTACGACATGGTGATCTATGCGGCGGTGAACATCCACGGCAAGGTCTACACGCAGGAAGACGAAGACTCGCTCATCGTTTGTGCCTATAAAGACCGGGAACTGCGCGGCATCGGCAAGATGCGCCGATGGCAGGACCGCGACTATATGGAAGTGCGGGTGTGGAGTCCCTTCTACTACGGCGAGCTGATTGACCTGCGCTGCTACTACCGGGGCAAGGCAAAAGTAGAACTGTTCCCCGACCAGTTCATTTTCGACGGCGAGACCCACGGCACACTCTCAAGCCTCTACCCCTTAGTGCTCGACGAGAATGCTGAGGAATATAACTTCGGCCTGGACTTCGGACCTGAAGGAATCTATGAAGAGGAGGGCGAAGGAATACTGGTGCCGGGAGAAGAGGAAGAGTGAGAAGTGAAAAGTGAGAAGTGAGAAGTGAAGAGTGAAAAGTGAGAAGTGAAAAGTGAAGAGTATGAAGAAGACGCGACAATACCTGATGGTGCTTTGCACGGTGCTGCTCACCTCGTGCAACCTGTTCATCGACGAAGACTTGGAGAACCAGCTGATAGAGTATAGCGGCAGGGGTTACGACGAAATAGTGAGCGACTCGACCGACAATTACAGCGTGACCTACCAGTATAAGAAAACCACGATGGAGCTGAACGCCGACAACCCGCTGACGCAGCACATCGTGCGGGTAGAGACCATTGACTCAGCCCAGTGTCACTACATCCACTTTGACAGCGCCACACCCAAGGACATGCTGCCTAAGGTGGGACAGCACATCGTGAGCAACAACATCGACTTGTTCCCCCTCGGCCTGTGCGCCCTGGTAGGCATCGTGGAAAAGGAAGGCAGCGAGTGGGTCGTGACCTGTAAGAGCACCGACGTGAAGGATGCCTTCGAGTACCTGAAGTTCCATGCCACGATGCCCGCAGGTGACTACTTCGACGAGTACGACATCTACGATGAAGGTGGCAACTTTCTGGCTCACATCGACAATCGCGAAAAGCATGCTACAGCCAGAGCCAACACACGCGGCGAGGAGGGTGACGACTATCTGAACCTTGATGTTGACATCGGTATTCCTGACGTACAGGAAAATGAGTTAGACGAATGGAAAGACAAATACTTCCCCGAAAACTTCAGTTTTAGCATCACGGGCAACATCAAGGGGAAACTCTATGCCGACTGTGACTTCGACTGGGACAATGGTCTGAACATCAGCTTCAAGTTGAAGGAAGGGGCATTCACGGTAAAAATAACGCTTGAGTGTAGCACTGGAATGAGCAGCATGAAGAAGTTGTTTGGCAACGATGATCTGCTCAATGGCAAAGTGCGCATCACCGTGGGTCCCGTAGTGGTAGTGCCTGTGTTTGGATTCTCAGTGCATTATCAAATCTATGGTTCGCTGAAAGCTGAGTTTACATACACCAAACCATTGGATTTTGAAGTAGGTTTCACCAATGGCGACTTCTCCGCTAAGAACAATTCCGGAAAGAGTTCAACAAATCTATCGTTCGAAGCAGCTTGCAACGTCGACTGTCCCATCGTCAAGCTCAGTTTAGGCTTCGGTCTGTTCTCGTCCGACCTCTCCATCCGAGCGGAAATCTATGCAAAAGTGGCAACACAAGTAGGAGTGTCAATGGACTTCCGTAATTTTGGAAGTGAAGGTGGCGAGCCAGCCAACAGCGATTTCAACCCCAAGTTCACCATGGACTTCCAATTAGGAATTGCCGTGGCTCTTGTGGCCAAGGGCATGATTATCTCGAAGGTGCTGAATAAGATTAAGAAGCATGTAAAGGAACGCACAAGCCACGTAAAGGCAGTGACCAATTACTTCAAAAACGGCTCCTATGCGGACTGGGTGGCACTAAAGAAGGGAGAGTACGTCAACCCAGAGACGCTTGCGGAAATGGAGAAGATACTGGGCAATAAGACAGGCCAGGACCGGGAAGACCTGATAGACGCATGGATCAAGAGCAAGGCCAAGGAGAATTCATCAATCAAGGACTTATCGAACGACGCTATGGACACAGAAATGAATGGCCATGTTATAAAGCCCGGAGAGGCTGAGGATGACAAGGAGTTTTCCCTGCGCTTAGGTCCGTTCTATCCAGACTTGCTGAAGTGGAATATAACGACTAAATACATGTTCCCCAAGATGAAGGAAGGCTCGTTCAAGGTTGGACAGAAGTGGACAGCACCCAACGAGCCCATCGTCTTCATTGCAGAATGGGCGGTTGAGGATCCAGGCATCATCTGTAACTTCAAAACCCTTTATCCTTGCTTTACCGTGCTGTCAGGTAGCGATGAAATCTACAGGCTGTTCGTTGAGGAGGAGTACAACGCCGAACTGACAGGAGACACGCCCAAAGGCAGAATATACTCAGTGGAAATACCTGAACTGCTCGCGGACGAAGTCTACACCTGTATTCCCGGCTATGCCAATGAATTCGGCGGTCCACCTGTGGTGCAAGACAAAGGTCTGTCGTTTGCCACCATAACGCCTACCATCTCCATCGTGAAACTTGTGGAGACAGGTCAGGAATTAGTGGAAGAAAAAGTTGGGCCTGTCGTGGTGGCTCGCACGCATCGGTTCCATTTCGACACCTATAGCAACGTGGCAGGTTCCATGAACATTCAGGAGTGGGGTATTCTCGACAACAACGACAAGAGTTCCTCCAAAAAGCATACGTCGAAGAACGCTAAGCAGCTGAATAGTGGCAACTACATACACCACTGGACTGTGGGAACTTTATCCAACATTTCGAAGGTTACCGTTAAACTGAGTCCCTATATTTTCGGTCGCGATGCCACAGACCTCAACGACATGAGTCAGGCCAAGGTGTTCCCAGAATTCAAGAAAAGGCTGAAATGGGACTACGACTTTACTGACGGTAGCCGAGGTGTCACCAGAACGGTAGAGAAAGTCGGCGATGATGTCTCCGAAGACGAGCTCAACTATACGCTGAAGCTCGACTCGGTGACATACAACGGTGTACGTATCATGTAGTTTCTACTTGACGACGACCTTCTTGTTATTGATGATATTGATGCCCTTTACGGGGTGACTGTGCTGGTTGCCGCTGATGTCGTAGATGCGACTGATGCCGTCAACTGGTGATTGGGGCGTAGTGATGCCGGTGATGGTGCTGCCGAGGTATTCGAGGGTGAAGTGGTCGAACTTACAGTCGTTGCTCTGGTAGTTCTTCAACTCTACGCCGAGGGTCAGCTGGCCGTCGGTAATTTCGGTGACGACGCTGACCGCATTGTTTGTCAGCTTGGTCATGTCAGCCTTTTCATTGTTGGCAAAGAGCGAGGCTCCCGGATGGATGACGCTATCGCTGGTGCGGACGGAGAGACGGTACTTGCCGTTGGGTAGGCCGGTGACTTGCTGCGAGAGGATGCGGTCGGTGAGGTTGCCGGAACCCTGCCACTTGTTGAAGTAGCTGCTGCCCACCTTGGCAGGCAGATAGTTGGCGTACTCACACTCGAAAGCATCTTCCTGCGAGAGCGTCCAGCCCACGGGCTGCTTGGCGTGGAAGTTGTTGTAGCGCGTAGCGTCGGCATTGGTGATGACATAGGAGATGTCGATGGGGTTCTCCTCGCTGGCCTTCTCGATGTTCTCGGCAGCAGCGACGTAGTTGCCGCGGAGGATAGCGTAGAGGTCGTAGTAGCCGACGTCCTCACCGGTGGCATTGCCGCTGATCTCGTTGGTGCCGTCGTAGCGACCCAGGTGTCCGCCGCCCTTGTTATTGATGAAGTTCCAGCAGTACGCTGCGTCGGAAAGCGTGGCTGAGCCGTCGGGTTCAGGTATGGCGTATAGGGTAGGACTGACGTAGGCGCGGTCTGTCCAGCCCTCACCGTTGTTCTCTGTGCGGTAGTTCCAGTTGTTGGGTTCATCGTTCGACTGCAGGCAGATGTCGGGGCTGCCGGTGTTGGTAATGACCATCCACGAGGTGTCATCGCCCTTCGCACCAGAAAGGTTGTTGTTGTCGAAGGCATCAAAAGTCCAGAGGGCGTCCTTGTTGCCCTCGGGATAGACGTCGTCCTCATACCACATCGTCTTGTAGGCCGAACCCTGCTTGTTGCCGGTATTGTGTACAAGGCCGTTATCCGTGCCGTGGTCGTAGATAGCGAAGAAATATTGGCTCACGTCTTCGGGCATGGCATCAATCTTCTTCCAGCCCTTGGCCTCGGCGTGACGCTCACCCACCTCTTTGGGTGAGTAGAGGCATACCTGCTCGGCACGGAACTCCTGGGTGGCTGAGCCGAAGAGCAGATTTGCCTGGAAGCCCATATAGACCTCGGTCTCCTGGTCGAGCTGGAAGTAGAGTCCCTGAACCTTCATGTCGCCAGTACAGTTGCTGATGGGATAGTAGGCGATGCTCTGCGAGGGAATGTCGGCAGTCGGGCACAGCGTTTTGCTGACAAACATATAGGCTTGCGGGCTGATGCTGTAGGTGGTGTTGTAGGCAGCACCGAAGTAGTACTTGCCTGCGGGCAGGGTGACCTTACGATAGATGCGGGCGTTCTTCAGGTCGCCAGTAGTGTTGCTGCCAGCGTCGTTCCACACACCGAGCATCAGGGCGTCGTTGCCTGAGTACTTGTCGAGGCCCTGCTTGGTGCCGTCGCTGCCGTTGGGGATGTTGAAGTTCTCCACCGTCCAGTTCTTGGGCTTGCCGAAGCGGCTGGTGCCACCAGCTGAGCGGGTGAAGTTTGAGGCCTCGATGAGATACTGCGTGGTGAGGTTCTCGTCGATGACACCGTTGAAGGCACCACCCTTGTTCATGCCGTCGTCGCGGAATGAGCGGTAAGCGGCGGCGAGCGTCTCACGGGCGGCATCGCAATCGTCTTCAGAAGAAGCGGAGGAGAGGGTCTTTGCCTTGGTGATGGCAGCACGCAACTGGTCGAGCTTGGCAGGACTGAGCTTACCGGTGTTGTAGGGCTGCGCCAATGTCGCAGCATCGGATACCGCTGACTCCACACCGCTGATGAGCTCCTGTAGCTTCTCGTAAGCGTTGCGGCTGTCGGCCTTGAAGGTGATGCGGAACACGGGGGCGATGGCGTTAGGCTTCTTGCTGGGCACGTTGATGGTGAGGCCGCCCATCTCGTGGGTGAACTCTATGTCGCCGCCGCCAAGGAGCGTTACGGTCTCTACCTCGCCGCTATACGACGGTTCGACCATTGAGAAGGCCTTGAAGGTGAACGCGCCGGCTGCAGGCCACGCCATGATGATGGCATAGACGGCACCGTCCTTTGTGACGTAACGCACATCCTGTGCGGAGTAGGCCTGTCCTTCGTTAAAGCCCTGTGCGTTCATGGGGTTGACGGCCTCAGCCAACGGGCCTTCGCCGAAGGTCTTCCACATACGGGTGCCATAGATACTCTCGCTGTTGATGTCCATCCAGGCCTTGATGTCGGCCAGCACGGTGCGCTCCTTGCTGTCGATGGTGCCGTTGCCCTTCACGGGGATGGAGAGCAGCAGGTTGCCGTTCTTCGACACGACGTCGATGAGCATGCGGACGATAGTTGCACCACTCTTGTAACTATTGTTATTATAGACGTTCTGGTCATAGTGCCACTGGCCGATGCAGGTACAGGTCTGCCAGTAGGCCTCCTGCGGACGGTCGGGGATGCCGCGCTCCACGTCCCACATCATGTAGCCCTTCTGCTCAGCGGTGAGCTGCTTGCCCGTCACCACCACCTGCTGAAGGCCGTCGTGCTGAGCTGCGCTGTGGTTGTAGTAGTGCTGCAGGATATTCTTTCCTATCTGGTTGTCGCAGCCGTAGAAGGGCATAGCCGTGTCGTCGAAGTAAATCATGTCGGGGTCGTAGTCGTTGATGAGCTCCAAGACGCGGTTCTGGAACTTCTGCTTATAAGCCTTCGAGGGCTGGCTGGCACCGTTGCCCCACTCCCATTGCGAGTGGATGGTGCCGCTGCTCTCCCAGCCCGTGGAGTGGTCGTGGTTCTGGGCGTAGAGTTCCTGCGGGTCGAGTCCTTCCCACCACTTGCCGGCGCCGTCGTCCTTGGTCAGGTTACCGTCATACTTCTGCGACGGCTCCAACCACGTCCAGGCATGCGAAGCATGAATGGAAACTCCCAGTGGCAGTCCCTCAGCCTTGCAGGCGTCGCTCCATCCCTTGATGAGATCCTGCTTCGGTCCTACGTTCACGGAGTTCCACTCCTGATAGGGCGAGTTCCAGTTGTCGAAGTTATCGTGGTGGTTGCCCAAGGCCATGAAGTAACGGGCACCCACGCTTTTGTAGAGGCTCACCAGCTCCTGCGGATTCCACTGGTCGGCCTTCCAAGCGTTGCAAAGGTCTTTCAGTCCGAAGGTTTTCGGGTTGCCGTAGTGGGATACATGGTAGTTGTACTGGCCACTACCCTCGTAATACATGAAGCGGGCATACCAGTCGCCGTCCTCAGCCTGGCATTGAGGCCCCCAGTGTGCCCAGATTCCAAACTTCGCGTCCTTGAACCACTCAGGGCACTCCCATTGGCTGAGCGATGCCCAGTTATTGCCATACTTGCCCGTCTCTACGGTCACATTCGCCAATTCGTCGGCCGTGAGCGAGTGGATGGCAAGGTCGGTGACGGTAATGGCATCGGTGGACGACGGGCGGGTGAACGTAATCTTGTATTCACCCCAGCCGTCGGTTACCTCGAAGGGCAGCACAGATTCCTCGCCGACATCAACGGTGGCGTTGAGCACCGCATTTTTCTTACCTGTCAGCTTTTCAATCTTCACGGTGATGGTCTTGCCTTCCGCACCTGTCGACTTGAAGCTGAGCTTGTACTTACCGGTCAGGAACTGCAGCGTGCGGTAGACGTTCTGCTTGGTGCTGGTGTTGGGTGCCTCACCAAACTTCAGCAGCGTGGTGCCTGAGTTCATCGTCCAGCCGTGACTCTTGGGAGCATAACCCTCAGTCTCAATGCGGGGGCGCCACTTCAACGTGGTGTCGCAGGGCGTATCGAGCGTGTACTGCTGGAAGAAGTCCCACATGGTCTGTGCCGAACTGTTCTTCTCGGTATTGCTGGTGAAATCGTTGTGTCCCATGCCGTCGATTTCGTAGTAGACGAAAGGGAAACCGCCCTCGCCGGCTTCGTAGATATTCTTGGTGTACTTGCCGCTGACAACGGTCTTCTTGGGTACAGGGTTGGCACCGGTGCGGGCCACCATCTCGTCGACGACTGTCGGCAGGAGTGAGTACTTCACGAAGTCGTCCTGCTTACCGTGGATATGAAGGAAGGGGACGGGGCGCCAGCCTGCATGGCGGAAATGGAACTCATTGAGCTGGAAACCGCTGATGGAGGCAAAGGCGGCAAACACATCGCTACAAGCGTTGGTCAGGGCATAGGTCATCATGCCGCCATTGGAGAAACCGCAGCAGTAGAGGCGGTTACGGTCTATCTTGTAGCTCTTGGCCACATCCTCGATGACAGCCTTCAGGAACGTTACGTCGGCGTTTTCCTCGCCCGAGGCGTCCCAGCCGGTGACTGTTCCGCCGAAGACGGGGAAGTAGATGTCCTTGCCCTGAGGATAGGCCACGATACAGCCTGCCTTGTCGGCAACGTCCGTGCGGAACGGACTCTTGTCGGTACTATGGCCGCTGGCACCATGTAACGACAGCACGAAGGGACAGTCGTCCTTCACGTTGTTGGGGACATAGAGCCGGTAGGAGCGGCTTTCGCCGTTCACCTTAATGGTCACGTTCTTCTCTACTTTTGCGGCCTGCAGCAACACGGCACTACACAGGGCCAGCACGATGGTTAGAATCTTTTTCATAGGTTATTTAGTGTTTGATTGTTTTTTGTCCGTTGATGATGTAAAGGCCTTTTCCCGGCTTGTCTACTTGCTGTCCCTTCAGGTCGTAGATGGAGGGGCTCAGCGGCGGAACCGCTGAAGACAGAGGGGTGAGTGCCGTCATCGTACCTTTCTGGTAGACGCGGTACTCGCCGCCGGGCTGGGTGGTCAGGTCGTACTCGTAGACCTTCTTCACGCTGAGTTTGGGCTTCGTCGTGAGCGAGTTGGCCAACAGCGGTTCCTTGATCTGTGCCGGGGCATAGAGGGGGTTGGGACAGTCGCCCTCAGCAGGCTGCAGACCGTCGCCCTCTAACTCAACGTAAGAGCGCAGGCGCAGCGTCCCGCCAATAATCGATCGCACCACTGCGGAGTGAAGTTTCCCTTCGCTCCACGCCTCGTCAACCTCAAACCCGCCACGGGCCCGCAGACCGCTGATGCTACCCATCTTCCATGTGGAAGGCAGGGCGGGCAGCAGGTGGACGGCACCGTCGTGGCTCTGCAACAGCATCTCGGCAATGCCTGCCGTAGCGCCGAAGTTACCGTCAATCTGGAATGGCGGGTGGGCGTCGAACAGGTTGGGAAACATGCGACCATTAGGATACTGACTGGTAGCATCCTCCGACGGTAGCAGACGCAGCATGTTCTTCAAGATAGTCAGGGCATGATTACCATCGAGCATACGGGCCCAGAAGCAGATTTTCCAGCCTAAGCTCCAGCCCGTAGCCTCGTCGCCGCGGTCGGTCAGCGTCTGCTTGGCAGCTGCAAAGAGCTCATTGTGGCTATAGGGCGAAATCTGGTTCGAGGGGAATAGTCCGTAAAGGTGGGAAATGTGACGGTGCTGACGGTCGCTGCCATCGGCATCGATGAGCCACTCCTGCAGTTGCTTACGACTGCCTATCTGCATGGGGGGCAGTTGTTCTAAGGCTGATGTAAGACGACTGATGTAAGAATCGTCCTCGCCCAAGATGCGGGCAGCCTGCAGGGTGTTCGACAGCGCATCGAACACAATCTGGTTGTCCATCGTACAACCGGCGGTGATGGGTGTCGACTTGCCGGCAGGCCCCTGTTCAGGACTGACGGACGGTACGACAACAAGCCAGTTATTGTACTTGGGGTGCGGCACCATGTAGTCGAGGTAGAAGTCGGCCGTACCCTTGATAATAGGGTACCACTCACGCAGGAAGTCCACGTCGCCTGTATAGAGGTAGTGCTGCCACAGGTGGGTAGCCAGCCAGGCGCCGCCGTTGGGGTACATACCCCAGAAGGCACCGTCCACCGGTCCGGCTACGCGCCATAGGTCGGTATTATGGTGAGCCACCCAGCCGCCACAGTTATACATGGTCTTGGCTGTCTTGGCTCCAGTCTCACTCAGGTCGCGTATCATCTCGAAGAACGGCCCGTTGGTCTCTGTCAGGTTGCACACCTCCGACGGCCAGTAGTTCATCTCGGCGTTGATATTGATGGTGTACTTCGAGTCCCAGGGTGCATCGCGCTTATCGTTCCACAGCCCCTGAAGGTTAGCAGGCTGACCGCCGGGCTGGCTCGACGAGATGAGCAGGTAGCGGCCATAGTTGAACAGTAAGGCCACCATCCCCCAGTCGGTACTTCCCGAGAATTTCTCCAACCGTTTCACGGTGGTCAGCTTGCTGTTGGCAGCCGATGAGGGCAGACTGAGGTGTACACGGTTGTATTGCTGCTGGTAAGCGGCAATATGGCGGCTCAGCAGTTCATCGTAGTCGTGCTGACGGGCGCTGTTCAGGTAGGAAAGACTGATGGCCGACTGCTTGCCGGTCACGTTCTTGTAGCTGACATAGTTGGTAGCGGCAGAGATATAGACGGTGGCCACGGTGTAGTTCTTCACCGTGACAGAACCGCTTGAGCCGTAGGTCACCTCGCCGTCGCTCTCTACCTGATAGCGCAGGGCAGCCTTCACTTTCGAGGCAATGCCCTCATGCTCGACGCCGCTGATGGTGGCGATGGCGCAGTCGGTGGTCTTCGAGTAACTGGTGGAGAAGGTGCAGGAGTGCTTCAGCGTGAAGGAACTTAGCGTGTCAGCCTCTATACGCATGACGATGATGCTGTCGGGGATGGAGGCAAAGGTCGTGCGGCGGTAGTGGTGGCCGTCGTGGTCGAAGGTCACGGTGGAGAGTGCTGTCGTCAGGTCCAGTTCGCGGCAATAGTTCTTCGCCTTGCTGGCGGTAATGCCTGTATGTGTCAACTTCAGGCTGCCCAGCGTCAGGTACTTCATGCCGTGGGGGCCTTTGATGAACTGCTGGTTGATAAGGTTCTCAGCCTCCTGCTCCTTGCCGCTGAAGATGAGGTTGCGCACCTGCTCCAGATACTTAGCCGACGTGGTGCTGTTATTGTTATGCGGGCCGCCACTCCAAAAGGAGTCCTCGTTCAACTGTATCTCGTCGGTCTGAGGACCGCCGTAGACCATGCCGCCGAGACGGCCGTTGCCAATGGGCAAGGCTTCCAGCCAGATGCTGGCGGGCTTATCATACCATAGCCGTTCGGTGTTGTCACCGTCTTGTGCCATTGCTGATGTCCATGCGGTCAGCAACCACACCAGCAGGGCCGCTTTTCTGAGGAAAAAGTCTTTCATGTCGATGGGTTTGTCTATTGAGTGATTTCAGGTCCGATGTAGGAGGGCTGCAGTCCGCCCCAATCCACGATGGCGCGCTGCACCATCTGGCCCGGGTCGCCGAGGATATGCATTTTATGACGGGTCTGCTTCCGATCGAGGGCGAAGCGCATACGACAGGCGATGCCGTTGCGCATGACCTGATCCTTCCATGTGCGGTCGTACTCCTTGAACTTATTCTCGAACACTTGCACAGGCGAGCCGTCGATGCTGACGCTCACGCGATTTCTTTTGCCTTTATAGAGTGGCCAGACGGGAACAGTATAGAGCACGATGTCGACGCTGTCAACGTCAGGCTGAGAGACGACGAAATCGTAGTTGGCATTCCCCTCTTCGCCAGCTTTGACCTCCTTTACAGGATTGCCCAGCATGACCACCTTGCCATCGTAACCTATGCCACAAAGCATCGCGACATCGGAGGTGCTGACAGGACTGCCGAGGTCGATGACGCAACAGCCCTGAGGCTTCTGACCCCTGAGGGGTACCAACGGAACAGACTTCTCGCCAGCGCCGGGCGTATAGGTGACGTCGGGTTTCTGGTAGAACATGGCCGTAGGGGTAAAACTGGTGGAGAGCGCCATCATGCCGTCCCACTTGCCACCGAGTTGCTTGTTATATCGACGATTAAGGGCGTTGATGCTATCATAGGCCTGCTCCATCTGACGGGCAGCCCAGTTAGCTTCGGCGTAGCGATGCTGTGCCACGAGTTCCTGATTCAGCTGTGCCATGAGGAACTTACGGTTCATCTGGTAGGCACCTTGCACGGGGAACTGCAGCAGTTCAAAGAAAGCAGGGGCAAATTCTTCACTCTTCACTTTTAACTCTTCACTTATTCGCTCCACCTCGTCGCTGATGCGCTGGTAGTCGGTCAGGCGGCGCTGGGCTTCGTCGTAGTGCTGGAAGGAGTACTCGGTAGGTTTCAGGCCGGTGTGGGCCTTGTCGTCCCATTGGTATTCCCAGCCCATGTACTCGGGCTTGCGGCTCCAGGCCAGGCGGTAGTAGTCGTCAAGTATAGTTGAGAGTTGAAAGGTGAGAGTTGAGAGTTGGGGGAAGAGGCGGGTGATGTATTCTGACTGGTGCTGATTGACCTTCTCGAAGTCGAAGGCGATTATGTCCCACGCCATGTCGAAGAAAGTCTGCATGCCAAGTTCCATCGGTTTGATGTCACCCACGTTGAGCAGCCAATAGCGGTCGGCTCCAAGGTCATAGGCTTTCTTCAACTCCTCATACATCAGCACGGGCGGCGTAGTATTGAGCCACAGGTAGTCGTGGGGCGCCCCAAGATAAGACAGGTGGTAGTAGACGCCTGAGCGACCAGAGCGTTGCTGCTCCTCAGGACTGGCCACGCGCTTCATATAGCCGTAGTTGTCGTCGACCCATACCAGCGTGATGTCGTCAGGCACGCGCAGACCGTTCTCGTAGATGTCCATCGTCTCCTTGTAGGGCACGAAAATCTGGGGAATGTCGGTTGCCTTCTTGCCAACATACTTCTCCAACAGGTCGCGCTGGTCCTTGATAACCTGCTCGATAAGGGGAACGCGCTCACTCATGGGCAAACTGCCGCGCAGTCCTTCGTCGTGGACGCCGCGCATGGCTGTGGTATAAATGTTCTCATACTGCGAGGCCTCTGTCAGCCGGTCGTCCCACTTCCCGTAGATGGTCTTGCCGTTGGTCTTGTAGTTCCACTCGCCGTCGTACTCAGAGTCCCATTCGCTCTTGGCGGCATTGTTCAGCAACAGGGGCTCACAATGCGAGGTCGTGATGATGATGCCGAACGAGTCGCAGACCACCTTGCTCTCAGGATGACTGTAGAAAGCACCGGTGCAGGAGTGCATGGCCGGAGCCAGCATGTTGGCCTTCAGACGGAGCAGCAGTTCGCAGACCCGACTATAGGTGCGTGGCCCAATGTCGCCCAGCTCCTTCTCATAGTTGTTAGATGCCCAAGGCTTCAGCCCCCAGTCCTCGTCGTTGATGAAGATGCCGCGATACTTGACGGCAGGAGCTGACGACGTGTAGTCGGCATCGACGAAGAGGGTATCGCGATGACGGACGGGCACGTCGGCCCACCAGTACCAAGGCGAGACACCCATCTCCTGGCTGAGGGTGAAGACACCATAGGCCGTTCCTCGGCGGTCGCTGCCCACGATGAGCAGACGGTCGTCGACCGTACGGACGACGAACTGCTCCCAACCACCACGGATGGCCGACACGTCGAGCCGTCCACAAGCTATCAGTCCGTCGACGTAGGCATTATGGCCGATGGTGGCTATGACAACGCTGCGGTTCTTGGGCTTCTGACCGCTGACCACGGCTGGCCGCTGTCCCGTCACCCGTTGGACATCGTCGGCGAAGAGAGCCGCCACCTTGCGTACCGTGAGGGGTTCGCGGGGGGACACGCTAACGGGTGACAGCCGGCCGTCGGCACACAGGGTAAAGGCGCCCTTCTGACTACTGACGTTCAGGACGTTACCGGCAGAGAGTGCCGTGGCTGTAAACCATGCTATGAGAAAAAGGAGATGACGCATACGCTATGACTTATTACTGAATGATTTTCTTGCCGTCGACAATCTTGACCCCCTTCGACTGGCCGCTGACGACGCGACCGGAGAGGTCGTGAGGCGAATGGGACGAATGAGTGACACGGGGAGCCTTGAGGGCTGTCGGCTCTTCGCTGAACTGCCAACTGTCGAAATCGAACAGGGAGGTGCCGCTACCCGTGAAGGTGAAGAAGAGGTTCTGCACGCCCGTTATGGCCGATGACAGGTCACAGGTCACTTCCTTCCATTCTCCGTTGGTAGGCTCCAAGGGCAGGCGACCCTTGATGGTGCCGGTATTACTGCCTGTGCGAACCACGAGCGTACATTTCTTCTCAACCAGCACCTTGGCCGTAAACGCCTTGGCACCTGCTTCGCCAAAGTCCACGTTGCGCACCTTGATATAGTCGCCCTGACCGATGTTCGTGACGTAGCAACCGTTATAGTCGCCCATGCATTTCACGCCTTTGCATTGGTTGATGGTCTCAGCCTCCTGTCGCACGAAGGGGTCGAGCGTCTGCAAGGGTTTTACGCCTGCGGCGGTAAACTTGATGGCAGGGATGGTGCCGTCCTCATTAGGGGTGAACTCCTCGATGCAGGTAGCGCGCTTATAGCCACCGCCGTTAAGCAACTTGCCGTTGTGATAGAACATATAGTAGTGGCCCTTGTACTCCACGCTGCCGCCGTGAATGGTAAAGCTGTTGTCAGCCTCTTTCAGTATCTTTCCCTGATACGTCCACGGGCCCGTCGGCTTGTCGGCTGTGGAGTAAGCCCAATGCTCAGGCACGCCGCCGGCAGCATACTCCAAATAGTACTTGCCATTACGCTTATACAGCCATGAGGCCTCCTCGAAATTGGGGTCACCCTTGTCGTTCTTGTGAGGGCCGAAAGCTTTCTCGTTCTTCACATCCACCGACACCTCGCTACCCGTGAAGGAGGTCATGCTCTTGTTCAGCTTGACATACCACAGGTTGTTGTTGCCATAGTAGAGGTAGGCCTGCCCACTGTCGTCGATAAACACCGTGGGGTCAATCTTGAACCATCCTTTTACCAACGGTTTCCTGATAGGGTCTTTATAGGGGCCTGCCGGGTGGTCGGCCACGGCCACGCCGATGCCAGGATAAGCCTCGCCTTTAATGGTAGCCGTTACATACCAGTACCACTTGCCGTTGCGTTCAACGCATTGGCTGGCCCAGCAGTCGTTGTCCTGCTTGGCCCAGGCCGAGAAGGTGGCCGATGTCAGCGGCGTACCGCGGTACGTCCAGTTCACCATATCTACGGTACTGTAGAGCAGCCAGTCCTTCATGGTGAAGTAGTTGTTCTCGGTCTGGTCCTCGTCGTGGTCCACGAAGAGGTACAAGGTGTCACCATGTACATAGGGTGCCGGGTCGGGCGTATAGCGGTCGCAGATAATCGGGTTCTGCGCCTCGGCGTTGAGGGAAATCAGTAATCCGGTGAGGAGGGTGATGATGGTTCGTTTCATAGGTTTTGCATTATAGTTTGACGGTCGTGGCGCTGCCGTCGTAACTGACGGTGGTGCTGGCACCGTCGGGAGTGATGACGGTGAACTGCCGCTGCTGCAGCATACCGGGGTAGCTGCCCTGACGGTTGCCGATGGTCAGGGTGCGGCTCTTGTCGTTCCAACTGAAGGGGATGGTGCTATAGACACCCTTCTCGTAGTGATAGGAGTCGCCCTCGTCTTCATACAGCGTGAAACTGCCGTTGGCACCGGGGTAGACGCGCACCTCAAGGTTGTCCCACGATTTCTCTCCCACATACTGCATCTCGGGGCCGAGGGGCAGGATGCTGCCGGCACGGACGAACATCGGCACACGGTCGAACGAGGTCTGCAGCGTCACGTTCTGTCCGCCCTTATAGGCTTTGCCCGTCCAGAAGTCGTACCAAGTGGTACCCTTCGGCAGATACTTGGTGGCCGTCTTCGTCTGCGTGAAGTCCAACTTATCACTCTTCGTTCCGTCACTTCTCACTTCCTGACGCTCCCAGCCCGTCATCTCGTTCGTGCGGATAATCTTCTCTTCCGTGTACTGCGGGTTGACGATGGGACAAGCCAGGATGCTGCGACCGAACATGAACTCGTCGGTCATGTTCCACACCTTCTTATCGCTTGCGAAGTCGGCAAACAGCGGACGCATATAGCTGTCGTTGTTCGAGGTTACCTGCCATGCCGTGCTATATAAATAAGGTATCAGGCGGTAGCGCAGGCGTATCTGCTTCTCAATGGCATCGTATACAGGCTCGCCCTTTTGGCCGAACTGCCAGATCTCACGCGGAGCATCGGCACCATGACTGCGGAAGACCGGGCAGAACAGTCCGTACTGCATCCAGCGCACGTAGAGTTCCTGGAACTGCGGGTTCTTCGGAGCCGAGCCGCTGCCACGGGTGTTGTACGAACCACAGAAGAAGCCGCCGATGTCGGTATTGAAGTTGGGGTTACCCGTCAGCGTGAAGCTAAGTCCGCAGGGCACCTGCTTGCGCAGCATGTCCCACGACGAGTTGACGTCGCCACTCCACATGTTCGAGCCGTAGTGCTGCTGACCGGCATAGCTGCTTCGCGTCATGATGAAGACGCGCTTGTCCCGATCATCCTTACGCTGGCTCTGGTAGATGCCGCGTACGGTCTCTAAGGGGAAGGCATTGCGCAGCAAGCGCCACGAACCGCCCGTCACCTTGTGCTCGTAGTCGCTCTCCTTCGGATTGAAGAAGTCGGGGTCGGTAGAGTCCATCCACCACGCATCCGTTCCGTAGTCGTAGAGCGTCTTCAGGTACTTCCAGTAGATGTCGCGGGCCACAGGACTGAAGGCGTCGTAGACCTTCACGCCCGAGGGGTACTTCATGATGGGAGGCCAAACGTGCGAGATTCCGCTCTGCGGCCACGTCTCGATGGGCAACAGCAGACCCTTCTCGTTCAGTTCGCGGAACTGCTGGGTCTGGGGGCCGAAGCTGGCCCAGATGCTAATCATGAAGTGGGCATGCTTCTTGTGAACATTGTCTATCATCTGCTTGCCATTGCTGAAATCCTCGGCCAGGAAGTCCATCGCGTTCCACAGGTAGTTCGAACCCCAGTACTGCCAGTCCTGGATAATGCCGTCGAGGGGCACGTTCAAGTCACGGTACTGGTCGACGATGCCCTCGGTCTCGCGGGCCGTCTTGTAGCGCTCCTTCGACTGCCAGTAGCCGTAGGTCCACAACGGGAACATGGGTACGTCGCCGCTGAGCTGTCGCATCTGGGCTATCACGCCGTCGGCACTTCCGCCATACATGAAGTAATAGTCAACGCCCTGACCGGCCTCCGAGGTGAACGTCATACCCTGGGCATTGTCCTCGAACAGCGTGGGCGAGTAGTTCTCCCAATAGAGGCCCCAGCCCTTGATTGACTGCAGCACGTTCTGGAAGTCCTCGAGGTTCGACTGCTCCATGCGCTTCTTCTCGCCTCGGCGGTTCATCTTACCGTTCTGGATGGTACCCAGTCCGTAGATGGCCTCGTCCTTGTCAAGCTGGAAAGTCTGACTGACCTCAAACTCGTCAATATTCTTTCGTACCAGACTCCAGCCCTGCTCCCTTAAGAGCACTTTGCCCTTGCTCGTCATAAACGTCAGGCTTTTGGTTTCCGGATTGAGCTTCACGGTAAGTTCGCTGCTCGTCCAGGTGTTACCTTTCTGGGTGACAGCAACATTCTCGGGCTTTGCCGTTACTACCAGCGTCTTGGTGGGCTGGCCTTTCACGATGTGCACAATGGTGGGGGTAAAGAACTCCACCTTCACGTCCTGCGCATAGACTTGCAGCAGGCTTACGGCCATGACGGCCAATGAAAAAAGTCTTTTATTCATAAGTCTTTAAGGTTTATTCCGGTATGGGTTGGTTATTGGCATTGACGCAGCGCAGGTTCTTCTGCAACTGCTGGACGGAGCTGGCTCCTACGAGGACGCTGGTGACACCCGACTGCTGCAGAATCCAGGCCAAGGCCATCTCGGCCAGCGTCTCTCCGCGCTCCTGGGCAATGGCATTCCACCTGCGAATCTTCCCCAGCACCTCGTCCGTCAGCATATCGGGGCGCAGGAACTTGCCCTTCGACATACGCGAGTCGTCAGGGATGCCGTTCAGGTAACGGTCGGTGAGCAGTCCCTGTGCCAAAGGCGAGAACGAGATGAAGCCGACACCCGCCTCGCGGCAGAGGTCGAGGATGCCCTGCTCCTGCGGTTCGCGGTCCAGCATATTGAGCTTCCCCTGATAGATGAGGCAGGGCACGTCGCGCTCCTTCAGGTACTGGAAAGCAAAGCGGGTGGCCTCTAACGGCCAGCGCGAGATACCCACATAGAGGGCCTTGCCGGCACGGACGATGTCAACCAACGCCTGCAACGTCTCCTCCAACGGCGTCTCCGGGTCGTAGCGGTGGCTGTAGAACAGGTCGACATAGTCGAGGTGCATGCGGCGCAGCGACTGGTCGAGCGAAGCCATCAGGTACTTACGTGAGCCCCAGTTGCCGTAGGGGCCGGGCCACATGTCATAGCCCGCCTTGGTCGAGATGAACAGCTCGTCGCGGTAGGGACGGAAGTCGTCGTCCATCAGCCGCCCCAACGTTTCCTCGGCCGAACCATAGGGCGGACCGTAGTTGTTGGCCAGGTCAAAGTGGGTGACACCGTGGTCAAAGGCATAGCGGGTGATTTCGCGACTCCGCTCAAAGGGGTCCACGCCGCCGAAGTTGTGCCAGAAACCGAGCGACACCTTGGGCAACATGACACCCGAACGGCCGCAGCGGTTATACTGCATACCGCCGTCGTAGCGCTGAGGGTCAGCAAGATAATTCTCCATCATGTTGGTACGTTTTAGGAAATATTTTATGCAAAATTACGGTTTTTTCTTTGAAATTGCTTATCTTTGCACGCAAAATTAAAATCTTTTATGAAGAAACTCGTATTTTGCCTTCTTGCACTTGCCTGTCTGACGCTACAGGCGCAGACAGATGGCGTGCAACCTCAGAAACAGAAAAAGTCGTCGTTCCTAACTGAAGACCAGATGCCTGACGCCACCATGTACCTGCCAGCACCCCCAGCCTTTGGCAGCGAATTATTCGTGAGCGACATGCTGTGGCACCAATGGGGACGCTCCCAGCGCGACACGCCCAGGGGCCAACAGGCACGCCGCGAGGCTGACACCAGTCTCGAGGCAATCTTACAGCTGTTCTCAGGTTCGTTCGGTACCGAACTGTCGCCAGAGAAGACGCCCGAAGTAGCACGTCTTGTGGAGTGTGTCATGAACGATGGCTACACGGCCGTCAGCAAGGCCAAGCGCCACTACAACCGCCAACGGCCCTTCCTGCACTTCAACGAAGGAACGCTGGTGCCCGAGGAGGAGGACTCGCACCACACGCCGAGCTTTCCGTCGAGCCACACGGCCATGGGATGGACCGTGGCGCTGGTGCTGGTCGAACTGAACCCGATCCGGGCCGAGCACATCCTGAAGACGGGCTATGAGTACGGCCAGAGCCGCATCATCGCCGGCTACCATTACAAGAGCGACGTCGAGGCGGCACGCGTGGCGGCCAGCGCCTGTGTGGCCAGGCTACATGCCGACGAGGCTTTTCAGAAGCAGATGACCAAGGCAAAGCGCGAGGTCGAGAATCTGCACATCTTCTGAACACGCATGGACTACAATACAGCAACCCTGGCCAACGGTCTGCGGATTATCCACCTACCCTCCACCTCGCCCATCGTCTTCTGTGGCTATCAGATAGCGGCAGGCACTCGTCATGAACAGCCCGGCGAAGAGGGACTGGCGCACTTCTGCGAACACGTCACCTTCAAGGGAACGGCTCGCCGTAACGCCCTGCAGATTATCAACGCCCTGGAGAAAGTGGGCGGAGAACTGAACGCCTTCACCAACAAGGAGGACACTACCTTCTATGCCGCCATCCACCGCGACCACTTCCGCTGCGCCGTCGACCTGCTGACCGACATGGTGTTCCACAGCCTCTATCCCCAGGCCGAGATTGACAAGGAGATAGAGGTCATCTGCGACGAGATAGAGAGCTACAACGACTCACCCGCCGAACTCATCTACGACGAGTTCGAGAACATCATCTTCGAGGGGCACCCATTGGGCCATAACATCTTAGGGAAGGCCGAACAACTGCGCACCTACACCACCGAAGACGCCCTGCGCTTCGCCCGCCGCCACTACCGCCCTGACAACGCCGTCTTCTTCATCTACGGCGACGTTGACTTCAAGCATCTTGTCCGCTTTTTAGGGAGAAGTCCCATACCCCCCATGAGTCCCATGAGCCCCATAAGTCCCATGAGCCCTATGAGCCCCACTCCCCCAAAAACCATCACCCGCCACAAATCCACCCATCAGGCCCATGTCATCATGGGCTGCCGCGCCTACGACATCAACCACCCCCGCCGCATCGCCCTCTACCTGCTCAACAACATCATCGGCGGACCAGGCATGAACTCCCTGCTCAACCTGTCGCTACGTGAGCGCCACGGACTGGTCTATACCGTCGATAGTTCGATGGTGAGCTACGGCGACACAGGACTCTGGACGGTCTACTTCGGCTGCGACCCTGCCGACGTCAACAAGTGCAGCCGCCTGATCCGTCACCAGTTAGACCGACTGATGGAAAGGCCGCTCAGCAAGTCGCGGCTCCTCTCGGCCAAGCAGCAGCTAAAGGGCCAGATAGCCATTGCCTGCGACAACCGCGAGAATTTCGCCCTCGACTTCGGCAAGAGTTTCCTGCACTACGGCAAGGAGAAAGACCTTGAGCGCCTGTTCCAACAGATTGACGCCGTCGCCGCCGACGAACTCCAGCAGGTAGCCTGCGAACTGTTCACCACAGACCATATCACCACCCTCATCTACCGATAAAGTAACGGGCAATTATAATAAAAATGTGGCTAAAAAAATAGAGGTCTACTGAAATTCAATCAGTTAGACCTCTGAAAAGTCGGCATCGCTGACGAAATATCGAACATAAAGTTCATCGAGGACTTCGACAAAATCGTGAACTTTATGCTTACAACAGTACAGGTATAGGAAAACCAAAAATGAAATCAATCGCAGGAAAGCCTCCACGGTAGGGGGCTTTTGTTTACGTGTCTTTATGTAACCTTGCACTTCTTTTCACAATTACTACATAGTAGGCATACAACTGTTTTCCCTGAATATTCCTGTTATTCATCCCAAAAATATTTCGCTACTATACCAACTTTTTGAAACTAATCTACTATTTATATTAAAACTACTGATTATGAAAAGACAATTCAGAGATTTACGTGACGATACCAAGATGCGTATCTCACAGAGTTTGAAGGGGCGCTCGCACAGCGAGACCCACAAGCAAGCTATCAGTGATGCAATGAAAGCGTACTGGTCAACTATCCCATATAGGGACGAGGAAAATAACGAGAGTAATAACCAAAACGATGAAACGAGTATGTAACAGACCTATTCAACTTGATGCAGTGACCTTTTGCTACGAGGTAGTGCATCCTTACTATTATGAACAACTCAGCACCCTTGACTATGGCGAGTGCCTTGATATGGACGAGTTCAGATTATACAGAATAGAGGGCAGATACTTTGAAAACGTCTATGCCATTCGATTGGATAACGGCACACGTGATATAGAGTGGGGCGTATTGAAATTCAATCTTGCACGAGGTGACGAGCAGAGCAACACGCACACCAACGGCAACCGCAAAGTTTGGTTCAGCCTCAACAATGTAACACTTTATTCAAAAGACATCCATTTTCTGACCTACATTGAGCAGATGGAAAAGCCGAGCGTGTTTGACCCCCGATGGCAAGCGATGTTGACCCTCACGG
>CALDLA010000074.1 GCA_937898415.1 uncultured Prevotellaceae bacterium | reverse complement strand
ACAACACCGTACTCCTGGCCACTGTTTGTGCCGCAAAAGATGCAGTTCCCGGAACAGATTTCATGCCTTTGCAGGTAGACTATCGTGAACAGTACGCCGCCGCAGGCCGTTTCCCAGGCGGATTCACCAAGCGCGAAGGCAAAGCCTCAGACAACGAAATCCTGACATCGCGACTCGTGGACCGCGTTCTTCGTCCACTCTTCCCCAGTAACTATCACGCTGAAGTTTTCGTCAACGTCATGCTGTTCTCAGCCGACGGCGTTGACCAGCCCGACGCACTGGCCGGCTTTGCCGCCTCGGCTGCCCTGGCCTGCTCGGATATTCCCTTCGAGTGCCCAATCTCGGAGGTCCGCGTGGCTCGTATCAATGGCGAGTACGTTATCAACCCCACCTTCCAGCAGATGAAAGAAGCCGACATGGACATCATGGTTGGTGCCTCAGCCGAGAACATCATGATGGTGGAAGGCGAGATGAAGGAAGTCTCAGAGCAGGATCTGCTCGGCGCCCTCAAGGCCGCTATGGATGCTATCAAGCCCATGTGCGAACTGCAGGCCGAACTCTCGAAGGAACTTGGCAAGGACGTCAAGCGCGAGTACGACCACGAGATCAACGACGAGGCCCTGCGTGAGCGCATGAACAAGGAGCTCTATCAGCCCGCCTACGACATCACCAAGCAGGCCCTCGAGAAGCAGCAGCGCGCTGAAGCCTTTGAGAAGCTGCTCGAGGACTTCAAGGAGAAATTCCTTGCTGAGGTTCCTGAGGATTCAGAAATCTCCAAGGAGGAGTACGAGGCTATGATGGACCGCTACTACCACGATGTGGAGCGCGACGCTATGCGCCGCTGCATCCTCGACGAAGGCATCCGTCTCGATGGCCGTAAGACCACCGATATCCGCCCCATCTGGTGCGAGGTTTCTCCCCTGCCCATGCCTCACGGAAGCTCTATCTTCACTCGTGGTGAGACGCAGTCGCTGACTACCGTTACCCTCGGCACCAAGCTCGATGAGAAACTTGTTGACGATGTGCTTGACAAGAGCTACATGAAGTTCCTGCTGCACTATAACTTCCCCCCGTTCTGCACAGGCGAGGCCAAGGCTCAGCGCGGCGTAGGCCGTCGTGAGATTGGTCACGGCCATCTAGCTTGGCGCGGTCTGAAGGGTCAGATTCCCGAGGACTTCCCCTACACCGTTCGTGTCGTCAGCCAGATTATGGAGTCTAACGGTTCTTCCAGTATGGCTACCGTCTGCGCCGGCACACTGGCTCTGATGGACGCTGGTGTCCCCATGAAGAAGCCCGTCTCGGGTATCGCTATGGGTCTCATCAAGAACCCTGGAGAAGACAAGTACGCCGTTCTGAGCGACATCCTTGGCGACGAGGACCACTTGGGCGATATGGACTTTAAGACCACTGGTACACGCGACGGTCTGACCGCCACCCAGATGGATATCAAGTGCGACGGTCTGTCGTTCGACATCCTTGAGAAGGCACTCATGCAGGCTAAGGACGGACGTGAGCACATCCTCAACTGCATTACCGACACCATCGCCGAGCCGCGTCCCGAACTCAAGCCCCACGTACCTCGTATCGAGGCCTTCGAGATTCCCAAGGAGTTCATCGGAGCCGTTATTGGCCCGGGCGGAAAGATTATCCAGCAGATGCAGGAAGACACAGGCGCCACCATCACCATCGACGAGGAAGACGGTGTGGGCAAGATTCAGGTCAGCGGCCCCAACAAGGAGTCTATCGACGCTGCTATCGCCAAAATCAAGGCCATCGTGGCCATTCCCGAGGTCGGCGAAATCTACGACGGCGTTGTCCGCAGTATCATGCCTTACGGCTGCTTCGTTGAGATCATGCCCGGCAAGGACGGACTGCTCCACATCTCCGAGATTGACTGGAAGCGCCTCGAGACCGTTGAGGAGGCTGGTATCAAGGAGGGCGACCATATCCAGGTGAAGCTCCTCGAGATCGACCCCAAGACTGGTAAGTACAAGCTCTCACACCGTGTACTCATTGAGAAGCCCGCCGACTACGTCGAGCGTCCCGCCCGCCGTGAGCGTGGTGAGCGTCCTGAGCGTGGTGAGCGCCGTGAGCGCCGTCCCGAACGTGGCGACCGTCGTGACCGCGGAGAGCGTGGCCCACGCCATGATCGTCCTCAGCGTAACAGCGATTTCGCAGACAAACTGAATGAGAGACTTGGCGAACAGTCTGAAGCTCCTGCCGAAAGACAAGAGCCAAAAGATTTCAGCGACGCACTCGACCACATGGACTTCTAAAAAGAGAAGCCAAACCGACAAAAATCCCGCAGATTTACCCTGAATCTGCGGGATTTTCATAAAAAACAAGCACAAAGCGAAAAAAAACTCGAAAAAATTTGGTAGTTCCAAAATTTCGTCGTACCTTTGCACCCGCAATCGAAAGAAAGCAACCTGCTTCAGTAGCTCAGTTGGTTAGAGCACCTGACTGTTAATCAGGGGGTCG
>CALDLA010000073.1 GCA_937898415.1 uncultured Prevotellaceae bacterium | reverse complement strand
AACTCCTCTTTAGAGAATGAAAATCTCTCGTCCTAACCGATAGACGAAGGGACCAAAGCGCAAAAGCGGGTGCAAAGGTACGACTATTTTTCGAATCAGCCAAATTTTCTTAAAGAAAAATGCCGCCGTTTGCTGTTTTTTGTGTAATTTTGCACGTATGTTGGTGAAAACAGAGGCTATAGTGCTGCATGCCTTCAAGTATGGCGAGTCGCGGATGATTATTGAAATGTTCACCCGCGAACATGGGCGACTGTCGTTTGCCGTGCAGTTGCCGAAGACACAGCGTGGGAAGTTGAAGAAGCAACTCTTCCAGCCGCTGACCCTTCTGAGCATTGAGGCTGACGTCCGTCCTCGGCTACAGCTTCAGAAGATTCGCAATGCTACCCTCCGGATGCCCCTGCCGTCGTTGCAGACAGATCCCGCTAAGCTGAGCATCACGTTATTCCTGGCTGAGTTTCTGTTCCACGCCCTAAAGGGAGAGCAGCAGAACATGCCGATGTTCGACTACGTGGCCAGCAGTCTGCAGTGGTTGGACGGTGCCAATGGCCCTGTTGCGAACTTCCACCTGGTGTTCCTCATGCGTATGGCCCGCTTCTTAGGTTTCTATCCCAATCTGGACAATTACGTTGAGGGCTGCTACTTCGACTTGCGCGCCTCCGAATTCTGCCTGCAGCTACCCCTTCACCGTGACGTCCTGCTGCCTCAGGAGGCTGAGAAAGTGCAGTTGATGATGCGCATGGACTATGCCACGATGCATCTTTTCCGCCTGTCGCACCACGACCGTGGCCGTCTTTTGGAGATTGCCCTCAGTTACTATCGCCTTCATCTGCCTGCATTCCCCGAGCTGCGTTCGCTCGGGGTGTTGCAGGAGATGTGGGGTGATTAGAGCAGGTTCATCGTGTCGGTGGCAATCATCAGCTCCTCGTCAGTGGGGATGACGACAACCTTCACCTTTGAGTCGTCAGCCGAGATGACAGCCTCCTCGCCGCGGACGTTGTTCTTCTGCTCATCGAACTTGATGCCGAGGAACTCCATGTTCTTGCAGACCTCAGAGCGCATGCCAATCTGATTCTCGCCGACACCGGCCGTGAAGACCACCACGTCGAGACCGCCCATGGCGGCAGCGTAGGCACCGATATATTTCTTAATACGATAGAAGTACATGTCCTGGGCCAGTTGGGCACGCTCGTCACCGTTCTTGGCGGCATTCTCCACGTCGCGCATATCACTGCTTCCACCTGTCAAGCCGGCCACGCCGCTCTTCTTGTTCAGCAGGTTCGACATACCGTCAGCGTCGAGTCCGAGCTTCTTCTCTATGAACGTCACAGCACCGCCGTCGATATCACCGGCACGGGTACCCATGACCAAACCCTCCAACGGAGTGAGACCCATCGAGGTGTCGACGCACTTGCCATCAACCACAGCAGCAATAGAACCACCATTACCCACGTGGCAGGTCACCATCTTCGTGCCCTCAGCGGGGATGCCGAGGAACTCGCAGGCACGGGCTGAGACATAGCGGTGAGAGGTTCCGTGGAAACCGTAGCGGCGGATACCGTACTTCTCGTACAGTTCATAAGGAATAGCGTACATGAAGGCCTTCGGCGGCATGGTCTGGTGGAAGGCGGTGTCAAAGACACCCACCTGGGGTAGACCGGGCATCAGCTCCTTCACGGCGTTCACACCCTTCAGGTTGGCGGGGTTGTGCAGCGGAGCCAGGTCAGAGCACTCTTCGAAGGCTTTCAGCACCTCGTCGGTCAGGAGGACACTCTTGTTGAACTTCTCGCCGCCATGCACCATGCGGTGACCTACGGCATCAATCTCGTCAAGACTCTTGATGACGCCAATCTCAGGGTCGGTCAGCAATGAGAAGATGAACTTCACGCCCTCGGTGTGCTCGGGAATGTCGTGCATAATCTGCTTCTTTTCGCCGTTGGCAAGCTTCACCTTCACAAAGGCACCGTCCAAGCCTACGCGCTCGGCACCACCACTGGTCATCACGCTCTTGTCGTCCATGTTGTACAGGGCGTACTTAATAGACGACGAACCACAGTTTAATACTAATATCTTCATATCTTCTTGACTTTTCACTTCTCACTTTTCACTTCTTCACTTCTTCACTTCTTCGCATCCATCGCCTGGCAGGCCGTAATAGCCACCATATAGTAAATGTCGTCAACCGAGCAACCACGAGAGAGGTCGTTCACCGGGCGGGCAATACCCTGCAGCACGGGACCGATGGCGATGGCGTCGCCCAGGCGCTGCACCATCTTATAGCCGATGTTGCCGACCTCGAGGTTTGGGAATACCAGCACGTTGGCCTTGCCGGCAATGTCAGAGCCGGGAGCCTTCTTGGCACCCACACTGGGCACGAGGGCGGCGTCAGCCTGCAGCTCACCATCGATCTTCAGGTCGGGAGCCATCTCCTTGGCCAGACGGGTAGCCTCAATCACCTTGTCGCAGACCTCATGCTTGGCTGAGCCCTTCGTCGAGAAACTCAGCATGGCCACACGGGGATCCTCGAAACCAGCCACCGCCTTGGCCATCTGGGCCGTGCAGACAGCAATCTGTGCCAGCTGATTGGCATCGGGCATCGGGGTCACAGCCACGTCGGCCACGACCAGCACACCATCCTCGCCATACTGCTTCTGCTTCGAGATGAGCAGCAGTCCGCCGCTGACGCAGGTGATGCCGGGCTGGCACTTGATAATCTGCAGGGCGGGGCGCAGGGTGTCGCCCGTCGTCGACAGGGCACCGCTGATCTGTCCGTCGGCACCTTCGGTCTTGATAATCATGCAGCCGTAGTACAGCGGGTTCTTCACCAGCTCGCGGGCCTGCTCAATGGTCATGCCCTTCGACTTGCGCAGCTCGGCCAGTTTCTCGGCATATTCCTCAGCCTTGGGGCTGGTCAGCGGGTCGATGATAGTAGCCTTGCCAATGTTCGTGAGTCCCCATTCAGCGGCTAAGCCGTTGATTTCATCGGGATTACCCAAAAGGATGATGTTAGCAACTTCGTCAGCCAGCACTTTGTCGGCTGCACGGAGGGTGCGCTCCTCGGTTGCTTCGGGGAGCACGATGCGCTGCTTGTTTGACTTGGCACGCGCAACGATTTGACTCAATAAATCCATAGCTTGTTTTGTATAATATGTTGTTCGTTAGTTATCAAGAGACTGCAAAAGTACGAAAAATATTTCGAATACCTCATAGTCTGCGTGTTATTTTTCAGAAAATTAAGCGAAAACCTTTACGAATCCAAAATAATTGCTTACCTTTGCAGCAAAGAAAAAAGCAAAAACATGAAGATCATACAAAGACTGTGGAGTCCTGTCCTGCTGTTGGCTGCCTTGGTGGCAACCGCTTATTTCCTGTTGACATACGAGTCGGAGTACCTGTGGAAGCTCCAGGAACTGAACCTGTTTCTTGACACGCCGCTGTTCCTGAAACAGCAGATGGTGACGTCGGGCTGGCTGCTGACGTGGTTGGGAACATACTTCACGGAGTTCTTCTATCACCCCTGGATAGGCGTGCTGCTGCTCTGCCTGTGGTGGGCCTTGCTGATGCTGGTCACCGCCCGTGCCTTCCGCATCCCGATGAAGTGGGGCGTGCTGCTGCTGATTCCTGTCGCCGCCCTGTTGGTGTCCGACGTTGACCTGGGCTACTGGATCTACTACCTGAAGCTGCGCGGCCACATCTTTGCCGGCACCATCGGCACGACGCTGGCCGTTGCCAGTGTATGGCTCTACCGGCTCCTGCCTTCGAAGTATTACCTGCGGCCCGCCTATATGGTGGTCAGCACCGCCGTGCTCTATCCGCTCATTGGCTTCTACGGTCTGTTGGCTACGCTGCTCATAATCGTCCTTACCTGGCGATTGGAAGGTACGGCGCTGAACGTCCGTGTGGTGTCTACGGTCGTCGGCCTGCTCAGTATGGTGTTCTGGCCGTTGTTCTATTACAATTATGTGTTCTGTCAGACCAACCTGCAAAACATCTGGTGGACGGGGCTCCCCCTGTTTTTGATTGACCAGGAATATCCCGTCTACTATACACCTTATTATATATTAGGAATTTCGCTGGTCTTGATGGCCGCTTTTTACCGTCTCCAGGCTCCGGCCCTGTTGAAGCACCCTGTGGTGTGGGTCGGCTGTCAGGTCGTCCTCATCGTTGCTCTGGTGTGGTGCGTCCAGCAATACTGGTACCGCGACTTCAACTTCCACAAGGAACTGCGCATGCAGCAGTGCGTAGAGCAGCTCGACTGGCAGGGTGTACTCAATGAGGCAGCCTACACTGAGGACGAGCCGACACGCGCCATCGTCATGATGAAGAACCTGGCCCTGTTCCGCTTGGGGCGTCAGGGCGACGAGATGTACCACTACAAGACCGGCGCCAAGGCCAGCACGGCGTCTATCCCCGTCAGCATGACGCAGGTATTCGGACGTCCCGTCTATTACCATTACGGTCTGCTGAACTACTGTTACCGCTGGTGCCTGGAGGATGGCGTGGAGTTCGGCTGGCGGGCTGAATACCTGAAGTACCTGACCCGCTGTGCCCTGGTTAACGGCGAATACCGGGTTGCCCGGAAGTATATTGATCAACTGAAGCACACACGCTACCATCGGGAGTGGACGGCGCGCTACGAGAAGTTCCTCGACAACGACAAAGCCCTCCAGGCCGATGCCGAGTTCCAGCCTATTCTCCGCCTGATGAAGTGCCCCGATATGCTGGGCAGCGACAACGGCTTGGCCGAGAAGTTCCTGATGACGCAGTTCGTCACCGTCGGTAGCGACGACAAACTCTATCAGGAGCAGGCCCTCATCGCCGCCCTCTGGATGAAGGACATCCAGACCTTCTGGCCCCGCTTCTTCCAGTATGCCCAGAGTCATACCGGCGAACACATGCCCATACATTTCCAGGAGGCCGCCTATCTCTACGGCAATCTGGAGCACCAGGTGGACATCAGCCACATGCCTTTCGACCAGGAGGTCATTAAAACCTATAACGACTTCATGGCCTTTGCCCAGCAGTGTCAAGGCATGAGCGAGGAGCAGATGAAAGAAGTCTTCTACCCCCGTTTCGGCCACACCTTCTACTACGAGTATTTCCTTATCAGGAACCAGAAACTCTATTGAGATTTTTCCTCCAAACTTTGGAGGATTGGGGAATTTGTCGTATCTTTGCAAGCAGAAAACGTAAAACGATACGATTATGGAAGCAACGACGACAACAAGAAGACGTACTTCGACTCCCTTCACAAAGGCATGGAATCAGGCGAAGAAACTCGACAACAGCGAGAAACTGGAGCTTGTGGCAATGCTCATCGACAGTGTAAGGCCTGCCGTTGCCGAGTCCCGCAAGCCCCGCCTCTACGACCCCGAGACCGGCGAGTACCTCAACGAAGAGACTATGCAGGCCATCGAGGACGTACGCAGCGGCAAGGAACCAGTGTATGAAATGAAGTCGATAGACGAATTCAAAGCCTGGTGCGAGGCACTTTAGGCGTATGGCAAAGTTCGTAGTTAAACCGACCGGGCCATTCCGCAATTTCAGTGAATTTACCTAGTACAGTCCGCATGTTGAGGCCGGGCTGGCCGTAGCAGTCGGGCAGGAGGTGGTTCATGGGACACTCACCGGACAGGTGGTCGCTGTAGAGCAGGATGGCGAGGGGCTGCTGACGCATGTTTTTCAAGTAAAATTAGAAATCGGGGGTTCTTTCCATTCCATAAAAATTGTGGAACACAAATAATTCTTTCCGATTTTATTTGGAACTTTCGCTTTTTCTTTCTATCTTTGCCGAATAATAACGGTGTTGACAATATGTTAGTACTTCAAGACTGCATTCAGAAGCTGGCAGACTTCAAGAAAGCGTTTGCTCAGAAATATGGTATCACAAAGCTTGGTATCTTCGGTTCTGTTGCCAGAAACGAACATACAGAGGATAGTGATATAGACATCGTTGTGGAGGTAAAGAAGCCTACATTACAACTGATGTATGAGTTGAAAGAAGCCCTGAAACAGCTTTTCAATTGTGACGTGGACCTAGTAAGGCTGCGTGACTCTTTGCGACCACTTTTTAAGTCCAACATTCAACGTGATGTAATCTATGTCTGACAACCAGTTTTCTGCGACTTGACATTTATTAATGTAAGAAAAGTGGGTCAACGCATATGGATTCGGAAGAATTATATTATCTTTCCTCATACGCAAATCTTTCAGTCAAAAAGAGCGCCTCGCACACCCGATTGTGGTTAAAGACAAGTCAAGGGTATGCGAGGCGCAAAAAGATAATAGTCTATATTACATTCCTTTTATTGAATGACTTTTAAGTTGTCGAAATCAATAACTTGACCTCCACGAGCGAAGAAACCTATACTTTTTTATTTACACCGCGACACCCGTGCGCATCACGTCATCGTAGAGAGGCGAGTGGTGTCCCTCTTCAAGCAGAACGGGCTCAATGAGAATGTTCACCTTGTCAACGTCAAGCCAGAGATCAGTAGATATGGTCAGCCAGTCGCCCTCTACACGGGGGACGATTACAGCCACATCAATATCGCTCTCAGGCTTGGGATAGCCCTTTGAGTAGGAACCATACATGTAGACTTTAGGTTCGGTGGAGAATCTTGGGGTGATTACTCGCTTGTAGTCTCGGACGAGGCTGAGGGCTTCGTCCCGGGTGAGAACTTTCGTATTATCCATAGCTGCATCTGTTTTGTTTCGTCAAGAATCTCGCGGCACATCTGCTCGTTGAGTGAGTGGGCTATGCCAGTCTTGTATTCAGGGTAACGAGCCTCGATATTCATGTTGCTGATTTGGCCGAGGAACCGGTGCTGCACGTCACTCATCTTGTTATAGAGTCCACTTCCTTCGGCTAACCGACGATGGTTATGTACGTATGGAGGCTCGTCCTCGCGCACTGCGTTCCAGTATGCTTTCAATGTCTTTTCGATGACCTGGTGACACATGAAGGCGACGTAGAGCCAGCGCTTGGCCTTGAACAAGTCCTCTGCCACTTGAAGTCTTCATTGGCGATGTCGAGCCAGTAAGCTACTTTGTCTATTGCCATGTTCGTTGTCGTTTTGACTGATTACGGGGGCAAAGGTAGCAATTAATTCTGAGATTAGCGAATGTTTAGCCGATTTTTCCAAAATCATGGGGATAGGTTTTCGATTCTATCATGACTTCTTTAGCTTATAGACAATTGAGTAGGGAAGGCCACTAACGTGCGATAATTGGCGAGGACCGGCGTCCTGCTCCAGCATCATGACTCCACACAATGACCTTTACAAACTAAATTCAGTGAATTTACAAACCAAATTCAGTGAATTTACTTAGTAATTTCAGTGAATTTACCTTGTAATTTCAGTGAATTTACCTTGTAATTTCAGT
>CALDLA010000072.1 GCA_937898415.1 uncultured Prevotellaceae bacterium | reverse complement strand
CCTGCATTTGTGCAAGAAATGCGTTCTCTTTTTTTATATCTATGAATAATTCAGGCTAAGAAACTTTTAAATGTCGGAAACCGTTCTGATAATATCTCAATTCTTGGTGTCAGAGAGGTACGCTCCTCCTGCTTTACACAATTCTTGGATAAGCTCTTTGGCTGTGTTGTGTGCGGATTCTCGGCGACTATTGTTTGGGGAAATATCTGATCTACGGTTGGCATATATCTTACTCTTATTGTTATCCTTATTCTTATTATTTATGCATGCGTTCGCATCCGTTTGCATGCATTCGTATGCATCCGAATCTTTCTCCTTTGCCCATCGCATCTTGGCACTTTCGCTATTTTTCTTGCATTTCTCTTCATAGCTTTTCCTGTCTCGATCTATCTGCTTTTTAAAGGAGATGAACAAGGCCTGTATGGAATTATCTTTAAATTTAGGCTCTTTTCCAGTGTTGGCATAGTCCAACATCGCTATGATAAACGCTCCAATTTGTTCGTGGGAAAGACACTTGATTGTTTCTATCCAATCCAAATGGATGAGGATAGCTGGTACTGTTTTCTTCTTCATATTGTTTCTGCTTTTTGTGAATTTTGCCTTTGCTTTTCTATATGCCTATTGCCGCATTGTTTCATCCAATCGTCAATCTCTGACTGGAGGAAAACCAATGCTTTGTTAATCTTGTGGTGCGGTATCTGCTTGTCAGATACCCAACCATAGACAGTCTGTTTGACAGGGTGGGATGGAATATAGTCACATAGTTCGTCAATATCCATCCAATGTGGCAAACTACTCTCTCCTTGCCTGTTCAGCAAACTTTGGGCGGTCTTTTCCAGACCCTCCACTTTCTCAATGAGGTAGGACAATGCACCCGGCATTTCCTCCAATGTTTTTAATCTTTCCATATAGTTTGTTATCCTTAAAAAACGGCTGCAAAAGAACAACAAAAAAATAACTTTTCAAGAAAATATTAGAAAAAGTTTAAATTTTAACATTTCGGGGAGCAACTAAAAGGCTATAAAAATAGAGGTAAAGGAAGGTTTCAGCAAGGAGAATTGTTAATTAACGTGATGTTTTTCGTTTTGTTTCGGGAAAATGAGTAACTTTGCAAGATAAAGTATACGTAACTATAGACATGGAAGGTTTTAAGAATATTGAAATACGGAATTTCAGGGGTGTTGACCATCTGGAAATTGATGATTTTTCCAGGGTGAATGTCTTCCTTGGGCAGAACAACTCAGGCAAGAGTACCGTGCTGGAGGCCATTGCCATGTTGATGAGCATGTCGAATCCTGATGTGCCTCAACAGATTAATGCAGTCAGGGCTCGCAAACCATTCAGCAACTTCATAGATATTAAGTATTTCTTCCGCAATATGGATGTCTCAGCTCCACCAGAGGTGTCTTCTAAGCAAACAGATGGTGTTTCTCGGCATTTGAAGTTGGGATTATCATACGTGTTTGACGAGTTGGCAGATCCGAAAAACGAACCTGTTCAGCAAACGGGATCTGTTTTTTATGTGAATACTTTGGAGATGAACTTCGACAT
The DNA here is from genome assembly GCA_937898415.1 of uncultured Prevotellaceae bacterium. Classification (GTDB taxonomy): domain Bacteria; phylum Bacteroidota; class Bacteroidia; order Bacteroidales; family Bacteroidaceae; genus Prevotella. The sequence goes on along the minus strand of CALDLA010000072.1, from coordinate 5,861 downwards.
AACCAATGGAACTGCTACACAGAGTTACAAAAGTTGGTTACGAGTGAATCCTCAAGGACTGGTTGTTAATAAAAAATCGGCTGAGGGTTATATGGAAAAGAACAGGGCATGGCTGATACCTTCTGACTTGATGACGAATAATCTTGCCAATGATTTGACAGAGTTGATTCGCAGGAACAAGAAGGATACAATATTGGCTTTGTTGAAGCTGTTTGACGAGCGGATCAATGGAATAGAAATATTGACAGATGATGTCTATATTAGCTTTGAGGGAATGGCTGAAATGCTGCCTGCCAGAGTGACGGGCGATGGACTTCGTCGTTACTTGAGCATTGTGGCCAGTGCGGCAAATCCGTTGATTGATATGATTCTTATCGACGAGATAGATAATGGTTTGCACTATTCTGTTTACCGGAAGTTGTGGCAAGCCTTGTTCACTTTGGCTGTTGCTAGTGACAAACAGTTGTTTGTAACTACACATAGCAAGGAAACACTTTGTCATTTGAGTAAGATGCTTGAAGAGAATATAAATTACCAGAAGGACTTCCGCCTATATACTTTGGAGAAAACGAAGCTGAAGGGGCATCAGGCTTATAAGCTGACGTATAATGGTTTGTGTGAGGCCTGTACAAATGATATTGAACTGAGGAGCATCGTGTTATGAGAAAGAATTTCAATATCTTTGTGGAAGGACTTGCTGATGAATGTTTTTTCAAGCAATACCTCCGTCATGTGTTTGGTGAAGTAGTTCCTGACGAACGAATTGTAGTTCTCAAAGGTTGGGACAACTTGAAAACGGAAGCTTCGGCTCTTCGTATGCGTTCAATGACAGCAAATGGTGGCATGAACCTTGTTATCGTTGATGCAGACAAGGATTTCCAGGCCCGTAAAGACGAGATTGCGAAATGGCAGCAGACAAACGAAGTGGAATTTGAGTTGTTCCTGTTGCCAAACAATCAAGACACAGGAGCATTGGAAGACTTACTGGAGAACATTATCAATTCGAACAATCGCCCAATCTTTGGTTGTTGGGAAAATTACGAAAAGGAACTTGTGACACTTGATATCCTAGGACGTACACCTCCACCTCTGACTACGCCAGCTAAGAAAACAAAGATATACGGTTATCTTGAAGCGCTATTAGGCGAATCAAATACTCAGAAAGAACTGATTAAAGAGGTAAATCGCAATTACGAGAACACCCAGCATTGGAATCTGGATGAAGAATATCTTGAGCCGTTGAAAAAATTCTTGGTAGAAAACCTGCAATAAGAGTCAAGAAAATGCCTATAGGAATAGATATATTTAGTGGAGCTGGAGGGCTGAGCTTGGGAGCAGAAATGGCAGGCTTTCAAGTTAGGTTTGCTGTTGAAAAGGACAAAAGCGCAGCGAACACATATAGGTATAACCATCCTAATACTCTTGTTATAGAGAATGATATACACAATATTAATCCTCAAGATTATTTGTTACCTAATGAGCATGTGTCGATAGTATTTGGAGGACCACCATGTCAGGGGTTTTCTTTATCAAATACAATGACTCGAAACATGAAGAATCCTAATAATTCACTATTTGAAGAGTTTTTGCGTTTTGTTAATGAAATCCAGCCTGACTGGTTTTTGTTTGAGAATGTTGAAGGATTTGCTCATTTTGAGAAAGGAAAGATTCAGCATTTGGTAGAACAACGTTTTAGGGAGATGGGTTATTTGGTATTCCCCAAAGTGCTTTGGGCCTCAGACTATGGGGTACCTCAGCATCGAAATCGTTTCTTTATGGTTGGTAATCGACTTGGCATACAGTTTGAATTTCCAGAGTCATTTGAAACAAAAATAACTGTTAATGATGCTATTGGAGACTTGCCTGATCTTACGAATGGTCAGCAAGTAGATACGTTATCATATAAATTACCAGCAAACAAAGCAAGTAGATATGCGCGAATGATGCGTAAGGGATCAAAGCGAAGTAGGCAGAACTATGTGTCCCGTAACGCAGATTATGTCATAGAGCGTTATGCCCATATAAAGCAAGGTCAAAATTGGGAGTCTATACCCGATGACCTGATGCAAAACTATGCAAACAAGCAGAATTGTCATAGTGGCATTTATAGACGATTGAGAGCAGATGAGCCCTCGGTAGTTATTTCGAACTATCGAAAGAATATGCTGATACATCCATTTCAAGATAGAGGATTGTCTGTAAGAGAAGCTGCACGTCTGCAAAGTTTCCCTGATAAGTTTATTTTTAAGGGAAGTTTGATGCACATACAACAACAAATTGGCAATGCTGTACCACCGCTATTGGCTAAGGCTGTGTTTGAAAAAATATTGAGTTATGGAGAATAATCCTTCTACATTACGTTTCAAATTTGATGTCAGTACCTTCCGTTTGTTAGGGAGAGAGCTGATAACAGATAGAATCACGGCTTTATTCGAACTCGTGAAGAATTGCTATGATGCCAATGCTGAAAAAGTGGATGTTACATTTGAGAATTTGAATCCTTTATCAAATCAGAGTCGTATCATCATAGAAGACAATGGTTTGGGGATGGCTTTTGCTGATATCCGAGATAAATGGATGGTAATAGGAACTAGTAGCAAAAGAAGGAAGAGAGTGTCCCCTGCGCCTTACAATCGTGTTGTCGCTGGTAAAAAGGGAGTAGGCCGTTTTGCCGTTGACAAACTCGGTGGAAAGTTGGTAATGAAAACTAAAAAGAAAGGCTCACTGATATGGCATTGCTTGGAGACCGACTGGACTAAATATTCAGAGGAAGAAGACCGACAGCTAAAGTTGAATTTTGAAAATTCTCCTGAAGAACAGAAATTGTTTACCGATATTGATAATAAATATTGGACGGAACCTGCTGTTGCTGATATTCAAGGAACAAGACTTGAGATTTCGTCTTTAAATGACGTGTGGCTTGAAAGAGATATAATTCGTGCCTATCGTGAATTGTCGAAGATTGTTAGGCCAACCATGTATGTCAAATATCCTTTTAATATATGGTTTCATGTTCCAGAATATAAGACTTATGACAACAAGCCTGTTGAAAGCTTAGTCTTGGCAAAAGCTACACTATCATACTCTTTAAAATATAGATACGATGAAGTTAAACAAAAATACTATCAAGAGTATCTTGAGGAGAGTAGGGGTAATCTTGTAGTAAAGGAAAAAGTAGCAGAAGTCTTTGGACCAATTGGCTTCACAATCTATTACTATGACCAAGAGGGTAAGAAGAATTTCACGAAAGAAGACCGCATTGATGGTATAAAGGTCTATCGTGACGGCATCATAGCAACTCCTTTTGCCGAGTATAAATCAAGCCGTGATGAGCAGAAAGATCTTTTTGGCATTGATAAACGCCGTTGGTCTGGATTCTTTGAAAAGTTGAGTACTAGAGATATCATTGGATGGGTAGATATTAAAGATGAGCTAAATCCCGAGATAAAAGACTCCACTAATAGGCAGGATTTTGTTGACAACAAAGAATGGTCTAGTCTGAAAGATTTTGTAATCAGCCAAATTCATCAGGTAGAACTATATCTGAAACATCAAAAAGATAATAGGAAAAGAGACAATGCTGAGAGGCTGAAGAAAGCAGATAATGATATTGAAGATATCAAACAGAAAATTAATAGAATCAAAGGCCAATCATTTTTCGCATCTCCAGAAGTGGAGTCTGAATTGAATGAAATTACTTCTAGGCTAGGAGAGATAAAGCAAAATGTTTCTGCTTCATCCAAGGATTATGAGCGGATGGAGGAAGACAAACGGCAACAAGAAAATATAATGTTCAGTTTGGTTTCTTTACAAGCTTATGCAGGACAGATATCTCATATTCTTCGGATTTCTATTGGTATTATCAAGCGTTCTGCAGAGTTTGTCGCTAAATGGATTCCGTTGGGTCAAAAATACGACAAGTCTGTAAAGCATGCTCGCCGAGTTTTTGACGAGATGAATAATCTGTCAAGAGCCATGAACTTTATGCTGAGTTATGCAGAAGATGATTCAACATTTGAGTTCTTTAGTGTTAAAGAAGCTGTAGAAGAATTGTTTGAAGAAAGGTACAAATTCCTCTTTGAAGAAGAGTGCATAAAAACAGAGTATTCGGTTGAAGATGATTTCGAATTGTCATACAACAAAAAGGCATTTCAAGATATGTTTGGCAACCTGATAGATAATTCTGTGAAGGCGTTGCGTAACACAAAAGACAAAAGAATAAAGTGTTCCGCTTATAGGGAAAATGATAATCTTATCATGTTTTTCTCCGATAATGGTTCTGGAATTCCGGAGGAAATACGTGATAGGATATTTGATGTTTTTTACACAACGACTGCCGATTTGGGAGGAGCAGGATTAGGACTATATATTGTTCGTACAAGATTGAATTCTATAAAAGGAACAATATCTCTTGAGCCGAATGAATTCAAACCAACTGGAGCAACATTTAAAATAAATATTCCATTAAAGCATTAAGGTTATGGATGAAAAAATGAATTTGATAGTTGTCTATATAGACGATGATATTAAGATGAAAGAAGATGCTTTCCTTGATGATATTGAGGATGAGGTGGATGAGATCGTATATTTCGAGAAACCATCTGAAGGACTTGATTATATCAAAAATAATATCGATAAAAAAATAGTAACAATTTTAGATTGGAAATTTAGCAATAGTTCTTTGCAAGGCGAAAATGTTCTCAATGACATTTATGCAATCTCTGCTTTAGTTCCTGTTATAGTTTATACGGGAACTGGTATTAATTCGACAGAGGCCAACAAAATGTTTAAAGGCCATGCGTTTAGTTGTGTCCCAAAAGATGAGTCAACAGAAGCAATTGTCGATGCAATACATAATGCTTATGACAGAATCCAGAATGATATTCGTTCTGTGATGGAGAAATGGATATTGAAGCAGAGTGAAGAAAAGCGGAGTAAACCCTATATGCGTTCTGGAGATAAAGTATATACGTTGAATGATATTCTTGCTTCCATACGCAAACAAGATGAGTTCGGCAAGGAGACTACACGGGGTGTCATGAGTCTCGCAACGGAATTATTTACTAATAATATGCGAGAAAAATGAAATTTAATTCAGTTATTCTTGTAGATGATTCCGAGTCGTGCGACATTGCAAATCTATTTGTGATGATGAAAGACTCAACTGCTCAATTATTGGAGCAATATGCAACATCTCATGAAGATATTGACGCAGAAAACCATATATATCTGTCAGATACTGTCACAAAGCAGAACCTTGCAGAAAAGATGTCGCTTGTTAATAGCGATTCCTTTATGTGTTTCTGGTATGGTCATGGTAAACATGATAGCTTTAAGATTGGAAATGAAGATATAGTGACGACAACAGAGAATTACTATTTATTCTCGAATGCGCTCATCTATACTTTCTCATGTTTGAATGGCAATGATTTAGCTGATGCTATTGTGACTAACAAGGCAAAAGCATTTGTTGGGTATACCGATTATGCCAATTGTCCCTATGGAATAGATGATGTGACTACAGAAATTGTAATGTCATTCATTTCTTCATTTCTTGATGGAAAAACCGTAAATGAAGCGAAAGAAGATTTGGAGTCTGCATATAATCAAGCTGTTTATGACGAATCATTAGACCCGCTCCAAAGACCTTTGTTCCAAACAAACAGGGATAATTTGGTGGTAAAAGGTAATGGTGATATGAAATTATGTGATTTACTATTTGATGTATCAATATAATTGTAGACTATATTTGAGATAGTGCTTAATTCATCAACAAAAATGTCAAAAAAGAAATATACATTCATAGTGGAAAAGCCGAGCGTGTTTGACCCCCGATGGCAAGCGATGTTGACCCTCACGGG
>CALDLA010000071.1 GCA_937898415.1 uncultured Prevotellaceae bacterium | reverse complement strand
CATTTGTGCAAGAAATGCGTTCTCTTTTTTTATATCTATGAATAATTCAGGTTAGAGTTTGACATTTTGTTTCTTGTTCACGGTGCAAAGTACGGCATTTTCCTGCTGATTTGCAAAGGATAAACTCTAAAACGATAGGGGTAAAGTCCTAAAGATTCGGGGGATTTTCCCCTCTGTAATTGTATTGAACTGGTCAAATATGCTGAAATACCAAACTATTGCGATGTAAAATGCCTTGCGGATGGTATTTCATCTCTGATGGTTTCGCTGTAACTTTGCACCCAGATACTTTTTAGCCATTTTACCAATTGTGAATTAAAGGGTAAACTCTATGGAAACTAAGGAAACCGAACAAGGCCGACAGTACAAGGAATATACTCGTGAGGCCACAGGCAATAAAGCCGAAAGAAGCGCTCAGCTACTCGGTGGAGAGTTCTGGTACGAATAGCGCAGTTCCACAACCCGTTTGGAAGGCAGCCTTGGTGCTGCCTTTTGTATCTATTCTTCCCAGTCTATTTCCTGGAAGCGTGAGAATCGCTTGCCGTCCCGTTCAATCTGCTCGAAGAACATCTTTTCTGGGCGAACCCAGTATTTGCGGTCGCCGTAGAGTGCCTGATAGACTACCATGCGTTCTTGAGTCTCTGAGTCGAAGGCCGATGCTATCATCTTGTACTTGTTTCCCTTGAAGTGCTGGAAGTAGCGTACCCGGTCTTCTGCGATGGGATAATCAAGCAGCAGCTTCTCGATGAGCGGACAGTACCATGTCTTGAACTGCTCGGCCGTTGGCGTATGTCCTCCAGGGAAGTGATGGCTGTTCATATAGTGCTTCAGGAAAAGCGGCTCGAAGTGTGCCAATGTGTCTTCCTCACCGAAGAGTCCCCACACGCGATCCTTATTATATATATTACAGCAGTCGAACTGGTGTACCTCCAGTTCCTCGAACTCACTGATGAGTTGTTTGTCGATGGTGAAGTCTTGCTTGCCATCAGCCCTTGGTGACTTGTATTGATGGCTGCCGATACGCTCATGGAGGAAGTCTGACATCTTGAAGTGCGGGTTGCCGAGTAGTGCAGGAATGCCCACAATCGGTGAGATCATCTGCGCATAGAACGAGCCGCAGCTGTTGCCCACGAGCACGTCTGGTTTCTCCTTGTCACAGATGTCGCGGATAAGCCTGATGGCATCATGAGGGTGGAGTGGGAGGTCGGGAGTCAGCACGTTGGCCCTTTTCTCGAATGCCTCCCTCAGTGCCACGGCAGGCACACACTGGCCGCTGGCATAGAATCCGTGAAGGAACAATATCGTCTTTTCTTTCTGCATATCGGGTTGCAAAGGTACTCAAAATACGGCAGAAAGCCGCCAATACAGCAGCTTTCCGTCTTCTTTTTAACAAAGATTGCTCAAATCTCTCATCTTAATTCCTTCAATTCCTTGTATAGCCAACGTTCCATTTCATCCTTGGAAGGCAGTTTCAAAAGATATTTCGATATAAACAGGTTCTCGTCTATGCCTGAAGTCGCATATTCAACCATTTCTTTGCCAACAGCTGTACAGAGAAGAATGCCGACAGGTGGATTATCGTCTTCCTGCATCATATTCTTGCGATAATATGACAGATACATGTTCAGTTGTGCCACGTCCTTGTAGTCAAGCCTATGAGACTTCAATTCCAAAATGACGCCAAATCTTGCAGCACGGTTGTAGAATACCATGTCCATGTAATAGTATTCTTCGTCTACAAGGATTCTCTTTTGTCGTGCTTCGAAACAGAAACCATTCCCCAGTTCAAGCATGAACTCCTGCAGGTGATCCATCAGTGCTGACTCTAATTCTGATTCCTCGACTACGTCTTTTGCGTCGAGTCCAAGGAATTCGAAAACAAAAGGCGACTTTATTGTCTCTTTCAAATCCTGCTGTACTGCTCCTTGGTTTGCTAATTCACGAAGGGCATCCTTCTCGCGGCTGAATCCGCTACGTTTGAAATAATCGCTTTCTATCTGCCTCTTCAGTTCACGGGTACTCCAGACTCCCTTCATGCATTCAATTTCATAGAATGCCCGTTCCAAATGATCTTCTATAGGCAGGAGTTGTACGAAATGTGTATAGGATAAGCGATTGAAAAGATTGTCTGCTGGCACGATGATATCATGGTTCTCGTTTTTTGTTGGCAATTTGGCAATCACTGATTGCCAAATCTTGTCAGTCCCTGATTCTGCGGATTCTAATTTGGCAATCGGTGGTTGCCAAATTTCAGGATCGTTTATGACATATTCAAGAATGGCTGGTTGCATATTCTTATATGTTTGGAAGAATTGTCTGTATAGACGTAAGTCCCTATATGAATATCCTTTCATTCTTAATCGCTCAGACAACTTCTGCAGTAGATTCTCTCCATACTTTGCTCTGTCGCTGCCGTTTTGCTCATAATGCACGATATAAAAGCCATTGAGCCAATTGCGGCATGTCACATGCTTGTTTACAGCACTAGCAGCACTTCGCAGGAAGGCTTCATTCATCTTCACCAAGTATTGTGCCAGGTCTTCGAATGATTCCTGGCCAACTGCTTTTTTCATTTCCTTGTTTCCCTTATTCATAATTATAATATTTGTGTTAATACAATAGTTCGGTGTAACTACTCAGTCATGTGTCTATGACTTCTTAGGAGGTACGCTTGGTACCACCTAAGAAGTCATAGACACATGACTGAG
>CALDLA010000070.1 GCA_937898415.1 uncultured Prevotellaceae bacterium | reverse complement strand
TGAAAATCCGTGTGTCCCCGGTTCGATTCCTGGAGGTACCACTCCTCCTTTCATTGGTTCCCGCGTAAGACTTCGGTCCCAAGCGGGAATTTTCTTTGTGACGGTATATAAAGGTAATCATCTGGGGCGGCAACAGCATAGCGCACTAAAAATATTCTGAAAAGCAGCCGTTTTCCGGATTGTTTTAGAATAATATTGGCTGTTTTGTCTGATTACAGTGATATCTTCTGATTATCGTTGATATTTTGGTCAGATTCTCCATTCTTCGTACCTTTGCACCAAAAATACAACGACTATGGGAAAGTATATTATTGCAGACAATCAAGAACTGACGCGGCTGGCGTTAATCAGTCTTGTCAAGAAAGACGAGGACAGTAAACTCTATGTGGCCAGTGACAAAGCAGGACTTGTAGAGTTGTTAAAGGAACATGAGAATGCCGTGGTCATACTTGACTACACATTATTTGACTTCGCCGACGAAGAGCAGCTACTGATTGTCGCTGAGCGATTCGCCCTATCGGAGTGGATACTCATCAGCGACGACCTGACGCCCCAGTTCATACGCCGCGTCATCTATTCGTCCCACCAGTTCAGTATCGTCTACAAGGACGGGACGCTGAAGGATATCCGCGACGCTCTAGATGCAGTCAGCCGCCACAACCGCCACATCAGCCAGCGAGCCTTGGAGACCATCATCATCCAACAGCAGGAAGAGGAAGAGCGCCCCAGCTTGTTGACAACGACAGAGACGGAAATTGTAAAAGCCATCGCCCAAGGAAAATCGACGAAGGAGATTGCCAACGAACGTTTCTCGAGTGTCCACACCATCACGACCCATCGTAAGAACATCTTCCGGAAGTTAGGCGTCAACACCGCCCACGAGGTCATTAAGTACGCCCTTCGCGCCGGACTGGTGGACTCTTCAGAGTTTTATATTTAAAGGTGGAGCTCATTACTCCACCTTTAAACTTTGTTTGATATCCTCTAGCAGGTCTTCGCCGGCTTCGAGGCCGATGCTTAGGCGAACGGTAGTGTCGGGGACAGACATCTCCGCACACTGTTCGGGGGTGAAGAGGCCGAAGATGGTGGAGGCGGGATGGATGGCGAGCGATTTACGGTCGAAGAGGTTCGTAGCACGACGGATAACCTGAAGCTTGTCGATAAAGGCAAAGGCGACTTCCTTCGAAGAGAGGTCGATGGTGAAGACGGCACCAGGCAAGCGGCCGAACTGCTTCAGCGAGAGCTCATAGAAGGGGTTGCCCTCCAAGCTGGTGTAGTTGACGCGCTTGATTTCCGGCAGTTGCTGACATTGATGAGCGAGCCAGAGCGTGGTTTCAGCCTGACGACGGAAACGGATGTCTAGGGTGTCGAGGCCGAGAGTTTCCATATAGGCTGCCTGGGGAGTCATCAGCGCACCGAGATTCGTGATCAGTTCTGTCTTTACACGTGCCGTGAAGGCCAGTTTCTTGCCAACTTTCTTGGTGCGGGCTTGCAAGGCAGGGGAGGGTGACAGGCTCCAGTCGAACCGTCCGTAGTCGATGAGCAGGCCACCAAGTCCTGTACCACCACCGGAGATATACTTCGTGCTCGAAACCACCTCGATGTCCACGCCGAAATCTACGGCTCGGAAAGCGGAAAACGGCACGATGGTGGTATCGGCAATCAGAGGCACGCCTACCTTGTGGGCGATGTCAGCCAGTGCACGGATGTCGGCCACGAACAACTGCGGATTGGTGATGATCTCGAAGAAAAGCGCACAGGTCTTGTCGTCAATCTTTGCCGCTACCTCCTCGGGTTTCGTGAAATCGACAAAGCGTGCCTCCACGCCGAAGTTTCCGAGGGTATCGCGAATCAGCGAGACACTATTGCCAAACAGATGCTTCGAGGCCACGATGTTGAGTCCTGCCGCACTGACAGCCGTCAGGGCATAGTGGATCGCTGCCATACCTGTGTTGAGGGCCGTCACACTCACTGCGCCCGTCAGTTGCCGCACGCGTTCCTCGAGATAGGTTACTGTAGGGTTGGCGATGCGGGCATACGACGGGGCCATGGAACGACCGCAAAACGCGTCGCCCATGGCCTTGGCAGACTCAAACTCAAACGCCGCCGTATAGTAGACGGGCATTGATAGTGCTCCGTATGCATCAGGTTTCTGATACTTCGTCGTAAGAATCTTTGTTTCGTATTTCATCTACCAATAATCTTTTTCACTGCAATCACGAGTTTGTCCACGTCTTCACGGGTGTTGTAGAGGGCGAAGGTAGGACGGACGCTCATCTCATAGCCCAGGGCGCGCAGAGCAGGCTGGGCACAGTGATGTCCTGCACGCACGGCGATACCCTCCTTGTCGAGCAGGGTGCCCACCTCAGGTACGGGGATGCCGTCGAGGACGAAGCTCACGACTGACACGCGGTTCTTGGGATTGCCGATAAGCGTCAGACCAGGAATCTGGGCGAGTTGTTCGCGGGCATACTCCGTTAACTGGTGCTCGTGGTGCTCGATGTTACGCAGGCCGATATGGCTTACATAGTCGAGTGCAGCACCGAGTCCGATGGCATCGGCCACGTTGGGCGTACCAGCCTCGAAACGGGCTGGGGCCACGTTGTACTCTGTACGCTCGATGGTCACGTCTTTGATCATGTTGCCGCCGCCTTGCCAAGGCTGCATTTTATCCAGGAGTTCCTTGCGACCATACACCACACCGATGCCGTTGGGCCCGTAAATCTTATGACCACTGAACACGAAGAAGTCTGCACCCAGGGCCTGCACATCGACGGGGGTGTGGGCAATGGACTGTGCACCGTCAATCAGCACGGGGATGCCGTGTGCATGGGCAATCTCAATGATACGCTGCACGTCGTTGATGGTGCCGAAGGTGTTGTTCACATGCCCCACTGAGACAAATCTCGTGCGAGGCGTGATGATGCGCTCAAACTCTGAGAGGATGAGGTCACCGTTTTGATCAGTAGGGATAGCACGAAGCGTAGCACCCCGCTCCTGAGCAACGCGCTGCCAAGGTACGATGTTTGCGTGGTGGTCGAGTTCAGAGACTATCACATCATCGCCCGGTGTGATGAACTGTCGGCCATAGGTCTGCGCCACGAGGTTGATGCCCTCGGTAGTGCCACGCACGAAGATGATTTCCTCACTGGTGGCTGCATTGATGAACCGCTGCACCTTTTCGCGTGCCTCCTCGTAGGCATCCGTCGCACGGGCAGCAAGGGTATGCGCCCCGCGATGGATGTTACTATTATAAGTACGGTAGTAGTCCGAGATTTTATCGATCACCTGATTCGGCTTCTGCGTTGTCGCGCCGTTGTCGAGCCACACGAGGTCGTGGCCGTTCACCTTCTGATTGAGTACGGGGAAGTCGCGCTTGATCTGCTCTGAGTTCAGCGTGTCCGCCTCCTCGTAATGCAGGTCGCGCAGCTTCTGCGTCTCAGGGATACCGATGCCGAAGCCGTCGTCTTTGGGCAGCGAAGAGGTATGGGCGTCCGTGTCGCCGATGTAGGGCAACTCGCCATAGCCGCTACCGCCAGCCAACAGCGCATTGAAGGCTGTCTCCAGTTCCGTGAGATTCAGCGTCTCGTCAGGAATAACCTCCTTCCGCTCCACCTGAAGCTCCTCGGGACAGTACTTCTGCGCCACCTGCTTCAGCAGTTCGAACCCAGGATCCTGTATACCGTATCCGTTATTATTCTGTATATCTATCATAAAGATAATCTTTTCACTTTTCCACTTTATTCCTGTGCTGATAATCGTGATAATAGCCCACCTCAACGTTCTCGAGCACAGCGATGGCATCGTCGGTGAGGGCGGCCAACGAGAAGTACTTCGTAAGCAGATAAGAGGCCACGCCGAACTTGTCAAGACCCATCAGACGGGCGGAGAGCGACGGAGCAATCTCACCGGGAATACCGCTCTGGTGCAGACCAACCACACCCTGGCTCTTTTCTCCTACACGCACAAGTATAATCTTCGTCGTACCAACGCCGCGGCCCGTCAGGTACTGACCTTCCACCTCCACCTTGTCTGAAGGAATCAGGGGAACACCACGCCACAGAACCACTCTCGTACCAAACAAATCCGTGCTCACAGGCGGCACACCGCGCCACGTACATTCACGTTCGAAGGCAGCGATGGCACGAGGATGGGCAATGAAGAAAGCTGGTTCCTTCCAGACTAATGACAGCAGTTCGTCGAGGTCATCGGGTGTGGGCGAGCCGTAGCGCGTGGTGATGCGGTAGGCGGGGTTGGCAGCAGCCAACAGACCGAACTTCTTGTTGTTGATGAGTTCCCACTCCTGACGTTCCTTGATGCTCTCAATGCTGAGGCGCAACTGTTCCTCCAACTGATTGTAGGGATTATTATACAGATCGCTCACACGGGTATGCACACGAACCACCGTCTGCAGTGTGTTCAGCGAGTACTCCGTCGGATTCTCCTCATAGTCGATGTAGGTCTCGGGGATGATATTGTCCTCCTCGTGGCCGCTGACGAGGTCGATATGCTTCTCGCCATTGTCGTTGACGGATGCCTTCAGGCGCAACTGTTTGTCAACTGCTTTTTCGAATGTCTCGCGGAAGTCGGGCACCTCTTTGATAAATTTAATCAGTTCCTTGAGTTTCAGACCGAGGAATACGGTGGGTGTGATGGCGCGAACGCTGACCGTCGATTCCTGCTCATCCAGTAAGTCTGCCTCGCCGAAGTACTCGCCGTCGCCTAACAGGGCAATCCGTAAGTCTTCGCCGTGAGGGCCTTTGCTGATGACCTCAGCCTGTCCGCTGGCCACGATGAAGAAGCGTTGTTTGTCCTTGCCCTCCTCCACGAAGAGTTTATCGACATCCACTTCCTTGGCCTCGAACGAGCTGACCAGGCGGTTCAGAATCTCGTCGTCGAACTCAGAGAAGAGTGGAATAGCCTTGAGGTTCTTCGCCGTAAACGACGGCACGCCGTTCACATACTGGATGGGCAGGCGGTCGTTCTTACGGAGTTCGACCTTCGTACGGTTCACGCGGAACGTGCCGCCGCTGACCTGCACCCAGGGCAATAACTTAAGGAGTAATCTCGGAGTGATGGAGCCCATCTGCGGGGCTGTCTTGGTGGTGGTTGCCAGTCTTCTGGCGGTAGCAGTGGTCACACTGCGCTGAAGATTTGAATCTGCCATAACTTTACTCTTTTTTAAATGCGTTAATAATGCGTTTGAATTTCGAGTGCAAAGTTACGGCAGTTTTTGCGTCCCCACAATCCCACTAATGGGGCATTCCGCATACCATAAATGAGGTATTTCTCCGAGTCACCTGCAAATAAACGGCATGACGCTATCAATTAGCGACTGCTTGCGCTCCTGGAGGGTGAGGATTTGCTCCTCAAGGGTGTTTGCGGAGACGAAGCGATAGACGAAGACTGGGTGGTGCTGGCCTATGCGATGGGCTCGGGCGATGGCTTGCTCCTCGGCGGCCTGGTTCCACCAAGGGTCGAGCAGGAACACGTAGTCGGCAGCGGTCAGGTTCAGGCCCACGCCGCCAGCCTTCAGCGAGATGAGGAAGAACTGGCAGTCAGCCTCGCGCTGGAAATGTGCAATCACTTGTTCGCGCTGCTGCGTCTGACCCGTCAGCAGGTCGTACTGCCAGCCGCGCCGCTGCATCTCGCCCCCCACGCGCTCCAGCAGGGTGACGTATTCGCTGAACACGAGCACCTTGTGGCGCGTCTGTCGCAAGTTCTCCAATTGTTCGAAGACGACGGACTGCTTGCCCTCGCCGTTGGCTATCTGCCGCAGGCGCTGGATGGCAGCGAGGACATGAATTCTCGTCTGTTGGTTGGGCGTCTCGGAGGCGGCTTGTGCTGAGAGCCACTCATTCCGTGCCCGCGAGAGTTCCTCGGCATACAGTTTGGCCTGTTTGTCGGTCATGGGGCAGATGACGACCTCGTCTTGTCGCTCAGGCAGGTCGCTGAGTACTTCCTCCTTCGTGCGCTTGAGAAAATAGGGGGCAATGAGACGGCGCAGCAAATCGCGACGACCCTCTTCCATCTGCTGGACAACGGGGCGGACAAAGGCTTTCTGGAATGCCGTCGAATGGCCGAGCAGGTTGGGATTGAGCACATTCATCAGGCTCCACAGCTCGCCGAGATTATTTTCTACAGGCGTACCGCTGAGGGCCATGCGATGGAGGGCGCCGAGACGGCTCACGGCGTGATGAATCTGCGAAGTAGGGGTCTTGAAAGCCTGGCTCTCGTCGAATACAATGATGCCGAACTGTTGGCGGGTAAGATAATCGATGTCGTTGAGCAGTGTGCGATAGGTGGTCAGCACCACGTCCCATCGCATCAACGCATGGCGTTTGTCCTGACGTTTGGCAGTGTCGCCGGTGTAGGTCATCACTAAGAGCGAAGGGGCGAATCGCGCCAGCTCATTTCGCCAATTGTGGACGACAGAGACAGGAGCGACGACGAGTGAGGTCTTATATTGAAAGGTGAAAGGTGAATGGGGAAGATTGGCAGTGCCGCCGTCTGGTTCCCCTTTCATCTCCTCGTCTGAGAAGAGCATGCCGGGCTGGGGCTGACGGCGAGGCTCAGCGGTTTTTGCCGTCTCCTTGTACTTCAGCAACAAAGCGATGGTCTGGATGGTTTTCCCGAGTCCCATCTCGTCGGAAAGGCAGCAGCCCGTCTGTGCCGTGAAATTCTGCCAGAGCCAGCGGAAACCTTCCAGCTGGTAAGGGCGGAGGGTAGCGCGGAGAGCCGTCGGGGGGATTATGGAGGCAATGGGCCTCACGGGATCCATAGGAGTCTTTGACTGAATTTGGCTCTTGTGCCGCAGGAAGGCTCGTTCCTTGGGCAATCCTATCAACAGCAGGTCGGTGTAGCGCTGAACCCACTCCTCGGGGATGAGTAGGAACTCGCCCGTGGGCAACATGTATTCCCGCTCGCCTCGGAGAATGGCGTCGCGGAGGTCGTGGAAGGGGATGGTGAAGCGGCCGCCGTCGAGCACTACAGCCACCTTCGTCTGCAGCCAGTCACCCTGCCACGTGTCGCTCTGCTCCACGTCGAGAGGCCCTATATGATAGATATGGTCGGAGGGTTGAACCACATCGAAGCCCTGTGACTTCAGCTCAGCGGCATGCTGACGAAGCCAGTCAACCATCTCGCCGAGCGACGGGAAGCGGACTTCGCCACGGGCAGTCATCTGAGGGGCTGTCCGCCTCAGCATGTCCGTCTGTTCCTGCTCCATCTGCTTGTCGCGCAGCTGGCGAATGAAGCGAAAGCCCCCGTTCTCCTCTGTCAATGTCACCCGTCCGTTAGTCCTGCTCCCCAGCGAATACTCCGTGTTGTCATACTTGAACCGCAACGACAGCATCCGACCGCCGTCAATCGTCGTCTCGGCTATCAGACGGGGCTGCGGCTTCACGCCGATATCCGTGATATCAAAACCTTCAGCGTTGACCTCCGCCCGCGTCACATGCTTCAGGATGAAGCGGTGGAAGTAGTCGTCCTCTAACTTTCGCGGTATCTCCACCTGCGGCTTCTGTACAAACGGCAGTAACAGCTGGGCACTGAAGCCCTCGCCCATCGTGTATAGCTGACCGTCGAGCGTGAACATCCCCGGCTCATGAGCCAGCACGACAAGGTGATGCTTGGAGAGCCGCTCAATGAGGCGGTCGCCGATGCGGAGCTGCAGCTGATAGGTGGTGCCGTCGGCATGGCGGCGGAAGTTCATCACGGGTCTCACCTCCTGCTCTCCGTCAAACTTCAGCCGGTCGTCGATGTGCAGCGGCGACTTCTCCGTAGGGGCATACAATATCGGGATGTCCAACGATGCACCTAACCGGACGGCCTTAAAGAGCCGCATGTCAGCCATGCGCTTCACGTACTGCTTGACTGTCGCGTCTGTCGTAACCCAGAAATCCTCCGCATGGCGGAACATCTTTTTGTTGGCAAAACGGGCATACAGACTGTCAGCTGTCAGTTCCTCGCAAAGCGTGGTCAGCTCATGCTCCTGCCTGACCTTCCCCACAACCGTCATATAACGGCCGAACGAGCCCACCCGCTTCAGTTCGGCAGTCACGATGCCGAAGCGGTTCAGCGGACGAAGAATCAAGATGACATCCGAGTCAAAGGCCATGCCTGCCAATCCTTTATCGCAGCACATAATATTTCTGGCTTCTTTGGCCTCGGCTAGTGATGCCTGTAGAAGGGTTGAGGGCCAACTTGCGTAACTCCTGACTTGCTGTCGTTCGCGAAAGTCCCGTCAGACGCATATAGTCTGGAACTCTCATGAACATGTTCTTCTGCAGGAACTCGCGGGCTTTCTCGATGCGTTCGTCAAGTGTCAGTTTCGATTTCTTGATTCGACTGACGCCGCCCCGTTCAAGCACGCACTTACGGCTTGTATTCCTGATAAGATCCTTGTCGGCTCTGTAGGCCACACCCGTCACCTGAATGCTATGGGCGTTACGGTTTGATTCGCCAGGCTCGAAGGCATCTTGCAGCATGTCGCTCCTCACGCCGAGTTTTGCGTTGAAAGTGCCGATACCGTCGAGTTTCACGGAGAATCCTTCTGCCATGCAAAGTGCCAGTTTCTCACTGACCAGCGACATGACGGCTAGGATATGGCTTTCCTCCATGTGGCCTTCACGAGCACATTGACTCACAAACTCCCCGTAACTCTTTGGACTCAGCTCCATCTGGTAGTAAGCCTGCATTCTCCCTGTACCGTTCAGGTCGGGAATCTCCCTTTTGATATACTTTGCGTACATAGTTATTTGCTTGATTTTACTTGATTTGCGTACAAAAGTACACAAAAGGTCTGAAAAAACCAAAACAATGCCGCAGATTTATCAATCAATGCCTTTGTTCTAATAAACATTGTCTTTGTTTTAACAGACATTGACGTGATTTTTACTTTAGGACGGCACTCTGCTCACTTTGGGATAACCCTTCAGGACCTTTTGCATGGCATCTCCCATCTTTTATCAAGCATCTGCTTCGCAGTTAACCAAAAAGCGTGAAGAAGAAACAGCATTCTTCCGTCTATTGACACTGTATATTCACTTGCTTCCAACGAGGCTGTGGAGCGCGGCGGGCTGGAGGAACTGCAAAGACTGGTTATGTCAAACTTTGACAAGGGCGGAAAAGGATAATGCCCATATACCGCCTCACTTCTTGATAGTCACGCGGTGGGTGGTGCCCTCGACGTGTTCTACGGAGAGGACGTTGTATCCCTGGTCACGGGCGTTGCGAGGGACGTTGTCGAGGGGTTCGCCCTCGGCGAGCAATACTTCTAAGATGTCGCCCGGCTGGAGCTTCGAGAGCTCAATCTTGGTCTTGACGAAGGTCATCGGGCAGTGTTCCTTCGTAATGTCTAATACCTTTGTTGCCATTTTCTTTAACTCTTAATTCTTAACTCTTAACTAAATAAACAATGTTTGTCCCCCTTCGCTGAGGTTGAGGAACGATGCCACGCCGAGCACGTCCTTCACTTCAGGGATGAAGTCCTCTTTCTTGAGGCCGAGCACGTGCATCGCCATCTCGCAGGCGTAGAGGTTGATGCCGAGAGCTTTGGCCGCCTCGACGAGTTCTTCGAGTGTTGCCACATTGTTCTTACGCATCAGGTAGCGGAATATCTTCGGGCCAGCGCCGAGGAAATTGAAGCGGCTCGTGGGAGTCACTTTCAGTCCGCCCATCATAAAGCCGAAGATCTTCGTCAGCCAATTGCCGCCGGTAAAGCTCCGGCCTTGTTTCTGCTTGATGGCGTCGAGACCCCAGAAGGTGAAGAAGATGTTCACCTCATAGCCTACTGCAGCCGCGCCCGTACCTAATGTAAATACTGCTGTCAGTTTGTCGAAATCGCCGCTGAAGGCGATGATGCTTAGTTTCTTGTTTTCTGCCATAAAAATAACGTTTGAGTTCACGCTGCAAAGGTACGGCGGTTTTAGCACTCCCACAATCGCACGTTTGCGGCATTCTGCATACCCTTGATATGGTATGCGATTTACCATCCCTGTGGGATTGTGGCAACCAAGAAATCGCCGTACCTTTGCACCCAGATTCAAACTCAAATGATTATGGTAAAGATTTATGTAAATGGAGACGCGCAGGAAGTGAGCCTGCCGCTCAACGTAAGTGAACTGATTCTGCAGCAGAACGTGCTGCAGCCCGAGATGGTCAGCGTGCAGGTGAACGAGGAGTTTGCCGAGCGCGAGGACTGGGGGAGTATTCAACTGAAGGAAGGCGACAAGGTCGATTTCCTGTATTTCATGGGGGGAGGAGCGTTATGATAGATTTTACAGAAGAACAGATACAGCGTTATTCGCGGCACATCCTGTTGCAGGATGTCGGCGTGGAGGGACAAGAGAAGATAATGAACGCGCGTGTGCTCGTAGTGGGTGCCGGCGGACTGGGTGCTCCCGTCTCGCTCTACCTCGCAGCGGCAGGTATCGGAACCATCGGTATCGTGGATGCTGATGTCGTCGATCTGAGCAATCTCCAGCGTCAGGTGATTCACTTCACCAAGGACGTGGGAGTGCCGAAAGTAAAGAGTGCCGAAGAGAAGATCAAGGCCATCAACCCCGATGTGAAGGTGGAGACTTATTACAAATTCCTCGACTCGTCGAACGCCCTCGATATTATTAAGGAGTACGACTTCATCGTTGACGGCACGGACAACTTCCCCGTGAAGTTCCTCATCAACGATGCTTGTGTGATGGCAGGTAAACCTTTCTCGCACGGAGGTATCCTGCGCTTCAACGGTCAGACGTTTACCCATCTGCCTGGCACGGCCTGTTACCGTTGTATGTTTAAGGAACCACCTCCCGCAGGAGCCGTACCTACTTGTTCGCAGGCTGGTGTATTGGGGGCTATCGCTGGTATGCTGGGCACCATTCAGGCCGCAGAGACCCTGAAGTATTTCACAGGCATCGGCGAACTGCTGACGAACCGTCTGCTCACCTTCGATGCCAAGACCATGCAGTTCCGCACCGTTCCCGTGAAGCATCGTGACTCGTGCGCCATCTGCGGCACAAACCCCACCATCGATCATCTGATCGACTACGAACAGGCCGCCTGCGACTTGAAACACTGATTTATATTTTAAGAAAAAGTATGTTTATAAGTAATGATATAATTGATGCATTGATCAGCCAGGCCCGGCAGGACGCACCCAACGAGACGTGCGGTTACCTGCTGGGCATCAGCGGTGAGGAGGGCGACGTCGTGACAGAGAACTACTGGATGGAGAATATCGACCACTCGCCTGAACATTTCTCTTTCGCGCCGAAGGATCAGTTTGCAGCCTTGAAGTATGCACGAAGCAAAGGTCTGAAGATCCTTGCCAACTGGCACAGTCATCCAGCCTCACCCTCGCGTCCTTCGCAAGAGGACCTCCGTCTGGCCAACGATTCCACCATCCGCTACGCCATCCTTTCACTCCACGAGGGTGTTCACCTCAACTCCTTCAAGATCCTGAACGGTGAAGTCGTGGATAAGGAGGTACATCTTTAAAATTGACAATTGAATATGGACACAAAAACTATAGAAATACTCGAACGTAATGTCCGTCTGTTATCGCGCCAGACGGAACAGGAAATACGTATGATGCCACAGACGGAAGCCTCGCTCCCCTCTGTGGAACAGGTGAAGAAAATCATCAACCTGGTAAAGAGCATCATCTTTCCTGATTACTTCAACAAACGGCAGTGCCATGAGACCATCCGTTCTTACAACATTGGCGTCCACATGGAAGAGCTGCTCCAGACATTGGCAAGACAGATATCCTATGGTCTTCAGTTTGGCGAGAAAGGCGATACCGTCACGTCGAGGCAGCAGGTACAGGATAAGGCCAGGGACTTGGCATTGCAACTGATCGATGCACTGCCTGAAATCAAACGGTTGCTCTATACCGACGTGCAGGCCATGTTCGACAACGACCCTGCTGCCATCAACTATGGCGAGATTATCTTCAGCTATCCTGTGACGAAAGCCATGATCCACTATCGTAT